>CAJULR010000035.1 GCA_910587375.1 Candidatus Gastranaerophilales bacterium | reverse complement strand
TTCTAATGTTAAGCCGGTTTTTAAATCGTTTACTGAAATCATAAAATATCCCTATTTCATTTCTACTTCCTTTGATGTTAACATAAAAGCTGATTTTTTACATAAAAATTTTTATCATTTTTCAATTTCTGTAACAAATCATCGGGCGCATTTTCTGTTTTGAAAAGAATTTTTGCGGCTTTTTCCCTTATTGTATAGTCTGTATAGTCTGATGTGAAACTTAATATATCTATAATTTTATTTCTTATATCCCCTGTTTGAAAATTGTTAAAATTTGTATAATAAAGTGCTTCCATTCCCCAATAAAGATTGAAAACCACCTTGTTTTTTGCATGGTTTCTTTTGTCATTCAGCTTGTTTTCAAGGAAAGGCGTTTTGGACATTTCTTTTAATTTTTCGATTAATTCTGAAATTCTTTGTAAAAGAAAGGGCAATATAGCTTCCTGCAAAGGTTTACATTCTTTTATGCCATCAATTAAAGCACGTCCGACATTTGGGTTTATGTCCATAATGCCGTTTAGAATGGTTTTTACGCTTAATTCATCAAGAAAAAATTCTGCAGTTGCCCGGTTTGAAAGGAATTCTGAAATTTTTACGGCGGAAGCTTCTCTAATTCTGCCGTCACAGCCTGTTAAATTTTGAATTAAAAGCTCTGCCTCTTCTTTTTCAATTGTGTCTAAAGATATTATTGCAACAGGCTTTTCAAATTCGTCTTCCCCGCAAAGCACAGCCTTGATTTCTTCTTTTGTGTAAGGTTTTTTTACCGCTTCAAGTGCCTTTTGTATATTGGAATTTATTACACTATCGTCCATATCGTTCTTTACAATTTTTAAAAAAACATTATACTTTATTCTATCATAACAATTTAGAGAAAAAGCGAATTTATTTGTTTCCCCTATTAAATATAATATTTTAGAAAATGACCCTTTAGAAAAACGGGAAAGGAAAAACGATGGATAAGATTATGAATATATTTAACGGCGTATTTGGTGTTTTTGGAAAGATAAACGAGGGCCCTGTCGGCCTTTCAAGCTTTGAAAAACCTGTGCCTGACAGAATTAAAAGGCCGGAGCTCCCAGAAGACGACGAACCGACGCCAAAAACAAGCTTCACAGGCCTTCTTCGTCGCGCAAATTAAGGTTGCTCAAATATATATTCAAGAGTACAATCAAAAAAAAGAAATAGGGTCTAATTATGCCGATGCTTGATATGCCTGCAAACTATATTGCTTGCATAATTTTAGCAATAGCCGGGTATTATTTTTTACCGTTCTTTTAGTGTGCGTAATGAAGATTTAATTGATAAAAGTAAGTAACTTTTACTTCACAACCCCTTCGTCTTTGAGCATTTTGCGCACTTCGCTTAATATTGCTTCTTTTGTCTGTTCAATGTCTTGGGGTTTGGAATTGAACATCTCGCCCTTATTTGCAATTAACCAATTAAGATTTATTCCGAACTTTTCAACAAGTTTTCCAAGAAAATCCAGTGACGGTTTTCTGTCGCCGCGCTCATAGCTTGTATATGCACGGTAAGATATACCAATTTGTGAGGATATTTCTTCTTGCGACAGTTTTAATGTCCTTCTTATTTTTTGCAATTTTTTATCGTACACTGCTTTCCCCGCACATGTTAAGTTTTGTAAATAAACACAAACTGTGTTGACAAATTTACCAAAATGTGTTTATATGTACATATCGTTTAACCGCCGTATAGTACCATAAAATCATAACGGTGGCAAAAGGCTTGTGTAAACTTAACAAAAAGAAATCTTATATGACCAAAAACCTTAAAATTTTAAATAATATCAGAACAAATATTTCGGATAACACAAGAGCCATGCAAGTTTTATTCTCTAAAATTCAAGATTCAAGCAGGGGTGAAATTTTTATCCTCGCAGAGCTTGGCAAAAAACTTTGTAAAGAAAATAAACAAGACTGTGAAATGTTTGAAATCACTTTGAATAAGATATAACGGTTTTTTCATCAAAATTTCTCCCCGTTGAAAATTTATGTTATTTTTATTATAATAACTTTAAAATGCAATTTTTTGCGTTTTTTGAGCACTTTTGGAGAAGAAATGGACACGGACCAGAGCCTCTTATTTAATTCACTTTTAATAGTATTTTTGCTTTTTGCAAACGGGTTTTTTGTGGCGTCTGAATTTGCGCTTGTTTCTGTTCGAAGGACAAGGCTTTCACAGCTTGCAAAAGAGGGCAATGAAGACGCAGACATTGCAATAAATTCTGTTGACCATATGGATAGATCCATTGCCGCAACGCAGCTTGGAATTACAATTGCAAGTATCGGCCTTGGTTGGGTTGGCGAAGCCACTTTGGTTCGCTTTATTGAACCTGTTTTCCATTTTCTGCCGGAGGCCGCACGCGGAGTTGCAACTCATTCTTTGGCGGTTTCCATTGCCTTTGCGCTTATAACTTTAATGCATGTGATTATTGGTGAATTAATGCCAAAATCCATCGCCCTTCAATTCACGGAAAAAACGGCCCTTGTTGTTGCAAGGCCAATGTATATTGTAAGTAAAATTTTTGCACCGTTTATTTTTATTTTAAACGGAATTGGAAATTTTCTTCTTTCATTGCTTAAAATTCCCCCGGCACATGCGGGGCATTTGGTGCATTCTGTTGAAGAATTGGATATGATAATCAACGAATCCCACAAGGAAGGGGTTTTGAATGACACCGAGAAAGAAATTTTAACAAACGTTTTCAAATTTTCAGACATTCAGGCAAAACAGGTAATGGTTCCAAGGCCCGATATGACTTGTATCCCGCTTGATATTGAGCCTTCGGAGTTAAATAAAATAATTTTAGACACCCAATATACAAGATATCCCGTATATAGTGAAGATTTAGACCACATTGCAGGCATTTTGCATATCAAAGACCTTTTTCCGCTTGTGATGAGCGGGGCTGAAATTAAGCTTTCAGACATCATAAGAAAGCCAATGCTTGTGCCCGAAACGATGACAATAGACAACCTTATGCTCGAATTTAAAAAATGCAAAGGGCAGATGGCCTTTGTAATTGATGAATTTGGCTGTGTTTCGGGGCTTGTTACGTTGGAAGATATTCTGGAAGAAATTTTTGGCGAAGTGCAGGATGAATTTGACGAAGAAGAAGCAGACATCAGGCAAATTTATGAAAATGAATACATTGCAAATGCGATGATGAGAATTGATGAATTTAATGAATATTTCTGCCTGGATGATAAAAATGCCGAAGTTGAAGATGAAGACATTGAAACAATCGGCGGGCTTGTTGTGAAAAACCTCGGGCACATTGCAAAAGAGGGCGATACGGTTGAGGTTGAAAACTTCGAATTCAGAGTAATTGAAGTGGATAACGCAAGAATTGTAAAATTAAAGATTAAAAAGCTTGAGCCTGTTGACGAAAACGGGGAAGATTCAAAGGAATAAAGGAATCGGGTATGGAAATTTTAATTGGAATATTAGCACTTATATTTTTAGGAATTATAATCGGCCTTGCCCTGAACATTTTTTGGCTTGGCTTTGGGCTTGTTATATATTTTATCCCGACAATTGTTGCGGCCTACAGAAAACATCCGCAAATTCTTTGGATATTTTTAATAAACCTATTCTTTGCTTGGAGCGTTGCTGGTTGGATAATTCCTTTGCTTTGGGCGTTTGATTTTGACAAAGTTTTGATGGATTTTGTTGAATACAGAAAATCTAAAAACGCTAAAGACGCAATTATTGAAGGCGAAGTTGTAAAAGAGAACGCTGAAAACCAAGGCTAGACATAGCTTTTCTGTGTGCCTTTACGTCTTTATTGATTTTTGGCCGGTTTTTGTTTTTATTGTGCGCAAAAACACATCACACGCTCAATTCCTGCTAAGTCTTTTTCGATAAATTCAAGCTTGAAACCGTTTTGCTCTCCAAGGGCGGAAACAATTGGCGCCTGCGAAATGCTGTTTGTAAAGCCAATCTCAAAAAGCACATAGCCGTTTGGTTTCAGGTGTTTTTTTGCGCCTTCTAAAATGCGCTTATAAAATTCTACGCCGTCTTTATCGGGGGCAAAAAGTGCCAAATCCGGGTCAAAATTTTTCACTTCGTTTTGAAGCGTGAGGCGCGCGGAAATTGGGATGTATGGCGGGTTTGAAACAATTATATCAAATTTATCAATGGGGCGAAGCCCGCTAAATACGTCTGATTTTCTAAAAATGACGCGTCGTTGCTCACCTAAAGTTTCCATATTTTTAATTGCAACCCGAAGTGCGTCTGTTGAAATATCAACTCCCATAGCTTCCAGCGGCACATCTGATAAGCTTTTAGAGATTTCAATCGGAATGCAGCCGCACCCTGTTCCAATGTCTAAAATGTTAAGCGGTCCTTGAAATCCTTTTGCGGAAGTGATTTTTCGGCCAATTTTTGCCGCACAGTTAACCAAAAGCTCCGTTTCGGGCCTTGGAATAAGCACATTTTTATCCACAAAAAATTTGTCGCCCATAAAATATGCAAAGCCAAGTATATGCTGAATTGGCGCCTTGGTTTTTATTCTTTGCTCTGCTATATTAAGGATTTTAGCCTTTATGCTGTCTGAAAACTCTTCCCCTGAGCTCAAAATAAGGATTTTTTCAATTTTAAGCCCTGAAATTTCGGTCACAATAAGCTCTGCCTCCGCCCTTGCTTCGCTTTTTTCAATGCCGCCCTGCGTTAGAATTTTTTCAACCTGTCTAATCAAAGCTGGTGTCCTCCCCCGTTTCTTCTTTCGGGTCAATAATTTCCATAATCCAATTTCTTAAATCAAGCCTTGACGCGTTTGACACATCCTGCATTTGAACCCCGTGCGCTTTTGCCACTTTTTCGTAATAATAAAGCTGTTTTTTTGTGGGCTTCATTTTGCTCATTTTAAAATCCTGCGCCTTTTTTCGAAATTCCTTTGCTTTTGCTTTTTGCGCCTCTATAATTGGCTTTTGGAGCTCTTTATATTTCATCTCGTCAAAAACAGATTTTGTAAAAACCTTGAAATCCCTTATAAACTCTTCATTTTCAAGGTATTCAATTATAAATTCAAAATGCGGATTATTAATTTCAAAATAATAATATTCTTCCTCGGCAAATTTGTCGAAAATGTCCTCTGTGCTAAGGTTTGAGTGCTTTTTTACAAACGATTTCAAAAAGCTTAAAAGTTGCGATTTTTGCCTTGGTGTCAGATATAAAAACAAATTTTGCTTTATGTAAAACATTTTATAAATCTTCGATGTTGAATTTGTGTTTAGTGTGGACGAATTTTAAAAACGCGCGTCCAATCGGGTTTGTGGCAGTTTTTTGAAAGAGCTCTTTTTGCTTGGTTGAATGCTCAGTTTCTCTTTCCTGTTCTGCCTTAATTGTGCGCGCCAGCTTGCGTTCTTCTAAAAACCTTATCTTTTCGTCCATATCTTCATTTTACCATTGTTTGCAATTTTATAAAACCTGTTTCTTTTATAAAACCTGCCCGCCCTGCAAAATTGCGTGAAATTTTACTCTTCGCTTGTCTGCACGACGCGCTTTATGTTGTCCACCTTGCTTTTCAGTGCGTCAAAAAGGTAGACAAGCTCTTTGTCCTTATTTTGTGCGTAATCGTATGCGGTTTTTATCAAGGCGTCGAGCGCATTTGCCTCATATTCAAGTGTGGATTGCAGGACAAGCATTTTTGAAAGCAATTCTTCAAGCGTGTAATTCACTTTTGTCATAATAAACCTTTCTATTTAGCTATTTTACAAGTTTAGCACTAATTTATTTTGAATATTCTATCGTTATGATAGAGTGCATAAAAATATTTTAACAGCTTGAAAGGCAAATATATCGGGCAAATAACACGATTTTTGAAAAGGGACCGACTTTGTCATCAGAGCAAATAATAATGCTACTAATCGTAGCAACGCTATTCATAGTAGCATTAAAGTTTTAACATCATAGGGTACTAAGTGAAGTCCTCGATTAGTTTAAGAAGCCTATCGGGGGCTTCCCCCTATGCTTTTATTATAAACGATTAATTGAAATTTTCAACACATCTAAATGAAGCTATTTCATGTTGAATTTGGCAAAAATTGAGGTATAATGAAAATATAAAGGGCGGGAATGCTCGATACATTCCCTTTGAAAGCCCTAAATGTTTAGTCTTTAAGCGCTATTATTATCAGCAAGATAAGAAGTAGCGCTTTTTCAGTAATAAACACCTCTTGCATCACCTCCTTTCCAACTCAAGTTAACAACTGTGTTGTTTGGAAGGGGAAGTGAGCCTCTAGGGCTTGCCAATTCTATGGTATAACGCCTGTGTGCTTTTTAAATCATACAAGAAAGTGAATTTTGCCGTTGAGGCAATAAACACCTCTTAAGAAGAATTTGTTTGTATTTATTTCAAATTGGGCTATAATAAAAATCGGAAGAGGAGAAACGCTTCCAAGTTTGAAAAGGCTAAAAATAGCCGCCGCGCTGAATATTGAGCCTATAGGTAATTACGGGCCATGTTTGAATTTAACAAAAAAACAACTAAATAGTTTAGGGTAAGTGCCAAAACCCTCCGCTGCACACGTATTTTACGAAGAACACGCGGAAAGGAGGGATGAACTATGGCTGTAAAGATAATAAAGACCGCCATAACGGTAATTATAGCGGTCATTAAATTATTATTAATTTGGCTATAGGGTACGAAGTGAAGCTCTAAGGAAGTACCATTTCTTTGGAGCTTCCCCCTATGACTATATTATAAACGATTAATTTAAATTTTCAACACCTTCAAATAAAACCCGCTGTCTTGGATTATTTGACAGCTCGAAAAATTCAACATTTTCCTCGCAAGGCACGCTTCGCGTCCGTCAAAAACCCGCAAAAGAAAAGGGGCGCTAAGGTTACAAAAACGCCCCGAGAAATTGTTTATCGTTCTAAAATCTTAGCGACGGTCGAATTGTGACGCGACGCATCCAATGAGACCGAGCGGGCCTTAAGTATGTGAGGCCGTGACGGCAAGCGATGAACTTGGCGGACAGGGCGACACTGAACTGCGCACCTCCCCGTGTCATTCCAGCTTTTCCCACCATATGCACGCAAAGCCTCCAAGGCCGTCGCCCCCTTGGCCGGAGCCTGTTTGCATATGCCAGCCTCCGCCCCCGCCGCCGGAGCCCGATTCGCCATAATTATCTGCCACCGTTAAATCGGGGAATTTTACATCCCCAACGGCAAGCCCTACCCCGTTTATAGTGTTCATACCGGGGACAATGTCTGTTGCATAGGTGCAGAAGTCATCGTTCAAAAGCCCGCCGCAGCCGCCTTTTTTGCCTGTTCCGCCTTGCCCTCCTCTGCCGCCTGCGCTGTAGACCACAGGAACGTAATTTGTATGGGTGTCATCGTTGATACCGCCCTGCGTGCCGTCAAGCCCTGTCTTAGGCGTGAATTTGGATGGCGGAAGCCCTGTCACATCGTCGCTGTATTGTCCGTGTGCTCCGCCTGCGCCTCCGACAGAAAGCCCGCCAAGGGTTGTGGCTGTGGCGCCTTTTTTGCCGCCTTCGCCGCCGTATACCCTGAATGTTTCGCCGCCACTGTTTGTGCAGACTACACTTGTGTCGCCGCCTTTAATGCCGTCTGTTGCAACGTTTCCGCCGCCTCCGCCTTTTCCTATGATAAACGTGCATTCGCCTTGGTTTACGCGGTATTCCCTTACAATGGCAACGCTTCCGGCGCCTCCGCCTCCGCCGCCCGCTGCGTCATATCTTATTTTGTAATTAAGGTAAATGTGGCCCCCTGCGCCGTTTCCGCCCTTGCCGAAGCTTAAAGAGCCGGATGTTCCAAGCCCTGTTTTTGAGGCTGAACCCCCGCCTCCGCCTGCTCCGTAGTTTGTGCTTGCGGCGTTAATCCCATTCACAACGGCTGTTCCGCCAACCTGGATTGTGTTAATAGGGGAGGCCCCGCCTTTTCCGCCTGCTGTCGGGTTGCTTGTGGAAGCACCGCCTGCTGTTCCGCCGTTTCCTTTCTTTGTACAGCTGAATTCAACAGTGGTTCCTGCCGGGTTAAAGGCGTAATCTATCGCGTAACATGCGTTTGAAAGCGCGGTTTCGCCGCCTGCTGCGCCCCAGCCTTCGGTTTCGGCGTTTGTCTTTGTGCCGTCCCCGCTATAGCCGAATTTTCCGCCCGGAACACAAACTCTGTATTTCACATCTGCCTTGTTGGTTCCTGTAATTGCGATACAGCTTCTGCCGCCTGCTGCGCCGTTTGCGGGTTTTTGGCCTTTGCCTGTGCTTGCCGCACCGCCGCTTCCGCCTTCGCCAACTTCTAAAACAATGTAGCCGCCGACATTTTCCCTTATTCTCTGTCTGAATGTGGCTAAAATGTTTGAAGCGAAACTGTTATTTTCAAGGGAGGGTGAGGCGCCTCCGCCTCCGCCGGAGAGCGAATAGAAGGCTTCCGCACCAACAGAAGATGAATCATTGTAAACGCAATAGGTGTTGTTGGAAATTGTTGCGGATTCATTGTTTGTCACGGCATTCCAAGCTGCACCTGATAATTGGTAATATTTGTAATATGTTCCTGTGCTTATTATGGTTGATTTAATTGTGCTTGCACAGGTGTCTTTAGCGCTTCCGCCACAACTTTGACACGCTGTTGTACAACTGCTACAGCTATTAAAACAGCGCAATGACATTAAGCCTTGTTGACAATAAGTATTTGTGCTATTGGGGTTCGCTGTGCATATACAGTAATATTGATCGCTTCTGCAGGAGTCATGGGTGCTGCCAAAATCTGTTTGGCTCCAATAGCTTGGTTTGCTTCCGCTGCATTGCTTTACAACAGATGTGGAATTTGACGTACCGTAGCTGCACCCGGAACAACAAGATTCTGCCGTAGAGTATCCGCTCCTTGAGCTTCCATTGCAAGAGCATGAATAATCGTAGTTATTAAAGCCTTCAGAATCCCCTGCCCATACATTGCCGCTGATTTTCAAAACGCTTCTTAAACTTGAATCCCAATTTCCAAGCTGTGCCATGGTTGGCAGTTGCCATTTGTTAAGAGGTGTAACATTTTGGCATGCTGTTTTTGCATTTGTTAAGTTTTTTGAACCTAAATTTTCTGAAACGCACAAATTATTTTTGCTGTCGTAACTATACCCCATGCAGGCGCACTTTTCGGCGCTTGTCGCCCCTGTGCAAGTTGTGGATTTATCAACAGCGGCGCCCCCTCCGCCGCCTCCGCCTCCGCCAATTAGGGACACGATGTCGAATTCGTCCATATTTGTTTCAATTTTAAGAGCTGCGCCGTTTGCGCCTGTAAAATGGGCGGAATCGCTCTTAAATTCAGAGGCTCCGCCCCCGCCGCCCCCACCCGAAGCAAGGGCAAAGTTTACATAATACACGCCGGCTTCTGTGGTGTAATTCACCACTCTGTTGCCGTTTGCGTCAAATTCCATATTTTCGCTGGCGCCGCCTGATGTGGTGCTCCAGCAGTATGAGCCGCCGGGCGGGTTTATGACGCCGCCAAGCCCGTTAATTCCGATGTTTTCGTTGATTTTTTTGGTCATAACAGGCGCCAAAGCCGCCAAAAGAAGTGACGCCACCAAAAGCGCCATAAGCATTTCGACAAGGGAGAAGGCCCAACATTGCTTGAGACCCTGGAATTCGTAGTTTTTTGGGTTCAGGGTGACGCGCTGGTTGAATGATGTTGGGTTAAAACCCAACCTACGGAAGCGGGTTAATTGGACGTGTGTTATTGCGCAATTAAGCTGCAAGGTTTTAAACAACTTTTTTAAGATGAACATATTTTCCCTTTCAGATAAACAATAAGATGAACAACATGTAAGAAAAATGTATATTTTTATAACATAATATATCAATACATGTTAATTCTGCCATATTGTATTAAATTTTGCAACCAAAATTTTATCCAAATGGGTAATTTATTTAAGTAAATATACTATTTATCCTTATGATAGAAAGGGTTTTAGCATGGCGGAATTGAAAAAAATAATAGGTCAAAACATTAAAAGGCTTCGTAAATTAAAAAAATGGACACAGGCAGAACTGGCGGAAAAAGTGGATTTAGAGCCTGTTACGATTGCAAGAATTGAAACAGGAATGAACCTTCCAAAAGAAGAAAATATGGCAGCAATTGCAAAAATTTTAAGCGTAGAAATATCAGACTTTTTTTATAACAGCAAAAACGAGCCGACAAGAGAAGCTTTGCTGAATTATATACATTATAGTATACACAATTTGAAGGAAAGAGATTTAAAAATTATATATAATACGATAAGAACTATGGCCTGCAACTAAATTAACTAAATTAAATGTTTTCAATTAAAACCGCCGCATATGCCTGAATTGCTTCTTCTTTCCCTGTTGAATCCATGCCCTCATTGGTTTTTGCCTTAACTGAAACTTCATTTACCCCAATATTTAAAGCTTTTGCAATGTTTTCCCGCATTTTGTCTATATGGGGCGCCATTTTTGGCTTTTGCGCAACAATTGTTGAATCGATGTTTATAACCTTAAACCCCTTATTGTTAAGGATTTTGCCCGTTTCTTGAAGCAATAAAATGCTGTCTGCTCCTTTATATGCAGGGTCTGTGTCCGGGAAGTGACGGCCGATATCGCCTTCTGCCGCAGCGCCAAAAAGCGCGTCAATTATGGCATGAACCAAAACATCGGCGTCTGAATGTCCTAAAAGGCCTTTATCGTGCGGAATTTTCACCCCGCCCAAGATTAAATCCCTGTCCAAAACGAGCCTATGGAGGTCATACCCTTGCCCAATCCTCATATTAACCTGCCTTTCAGGAATTTTTCAGTAAAATTTCCTTTTAAAACAATGCAAATTGTCCTAAAAAAGCGCAAATTCTTCACAGAACATACCTTTCAATGGCCGTGGCAAGGCCGTCTTCGTGGATTGTTGGGCAAATGTAGTCTGCGATTGTTTTTAATTTTTCGCTCGCATTTCCCATTGCAACCTTCATGCCTGCGTTTTTAAGCAAATCATAATCATTGTCTTGGTCGCCTGAGGCGAAAACTTCTTCTGTTTTAATGTTCCAAAGGTTTTTTAAGAAATTCATCGCATTGCCCTTTGTGGCGTTAATATCGGTGAATTCAAGGTAATATTTATGGCTCCTTACAACGGCAAGTTTTCCTTTGAATTTTTCCCCGAGAACTTGTCCCAGGCGCACGATTTCATCTTCATTATAGGTTATGCACAAAAGTTTTGAAACATCCCCTAATTCAACATCATCAAAGCTTTTTACCGTTTCATAGGTCGTAAAGCGCCCCTGGGTGTAGTCTTTCATATATTGTTTATTGTCATCTTCAACAATTAAAGTATCGTTATTATAAAGGTTTAGATGAAATCCTTCTTTTCTTGAAATTTCGATAATTTGCCTTGCCAAAGAATGTTCAACAGGGTTTTGATATAAAATTTCATCCCCTTTTCGAACCATTGCCCCCTGATAGCAAATTACGGGTGTTTCAAGCCCAAGGCTTTCCCTTACAGGGTCTGCCCCCATAAACATTCTGCCTGTTGCAAGGACAACTTTTACGCCCTTATCAATGGCCGCATTCAGCGCTTTGCGCACGCGGGGCGAGCATTCGCATTTTTCGTTTAAAATGGTGCCGTCGATGTCGGATACTATAAGCTTAATATTATTCAAAACCTTGTTTTCCTTTATTCTTTTTTATTATACTATATATTTATAAACGGTAAATATTTTTGAGGAGATATAGTGAAATGGCACCACAAGAACGTCAAAGGCCTGTTGAACAGGATCCTGTTGTTAGAAGAAGCAATTTTAGCGCAGTTGAAGAAAACTTTACAAAAGAACAGGCGCTCGCTGAAGCAAGCCGCTGTTTAAATTGTAAAAACCCGATGTGCAAGAAAGGGTGCCCCGTAAATGTCAATATACCTGATTTTATTCAGGAAATTAAGAATGAAAACTTCCAAAAAGCAGGTGAAATCATAAGGCAATCCAACATGCTTCCTTCCGTTTGCGGAAGAATTTGCCCGCAGGAAAGACAGTGCGAAGGAAAATGCGTGCTCGGAATTAAAGGAAAATCCGTTGCAATCGGCTCATTGGAAAGGTTTGTAGGGGATAATTCAGCCCCTGTGAAATGCGACATTAAGCCAAACGGCAAAAAGGTTGCAATTGTTGGTTCCGGCTGTGCGGGGATGAGCGCTGCTGCAGACCTTAGAAACGCAGGCTTTGATGTTACAGTGTTTGAAGCGCTTCACAAGCTTGGCGGCGTTTTAAGATATGGTATTCCGCCTTTCAGGCTTCCAAGAACCGTTTTGGACAGAGAAATTGACACGTTGAAAGAAATTGGTGTTAAGTTTGAAAAGAACGTTGTTGTTGGAAAATCTATCACCCTAAAACAGCTTGAAGAAGAAGGCTATGACGCAATTTTCATCTGCTCCGGAGCCGGGCTTCCAAAAATGATGGGAATTAAGGGCGAAAACTTAAACAGTGTGTACAGTGCAAACGAATTTTTAACCCGCGTAAATCTTATGCAGGCAAATTCAGACGAAACACCGACTCCTTTAAGAGTTGGCAAAAAAGCTGCAATTATCGGCGGCGGAAACGTTGCGATGGACGCCGCAAGAACGGCTGTGCGCGTTGGGTATGAAGAAGTTTATATTGTATACAGAAGAACCGAAGAAGAGCTTCCTGCAAGGAAAGAAGAAATTCGCCACGCAAAAGAAGAAGGCGTAATCTTTAAGCTTTTAAGGGCTCCTTATGAAATTAAAGAAAACGCCGGATATGTTGACGGTATGGTGTTTGAGGTTATGGAACTTGGCGAACCTGACGAATCAGGCCGTAGACGCCCTGTTGGCACCGGAAAATTTGAAACAATGGATGTGGATACAGTAATTGTTGCGCTTGGAACAGGTCCAAACCCGATTATTCAAAAATCTTGTGCGGCCGATAAAATCGACATCAATTGCGACAGAAAAGGCTATATCGTAATTAACGAAAATGGCGAAACCTCTGTAAATAATGTATATGCAGGCGGGGACGTTGCTCCTTTGGGCGAATCTACTGCAATTAACGCTATGGGCGCAGGCAAAAGAGCCGCCAAAGCTATAATTGAAGCTCTAGGGTAGGACGCTGCCGCTATAAGAAAAAATCAGAAATATTAAATTAAAACTGCAAGATGAGAGTTTCTTGCAGTTTTGCTTTTTTATGAAAACGTTTTTTGGCTTGGAATTCTTGCCTTTATATATTTCCGATATATTGTAAAAGTTTGAAAAATAGGCTAAAATTATCTAAAGAACTTTGGGAGGGTATTTTATGATTGGAGCTTTGAAAAATATTTCTTTTAGAACATCCTTTGGAAACGGGACTTCTGCCGGAAACGCCTCTTCTGTGGCTTCTTCAAACCCTTCGAAAGCCGAAAATTCCTCAAAAGAAAAGGTTAGTGATATATTTTTTTCTTCCGTAAGCCACGGTTATGTAAATGAAAGCGTGAAAAACGCGATATACACATCAAAAGGCAGGGAAGAGAAAAACGGCAAATACATTCTTGCGCAATCGGGCGCTTTGGTGCTTGGTGTCGGCATGGTGTATGGTTCCTTATTAAAAAGAATGTTGAAGTCTGAGCCTCCCAGGGCTGCAAAGCTGTTTTCCGCCTTTAGCCCGGCAAATTTGAAAAAGGGCCTTGGGGCAAAACTGGGACTTGTGCTTGTGCTTGCAAGTATTGGCATTGGTTTTTTAAATAAACATGACGCAAAAAAGACGGCAAAAGAGCGCGGAGTGAGCGATATTAAAAATATTGTGACATCAAAAAGGCTTGAAGAGCTTCAAGAAGAGGCAAAAATAATCAATGCGCAGATTACAGAAGAAAATAACAGGCTCATGACGATGCAATATAATGATAATTTAGCCGTATTTCAAAAAGTGGCTGCCGGGAAATAGGCTTGACAGCTTAAAAACTAAAAGCGTGTAATAAAAGCGCTTTATCCTGCGTATTTTTTTACAAGTTCGCCCTTTGATACCATTTTGCGGCCTTTAATGTAAACATAATCCGGGTAGGATTTTTCTAATATGTTTTTGTAATCTTCGTTGTCAGCCAGTTTGAAAACGTTGAAATCCGCGTCTTTTCCGGCCTCCAGGGTTCCTATAATGTTATCCAGCCTTAAAATTTTTGCAGGATATTTTGTTAAATATTCAACCGCTTCAAGCGCGCCAAGTTCGCCCTTGTTTACATACCTTACTTCGTTTAAAAGGCATAAATCTTTGTTGAAAGCAAGGCTGTTTGTTCCAAAGCCGAATTTTTTCGGAAAATATTTAAGCACGGTTGCCAAATCGAGCTTTTTATTGTGTAAATTGTCGCTCACCCTTGGGCAATAAGCAAAAGAGGATGAATTTTCTTTTAAAATTTCAAGATCTTCTTTTGTAAGGTAGTTGCCATAATAGGCTAAAAGCCTTTTATTTATTGCGCCAAGCTCGTCTAAGTATACAACGGGGCTCACCCCTTGAATGTTTGGTTCAAACTTTTTGTTTCCGGTAAAGCCATTTAAAATATCCACATCGGAAAAGCCGAATTTGAGCCAATCCATCTCATCCTTGCTTTCAGCGAGGCGGATTGTCATTAAAATATTATTTTTCTTACAATATTTTACAAGGGTTTTAAAAAGCCTTTTGTGAACAGAGCAAACGCTGTGCGGAGCAACGCCCACAAAGGTGTTTTCGGATTTTTGTTTTAAAAGTTTATCAATCTTTTTTTGAATTATTCTAAACTCTTCTTTTGAAGAATCCGGAGAATCTGAAAAAAGTTCAAAGAAAAGATATGTTTTAACGGGAATTTCATTTAAAACGTCAAAATATTTGCTTTCCCTTGAAAGCTGCGCAACGCAGGTGGTTCCTGCCAACAGGGAAAGTTCCAGTCCTTTTTTAAATGAATGAATTTTTTCTTCCCGTCCAAGGCAGAAATATTCACTTAAAAGGTTTGCAAGCCTGTAAATAAAGGTGTCTTTTTTAATTCCTGCAATGAAATAGTGTTTTTTAAGGTCGGTGAATATTTTTTTAACGGCAAATTTGAAACCCTTTGATTTGATTTTGCCAACTTCCGTGTATTGCAGGTGGTTGTGCAGGTTTATAAACCCGGGAGTGATTATTGAGTTTCCAAAATCTTTGTTGTGCTTTGCTGTGGTTTGGTCGAAATCCTTGGTTTTAACAATTTCTTGCACCTTGCCTTCGTCCACAATCATTGTGCAGTCTTCATAAAGGGTTCCGTCTGCTGCAATAATCCACTTTGCACTGTAGCTTTTGGACATTTCCAATTTTTTGCTCCTTTTTATATCCTTTTATTAACCGTATTTTAGTTTTCGGCTATAAGAACTATCTTAATAAATTTTACTTATAATTGCAAATTTATTTAATTAAGCTTTAAGAGTATCATTTTGTGTCACAAGAACGCAGGCATTTAATATTGCAATGTTTGTCCAAAAAATTATCTGCAACTGCGGGCGATACCAAACTGTGTCAAAAAGGCCGTGGGCCATTGTGGGCACTATACAAAGAATAATTGAAAACATTACAACTTTTGCAATTAAACTTGCATTTTTATCCAAAAACACCCTAAAAGCCTTGTATATTGCATATCCTATAAATGCTGCAAAAAATATAAGCGCAAAAATGCCGCTCTCAACCGCAACTTCCAAAGGAACGCAATAGCTGCCAAGTGCGTCAAACCCGGTTTTCATATAGAGCCCGTAAATTTCCCTGAAATTCACATTTCCAAGGCCAATTCCAAGAAAAGGATTATCTTTAAACATATTGGCCGCCGCTTCATAAACGTTCATTCTGAATGAAATGGAGGAATCCCCCCTGAAATGGAAAATTGAAATAAAACGCCTTGAAATTGAGGGCGTCAGGGCAATTGCTGCAATGGCAAACGTGAAAAGCCCTATTAGCAGGTTTTTGTAGCGTTTTTTAATATTTGAAAAGCCGCCGTAGACTTTTTTTACGTAGTAATTTAAAAGCCAAATCATAAGCGCAAAAAACGCCAAAAGCCCAAGGTACGCGCCTCTGCACCCTGTGAAGATTATTGCAATAATATTCAGTGCAAAAAGCAGGGCGTAAATCCACACCCCAGGCTGCTTCCAAGCGTTATTTTTCTTTTTGAAATTCAGTGCAAACCCTGCAAAAATGCTTGAAAGCCCTGTAATTAAATATCCGCCAAGCAAATTTGGGTTTGAAGGCTTAAGCGTTCCAAAAGACCTTGATATAAGCTGGCTTTCGCTTGTCATATGGGACGTATCAACCCAGCCTGCAAGGGCTTCCACCCTGTTAAAATGCTGAAATATAGCAACCACGCTCTCGTAAGACATTATAATTCCGATTAAAAACAAGGTGGGTAAAACCTTTTTCTTGTTATTTAGGAAAAAATAAACGCTTGAAAAATAAAAAAGAAAATAAACAATGTTTTTTAAAAACCCCTTAAGGCTCATTAGAAATAGGCTTGAGCCCATTAGGGACACAAAAATAAAAAGAAAATAAATTATAAAAAGAACATCAAGTTTTGAAATTTTAACCGTTTCGCCCTCTTTAAACAAAAGTCTTATAAAATTAAGCGCAAAGAAAAGAAGCGCAAAAGCGCCAATAGCGCCGCTTCCCATAAAACAAGTGGAAATTACTGTTGCAACAAAAACAAGCCAAATTAAAAAATCAATGTGGCAAAAAAGCAGGCTGTCTTTCACAAATGCTGCCGCTTTTGAGCTTTGAATGAGGCCCAAAAATTTATTAAAAGATTTTAAGAAAAAACTCTCGGTGAACATTTTTCTAGTGAACATCCTGGTTTTTGTTTACCTGTTTTTCAATTTCTTCGTTAATAGAGGTGCCGCCATCCGCCTTTTTTGAAAGCGAAATGTTTGACACAACGCCGTTTAGCCTGTAATCTACCCCCTCAAGCGTTACAGGAAGGCCGATTTTAATCTTGTTTCCGCCGACAACTGCACCGTCTTTTGTAATTTTGGCGTCATCTTCGACTGTCACCAAAAAATCATAACTGAAAGGGGAAGTTAAATCGTCTACAACCTGGTAATTATTGTTTACTGTGGGCAAAATTACCTTTTTTCTGTCGTAATTAACATTTACGATTTTTAATTTTGTATAAGGCACATTTCTAATTGTAATAAAGGTTTCATCGCCTGTTTCAAAGGGCGAATTATTGCTTGTTACAACCACATTTCTAAAATATACTTCAATATCTACTTTTGTGCTTGCCTCAATTTGGGCGGATGAAGTTGCCCTTTTACCAAAGAAAGTAAGCACCCCGACAAGCATTGCAGCTAAAATGATAACAATTATTATAATATCCAATGGTCTTAATTTTTTAAACAATTTTAAAAACTTTTCCAACTTTAAATCTCCTTAATATTGTTTAGTTCAGTCTTTAATTCTTCCAAATTTGTTGTATGACAGCCAAACTGCCTGATAACAATGCTTGCGGCCAGGTTTCCAATAACCATCGCCTCTTTTGCGCTCATTTTGGCACAAAGGGCAAGTGTAAATGCGGCAACAACAGTGTCTCCGGCTCCTGTCACATCAAAAACTTCTTTTTTATTAAACGCAGGAACTGTGGCCATTAAAGGCTCGCTTTTTGCCTCGCATTCTGCCCTACAAGCTTCATTTGCCGCGTCTTTTGCTTTCATATCTGTCTTTGCAGTGTTTTCAAAAAGCACCATTCCTTTTTCGCCGCGCGTAATTAGGGTATATTCTAAATCAAGTTTTCTTGAAAGATCTGCCCCTGCGCGTTTTAAGGTTTCTTCATCTTTAATAAAATATCCAAGAAATTTTTCCGTATCAGGCTGGTTTGGCGTAATTGCTGTCACGCCCTTATATTTTTCCATATCTTTTTGAATGTCTGCAACGATGATTTTTCCGTGTTTTTTTGCCGCAGAAATCGCCGCCCTGATAACGTTTTCAGTTAAACACCCCAAATGATAATCGGAAAGTATAACCCCATCATACATTGGCACGGCGCGCTCAATGTTTTCAATGATTTTGGCCTCAATTTCAGGCGAAATCGGTTCTTTTGTCTGCCTGTCAATGCGCACAATCTGTTGCGTGATACTTTGTGAGCAAGAGCCTGAAATACGCGTTTTTGTTGTAGTTTTTCTTGTTTTGTCTACAACCATAAAATCAGTATTAATTTTATGTTCATTTAATGTCTTAATTAAAACCCCGCCGTAGTAATCATCCCCTAAAACACCTATTGCGCCGACTTTTCCGCCGTTAATAGAAGAAATATTATTCGCCGCATTTGAAGCAGTTCCCAAAATTATTTTGGTTTCAGAGTGTTGTAAAATTAAAACCGGCGCTTCGCGGGAAATTCTCTCTGTTTGCCCAAAAACCATCTCATCTATTGCAAAGTCGCCAATAACAAGGATTTTGGGCGTATTAAGCTTGTCTAAATTTTTTAAAATTTGACTCTTTTCCATAAAAAAATTCTATCACAAAAATAATTGTGGTATTATTAAAATCCAAGGCTTTTATTATTTTGCCTTTGCCGAAGATATTTTAGATGTTGGAGAAAAATTTTGAGAATTAATAATATTGGCGCAAACACTACATTTGGAAGAGTTATAAAGCTTAACGCGCCGCCGCAGAAAGTTGAATTTTCAGCTGATGATAGAAATTTTGGCGTTTTATATGAACTTGAAAATGTCTTAAACAGCCGCGGTTCCGGTGTTTACACAAGAAACGAATCAAATAAAATAAGGGAATTTTTTAAAAACATTTTAGGCGATTATAACGGCAAAAACGGTATTATGATTGAAAAAGCCTTTGGCGACACGGTAATAATCTCTGGCGATGACGCCAAAAAAGTGAAAGAGCTTGAGGAACAATACGGGCTTTCATATAGCCACATCTCCCGAAAAACTAAGCGCCACGGCAAAAACGGGAATAAAGACTCCGTAAAGGCAAAAAATGCGCGCGTTTTAATTGCAAAAGAAATTGAGCAAAGAAGCGAAAATGGCCTTCTTGGAAAGCCAAATTCGCAGATAGATTTCTTCTTTAAAACGGCAAAAAGCGGCAAAAAAGCTAATTTTGTTGATTGTTCAAAATTCGGTAAATTTGAATATACATCAATGCATTATATTGGCTCTGGAAGAAAAATGGACGATGTGCCAAAACTTCGTGCTCACACAGTTTTTCGCTCAATTTCTTATGAAGAAAACAATCTGAATTTGTAGTTAACAAGGTTTCAGCGCCTCGTCCAAAACTTTTGTAATTTCGTTATGTTTTATTCTGACAGAGGCTGCTTTTTCAATCATAAGTTCAAGCAGGACAAAAGTTTCATAGTCTTCCATAGAATATTTTTTTGAAAGGCATTTTAAAATGCACTGAATTTGCCGCACTTCCTGGAGGCTTTTTAAAATCTCCATGTTTATTTTTGCAATTTTTTGTTCCATTTTCCATTCCTTCCTTTTCGATTTTTTAGTCTATTTTTCTACACTTTATTTAATAATAGACAAGTTTGTTTTTGTCTTAGACAATTTATTTGTGTACATATTAAACAATATTTTATATTTTGTCAAGATAATAATATAATTTTTATATGAAAATGGATTCAAACAAACAAATAAGAGTGCTTTTAACAATGCGCGGCTCAAACATAACAAAGCTTGCCAAGCTTTTGAGCGAAAAAACCGGTAAAAACTGCACCAAACAAAACCTCTCAAACCGCCTTCGCGCGGGCACAATCAGGTATGATGAAATGCTTTTAATTGCAGAAATTTTAGGGTTCAAAATAGAGTTTAAAGAAAAATAACCCTGAAAAACCGTATGCAGTCTATGTTTTAGGCAAAATCAGGTCTGAAATTGCGGCAAATTTGCAATAAACGTCTAAAAGTCTTTCACCATCTGAATATAAGGCAATTCTTCATATCCGCATTTTTTGTAAACTTCAATGGCACGCGCGTTTGAAGCTTCAACCTCAAGTCGAAGCCTTGCGGCTGTTGCGCTGTAGCGTTTTTCTACAAATTCAAAAAAATCTTTACCTATTCCAAACCCGCGAAATTCAGGCTTTAAATACAAATCTTCAATCCAAACGCACATGCCGCCGGCTTCTGTTGAAAAACTCTTTGAAGCCATTGCATAGCCTGCGATTTTACCTTCTGCTTCAAAAACAAAACCTTCAATAAAAGGAATATCGGAAAGACAGGCTTCAATGTCAGCTAAAAGCACGGCGTCACTTGCTTTGTGGATGACCGCGGGAGAATTATAAAATTCCCTCATCATCTTAAAAACGCTTTCCCTGTCTTCATTTTGAATATTTCTTATTGTAGTTTTCATTTTTGTTATCATAATTTTCCTTTTTAAATCGGGTAAAATGTGTAGTTTCTTGGGTTTTAGTTTATGTCGACAATCGAAATGCCGTCGCCGCCTTCGTTTTGCTCCCCGGCTCTATATTTTGCAACGTATGGTGATTCGCCTAAATATGCCCTTACCGCGCTTTTTAGGGCCCCTGTGCCGTGGCCGTGAATGACCGTAATTTCTCTTATGTTTCTTAAAGACGCCATATCAAGCCTTTTTTCAAGCACATCAAGGGCTTCATCCACACGCATACCCCTTAAATCCACTCTGGGGCTGAAATTTGCACTTGCGTGAAAGTCATCAAAGCTCACCTGAAGTTTTTTCAGGGCTTTGTTTGGTTTTTTATCAGTCATAGCAAGCTTTTCAGCCTTTACTTTGGTTTTTATAAGACCCATTTGAACCTCTGCAAAACCCTTGTCATCAGGCGGTAAAACAAGCGTTGCCACTTGGTTTAACCCTTTTATAAGCACGCTTTGCCCCGGTTTTATGCTATTCCAGCTTATTGCCTGATATTTTTCCGAAATTTCATCCTCATCTTCTGAAAAATCTGCCCTTACCTGGCTTTCAAGCTTTGCAAGCCTTGAATATGCGCGGCGTGCAATCTTTTCGCTTTTTTCTTTCCTCAATTCTTCAAGCACAGCCTTGATTTCAGCCCTTGCCGCTTCAAGCTGCCCCTGATGTTTTTTCTTGAATGTGTCGACGGTTTTTTTCTTTTGCGCCTTTATCTCTTTTAGCTTCTCTTCAAGGGTTTCCTCGGTTTCTTTAGCTGAAAGCCTTGATATTTCTGCTTCTTTTGATTTTTGTACCATTTCTTGGTGGGTTTTATGGATTTCGTTGAAAATTTTTGACGCCGGATTTTGATTTTGCGCCAAAAACGCCTTTGCGCTTTGAATAATGTCAGATGGCATATTCAGATTTTCCGATATGTGGAGCGCATTTGAAACACCTGCAACCCCCAAAAGCAGCTTGTATGTTGGCTTTAAGGTAGTTGTGTCAAACTCAACACTGGCGTTGAAAAAGCTTGGGTCTTGGTATTGCAGGATTTTTAATTCCCCAAGGTGGGTTGTAGTAAGGGTTAGCACCCGTTTGGCTGCCAAATATTCAAGTATAGAGCGGGCAAGCGCCGCACCCTCCTCTGGGTCAGTTCCCGCGCCCAATTCATCAAACAAGACTAAATCCTTGTCTGTAGCGGAATTCAAGATTTTAACCACGTTCTTTATGTGTGCAGAGAAGGTTGAGAGCGATTGCGTTATGCTCTGTTCCTCTGATATATCGGCATACACCCTGTTAAAGGGGTAAATTTTGCAAAAAAGTGCCGGAATGTGCATACCTGCATTTGTCATAACGGCCAAAAGCCCGATGGTTTTTAGCGTTACAGTTTTTCCGCCCGTGTTAGACCCCGTTATTATTAGTGAAGTGACGTCTTCATTTAAGTGAAAGTCGTTCTCCACAACGTTTTCGCTCGTTGCAACAAGCAAAGGGTGCCTCATAGCCTGGATTTCAATCTGTTTTTTGTCGGTTAATTCTGCACTTATCCCTTGAATTGCAATTGAATATTTACAACGTGCGCCAATACAGTCTAATTCGGTTAAAACTTCTGTGGCAAGCAGGATTTCAGGCTTTATTGCGTGAAATTTTTGGCTTAGCGCAAAAAGTATCCGCTCAACTTCTGCGCGAATTTCACTTTCAATCTGGCGAATTCTGTTGTGGAGCGGGATTAAGACCTCCGGCTCAATGAAAAACGTCTGGTTGCTTGCAGAAACGTCATGCACAATGCCTGAAACCTTGCTCTTATCGGAAGCTTTGACCTGAAATACAGTTCTGTCGTCCCTTTTGGTGTAAACCGTGTCTTGCAAGTGAGAAACAAAGTCTGCATTCCCTAAAAGCCCTGATATCATTGTTTTTAGGTTATCTTGTGTGTCATTTAGCGCGTTTTTAAGGCGTTTTAGCTCCGGGCTTGCAGAGTCTTTTACGGTCAAATCGGAATTAAAAATCCCAAAAACCTCGTTTTCAAGCGCTTTTTCAGAAATTAATTTGTCTAAAAAAGCCTCTCTCAACAGTTTTGCGTCTTCATTTTTTTGTAAAAAAGTTTTCGTAATTCTTGAAGTTCTAAGAGTTTCCGCAAGGTCCCAAATGTCCTGTGTTCCAAGCCTTTGCGCCATCAAAATATTTTTAGAATCCACTATAAAATCAACGGGAATTGCCCCTGAATTTCCCATATCATCGCAAATTTTTTTGGCTTCTGTTACAAAATTCAGCTCTTTTTCTATTGTTGTTTTGTTTGAAAATGGGCGCAGCTCAAGGCATTTAGCTTTCCCCATTGGCGTGTTTGCATACCCTGAAAGGATTTCAAGGACTTTGTCAAATTCCAATGAGCGTAAATACTTGTTTTCAGTGGTTTCTTGATTTTTATTATCGTAAAATGCTTTGTCTAACGGGTTTTCAGGCATATTTTCCTTTTTTGCCCGCAAATAATTGCATTCAAAATCGCATTTTGCCTTAAAAATGGCTCCAAGCCGCGATTTTTTCTATGTTATGCGGGCTTTTTCATCTTTAAATATTCACCCATTATTCTATCAAGACATGCATTTTTACTCAAGTCCCACTCGCGCTTGGTTACGCGGATTACCCTAAAGCCGCACCGTTCAAGGATTGCCTGTTTTTTCATGTTGCTGCAGCGGCTTGGCACTTTGTCTTCCATGCCATCACACTCTACAACAAGCTTGCCAAGAAGGATATCCATTGAAACTCCGCCGCATTCAACCCCCGCTTTTGCGCTTGGTTCAAGCTTTTTAAGTTCCAAAAATACATCTTCCTCAAATTCATTTTTAAACTTATTCACATCACGAAGCTCAAATGTTTTATTTGAGTATAAAATATATTCAAAATAATCTCTTAAAAGTCCTTCTTGCAGGGTGTTTGGGTCTTTTGAAATAAAGTTTATCATCTTCTTTCTTGCGCGCGTAATTGCAACGTTGAAAAGATTCGGTTTTTGAAGGAAGGTAAGGCTTTGGGCGTGTGAATTTTGCGCAATTGCCCATGACATAAGGATTACATCCCTTTCATCTCCCTGGAATGTGTGTGCTGTGCCGACTTCAATCTGGTGCCTTTGAATAATTTCCCCTGAAAAAGTTTTTAAAATATCTTTTTTAATGAGTTCAACCTGGCCTCTGAATGGGGAGATAACCCCGATGGATACGGGCTCTGCGCCATCTTTTGCATTTTTCGTATCTTCTGAAATTATATCTTGTAATTTTCTTATAATTGCCTCAGATTCCGCCATATTCCTTGTAATTTCAGGGTCAACAGTCCCGTCAGGCACAATTTCAAGCTCTATCGGGCATTTTTTGTCAAAATAGGGGCGCATAATTTTTATTCTGCCGCCATAAAATTCATTGCTTGAAAACTCAATGATGGGGCGGCTTGAGCGGAAATGTTCATCCAAAAGCACAGGGCTTGCGGAATAATAATTTGCTAAATCGAACATGGAATTTGTCCGAAAACGCCACATCAGCTGATATTTATCGTCAATTCCGTATTGATTCAGGAAGGACTGCTCTTTCGCCTTTTCAAGGAAGCTCAAATGCGCCAACTGCTTATCATCACCTACAATTACGGCCTTTTTGGCGCGGTATAACACGGGAAAACAGCTCGCAATATCGCATTGGCTTGCTTCATCGATGATTACAACGTCAAAAAGCCCCGGTTTTAAAGGCAGACTGTTTGAAATGGCGTATGTTGTGGTACACCAGCATGGAAAAGCGTTCAAAAGCGGCTTGAAATCTTCCTTTTCAAGAAGTCTGTCTTGAAGCACGCGTTTTCTTGAAACGAGCGATTTTGAATGCACAATAAGCCTTTGGCGCTTTTTCTGGTCACACAAAAGTTCTTTCAGGGCGCTTCGGCGTCTGTTCCTTAAAATGTCGATGGCTAGGCGCTTTTGCTTGCCTTTAAGCGCGGAAATTTTCTTTAAAAGCTGATGAAGATTTCCTGTTTGTATAATCTCATCTTCAATCGCAGCAAGGGTTGCAGACATCTCTTCGGCGTCAAGTTCGTATGTAAGGCGCCCCATAAGGTCTTTTGCCTTCAAGGGCTTTCTGTAATTTAGAATTTTCTTAATTTTGTTAATTTTCATATGACATGAAATGTTGAAAAACAGGCCTTTTTTGTTGTTTTCAAGGTCTTTTTGCATTTTTTGCAGGATGTTTTTCAGGGTTTTTACATCAGAGAGGTCTAAATGTTCCGTAATATAGCGCATTTGGCCGATTGCAGCAATGGTTTCTTCAACATCGGCGCTAGTTTCTGTGTATTTTTTCTCTAAACTTATAATTTTTTCAACCGCATTTTCAAGCCTTTTAATTTCCCCCAAAAGTGCCTTCATATCGGGTACATCAACCAATACTGCGTCTGCATAATCTGAATCCAAATCCACTTTGTTTGAAAGTAAATCTTCAAGTTTAAAGGTTAACTGCTTTTGATAATTTGCCCTTCCGGCGCGCAGGGCAAGGTATGGCGCCCCAAGGTCGTTTAATCTTTCCGCAACAACGTCCACCGCCTTGTCCATTCTGCTTGCAACAAGAACGGTTTTGCCGTTTGCAATAAGGTGAGATACAAGATTTACAATGGTTTGAGATTTTCCTGTTCCCGGAGGGCCGTATACGGCAAGAAAATCGTTCTCTTCAATTTTTCTTATGACATCTTCCTGTGAATCACTTAAAGACAAAGGTGTCACAGGGAAAAAGTCCTTAATTTCAGGCGTATTGAGCGGAACCTGTTTTCCTTTTGAAGTTAAATATTCTTCCTGAATAATATTCAGAGCCGTTTCTTTTATTGTGCCGACGGGCTTTTCGCCGATTTGTAACAATTCATGAAGCACGCCTGCCGTAACGGAAGGCCTTTTTGTTAAAATAACGGCCTGTTTTCTTTGCAGGCAAAGCTTTTCCACCTTCACTTTCGGCTTTTGCTTCATTGTTTCAATGGTGTCAAAGTCCATATCTTCAAGCTCTTCAAGGTTTTCAATTGTGTTTGAATAGAATTCCTCTGCTTCTTGGTGATATTCAAGGTTGTCATCTTCTGCAAGTGCGCTTGCTGTGCTAATTTCGACATCAGGAACAACCGATTTTAATGTGGTTAAAAAGATTTCAAGCGCATCTTCATTCAAAGGCAGCTCCGGAACGACCTCTAAAAGGCCTGAGAGCATAGCGTCCACCTCTTCTTCCTCGTCCTTTTTAATAAGCTGCGCCAGGGCGCCTGTGTTCAAAGAGAGGATGTCGTCTTCGGCAGTTAATTTTATGTTTTTCCCTGCACGTTCAAGTTTGCAGGGTACATATAAAAGAGGGGTCAAAAACTCATTGTTTTTGCGGCTTTTGCCGTTTTTTCCAACCAAAAACATAAACCCGTAAATTAAATATTTTTCCTTTTGGCTCATATCGGATTGCACCATAAGCTCTGTCAGGAAGCTGTTTGCGCCATCAAGCATTAAAGGTGCGTCAAATTCCGTGAAAAGTCTTTCGCTGCCTTCCAAAAAGACCCATTTATTGTCCTTATCTCCTTTTAAATTGCGGAATGTGGAGGATTTAACCTCTTCTCTGATACAATCATGGAGGTATTGGGAGATTTTCTTGATGAAACTTCCTGTGAAGGCTTGGGTTATAGCTTTTGGTACGGCTTGAAGCATAATTTTTCCTTTGTTTTAGCGTTTTTTATGTTGTTTTGGGGCGAATTTTCAGTGTTTTTTATGTGAAAATTCTTATCCCGCAAGATAATTATACCATTTTTTTCATTATTCGCTGTCATTTAAAGAGATTATTACCAAAGTATATATTTTTAGAAAAATCTTGAAAAAAAGTTTGGTTTGGTGTAAAATCTCTCATAGCTTCACAATATGAGGCTTTGAAAATTTAATAATTGTGCGGACGTAACTCACTTTACCAAAGGTAAATGTGGCTTGACCACAAATTACCAATTGAGTTGCAACCGTTTAACATTGAAAATTTAATAATTGTGCGGACGTAACTCAATTGGTAGAGTCCTTGCCTTCCAAGCAAGTTGTTGCGAGTTCGAGCCTCGTCGTCCGCTCCATTTAATTAGGACTATATTTAAGCTTGGATGAGGCTTTTGGTTTGCCGTGTCCGGCGTGTACAAGCCAAAGCTTGTACAGGTCCACTCCATTTTAAAAGCCCGGAAAGGGCTTTTGTAGTTTATATACCCTTTTTGCGGGGGTAATTCAGTGGTAGAATGCAACCTTCCCAAGGTTGACGCCGCGGGTTCGAGCCCCGTCCCCCGCTATGTTTTAAGACATTATTAAAATAAATTAAACATAGGGATGGAGGCGAGAACCCGCAGTTTAAAGGGTTCGGCGGATTTTGCGGGGCGTGGCAGGCATAGCCGAACGCCCATTGCGAGGGCTTTGTTGAAAAGGCCGAGTCCGCAATAATCCAAGATAAGCCCCGTCCCCCGCTCCACTAATTTATAAGGGCAGCTTAGATTTTGTAAATCAGGAAGAAATAATAAGAAGCGTCAAAAATATGAGCTTGACGGTTTTACACTTTGCGTCTATTCCTCTTCAAGAACATATTTTTTTGCAAGTTCTAAACCAAGAAGTACGTCTTTGCTATGTGGAACGGAATTGTTAAGTGCTTTTTGTGTTAATTCACTGTGGGTTCTTTCAGCTTGTTCAACAGAATGTTTTTGTGCTATTCGCCTAATGTTTCCGTAAGTTGTGCGGGCAGTTTTGTTTGTCGTTAAAAGTCTTAAATCCCTGTTTGTTTTGATGTTTATCGGGTTGTCCGGGCTTATTGGGATAATTGAACCATAATCTATTAATCTCCCGCATAAAATGTTATATTCGGCCGGGTCATCATCCATCAAGCCAAATTTTTCAAGGTCTACTTCTACAGTTGGCTTTGGAAGGGTTTCGTCAGAAAAACGGGCCAAAGAAAAGTTATTTTCAAAATCGAAAAAGTACATTTTAATAAGGTTTGTGTTGTATATATCCCCACCTACTGCCCCTTCAAGAAATATTGCCGCGTTTGCGTCCGGGTGCATGCCGTCACGGTCTTTTAAAATTTCTCTGTGTTCTTCAGGAACGGAAAGATTTTGTTTTAAATAAGTATGCGCCATTGAAATTTCATTGAAAAGGCTAAGTTCAGGGCATTTGCGCATATATTCAACGTGCATTTTTTCATAGTCTTTGCTTCCAATGAATTCTGACAATTTGCTTAAAAATTGTTGGTGTGCCCTTTGGGTTCTTTTTGGGTCTTTATACATTTTTATTACAAATTTTCCAAAAAGTGAATCTCCGTCTTTATTAACAAAATCAAGACAATAGCCCTCTTTGAATCTGCCGTAGCCTGCGTATGTAATTTTTGCACTGTAATCTTTTGGCAAGATTTTTAAAGCTCGCATTCTTTTTGTTAAAACGTCCGCAGCTTCTTTTTGAACGGAATCCATGTATTCGCTTTGAATAATTTCATTTGTGCCCACAGCAACAAGCATTTTCTTTGCTTCTTCGTGTTTTCCTTCAATTTTCAAGTCTAAATAATGCCGAAGCAGTTTTTCCGGGTCGATTTTTGCTTTTCTGTCGTCTGCATTGCTTAAAACGTTTGCGCAGGCTGCAAATGCGTCTTTTGTTTCTTCAATTTTTTCGGTTAAATTGTTCGGGTAGTTTGTTTTAAGAATCTTTATCATTTCTATGGGAAGTTCTCCCACGCGGCCGTTTGCTCTTGGGTATACGCCCGTGAGAGCTTGAAGATGGCTGTTTGAAACGTATATCTGTTTTTTATATCTTGATTTGAGCCCGGTAAAGTTTGGCCCGGTAAAATTAACATTATTTTCTTTCGGGTTTTTAGGACCTTGCTTTTTATAAGCAAAGTTGTTAAAAGAGTTTATACTATTAATCATCATACGGCTTTAAACCCTGTGAAAAATAATTTTTGCGCTTTGAATAAATTTCTGCTGCAACAGTTTTTATGGGCCCCTATCTTGAATAGATTTCTTCTTTCGTAACGGCAAGGTCGCGCTCTTTATAGTTTTTAAGGTAATCTATAACCTCTTTTGGCGAATTTGCAACGTAGTATAATTCTCTTGCTTTTTCGTTTGCAAATTTTTGCTCTAAAATGTTGTCAAAAAAGGCAATAAGGCCGTTATAAAACCCGTTTGTGTTCAATAAAACAATTGCTTTTTTGTTATAGCCAAGCTGTTTTTGAACAATCATCTCGCTAATTTCTTCAAGCGTTCCAAAGCCGCCCGGAATGGCAACAACAGCGTCGCTCATCTCATCCATCTTGGCTTTTCTTTCTCTCATACCGGCTGTTACGTAAAATTCATCGCAAGAGTCTGAATTTTCGGCCATTTCTTTTAATTTTTCAGGCATGATACCTATAATTTTTCCGCCGCCTGTTTTCACTTCTTTGGCGCATGCCCACATAAGCCCCAGGGAGCTTCCGCCATAAACCATATTATATCCGGCATTTGCCATCATTTGTCCAAGGGCTTCGGCTTCTTTATAATATATTTCATCCAAAAAATTGCAGGATGAAGCAAAAACACAAACATTTTTAATCATTGAATGTTCTCCTTTAAAAGTGAAATTAATTATACAATAGAACTGTTTTTGTTGTCATCTTTTTATTGCAGGATGAAGACTTTGAGTTTTTGGATATTTATACTTGATTGTCCATAAAATCTTTAAGTCTTTTTAAATAGTCTGTAATGCCTTTTTTGTTTAAAGAGCCGTCCGGGTTTTGAACGTCAACAAGGCCTGAAACTTCAGCTCTTTCTTCGCTTGAAAGTTGTTCAAAAGCAGCGTTTACAAAAGGGTCGTCGCTTTCGTAGGTTAACCCCATTGTGCTTCTTGCAAGTTCTCCATAGCCTGTTACTTCTGCATAATATTTTGTATCCATTATGAGCCTATCTTCTTTTGGCAGATTTTCTACAATTTCTTTAACTTCAGGCGTGCGCATAAAAGTGTCAAATTCAATTGCAACGGCTTTTTGTTTTTGAATTGTTTGAATTGCTTTATTATAAGATTGAACCATTTCTTCTTTTGAAGAACTTTTTGTATTATCTCCCGGTTTTGGGTCTCTTACAAGTTTTGCTTTGAATGAGTTTAAAGATATAGGGTTAATTTTCATTAGTTTCTCTCCTTTTTAACATTTTGTTTTCATTTTAAAACGTCAAAAGATAAAAATTTGTTACTTGCTTATAAAATAATACAACAACAGAATGAAACAAGAAAGTTTTAAACGTATTTGCTTGAAAATTTTGTGTTTTTGTAATATAAATGACCTGTTAGTTTTATATAGAAGGAGAGAACCAATATGGCAAAGAAAGTTGCGATTAACGGTTTTGGAAGAATCGGCAGAAACACATTACGTGCTGCCATCAGAGAAGGCATTTTCGATAAAATTGATTATGTTGCAATCAATGACCCCGGTTTAACACCTGCAAACGCTGCTCATGTTTTCAAATATGACTCAGTTATGGGCAAATTCTGCGGCACTGTTGAAGTTGTTGAAGACGGTTTAGTAATCAACGGCAAGAAAATTAAATTCTATGCTGAAAAAGACCCTGCAAACCTTCCTTGGGCTGAACTTGGTGTTGAAGTTGTTGTTGAATCAACAGGTTTCTACACTGACGCTGAAAAAGCAAAAGCTCACATCGCTGCAGGCGCTAAAAAAGTTATCATTTCAGCTCCCGCTAAAAACGAAGACAAAACAATCGTTCTTGGCGTTAACGAAAATGAATATGACCCTGCTCAACACAACGTTATTTCAATGGCATCTTGCACAACAAACTGCTTAGCTCCTGTTGCAAAAGTTATTGCTGAAAAATTTGGCGTTGTTAAAGGCTTAATGACAACTGTTCACTCATACACAGGTGACCAAAGAATCTTAGACGCAGGCCACAAAGACCCAAGAAGAGCTCGTGCAGGCGCTTTGAACATCGTTCCTACAACTACAGGTGCTGCTAAGGCTGTTGCTTTAGTTCTTCCTGAATTAAAAGGAAAATTAAACGGCTTTGCTATGAGAGTTCCAACACCAGACGTTTCAGTTGTGGACGTTGTATTTGAAACTGAAAAACCTGTTACAGTTGAAGCTGTAAATGCTGCTCTTAAAGCTGCTGCAGATGGCAAAGTACTTTGCTACTCTGAAGAACCGCTTGTATCTTCTGACTTCATCGGTTCAAGCCAATCTTCAACAGTTGACGCTGCATTAACAATGACAATGGGCGACAACATGGTGAAAGTTGTTTCTTGGTATGATAACGAAATGGGTTATTCAACAAGACTTGCTGAAACTACATTAATGGTAGCTTCTAAGCTATAGTTTAAACTTAAGGGAGCTCTTTTTTAAAAGGGGCTCCCCTTTTTCAAATAAAATGTTATACTAGAAGTATGGAATTATTGCTGAATTATTTATTTATTGTTAAAATTTCCTGCTGAATTAGGCTCAAAGTAGTATTTTTCTTGAAAAATGTACTAAAATTTGAAAAAATATACTTATCTTATCGGGCAACTACAAAGATTACACTAATGGGTAATATCAGAAACAAAACTTAACCTGTAGTATTGATTTAACAATAAATAAGTTCACTTGAAAGGTATTTAATATGACGACAAAAACGAACAGTCAAACAAAAGTAAACCCGATAAAGGTAATCATTGTGGAAGATTACAAGCTCACACGTGTTGGGCTTCGCTATGCTTTGAATGAATTTGAGCATATAAATGTAATTGGAGAAGCTGAATCAGGCGAAGCGGGCTTAGAATTTATCAAAAAAGAAAAACCTGATGTAATTTTAATGGATTTGGGCTTGCCGGGAATCAATGGCCTGGAGGCCACAATGAAGGCAAAAGAAATTCACCCTGATGTAAAAGTTATAATTTTAACATCTCACGAAAGGGAAGAGGAAGTGCTTGCAGCACTTGGTTCCGGCGCCATTGCATATTGTTTAAAAGACATTGACCCGACAGCGCTCTCTGAGGTGATACGCTCTGTGGCACAAGGGGCATGCTGGATTGACCCGAACGTTGCAAAGCTTGCTTTAAAACTTTTCCCGAAGCCTGAAAATGTTAAACTTTTAAACGAACACGAACCAATTGACCCCAAAGGACATTTGACAGACAGGGAGACAGAAGTTCTAAAGCTTCTTGTGAAGGGCAAAAGCAACACGGAAATTGCAAAAGAGCTTATTGTTTCTGTGCACACGGCAAAAGCCCATGTTTGCAGCATTTTGCAAAAGCTGTGTGTGGATGATCGTGTTCAGGCGGCGGTGAAGGCTATAAAAGAAGGTATCGTGCAAGGATAGAATCAAAGTTTTAAAAGAGGAAATGCTTAACACTAAAAGCGTCTTGGGGACTACCGAGGCGCTTTTATCATTATATTGATTGTCAAATCCAGGACACAGCGCACAGAAAAGGCATTGGTGGGATTATTTCCGGTACTGCCTATATTAAGTGTACCACTCTCAAGCCAGCTTGAAATATAGTAACTAGTGTTACTGCCCTTAGTGCCTGACCATACCGTCCTCGGGTTGCAGTTGTTATTGTTCGCGCCCGGGCAGCCGCCGCTCAAACTCTTGCACTGTATGGCGCCGTAACCTGAATAGTAGTCACAGAGCTGCAGTCTGTAGCTTGTATTTCCAAATCCAGGACACAGCGCACACCAAGAGAATAGGTATAGGTAAGATTGTTATCGTTGAATGTACCATTGTTTAGATAACGATTATAGTAACTAGTGCCGCTGCTAACCGTGCCTGACCATACATAGTTCGGGAGGCAGTTACCGTTAGCGGAGCCCGGGCAGCTGCTTGTCCAGTTGCACTGCAAGGCGCCGTAACCTTCATACCTGTCGCAGAGCTGTGGTTTTCAATGTGCTGCTGTGTCTAAAATAAAAGCAGGTGATTTAGTTTGGCAACATAAACTTTGTCAAACGATAGCCGAAAATCCGGCCTTAAACCGTTAAAACACGGCCCCGCTTTGACGATTTGAATTTCCTTATCTGTCAAAACCCGTAAGCCCTGACACTCTAAGGGGTGATTTCTATTTGATAATACTTTAAAACACGCCAAACGGGCAAATATATTAATAGATGGATAAAGACATCAACCGGCCAAAAAAGTTCAAAAACAGGTAAAAAATAGTCCGTGAGAAAAACCCACGGACTATAAAATTTGTTAAGTTTCAACTAAAAACTATACTCTTGCAACGTTTGCTTGTTTAACAACGTTTTCAAGAGCTTCAAGAGCGTCAGCCGGAAGTTTGTCCAAACCTGCTTTTTCAGTTTCTCTTGATTTAACAAATTCAATTCTGTCTTGCATACGTTTAACGAATTGTTCTTTGTATTCTGCGTTAGCAAAGCTTGCGTCAAAACCTTCAACATCCATAATTTCGATGTCAGTAAAGCCTTCCCATTTGTGGAATTTAGCGCTTCCTTCAACGATTGCTTCAATAACGCCAAGAGTGTGTTTAGGTTGAACTTTTGTGCCCATAAATTCGCCTGTGTTCAAGATGTAGCAATCAACGCCGTCTTGAATTAATTGTTTAAATCTTGTGTAATCCATTTCCAAAGGATAAACTCTGAATGGGTTAGCATAAGGTTCAACAACAAGTGCGTTCGGGTCAACGCCTTTAGCCAATCTTTCAGCTGAAGAACGTTTTGTAGCAAGGGTTGCACCCATAGCAGAACCAAGTGAAGCACCTGAAAGTTTTAATACAGGAGGAATTGTAGGATCCTTCATCAACCAGAAAATAGCGTTAATCGGTTCGTTGATTCTATCAACTCTGTTTGGTGACCAAAGTTTTGATTTAACAGCACGGCCGTTACCGTTTCTGATATCTTCTGTAATTGAGTATAATTTACCGTCAGCTGCTGCGATAACACCTGCGTTTTGTTGGGTTAAGATGTATTTGTTATCGTCGCAGTTCATCGGATAGTCTGCAGTTTTGTCGAAGTATGCAGGTTCAAGAGCGATTGTATATTTATCATGAACGTTGATGATAAATGCGTCATCGTGAAGAACCGTGATATCGTATTTATTGTTGTGTTTTGCGTGGGTAATTGTTGATTTACCTGAGCCTGAAAGACCAAACACGGCAACTTGGAATGATTTGTTTTCGCCAAGGTTGTATCTTTTCATACCGCCGTGGCATGAAGCATAGCCGTTTCTTGCAGCAGCGCCCCAAGCAAGGGTTAATGTACCTTTTTTGTGTTCGCCAAAATATCTCATACCAAGAATTGCGGCACAGTTGTGTTCAGGGTCAAAGAATGTTAAACCGTATGGGAAGTCAGGGTGTGACCAATCCGGGTCTGAGAATATGAACAAGTCGCCTTCTGAAATGCTTCTTGAGTTTGCATACATATTTGAATAATATTCGTTGATGTATTGGAAGTTTAACATCCAAGAATACATAACGTTTTCAAAACCTTCAGGGATTAAAAGATGAGCTTTAACCATAAAGTCTTCTTCCAAACCAACTACAACTTCGGTTTTGTACATTAAACGGTCACGTGTGCCATAAACTGCTTCACGGATGATAGGAAGCAAATAGCCAAGGTCACATCCGGGTTCACCAACGATTTTTCTTGCAGCAGCGCAACGGCCAACAACTGTACCGTCGTTGAATAATAATTGGTTAGCGCCTTTTGGAAGGCCGATTTTTTCGGGTTGATAAACGGGCATACCTGTTAATTCAACAGTGCCGGGGCTGTTTAGAGCAAGTTTGTATGCTTCTGAAACAGATTGTACATGTTCTACGTTGTTTCCGTAGAAAGGTGCCGTGATTGTTGCACGGGCAGCAGAATAAAGCTTTTTAAGCTCTTCTGAATTTGTAAAAAATTCTACAGTTGACATAAATAATATCTCCTTTTAAATTGTACGCAATACATTTAATAGTTCACCATAGCAATATTAGCATAAAAATATTTTTTGTGGTAACATTTTGGTGAAAATTAAAGGCACCTTTAGGAGGTTTAAAATTATGGTAACATCAGTGCTTTCTTATGAAATTAAAGATATAAATTTAGCAGAACAGGGAAAGAAAAACATTGAGTGGGCGCAAAAAGATATGCCTGTTTTAAGGAATATAACAGAAAGGTTTAAAAAAGAAAGGCCTTTTGAAGGGTTAAGGCTTACGGCATGCGTGCATGTTACAAAAGAAACCGCGGCCCTTTGTATTGCAATGAAAGAAGGCGGCGCAGACGCTGTTCTTGCGGCTTCAAACCCATTATCAACCCAGGACGATGTGGCGGCAGCCCTTGTTAAATATTGGGGAATTCCCGTATTTGCAATTGCAGGAGAGGACAAAGAAACTTATGCAAAGCATGTGCAGACAGCATTAGACCACAAGCCGCATTTAATTATTGATGATGGGTGTGATTTGGTTGCAACTGTTCATAAAACAAGAAGAGATTTAATTCCAAATATTATAGGCTCCACAGAAGAAACCACAACAGGGATTATCCGTCTTGAAGCTATGGAAAAAGACGGCTCGCTTGAATTTCCGGCCCTTGGGGTAAATTCAAGCCTTACAAAACATTTATATGATAACCGCTATGGCACAGGCCAAAGCGCACTTGACGGCATTATAAGAACAACAAATATCCTTATTTCAGGAAAAACCTTTGTTGTTGCGGGATACGGCTGGTGCGGAAGAGGCGCTGCAATGCGTGCACGCGGTATGGGCGCAAACGTTATTGTAACAGAAGTTGATCACCTAAAAGCACTTGAAGCTGTTATGGACGGTTTCAGGGTTATGCCGATTAAAGAAGCAGCAAAAGAAGGGGATATTTTCCTTACTGTTACAGGCGATAAGAACGTTATTGACGTTGAACATTTGCTTTCAATGAAAGATGGCGCCTTTGTTTCAAACGCAGGCCATTTTGATGTTGAAGTGAACGTTAATGGCTTAAGAAAGCATGTTGTTGAATCAAGAAATATCCGTCCAAGCCTTGATGAGTGGGTTTTAGACAACGGAAAAACTTTATATGTTCTTGCAGAGGGCCGTTTAGTGAACCTTGTCGGCGCAGAAGGCCACCCCGCAAGCGTTATGGATATGAGTTTTGCAAACCAGGCGCTTGGTATTGAATTTGTGCTTAAAAACAAAGGCAAACTTCAAAATAAACTCTATACTTTGCCGCATGAAGTTGATGTCCAAATTGCAAAAATTAAGCTTGAATCTATGGGCGTTGAGATTGACACTTTAACAGATGAACAATTTGAATACTTAAATTCTTGGAAATCTGGAACATAGAATGAAGCTTTTAGAGGGGTTTAGAGAAATTTTTTCAGACAAAAAGAGGGCGATATATTTTATAGCCCTCTTTTGACTGTGTTTTGTGGCCGCGTTTTGCCTAAACTGTTTTCAAATATTCCCCATAAAGCCCGTCCACAAGGACAAAGCGGCCCAACGGAATAACTTCACAATGTTTTGAGAGTGAATCAATAAAGCATTTATTTTCGCAAAAACCTCCTGAAACGTAGAGTTTATCAGGGTTTTTAGTGAAATTCCAGGCGTTTTGGGCAATCCCTCCGATAAATTTTGAAATTGCAACCGCAGGCATAGCGCCTTTTGCAACGTCGTCCATAATTTTTTCCAGGCCGAAAATGCCGCAGGTGACAGCATATTTTTCATCTGTTGCCTGAAGTTCTTCCGGTTTTACATCGTAAAATTTTAACAGCATTTCAATTGTGGCCCCTGTTGCGCTTGCACAGTTTGTGTTCCAGTCCATATCAGAAAATTTGCCGCTCTTAAATTTTACCCACTTAATGTCCCTTGAGCCTAAGTCAAGCACAATGTTTTCATTTTCCAGGTTGTTTTTTGCGCCTATTGCAAGGGCCACGACCTCGTTTTCATATTTTTTAACGTTTTTTAAACCGGCCGAATGCCCTGTTCCTGCTTCAAATTCAACGTTTAAACTTTTTAATTCGGCTGTTGGAATGATTTTATAGTTTTTTTCACCGTTTGAAACGGTTAAAATTTTGCTCCAGGTGGTTCCTGCGTCTAAAAAATGTTTTTCAATGCCGTTGTTCATAAATTTTGCCCGCTCCAATCCTACCTAAGCCTTAAAAATGCTTCTATCTTTGCTTTCACCGAATTTGTGGGCACGCCGTCAATGTCGATATAAAGCCCGTTATATTTATTTGCAAGATATTTTGCAAGCTGGTTTTTGGCACAAAATGTCTGCGCAAAGAAAACTGTGGGCAAATTTTCATCCACAAACATTTCAAGTTCAATGTTTGCAGGGTTTTTCGCTTCCACACAGCGGCTCCAGCCAAAAACATGGGTTGAATTCGGAAAAATTTCAAGTACGCTTAAGTCATTTGGCGGCACACCCCAAAAGCCAAACTCTGCCTTACATTCAGGAAGGTTTGAATAGTCCTTTTCTTCAATTATATTTGCTGTAATTTTTTCAATTTTTTCTTTTAGGGGCAAATTGCTCTTTGAAATCGGGGTGTTTGGCAATTTATCCAAAGGCAAAACGTCTTCAAAGTATGAAATTTCAATGTTAAAACCATTTTCTTTTAAAATTTGAACCGCAAAAAAGGCTGAATCGCATTTGTCTTTCCCAACGGGCGCCAAAATTGCGATTAACCTTTCTTTCAGGTAAAATGCGTTATTAAAAATATTTTTTATAATGGAACAGTAGGCCTCGGGCAAAATACTTATTTTTGGGTAATTAAAGTCTATGTCCAAATCTACCCAATTTGCGTTTGGGTAGAGAGTTTTATATTTTTTAATTAAAGAGGGTTCAGGGTATCCCCAAAAACCAATTATATCTTTCATATTTGTGATTATATTTAAAAAACAGACCACTTGCAATTTGAAATATGATATCTTGACAAACAACAAACCATGGTAAATAATGAAATAGTAGGGCGAAGTTCCTAACAATGGTTTGCCGCCTGTTAAGAACTTCACTTCATGCCTACAATAGTTTAAGAATTGCTAAAATAAGTTTAGCTAAAAGCTCTAGTATAACTAGGGCTTTTATTATTGTTTCCAATAATTTTCTCATTCTATCATCACCTCCTTTGCCGGTCGATTTCTTCATTAAATCGCGTGTGCCGGCTGGAAGTGAAAAGGCACTTACCCTATAGAATTATTTTAATTCTCCTGTTTATTTTGGTCAAAATGTTACGCAAAAAAGAGAAAGACCCTACGCCAAAGAGAAAATTTCATAAATTTCATCATCCGAAAGCTCTGTGATGATTTTCTCGCCCGTAAATACGGCAGCGTCTGCCAGCTCTCTTTTATCTTTAATTATTTTATCAATCTTTTCTTCAAACGTTGAAAGGGTGATAAACCTATGCACCATAACGTTTTTGTCCTGCCCGATACGATAAGTTCTGTCTGTTGCCTGGTCTTCAACCGCAGGGTTCCACCAAAGGTCATAGTGGATAACGTTGCTTGCTGATGTCAGGTTAAGCCCCAAACCTCCGGCTTTTAAGGATAATATCATAATCTTTTTATTTATTTCTTCTGAAAATTCCCTTATCATCTCTTCCCTTGCTTTAACGTTCAATGAGCCGTGGAAGAATAAGGGGTCTGTGTTAAATTCATCAGCGATAATTTTTTCTAAAATGGCGCCCATTTCTTTATATTGGGTGAAAATCAGCACTTTTTCATCGTTATCAAGAATGTTTGTAAGGATTGACATAAGTTTTTCCGTCTTTCCTGAAGCGCTTCTTGACATATCCCCATGTTTTAAATAGTGATAAGGGTGGTTGCACACTTGTTTTAGGGATGTTATAAGCTTGAAAATGGCACCGCGCCTGTTTATTCCGGCCCCTGCGGATTGAACTTCCTGCATAGATTGGTTCAAAACCCTCTCATACAGGGCGGCCTGCGGTTTTGTAAGATAGCAAAATTCATCCAACACAACTTTTTCGGGCAAGTCTGAAATAATCATCTTGTCTGTTTTCAGGCGGCGGAGCATAAAGGGTGAAATCGCTTTTTTAAGCTTTTCTGCCCTTTGGGTTTCTTTAAATCTTTCAATCGGAACAGAATAGTTTTTGCCAAAGTCGTTAATGGAGCCCAAATATCCTTTGTTTATAAAGTCAAATATGCTCCAAAGCTCTGACAGCCTGTTTTCAACAGGTGTACCTGTCATTGCAATTTTCATATCGGCTTTAATGGCTTTTACAGCTTGTGTTTGAGAGGTGCTTGGGTTTTTGATATTTTGCGCCTCATCAATTACAATTAAATCCCAATTGTGTTTTTTGAATTCTTCAATATCAATCCTTAAAATTGCATAAGTTGTAAGAACAACGTCGCAATCTGTGATAAATTCGCGGTTAAAACCGTGATATGTGTAAATTTTAAGGTTTGGGGCAAAGTTTTCAAACTCTCTTTCCCAGTTTCCAAGCAAGGTTGTGGGGCAAATAACCATAACGGGTTTTTTTAGTTTCTTTTCTTCCTTTAATTTTAAAATAAGGCTTATAACCTGAATTGTTTTACCAAGCCCCATATCGTCTGCAATGCAGCAGCCAAAGCCCTTTTGAACGTTTGTATAAAGCCATCTGAACCCAACCTGCTGATATGGTCTTAATGTGCCGTTTAAAGTGCTTGGCAATTCAACTTCTTCAACCTTTGTAAAGTTGCTTATAACCTTTGCAAATGCTTCATCATAGTCAAAATCGTATTCATCAATTTTGCCAGATAAACTGTGGTGCAAAAGTTCCATTTTATTCATCACAAAATCAGGCTTTTTCTTTAATCTTTCAAGAAGTTTTTCTGTTTCCTCTTTGTCGATTAAAATATATTTATCTTTATATTGAATTAAGCCGTTTGTGTCTTTTGCAAGCTTTTGAAATTCTTCAGCGGAAATTTTCTCATTATCCCCAAGCGCCACCTCGATTGAAAAATCCATAATTTCATCAAGGGAAATTGTTGAAGAATTGGACATATTCAAAATGTCCTCTAAATCCCCTATGCGCTTTTGTTTTACCCTAGCGTTAATTGAGGCTCTCGGGATTATAATATTATCCATGCCTTTTGGAAGGTTCACTTCCATATCGGCCTGTGCCAGGTAATATGTAATTTGGGTAATCATTTTATACACGCCTGAAAGGTCAAGTTCAAGCGTTGTATCTTCAAGGTCTTCAATATATTTAACGGCCCAGTTTATCTGTTTTTCAATTATGGTCTTATCTGTTTCATCAAGCTCTTCAAGTTCAAATACTTCCCCTGTTTGCTTGTTTTTAGCTGAAATTCTCATTAAGAATCTGTCGTCGTTTGTATTGTCTTCAATCTTTTCAATGTTAAAGACCGGAACAACGTCGTATGTCCCAAGGCTCATCTCGTCAAGCCAGGTTTGAATGTCTTCTCCGAGGTCATTTCCTTTTAACACTCTTTTGTGGATTGAAGATTTTACAAAATACGGTGCAGATTTTAAATCTTTAAATTTAAAATGTTTAACGTTTAAGAAATTAAAAATAAGGTGGTTTAAATATCTTTCAATTAGTTTCTTTGTTGTGTCGGGGTCTAAAAAGTCGTTATTTACAATTTCAAGATATGCCCTTAAATAATCCTTATTTTTAAAATAAGGCTCCCAAATTATAGAAAAAGTGTCTTTTTTAAATTTAACCGACGGAATAAAATTCAGTTTTTCAACGGTTTTCTTCACAAAGGTTGTGAAATAGAAATAAAATTTATAATTTTCAGACAAATCATCCGTTAATTCAATGTTTTCTGAAAGCCCTGTAAAATATTCAAAGAATAAATCCAAAGGAATGTTATAGCCATATTTATCTCCCTTATATTCAGCCTTAAGACGATACAAGGAACCTTTAGATTTTAGGTAATAATCAAAATTATACGGAGGGGTGATAAAAATTTCTGCAGTATTATCTTTGTTTTCAAATATAATATCGGTTGATCTTAAAATCGGGTTTTTAGTGTCAAAAGTGTCCGCAAATTCTTCTTCGATAAGCTCATAGATGAGCGATAAAGTATATCTGAAATCCTTATTTTTTTGAGAATAAGGGTTAGAGTCCAAATTCAAAAGAAGTTTTTCAACGTCATTTTTCTTAAATGTTAAGTTCTCATACTTCATTGTTTTCTTATTTTATTATAAAAACAATTTGTTGTATAATAGTTTTAGAGGATTTTCAAGAAAAAATAGGAATAAAATTTGAAATTTGCAGTAAGAATTATTAAAAATCAATTTTTCCCTTTAAAAATAAGTGACGGGGCAAACCTTCACCATGGCCAAATGGTTCTTGTGAGAACTGAAAAAGGGGAAGAGGCGCACAGGGTTTTTCTTGTAAATTCTGAAATTCAAAAACAATGGGAAAAATTTAAGCCAGAACCCATTCCTTTTGTTAGAACCATGAACGAAAGGGATATTGCAGAGCTTGAAGAGATTAAAAAGCTTGAAATTCAAGCACTTTATAAATGCAGAGAGCTTGCAGAGAAAAGAAAACTTGCAATGAACCTTGTTCAAACAAGGTATACTTTCGACAGAAAAAAAATTACATTTTATTACACAGCGCCCGAGCGTGTTGATTTTCGTGAACTTTTAAAAGATTTAACCCAGGAATTTAAAAGGGTAAGAATTGATTTAAGGCACATTGGTGTTCGGGATGAAACCAGCATTCTCCAGGGAATTGGGGTTTGCGGGCATGAATATTGCTGCTGCTCCTTTTTAAAAAAGTTTGAATCTGTAAATACAAAGCTTGCAAAAGACCAGGGAATTCCTATGACGCCAGGCAAAATCACAGGTTCTTGCGGAAGGCTTTTGTGTTGTTTGAATTATGAATATTCAAACTATCTTGAGGCTGCAAAAACGCTTCCTCCCGTGGGCTGTGGTGTTATGACGCCGGATGGTATCGGAAAAGTTGCCGTTTTAAATTTCCTAAAAGGTTCAGTTGGTGTGAAGCTTGAGGATGGCAAAATTAAGGATTATCTGAAAAAAGACATAGAGATGATAGATGGCGAAGTGAACATCGAAATTGAAGGCACGGACAACCGTTTGAATTACTCTGAAGGGGATGAAGTTATCGACATTAAATCTTTGGATAACGATAAAAATTCATCCACGGGAAATATTTAAAAACTTGGAAAAATTGAGGGAATATGACAGAAGAAATTTCAAGCAAAAAATTATCAAGCATTGTGGCAAGGGTTTTAGACGATAAAAAGGCAATAGATATTGCGGTTTTAAACGTGGCAAACGTTTGTGTTTTGTCTGATTATTTTGTTATCGCTTCTGCCACATCCACAACCCAGGTAAAAGGGCTTACATCTTCTTTAAGGGAGCGCATTAAAGAATTATTTGGCAGAATTCCAAACGGCGATGAAAACGATTTAAAAAACAGGTGGAATTTGCTTGATTACGGCGATGTCATCGTGCATATTATGATGGATGATGTAAGAGAAAGTTATGCGCTTGAAAAATTTTGGAACCATGCCTTGAAGGTTTCAAGGGAAGAGTGGGAAGAAGAATCAAAAGAATATTCTGTTTATAAATAGCCTGAAAGCTATATTAGGAGCGAACTTCCCTCTTGTGTTTTTAGTATCTTTTTTATATCTGTTATTTTGTTATGGAATAATTTCTTGCAAAATAGTTCTGATGTTGTTAGAATTAGATTATAAAACAGGTGGTAGGCAGGTGGGGCGGAAATTAAGCGCATTTGCCTATAATAATAAAAGATTTAGTTTAATTCAGCATGCAAGGGTTTTTTGTCGTTTTGATTCAAAAAATTCTTGCTTTTTTTATTTTTAAGGTTTTTATTAATTCAAAATTGAGCCCTAAGCCTTTGAAATAAAGAGGATTTTATAAATTAAACACAATGAAAATCGTATAATTACGAGGTCAATTTTTTCACTCCAAAGTTTTGAAAACCGGCGCAATAGAATAAAACGAACGCAAAAGGATTTTGCAGTAAAAAAACCTCCCAATTTTTTTAGGGAGGTTTGATTTTTATAATTTACCTTGCGCGAAATCTTACATGCCGAAAGTTCTTGCGGCAGCGCCCGTTTGAATGCCGAGCATTCTCTTTAATTCTTCAGGGTGTTGTGATTTTGCAATTGCGTCTTGCTGGTCGATTAAATTCATCTTGAATAGGTCGCGAAGTGCCATATCAAGAGTCTGCATACCAGCTCCTGCGCCCGTTTGAATAGCTGAGTAAATCTGGGCAGATTTTTGTTCACGAATAAGGTTTGCAATCGCGTTGTTTACAACCATAATTTCCTGCGCCATTACACGGCCTTTTTTGGTGAAGCCGTCTTCAGACAGTTTTGGCAGCAATGTTTGAGAGAATACCGCAACCAAGCTTGTTGAAAGCTGCAATCTGATTTGCTGTTGTTGGCCTTGCGGGAATACGTCTATGATACGGTCAATTGTTTGGGAAGCTGATGAGGTGTGCAATGTTCCCATAACCAAGTGGCCTGTTTCTGCTGCAGTTAAGGCAAGAGAGATAGTTTCAAGGTCTCTCATCTCACCGATTAGAATAATATCAGGGTCTTCACGAAGGGCTGATTTCAGGGCGTTTGCGGTTGAACGTGTATCTTGCCCCAATTCCCTTTGGTGAACGATAGATTTCTTTGAAGGGTGGATAAATTCTATCGGGTCTTCAATTGTCAAAATATGCTCTGTTCTTGTTGCGTTGATATAGTCAATCATCGCAGCCAAAGTGGTTGATTTACCTGAACCTGTAGGCCCTGTTACCAAAATCAAGCCTCTGGGTTTATTTGCAATTCTTTTAACGATATCAGGAAGCCCCAAATCTTCAAATGTCGGGGGTTCAGAGTTAATCGTTCTGAATGCTGCGGCATAGTTGCCTTTGTCTTTATAAACGTTTACCCTGAAACGGCCGACACCGTGCAAACCATAACCAAAGTCAAGCTCCCAGTGTTGTTCCAGGTGTCTTCTTTGTTCGTTGGTTAAAATCGGGAAAACGATTGTTTCAATGTCATCGCCTGTTAAAACAGGGAGGTTTGTCCTTATGAGCTCGCCATCGATACGCAAAACCGGCGGAAGGTCTGCCGAAATATGCAAGTCTGACGCCCCTTTTTGTACCGTAAGCTCTAAAACTTCTTCAATTAACATAAGATAAAATTGCTCCAAAATAACTTAATATACTAACAATATTACATTTTGACTTCAAAAAAGTAAATACCTGTAACATAAATATCCTATAAATAAAGCATAAATTTTGTCCGCATGTGTTTTACCAAGTTTAAGCAAATTGACAAATTGTATGTTTTAGCATACAATTATAGAAGATGAAACAGATATATTTTTATAAAACAATTGCCGGCAAGTGTCCGTTTGACATATGGTATGACAGTTTGGATAAAAGCGTAAGATATAAAATAGATATGCGCTTAGCCAGGGTTGAAGAAGAGAATTTTGGTGATTTTAAAAGGTTAACTGATGAACTCATTGAACTAAGGTTCAAAATAGGCCCTGGTTATAGAATTTATTGTATGGAACAGGAAGATATAATTGTTGTTATTCTCTGTGCTGGCGATAAATCAACCCAGTCAAAGGACATTAAAAAAGCCCAAAGTTACATTGAAGACTTCAAAGAAAGGTTTTGATTATGACTAAAAAATTAAACATAGAGAAAATAATGAAAGAGTTGCCATCGTTTGAACAGCATATGATTGAGCAATTACAGGACGAAGAATTTCAAAAAGAATATCTGCGTTTGAATTTAGAAGAATTTGCAAAAGACGGCGATTATATAATATTTTTTAAAGCGCTTGAGCGTGTAATTAAGGCGAGAACTTCCGTGAACAAATTTGCGCAGGAAATTAACGTAAACCGCTCAAACCTTACAAACATCCTAAAAGGCAAGGTGCAGCCCAGTTTTTATATGGTTATAAAGATTTTAAAAGGTCTGGACGCCACAATTGATGTGAAATTCGGATAACTTTATATTTAAAGCGGGGATATTTTAAAATATCCCCAAAAACTTCTTTTTACGATAGTTTGTAATAGTTTCGGAATTTAATTTTGTGCCTTTGTCATACGTTTTAACGGCGCTCAAATAGGCTCTTGCTGTGTCTATGCTTGTAAAACAAGGAATACCGTACATTTCAGCAATTGTCCTTATCTGAAAACCTGAAGTTTGTGAATTTTTTCCTAAAGTAGGAGTATTCAAAACAAAGCTCAAACGCCCTTCCTTCATACGTTTTTGAAGTTTATCCACCATGAATTTTTCAATCATCTTAGATGGCACCCCGTTTTTTTCAAGGAATTTGTGCGTTCCCCAGGTTGCCATAATGAAAAATCCTTGTGAATAAAGCTTTTTCACGATTTTTAAGGCAGGCTTTTTGTAGTGGTCGTTCAATGACACTAAAACTCTTTGTTTGCGCTGGCCAAATTTATATCCGCCCGCGATAAATGCCTTTAAGAGAGCCTTTTTATAGGAATAATCAACCCCTAAGACTTCCCCTGTGGATTTCATTTCAGGCGCAAGCGCGGGGTCAATTCTATTCAGCTTTTGGAAGCTAAACACAGGCATTTTCACGCACACAAGCTTTGTTGTTCGATAAAGCCCAACTCCAAACCCTTGGCTTTTTATCGTTTTTCCTAAAATTGCATTAATTGCAATCTTTGTCATCGGAATGCCTGTCACCTTGGACATTATGGGCACCGTTCTGGAGGCCCTCGGGTTCACTTCAATTACATAAACCGTATCATCTTTTATGATAAATTGAATGTTCATTAAGCCAATAATATTAACTCTTTTGGCGATTTTTTTAGCATATTCTACAAGCTTTTTTTTTTTTTTTTTTGTAATGTTTCTTGAGGGGTAAATGCTCATAGAGTCGCCCGAATGCACCCCGGCACGTTCTATATGTTCGCAAATGCCGGGGATTAAAACGTCTTTGCCATCTGAAATGGCGTCCAATTCAACCTCAAGGCCCTCTATGTATTGGTCAATTAAAACGGGGTGCTCGCCTGAAAATTTGAGCGCCTCGTTAATATATGTTAACAATTCTTCATCATTATACACAACCTGCATTCCGCGCCCGCCTATAACATAAGAAGGGCGCACCAAAACAGGATATCCAAGCTCTTTTGTTGTGCTTAAAGCTTCAGCCGCGCTTCTCACCCCTCTGCCCTTTGGCTGTGGAATTTTAAGCTCTGACAACAATTTTTCAAAAACTTTTCTGTCTTCAACCGCGTCAATGCTTTCAAGCGATGTGCCAAGGATTTTAACCCCTTCTTTTGCAAGCTTTGGCGCCAAATTAATCGCCGTTTGCCCGCCAAACTGAACCATCACACCGTATGGCTTCTCTTTTTTTATAATGTTCATCACGTTTTCAGCGTTCATCGGTTCAAAATAAAGCCTGCTTGCTATGTCAAAATCGGTGGAAAGCGTTTCAGGGTTTGAATTTACCATAACGGATTCATATCCGTTTTCTAAAATTGCCTTTGAAGCATGCACGGAACAGTAGTCAAACTCAATTCCCTGGCCGATTCTAATCGGGCCGGAGCCTAAAACCAGGATATTTCCTTTAATTTCACCCTTGCCTTGCGCAGCCCCTTCTTTTTTGGTTTCTCCATCTTGGTTTTCGCTGCTGTGTTCCTTTTTAAATTCTTCAAGTTCGCAACTTTCCCCGTAAGTTGAGTAAAAATAGGGGGTTGAGGCGTGAAATTCGCCCGCACAGGTGTCTACTATTCTAAATACGGCAGGGTAATCATATTTTTTTAATTCATCCTCTGAAACCTTTGATATTGCTGCAATTTCAGAATCCAAATACCCAAAATCCTTTGCCTTCTTGTATAATTCTTCATCAAGGTGCGTATTTTCAAGCGCAGTTTCAAGTTCCACAATGTCTTTAATCTGGTTTATGAACCAGGGGTCAATTTTTGTAATTTCGCGGATTTTTTGAACGTCAAAATTCCTTTTTAGGGCTTCAGAAACCCTGAAAATCCTTCTGTCGTCTTGAATATGGAGCTCTTCCAACAATTCTTCGTTTGATAAATTTTCAAATTTATAATGTAAAACCCCCGTATGCTTGTCTTCAAGCGAGGCTACGGCCTTTTTAAAACTGTTTTTAAAAGTACGCCCAATTGCCATAACTTCGCCTGTGGCCTTCATTTTGGTTCCAAGCATTCTGTCGCCCGTTGCAAATTTATCAAAAGGCCATTTTGGGATTTTTACCACCACATAATCAAGCGCAGGCTCAAATGCTGCAACGGTTTTGCCTGTTATAGCGTTCTTAATTTCAGATAATTCATACCCCACAGCGATTTTTGTCGTCACTTTTGCGATAGGATAGCCTGTTGCCTTTGAAGCAAGGGCTGAAGAGCGGCTCACACGCGGGTTTACCTCAATTACGTAATATTGATTTGTCTTTGTATCCAAGGCATACTGTACGTTACAGCCCCCTTCGATTTTAAGCGCGCGAATAATTTTTATCGCAGAGGTTCTTAACATCTGATATTCGTTGTTTGTAAGGGTCTGAGAAGGCGCCACAACAAAGCTGTCGCCCGTGTGAATTCCAATCGGGTCGATGTTTTCCATATTGCAAATGATAATACAGGTGTCGTTAGAATCTCGCATTACCTCATATTCCACCTCTTTGAAGCCTGCAATGCTCTTTTCCACAAGCACCTGGTTAATTGGGGATTGCTGGAGTCCTGAATGTACAATTTCTTCATATTCTGCTTCATTCTTTGCAATGCCGCCCCCTGAGCCTCCCAAAGTGAAGGCGGGACGGATGATTATAGGAAATCCGATTTTTTCTGCGAATTTTTTGGCGTCTTCATAGCTTGAAACAATCTCGCTGTCGGGGATTGGCTCTTCTATTTCATTCATCAGGTTTTTAAACATTTCCCGGTCTTCCGCCTTTTTAATAGACTCAATGTTTGTCCCTAAAAGGCGCACGCCGTATTCTGCTAAAACCCCGGCTTTATCCAGTTCACAGGCTAAATTCAGGCCTGTTTGCCCGCCAAGAGAAGCAATTACGCCGTTTGGACGCTCTTTTTTAATAATTTCAGTCAAACTTTCTAAGGTCAAAGGCTCCAAATAGACTTTATCTGCGATGTCTTCATCGGTCATAATCGTTGCGGGGTTAGAGTTTACAAGCACAACCTCAATGTTTTCCTCCTTTAGCGCGCGGCACGCCTGCACCCCCGCATAGTCAAATTCCGCCGCCTGGCCAATTACAATCGGCCCGGAGCCTATTACTAAAACCTTCTTTATGCTTAAATCTTTTCCCATTTATCTTCCCTTTTTCAAGTTATTTCTTTATTTTGGCCTGTTTTGTGTTTTTGTTCTTATTTTGGCCTTGGTGCTAATTTTTTGTGTCTTTACATTTTGTAACATTTTGTAAAATAAAGCTCTGTCTGCTTTTACAGGCTTGCCATCTCTTCTGCTTTTCTAACAGGCGCTTTTTTATATTCCCGCATTTTTTGAACCCAATCATCAAAAATCACCGCAGCGTCTGTCGGGCCCGGGTTTGCCTCGGGGTGGAACTGAACAGCCTCTATTTTCAAGCTTTCAGACCTAAAACCTTCAAGCGTGTCATCGTTCAAATTTTTATATGTGGGCTCCATAATTTTGGTCAAACTGTCCATATCCACTGCATATCCGTGGTTTTGGGATGTCATCATAACCTTTTTATCAAGCAAATTCACAACGGGGTGGTTTGCCCCTCTGTGCCCATATTTCAGCTTATATGTCTTTGCACCGAGCACGATTGATAAAAGCTGATATCCAAGGCAAATGCCAAAAAGCGGGATTTTGCCGATTAAATTTTCAAGGGTCTGCACCTCAATTTTGCAGTCTGCAGGGTTTCCGGGGCCGTTTGATAAAAATACCGAATCAAAGTTTCCCCTTAAAATCGTTTCACTGTCTACGTTTGCCGGGAAAACTGTAATTTTACAGCCCCTTGCGCAAAGGCTGTCTGTTATCCCTGTTTTGCAGCCATAGTCTATCATTGCAAGGTTTACATCGCCGTTTTCATTTAAAACAAAAGAGTTTTCGGGTGAAACTTCTAAAACCACGTCTTTATTGGCTTCATAGGCATTTAACTGCTCCATTTTCTCTGAAAGGTTGTTGTTATCCACATTTTCCGTGGTTATAAGGCAGTTCATTGTTCCAAATTCCCTGATTTTTTTGGTTAAAAGGCGGGTGTCAAGTCCCTCAATTCCTATTATACCGTGGCTTTTTAGGTATGTTGAAATGTTTTGTCTGCTCTTATAGTGCGAATCATTCACGCAGGAGTTTTTCACTATAAAGCCCTTGCACCTTGGTTTTTCAGATTCAAAATCGTCATCATTCAGGCCATAGTTGCCAATTTCAGGATAAGTCATTACTATTATTTGGTTTGCGTATGACGGGTCGGTCAAAATCTCCTGATAGCCTACCATAGAGGTGTTAAAGACAATTTCACCAACGGAAGTTCCTTGTGCCCCAAAGGATTTGCCCCTTAATACGGTGCCGTCTTCCAATATTAACGTTGCAAGCATTCTAATTCTCCAATTTCTTCATAAATTTTTTCCATAGCCCCAATTCGGCTCTCGGCCTTGGTTACAGCCCTTCCGATTACAAGATAATCCGCCCCTTCTCCAATTGCAAATTTTGGGGTGGCAATCCTTTTTTGATCGTCCTTTGCGCTCCATTCCGGGCGAATTCCGGGACATAATACCTTAAAATCCGCTCCACAAGCTTCTTTTATCTTTCTCGCTTCAAGTGATGAAGCTACAACCCCTGTCAAACCGGCCTTTTTAGCCAGTTTTGCAAGGCGAATTGCAAATTCTGAAACATCGGCTTCAATTTCAAATTCATCCTTCATAACCTCTTCTGAAATGCTTGTAAGCATAGTCACAGCAAGGATTATAGGCGGTTTTTTGCCGAGTTTTTCCGCCGCCTTTTTAGCCCCTCTTGCTGCTGCCTCCATCATCTTCAAACCCCCTGTGGCGTGGACATTGAAGAAGTTTGCACCCCTTAAAACCACGTTTTCACTGGCTTTTTCCACGGTGTTTGGAATGTCATGAAGCTTTACATCAAGGAAAAAGTTTGCATTTTTGCCTGAAATATAGTCTACGACTTCATTTCCATATTTTGTATAAAGCTGGAGCCCCACTTTAAAAGTTCCAACATACGGAGATAGCTCATCCACAAGGGTTTTAGCCTCATCAAATTCCTTAACGTCAAGTGCCAGAACGATTTTCTCCTTTATTTTTTCTTTTAAAATTTCATTCATTTGCATATTACTTTCCCTTTTAACTTCATTCCTTCATATGGCGAAATCTTGCATTTAGACTTAAATTCCGCCGATTTTACAATCCATTCTTCCTCTAAATCTACCTCAATTTCGCGCTTGTTTTCAATCCCTAAAATTTTTGCGGGATTATAGCACATTTTTTCTACAACTTCGTCCAAAGAAAGCACCGAAAGTGCAAGCGGGAAGGCGGTTTCAAGCCCTACAATTCCGTTTGGAGATTTTTCATAAGGCCTTAATTTTTCTTCCACAGTGTGCGGCGCGTGGTCTGTTGCGATTACATCAATTGTGCCGTCTTTTAGAGCGGCCAAAACTGCCTCTTTATCATCGTTTGTGCCCAGTGGAGGGTTCATTTTATAGACCCCGTTTGATGTTACGTCATTTTTGGTAAATGTAAAATAGTGCGGGGCAGTTTCGCAAGTAACCTTTAAGCCGCGCTGTTTGGCCTTTTTAATGCTATCCAGAGCGTGTAAAGTCGATATATGGCAGAAATGCAGCCTTGGACTTTTGCAAAGTCCTTGTTCTGACTCTTTTTTAACCTCTTCAAACACGTTAAGCTGCCATATAACTTCATTTTTCTCGTCTTCAAGGTGTGAAAGTATTAATTCACCTGTTTTTAGAGCCTCTTTAAACACGTTTTTATCTAAAATCGGCATTCCATCGTTTGAAAAAGCAATTGCACCAGCTTTTTTCAGAATATGAAAGTCGTTGAGTTCAGTAGTTACAAGGTTTTTGGTCACAGCGCCAATCGGAAATACGTCAATTGCAAGGTTTTTGCTCGTAATTTTCCTTATAAACCTTATGGTTTCAGGGTTATCGGCCACAGGCTTTGTGTTTGGCATAGCGCAAATTGTACCGAAGCCGCCCGCAGTCGCAGAAGCCATCCCTGTTTGAAGCGTTTCTTTTTCTGTAAACCCAGGCTCCCTAAGGTGTACGTGCATATCAATAAAAGCGGGCAATTTCACAATTTTACACATTATTGACCCCTTTTTCATTTTTCAAAATCATTTCCAAGATTGCCATTCTTGTAAACACGCCGTTATGAGCCTGTTCAAGGATGATTTCACCTTTTTTAGAGTCTAAAAGTCCTGAAGTTACCTCTATATCCCGGTTTACGGGTCCCGGGTGCATTAATATAGCATTTTTTGGCAGGTTTTCTTCCGTTATTTGGTAATTTTTAATATAGTCCTCAAATTCAATTATACCTTGAATTCTCTCTTTTTGAATTCTTAAAGCCATTACTATATCTGCGTTTTCAAGAGCTTCATTTAAATTTTCGCACCACTCAACATTTTTAATATTTTCATCCTTGAAATACCCCGGTGCCACGCATTTTACGGATATATTAAATCTGTTTAAGAGCTCTATATTTGATTTTGCAACCCTTGAATGCCTTATATCCCCTACTATTACAAGGTTTAAGCCATCTAAATTTTTAAATTTTTCTTTTATAGTTACAAAATCCAAAAGCGCCTGGGTAGGATGGGCGGAAGTGCCCTCCCCGGCGTTAATTAGGGCGATTTTTTTGAAAAATTCGCGTTCTTTTCCCTTTTCTTTTGTTCTTTCCCCCAAGGTCCTTTTTATAAGCCCCTCCTTGCTTGTGCGGATTATACAGGCGTCAAATCCAATAGCAGAGAGGTTATTCACGGTATCAAAAAAATCTTCCCCTTTGGAGAGAGAAGATTTAGAGGTTTCAAAGTTGTAAACGCTTGCGCCAAGCTTGTTTAGAGCCATTTCAAAAGAAAAATAAGTGCGGGTAGAATTTTCAAAGAAAATCATAGCCGCGTGTTTTCCCTTTAGTGACAAGGGTTTTGCGCCATTTTTAAGTTCCAGCGCACGGTCCGCAATGGCCAAAATCTCCTCTGTGGAGAGGCTTTTAATGTCTATTAAGTGCTCTAATTTAGTGTTTGCGGCCATTTTAACTCCTTATCTAAGCTCCCACTCTGCTTCCCGGTTTTACTACAGGGATATTTTCCTTGCACAGAGGGCAATTTGCGGGTTCATACACAACAGGGTCAATTTTTAAAAGCGAGTTAATTTTTAATTTGTCATCCAGCTTTCCCTGCGTCCTGTCTACAATACAGCCTACCCCGACAATTTCAGGCTCAAATTCTTTGATGGCGTCGATGGTTTCAAATATAGTCCTGGCGGTGGTTATAACGTCTTCTATAATTACAACCCTTTCACCTTTTTTTAGTGTATAACCGCGTCTTAATTGCATTGTGCCGTCTTTTCTTTCAACAAAAAGATTGCGTTTTTTTGCCTGTTTTGCAACTTCGTATCCAAAAATTACAGCGCCGATTGCAGGGGCAATAATTGTGTCAAATTCAAGGCCTGAAAGCTTTTTGGCGAGTGCAGTACCGATTTTTTCAACTAAATCAGGGTATTGGTACAATTTTGCGCATTGAAAATAGGTGTCTGAGTGCAGGCCGGAAGTTAAGCAAAAATGCCCGTGCAGCAAGCCATCTGCCTCTATTAACAAATTTTTTACATCGATATTTTCTGTCATTTTCGAAGTTCCTCTTTTAAATTATTAAAATCTTTGAAGCCCTGTTTTTCAATAAATTCGGCTAATTCCAAAATAAGCCTTTCTGAAATGTCAGGCGTAGTGAAGTTTTCCGTTCCAATTTGTACCGCGTCCGCGCCAACGGCAACGAATTCAAGCACATCTTGAAGGCATGATATGCCGCCAAGCCCTATTATAGGCAGGTTTACAGCTTCTTTAATTCTTTTTACCATAGAAAGCGCAACGGGCTTCACACATTTTCCGCTTAAACCCCCTTGTACAAAGCTTTTTGAGATTTTTGTGCCGTTGAAATTTAGCTCCACCCCAAGCCCTTTTAAGGTGTTTATGGCGCTAATACAGTCTGCGCCTGCATTTTGAACGGCAAGTGCAAGCTTTTCAATTTCTGTTACATTCGGGGTTAATTTCACGATTAAAAAACCGTCATAGGCCTCTCTAATCCTCGAAATAAGCTCATAGAGGCATTTTTCATCTGTACCAAATTCTAAACAGCCTGATTTTACGTTCGGACAGGAAACATTTACTTCAACTGCCTTGATATTATTGGCTTTTGAGATTTTTCCAAGCTCCACATAGTCTTCAATGCTGCTTCCTGCAATGTTTAAAACAAAATTTATCCCTTTTTCTCTTAGTTTTGGAAGTTTTTCTTTTACAAACCTTTGAATTCCGACATTTTCAAGCCCTATGCGGTTTATCATTCCTGCTTCGCATTCAAATATGCGTTTTCCTTCGTTTCCGGGCCGCTCTTCAAGCGTAATTCCTTTTGTGACAATGGCCCCCAGGTTTTGAACGTCTAAAAATGCGTCAAATTCATCCACATAGCCAAATGTTCCGGAAGCCGTCATAATGGGGTTTTGAAGCTTAAATTTGCCAAAATCCACAGCGAGAGTTGATTTTAAATCTATTTCCATATTACCTCCGCGCCTGAAAAAACAGGTCCATCAGCGCAAACAGAGGCGTTTTTTACGGCCCCTTCGCCCTGGGATTCGTCTTTAACCTTAATTACGCACCCTCTGCACACCCCAATTCCGCATGCCATAACTTTTTCCATTGCAATTTCAGCTTTCAGGCTGTTTTTTTCAGCAAGCTTGCAAACAAGCTCCAGTACTACTTTAGGGCCGCATGAATAGATGATATTGGGTTTAAAATCGTCTAAAATTTCTTGTATATTATCAAGAACACTTCCGCCTATAACTGTTCTGTCAGAACCTTTTACGACCTCTGACTCATCCTTAAAGCCTGAAATTAGAAGGTTTTGAATGCCGCGCTCGGTTAAAACCTTTTTAAGATAAAGCATTGGGGCAATTCCAATTCCTGCACCGATAAGAAGAGCCTTTTGGGGCGCTTTATGTCCTTTTTCGGGCAAGGTGAAACAGTTTCCAAGAGGGGCTAAATAATCAATAGTATCACCGGTTTTTAGGGATTTTAGATAATTTGTGCCGTCGCCTTTGAGTTTGAAAAGGACAGTAATTACGCCGTTATAATTAGTGTTTTTGTCGAGATTTTGGCCTTTTTGAGATTCTGAAACAAGTTCAGAATGACAGCTGTGCGCCGTGCCGTCATGCACCGCAAAATCCGTTACACTAAAGGGGCGGCGGAGAGTTTTATTTGGGATTAAAATTGACACAAACTGCCCCGGGCAGATTTCTTTTAGGGGAGTTGAAAACTGCAATTTAACAGTGTCTTTTGCTGTTGTTTCAATATTTAAAACTTTTCCTTTTAAATTTTTCTTCATCTTTTTTCTCTGTTTTTGCTAAAAGCCTTGCGCTGTGGGCCTTTACATAAAAAAAGAAAGGCAAAAACGCCTTTCTTCTAATGATTATATTTGAAAAATTTTTGTAAAAATTTCCTTTTCATAGTTTATATTGTACTTTAAAAAAAATATTCAAATATCTCTTGTAAACAAATATTAAGAATATTCACAAAAAATGACTAAATTTTAGAAAATATGGCAATAAAAAAGTTGTTGGAGTATTATAGAATATACACCCCAATGTTGTTAGGGCATTGTTGTTAGGAAATTGTTATTAGGCAGGAAAACTTAATGAGCGTAAATTTTAACCCGTCTGTTTCAATGAAACCGGCGTCAGGCGTGACTTTGCACAAAGCGAATAACACGTGCGAAAAAGAGAAATTATCACAATATATGACGGAAACAACCGCTGAAAATAATTGTGGAAATACTTTGAATGTTCGTGTTTTAGACCCTGAAGCTATGAGCGCTGCGGAACTTATTGCAAGGGCAAATATTATTATGGCGCAGGAATGCGGCACACCGCCTGAAATTGCAGGCAAGGCAAAAGCTGCAGAATTTTTTTGCGGTAAGGCCGTAGGGTTTGCGGAAAAAATTCAGGCAAAGGCGGATAAAATTTCAGAATTTTACAAGGCGGGCGAAAAAACAACGGAAAGCGGAAGGCCCTTAAGGGAAATTTTTAGAGGGAAAGACGGTTTTGACGTTATGTTTGAGTATGCACCAAATGGCGAAATTTTAAGACAAAGTACATTTGAAAACGGAATTTTGCAAAGTGTTGAAGAATCAAGACCTGATGGCACAAAAAATGTTTTGTCCTTAAAGGATGGCAAATTGGCTGAGTATAAAGAGGCTTTCTTTGAAACCAGCGAAGGGTTTACGATGGATAGGTATTTCACGTTTAATGACGGTGAAAAATCTATGTATTTTGAAAATTATGGTGAATTTACCGACGGAAGCTCAAAGGCCGGCAGATGGATTTGGTTTGAAGACGGCAAGATGAGCGCGTATTATGAAGGAATGAAAAGCGAGCCTGACGGAAGCAGCGTTGTGGACTTGCATTTAAGATATGACAAGGAAGGTACGTTGTTTTTGTATATTACAGACCTTGAAACCGGTGTGCCTTGCGGGAAACATTTTGTTTTAGAAGATGGCGAATGGGTGAATAAGGCGGAATAGCCCTGTTTTAAGCATTGTAAATTTGTATTTATTGGTGCCAAGTAAGAACGCTTGGCCTGTTTGTGTGCTTATTTTCAGAGTTTTAAGAGGGAGGTTTTGTGCTGAATAAACTTTTAACTCTTTTTGTAAATAAATGTAACAAATATGTTTAAATTCCTAATGTTTGACAAGGAGTGTGCCGATAAAAATAACATAAGGAACAATGGAGAAGACAATGAGTATCAATGGTTTAACAGCAAAATATAACGGAATCGACGTTGCAAACGTTGCAAAAGTTACATCCGATATTTTCACTTCTCTTGAAAATAAAACCGTTGATGTAGCAAAAGTTGATTTAACAAAATTCACAAGAGCAACTCAAGGCGTTGATTTATATTCAAGCAAGGTTGATTTAGCAACCCAAAGACAAATCGCAATGACAAATGCAGGCCTTTTGGATGTAACTTCAAACCTTTCTTCAGTTCAAGCTTTAAACGCTCAGGCAGCAGCTCAAATTTACAACCCAAACACTGTAATGAAAAATGTTGAAGGCAAACTTCACGTTAATGCAAACGCTGAAATGGAAACAGTTCACGCTTTTGGCGAATTGAGCACTTCATTAAACGTTTTTGAAACACAAAAAGATAAAAAAGGTTCAAACCCCTTCACATTCAGCCAATCTCAAGGTGAAGAAAAGAAGGAAGAAAAACAACCTTTGAACCTCGTAGCATAATTCTCATAAAAACTCCTCCTATTCCCTATCCTATTTCATTTACTATTAAACCGCCCGTTTGGCGGTTTTTTTATTTAAAAAATTTGATAAGGGTTAGCCGGCACAAGGTTTTAGCGGGTTTTATGGGTTTTAACCGGCGGGCGGGCTTGCCAATTGCAAATGTTAACTTTTATGTGCTAGAATAGGGTACTAATAATTTTAAGAATGATTATTTAAAAAGGCATTTTAGATGACAATAGAAAAACCAAAAACCGCAAAAGACCGAATTATCCTGGCGCTGGATGTGGATGATTTTGATGAAGCAAAAAGGCTTGTTCTTGAATTAAAAGATTACACAGGCTTTTTTAAAGTAGGGCTCCAGCTTTACACATCCTGCGGTTTTGAAGTTATTAAAATGATTAATGAGCTTGGCGGAAAAGTGTTCTTTGACGGTAAATTCCACGACATTCCAAACACGGTTGCAAGGGCATGTGCGAATTTGGTGAAAAATGATGTAAGCCTTTTTGATGTGCATATTAAAGGTGGCTCTAAAATGCTTACAACGACTGTGAAACTTGCACAGGAAACGGCAAAAAAATACGGAAAAGAAATTCCTTCAATCCTTGGTGTGACGCTGTTATCGAGCTTTGGGCAAAAAACTTTAACCCAGGAATTAAACGTGAATATGAACATTGACGATTATGTGGACGGGCTTGCAAAAATGGCTAAAGATTCAGGCCTGGACGGGGTTGTGGCTTCTGCGTCAGAGGCTCCTGCAATAAGGAAAGAATGCGGCGAAGATTTTATAATTGTGTGTCCTGCAATTCGCCCAACCTGGAGCGTTGTAAATGATCAGGTAAGGGTTGTAACGCCAACGGACGCGATACATTCAGGGGTTGATTATATGGTTGTGGGGCGCCCTGTAATTTGCGCGGAAAATAAAACTGACGCGATAAAGCTTATAATTGATGAAATTGAAGAAGCCCTTGAAACGCAGCCTGTAAGCCTTTAGACTTTAACAATAAGGATTTTTATAATGAAGATGAAAACCGTTTTTGGTGTTCCAAAAGAATTAAAAACCGATGAAACAAGGGTTTCTCTGACCCCGGATTGCATTTCAATGCTTATAAAAGACGGGTATGAGGTGCTTGTTGAGGCGGGGGCCGGCACATTAAGCGGTTTTTCGGATGAACAATACACACAAAGCGGCGCCAAAGTTGTAGAAAATGCTGAAAAACTTTGGGATGAAGCCAATGTTATTATTAAAGTAAAAGAGCCGCAAAAGTGTGAATATCAATACTTTAAGGAAGACCAGGTTATTTTTTCTTATATGCACCTTGCGGTTGAAGAGGAGCTTACAGAAGAGCTTTTGAAGAAAAAAGTGTGCGCAATTGCAAGCGAATCTGTTGAAACGGCAAATAAAGAATTGCCTTTATTGAGGCCTATGAGCGAAGTTGCAGGCCGTTTGAGTATTCAGCTTGGCGCAAATTATTTAGAATCGGTTAATGGCGGCTCCGGCGTGCTTTTGGGCGGGGTTCCCGGGGTGCAGCCCGGGAAAGTTGTAATTCTTGGCGGCGGCGTGGTTGGTGCAAATGCTGCAAAGGTGGCTCTTGGAATGGGGGCGGATGTTTCTGTTTTGGATATAAATTCTAAACGCCTTGCAGACCTTGATTTTTTGTTCCAAGGGCAGCTTAAAACCCACTATTGTAACCCTTACACAGTGAAAGAAGAGTGTAAAAAAGCGGATATTCTGGTTGGTGCTGTGCTTTTGCCCGGAAGAAAGGCGCCAAAGCTTGTAAGTGCCGATGTTGTAAAAGAAATGAAAAAAGGCAGCTTTATAATTGATGTTGCGATTGACCAGGGCGGAAACATAGAAACTATGGATAAAATCACCACCCTGAAAAACCCTGTCTTTGAAAAATATGGCATTTTACACTGTGCTGTGCCGAATTTACCTTCTTTAACGCCAAGAACCTCCTCTTTTGCGTATTCTTATGCTATACTTCCTTATGTTAAAGAGATTGGAAAATATGGTGCACTGATGGCACTTCGGGAGAATGAGCCTTTAAGGGCGGGTGTTAACACCTTTAGGGGCGAAGTGACAAGTGAAAGCCTTGCTGAAACATTTGGGCTCAAGCACACTGAAATCTCCCTTCTGATAGGTTTTAAGGTAGCATAAAATGAATACTGAAAGCATAAAAAGAGTAGTTTTTAAATTCGGAACAAATATTTTAAGAAATGACGAGGGAGACATTTCCTTATCCCGCTTATATTCTTTTGTTGAGGACATTTCAAAACTTTATAAAAAGGGAAAAGAAGTAATAATCGTATCATCAGGCTCTGTTGCATTAGGGATGAAGAAACTTTGCCCTGTAAAAACTGCCTCAAACACAACAGTAGATAAGCAAGCGGCCGCTTCAATCGGACAGCCTTTTTTGATGAAAATTTGGCAGGAAGGGTTTGAAAAGTATGGTATTACAGTGTCCCAGGTGCTCTTAACAGAAGATGATTTTTCAAACAGGAAAAGATATTTAAATTTAAGAAACACACTCTGCCGCCTTTTAGAGTGCGGAATTATTCCTATAATTAACCAAAACGATACCGTTTCAACAAGCGAGGTGGCACAGGTTTGTTTTTCAGATAATGACAAGCTTTCAGCCCTTGTTGCAAGCAAATTGGACGCAAATTTGCTTGTTATGGTGTCTGATATTGACGGGTTATTTGATAAAAACCCGAAAGAATTTGAGGACGCAAAATTAATTCCAGTTGTGGAAAAAGTGAACGCCAAAATTGAAAAACTCGCGTCAGGTGCTTCTTTAGGGGGCAGGGGCGGAATGATAACAAAGCTTGCGGCGGCAAAGGTTGTGACAAATTCAGGCTCAAACGCTATGATTGTAAACGGCAAAAGGGAAGGCATTATTAAAAAAATCTTTAATAATGAAGAGGTTGGAACCGTATTTTTGCCTGCAAATAAGCTATCTTCAAAGCACAGATGGATTGCTTACGCCACAAATTTGCGCGGGGGGCTTGTTGTAAATGACGGGGCCAAAAAAGCCCTTATAGAAAAGCAAACAAGTCTTCTTCCAATCGGGGTGCTTGCTGTGGCCGGTGTTTTTGAAAACGGCGAAGTTATAAGCATTTTGGATGAAAAAGGGGCAGAATTTGCGCGCGGCGTGGCAAATTATACATCAAGCGAGTGTGAAAAAATTATCGGCGCACACAGCGATAAAATTAAGGAACTCTTGGGACACAAGCAAAGCGACGATGTTATAAGCAAAGATAATTTGGTTTTACTTTAATTAAAAGCCCGTGATATAGCTAAAAGGCAGGCAGGGGCGGGCAAAAAAAAGAAAATGAGTGAAAAAAAGATGAATATAGATGAAATTGTAAAAGAGGCAAATAAGGCTAAAATTAAGCTTATGGGGCTGAGTGAGGACATTAAAAACGAGGCCTTGAAAGCGGTTGCAGAAAATATTGAAGCAAAAAAAGAAAAAATATACTCTGCAAACAAAAAAGACCTTGAATATGCCAAAACCCTTGTGGAGTCAGGTAAAATCACAAAAGCGACTTATGGCAGGCTGAAGCTCGATGATAATAAAATGCGGGATATGATTCAGGGGATTTATGATGTTATAAAGCTTGAAGACCCTGTAAATAAAACAATTTTTACGCGCGAGCTTGATGAAGGGCTTATTTTAAAAAAAGTGACAACGCCAATCGGGGTTTTAGGGATTATTTTTGAGGCGCGCCCTGATGTAATTTCCCAGATTTCATCTCTTGCAATAAAATCCGGTAATGCAGTAATTTTAAAGGGCGGATCTGAGGCGAATAACACAAATTCGGCCATTTTTGAAATTATAACCGAAGCTTTAAGCACGGTTGACGGGTTCCCAAAAAGCGCCGTAAACCTTGTTTTTTCACATGATGATATTAAAGAAATGCTCTCAAAGGACGGTTATATTGATTTAATTATTCCAAGGGGCTCAAACAAGCTTGTAAAATTCATCCAGGAGAACACTAAAATCCCAGTTTTGGGGCATGCTTCTGGCATTTGTCATATATTTGTCGATGAAACGGCAGATTTTGATATTGCAAAGAAAATTTGTATTGACGCTAAAATTCAATACCCGACTGCATGTAATGCGGTTGAAACAATTTTAATTCACAAAAATTTTGCAAAAGAAAATGAATTGAAGGCTGCTCTAAAGGAAGCAGGGATTGAAGTTATTGAAAACCCTGAAAAATTTGGGGTTGAATATTCTGACACCATTTTAAATATTAAGACGGTAGAGAGTCTTAACGAGGCGATTGAGCACATAAACACCTTTGGTTCACACCATACGGATTCAATTATTACAAATGATAATAAAAATGCAGAAATTTTTATGAATAATGTGGATTCTGCGGGAGTGTTTAAGAATGCTTCCACAAGGTTTTCAGACGGTTTTAGATACGGTTTTGGCGCAGAAGTCGGCATTTCAACGAATAAAACCCACGCAAGGGGGCCTGTAGGCTTGGACGGGCTTTGCATTTATAAATATAAGCTTGAAGGCAAAGGCCAGACTGTTAAAGAATATGCAACCGGCGAGAAAACCTTCAAACACAAAGACATTTAAAAATATTTTAAGATGTTTGAAGTATTAAATTTTTTTGTTTTATAATAAAAAACATCAACAAAATATGCGCATATTGCTAACCAATCGGAGCAAACGTACCAAAAAAGAGAAGAGAATAATATTTTGGCAAACACGGAACTTATAGAAAAAATAAATAAGTTAAAAAAGGAAAGAAATGCAATAATTCTTGCCCACTGTTATCAGAACCCTGAAATTGACTTTGTGGCGGATTATGTAGGTGATTCTTTGGGTTTAAGCCGCCTTGCAAGCAAAACGGACGCTGAAATTATTGTTTTTGCGGGCGTATATTTTATGGCAGAAACCGCAAAAATATTATCTCCAAACAAAACTGTGCTTTTGCCGAATAAAAATTCAGGCTGCAATATGGCGGATATGATAAACCTGAAACAGGTAAAAGAATTTAAGGAAAAAAATCCGGGCGTGCCTTTAGTGTGTTATGTAAATTCAACGGCAGAAGTGAAGGCGCAGTGCGACATTTGCTGTACGAGTGCAAATGCAATTGAGGTTATAAAATCTTTAGGAGAAAAAAAGGTTCTTTTTGCGCCGGATTGTTATCTTGGAAGCTTTGCGCAGAAAAATCTTCCTGATATTGAAATTATAAGCTATCCTGGATATTGCCCGACCCATCTTCGAATTATTCCTGATGAAATTGTGAAGATGAAAATAATGTATAAGGACGCAAAAATTTTGGTGCACCCTGAATGTCATCAGGAAGTTGTAAAACTTGCGGATTTTGTCGGCTCTACAACGCAGATTATGCAATATTGCGAAAGCACAAAACATAAAACATATATTATTGCAACGGAAAAAGGGGTTGTGGACAGGCTGAAACGGGATTTTCCTGAAAAAGAATTTATTTTGGCCTCTTCAAAGCTTGTTTGTCATAATATGAAGTGGAATACGCTTGATGATATATTAAATTCGCTTCTTCATAACCAGCATGAAGTGACTGTGGAAGAAGAAACAAGACAAAAAGCGCTAAGTTCAATTCAAAGAATGATTGAATTAAAATAAGCCTTTATGCCGTGTTTTCAGGGCTAAAAAGAGCTAAAAGCTGCTTAAAATCAAGCTTTATGTTCTTATAGACTTTCTCTTCTTGAACTTTTAAGGCGTTTATAAGAATGGTTTTTTAAATATCTTAAATGCTTTTCAACCCCGTTTGCAATGCCTTCTGCTACGGTTTGTTGAAATTCTTCGTCGGTTAATTTTACCCTTTCATACGGGTGGATTAAATATCCGCATTCAACCAAAATGCTCACAGGGGTTGTTGTTCTGGTTAGTGCCAAAGATGAATTAAATACACCGTCGTCTTTAAAACCTGTTGCGCGCACAAGGCTGTTTTGAACGCTTTCAGCCAGAGCTTTTGCGTTTTCATTGTAATAATATACGCCTGCGCCGTGCTTTTTTCGTAATTTTCAGGGTTTGCAAGGGAGTTTTGATGTACGCTTATAAGAAAATCAGCGTGTGCTGCTTTTGCCATTTCAACTCTTTTATAAAGCCCGACATCAGTGTCTTTTTTGCGCGTCATTGTTGTTTTTGCGCCGCGTCTTCTTAATTCTTTATCAAGCTTTTTTGTAATTTGAAGATTTACATCTTTTTCTTTTATGCCGCGTGCAACACACCCGGGTTCATTTCCGCCATGTCCTGCGTCCAGCGCAATTTTTACATCTTTGAGCGGTTTTTTGGATTTAATATCAATCGGTTTTCTGATTTGTAAAATGAGTGCGTTATCTTTTCTTTTTACGTCATATCCAAAAATTGGCACTTTGCTTTTATAATTAAGCGCCAAAACGCCGGAATTTACTCTTGGTTTCATCATAAAGATGTTAAAGCCGTCTGCTTTGTTTGATTTGAATTTTATTCCGTATGTGTCTTTATTTTTGTTTCTTTGTTTTCTATTTTTCTTGAGGTCGATATCAAACATTTGAAAATTCAGGTCATTTCCTGATTGGGAAATTTTATACGGGGTTTGCATTTTGTTTTTTGTTTTAATTTTTACAATATAATTGTTGCCGTTTTCATAAAGCTTAACATTTGTTACTTTTGCGCCCCTTTTTTCAACCACTTTATCTACGGCAGTTACATATTTTTTTTCAACCCAAAACCTTCTGCTTGTGCCAAAATCAAGGATATAAAAATTTGAATCATATTCTTCTGCATAAATTGACACCCCTTTTCTAAGGTGTGTAAACCTTTGTGCGTTGGTGCTTGGCGCCTCTCTTAAAGGGGTGTAGTCAAAAGTTGTTTTTAAAACAACATATGGAAGGCCGTCATCTTCTTCCCAACGGTTTGCAAAGCTTGCAGGTGAAATAAGCAATAGTGCTAAAAATAATAAAAAAATCTTTTTCATAACAAAAATATTAACAAAATAATAAAATTCTATCAAACTTTTTTCTTTTTGATGTTTAATTAAATACAAATTCTAATTTTTTTATGAAAATTCAAACGATAAATTCTTTTATTTTGTCCAAAGGGCCAAATTTTAAGGGGGCTGTACTCAATATTAACTCCTTTTCAGATTCGCACGGGAATTTAGACAAGCTTGACACCTTTTATTCAAGCATTGAAGAAAACAGGGATGAACTTTTTCTTGAGAATAAAAAGGGGAATAAAAACGTCCAGATAATTGCCGGAGATTGGTTTATTTCAGGCGGAACAAAAGGGTATGCTTCAAACAAGGACGCAAATTCGCATTTTTTTCAAATTGAATTTTTCAATGCCTTTGCTGAAAGAATTAGAAGCCTCGCCTTAAAAAGGCCTGAAAAGCAAGGTGCTAAAAAGCAAGAGGCTGATATGCCTATATATTTTTTGGCCGGAAACCATGAGATGGACGCCGGAGAAGAAGAATTTAAAAGGGTTGCGGATAATATTGACGCAAAAGTTCTTATGACAAACCTTGATGTTAAAAATTCACCCGTTTTAAGGGATGAAGTTAAAAGCGGAAAGATTGTGCAAGAAGACATTTTAGAAATTGAGGATGATAAAGACCCGAATTTAAAACATAAAGTGCTTTTTCTTGGAATAAGCCCTGTTAATATGCCATATTATGCAAAAGGGCTTAAGGGCATAACGTTTTTAGATTCAAAGTATAAGGCTGAAAAACTTGTAAAGCCTGAAGACTATGAAAAAACATTTAATGATACTGTAAGAAGGGTGGAAGAATTTAAAAAGAAACATCCAAAGGGCCTTGTTGTAGTGTCAGCCCACACAGGGGCAGGTTTTGCGGAAAATCTTGCAGGGGCGCTTGGGGATAAAATCAATATAATCTTTGACGGGCATGAACACAGAGATGAAGTTAATACGGTAAATGGCGTAAAGATTGTAAAGTTATCACAGAATTTTAAAAAGTATGTTAATGCAAAATTTTCTATAGACGATGATGGAAATTTAAAAGATGAAGTTCAAATAAAATCCTACCATCCTTTTAACAGCCCAAAAACCGGCGGTTTCTTTATGGGTTTTCACAACGGGATATTTTTAAGAGATTTGGCAAAAGATTTTAAAATAAAGACAAAAAACCCTGATGTGACAAGTTTGGGCATTGATGATGTAAGGCGGGGGAATAATTTTCTTGCAAACTTCATAACAGACGCGATTTTATCTGAAATTAAGAAAAAAGACCCAAGTGTGGATATTTTTACAATTAATGCTTCTGCAATAAGGACTGCGCTTGATACTGAAAATTCAGGCGGCGCAAGTATTATACAGATATTAGGAGCGCTTAATGGCATAACACAGGAAGACGCGGCAATTTATAAGAATAATGTCAAAGGAGCAATCCTTATTGAGTTAATTATTGAAAACCTCCTGATGAATGAATCAGTACCTGAAAGATGTCCTATTATGCACAATTCAGGGCTTATTATTGATAAGAAAAATCTTCTTTTTGACTATCACCTGATGGCAAGCCCTGATGAACTTGCAAAACATATAATTTTTGAAAAAACAGGGGAGCCAATAAAACCAAACGGCATATACACAATTGCAAACGTTAAAAAATTCTTTGTAAAGTCTAAAAATCCTTTTATTCATGACACCCTTTTTAAGGCGGCAGAGCCTCTAAACCTTAATGCTAAGGATTTATTTGTTCAATATATGCACGAAAATAAGGATAATCTATACGCCAGGTGTGATGTTAGGATTTTAGATTAATCCTTTTGATTTTTAGCATTGATTTGCAGCATATTTATTATTTTTAGCGCGTTTAAAGGGCAAGATTAATGATGGTGGTGCCCATGCCCTTTGGTGTCAGCGGAGCCTGCCTCAAATCCGCAGTGGATATAAATAAGTGATAAAATTTTATCGAACGGAATGGCTTTTAGAAAAGGAAGTTTTGCAAGCGCAAAAGTTGTCACTATATCATCGATATGCACAAGGTAATCTTTTGGGCGGAAATGCCTTTGTTTGGATTTATCTTCTTTAAAGGCCTTTTTATTAATTGCGCCTGAAATTTTAGAAGCAACAGGCGCCCCAAGGCCGACGCCAAGGGCAATTGGGAGAGCTTTTTTTAAGGCGGGGTTTATTTTTACATTTTTAAAAGAATTTAAAAGTTTTTCTGCGCCAACAACAAAAAGTGTCGGAACTGTTATATTCACCATTTCAAAGATGGCATTTTTAACTTTTTCTTTTCTGTTTTCTCTGTTTCTATCTGAAATAAGGCCCCCTAAAAGGCCGCCTGCAATGGCCCCACCTGCGGTTGAGAGGATTTCTTTTATGCCGTCAATTTCAAAATATTCGCCAGCTTCTTTCAATTTGTCAAACGCTTTACCGTTTTTTAAAATATCTGTGTTTAAGCTTTTTCCCTTTGTTTTATTTAAATAAATTATAGGTAAAACTGCCCCTATAACGGCCCCTGCCAAAGGAAGAATTTTTTTCAAACTGCCCCTTTCTTCTTTTTGGGGTGAATTTAAGGGTGTTTTATAAGAAGGAATCGGGGCGGAAATATTTAATGTTTCAGGCAGATTTTTGGGCGAATTTTCAGGCAAGCTTCCTTGAGTTTTTAAATCAAGGTATGTGCCTCCGCTTGGAATTCCCTGGTGTGAGTGTGGTTCAAGGCTTCTACAGAGGGCGCTGTTTGGAATATCAAAATCTTTGAATGTTGATGTACTTAAAATGCTTTGAAGAGATATGGCCTGCATATTTTTCCTTTTTGCCCCGTTTTTAGGGGGGATGTTTTTATACTTAATTAAAACATATAAAGGGTAAAAATTGACAAAAAAATATGGGTTATTTTTTTCAAAAAACAAGCCTCATCATGATTTCGGCGCAATTTTTCTTTATAATTAATTGTTTTTATATTGATTTTAAGATAAGGTAGATAATAAGTAAGATTGAGGTATGAAATTTTATGGAAGATATCGGACTTTTTGTAATTGATTTGAGCGGATGCACAAATACGGGTGAGATTATCAACAATGTTTCTTTGGCGCTTGAAATTCCAAACGCTTCAGGCAGAGGGATTTCTTTAAAATTGAAGGACAACGTTTTAAATCAGTCCCAAATTTTGAGTATTAAATCTTTGATTGAAAGCTACAATTCGCAGCTTGTAAATGTTGATACTACATCTTTAATCACCCAAAATGCGTGCGAGAGCATGGGAATTAAGGTGACAAGGGCCAAGGTTATGAAGCTTAAAAAAGCTGCAAATGCCGATATGGTTCAAAATGAACAGATAGGTTTAAGCGTTGATGAGCCTGTTGTGCAAAACGTACAAAAGCCTGCGGCGCCAAAAGAAGAAATGCCTGAAAATATAGCGCAAAGCCCTGCACCGGGCCTTGCCGAAGGATTGGTTCTTGGGCCTGAAACTGTTGTTACCACAATGGTTACAAACAAGTTTGACGAATTAAAGACAGAGCTTGGGGAAGAAGCAATTGCAGAACCTCCAAAGCCCAAAAAAGACGCGCTTAAAAAGCCAAAAGCGGCTCCAAAGGCGGAAGCACCTGCAGATGAGCCTCCTGTTAAGGTTGAAAAGCCTGCTGAAGAAGAATTTGAAGGGCTTCAAAGACAAACTATAACTGTTTATAAAAAAGCAAGCGATGAAAATCTTCAGGATGAATCAGACCTTGAAGAGGTTGATTTCTATTTGCCGCCAACAAATGACCCTGTTGTAATTGACAACAAACAGACTATTTATGTTAATCAAACATTAAGAAGCGGTCAAACACTTGAGTTTGACGGAAATATTATAATCATAGGTGATTGCCACCCGGGTTCTGAAATTAAAGCCACAGGCGATATTACGGTTTGGGGCGTTTTGGGTTCAATCGCACACGCCGGCTGCAGCGGAAACAGAGAAGCAAGAATTAGGGCATTAAAAATGAATGCTGTTCAACTTAGGATTGCAAACTGCTATTCAAGACGCCCCGACGGCGGAAATATTCCATACATCGTAAAATCTGCGGTCTTTACGCCCGAAGAGGCAAGGATTGTAGACGATAACATTGTGTTGTTTAAAATGGCTAATCAATAGGAGTGAAGATATATGACAGGTTCTGTTATTGTAATTACATCAGGAAAGGGCGGGGTTGGAAAAACAACAACCTCTGCAAATATAGGTACAGCCCTTGCAAAAGGCGGAAATAAGGTTGTTTTGATTGATACAGACATCGGCCTTAGGAACCTTGATTTATTGCTTGGCCTTGAAAACCGCATTGTGTATACGATTGTGGATGTTGTTGAAGAAAGATGTAAGCTTAAACAAGCCCTTGTAAAAGATAAGAAAAACCCGAACCTCTGCCTGCTTGCAGCGGCGCAAACAAGGGACAAATCCGCAGTTAATGCTGACCAGCTTAAAGAAATTTGCGAAACACTTAAAAAAGAATTTGACTACATTCTTGTTGATTGCCCGGCAGGGATTGAACAAGGCTTCCAAAACGCCGTTGCAGGCGCAAACGAAGCTATTGTTGTAACAACTCCTGAAATGTCTGCAATTCGTGACGCGGATAGAATTATAGGTTTGTTAGAATCAAAAGAAGATGTGAAAAAATACAGACTTCTTGTAAACAGAGTTCGTCCGAATTTGATTAAAACAAACGATATGATGAGCGTTGAGGATGTTGTAGAAATCTTATCCGCAGAGCTTATCGGCGTAATTCCCGAGGACACAGGGGTTATCACTTCAACTAACAAGGGTGAGCCCATTGTAAACGATGAACATTCTCTTGCAGGGCAAGCGTATCTAAACGTTGCAAGAAGAATTCAAGGGGAAGATGTGCCTTTCCTTGACATTGACCAGCCGAAAAACATCATTGAAAAAATCAAAAAATTCACCCAAAAACTTATGGCAAAGAAAGCGAAGGCTGAATAATGAAAGATATTTTTCATGATTTATACAACAAGGTTTTAAGCTTTTTTACATCAACTGAAGAAGCAGACCCCACAAAAGGGGTTGCAATTAACCGCCTGAAAACCGTTCTTTTGCAAGATAGAGCCGGTTTTTCAGAACGCGCTATTCAGATGATGAAAGAAGAGCTTGTGTCTGTTGTTTCAAAATATATGGAAATTGATGGCGATAATTTTCAATTGCAAATTGACGCGCTTGATGAATCAACCGTTTTAAATTTAAGCATTCCTGTAACTCGTCCGAAAACTGATGATGAAATTGATGAATCCATCAAAGAACAAAGCCTCAAAAACCAGAAAAAAGCGGAAGAAATTGTAAAAGAGCTTGAAAATTTAATCAAAGAAAAGGCGATGGCTCTTGCAGACGGCGAAGAAATTGACAGTGCTTTAATTGAAAAGGCGCAAAAAAACATAGAAGAAAAGGTTGAAGAAACCGAAGACAAGGAAGAAGAAAAAGAAACTTCAGAGCCTGAAAAAGAAAAAGAGGCTGTAGCAGAAAATTCAGGCACTTCAAAGAAATCAAGGAAGAAAAAATAACAATTTTTTAAAATTTTCAGGCTAAGGACTTGAAAAACCCCCGTGTTTTATTTAAGATAGCCTTACCTGAACAAAAATACAAGGAGAAAACAATGCAACTTATACTTAAAAAAGATGTTCAAAATATTGGCGAAGTGGGCGATATAGTAAACGTTAAAGACGGTTATGCAAGAAACTATTTAATCCCAAACAACTTAGCTGAAAGAGCAACAAAAGGTTCACTTGAAGCAAGAGAAAGAGATATGGCAAGAATTAAAGCCAAGGCTGAAAAACTTCATCAAGAAGCTCTTAGCCAGGCTGAAAAAATTCAGGCCGCAGAAGTTATTGAACTTTCTGCAAAAGCAGGTGAATCAGGCAAATTATTCGGTACAATTACAACTAAAAAACTTGCAGAAGAATTGCTTGCAAAAACAGGAATTGAAGTTGACAGAAAAACTATCACTCTTGATAACCCGATTAACCACGTTGGTGATTTCATAATGACTGTTAAATTGTCTTCTAAAGTTAAAGCTCAATTAAGAGTTACAGTTAGCGCTTCTGAAACAATTAAAGAAGCTATTGTTGAAGAAGAAACTGAAACAGAAGAAGCATAAGAACAAAATAATAAGTTTTTTAAACGCCTGCAACCTTTCAATAAAGCTGCAGGCGTTTTGTATTTGAATTTGTTAAAATTTTTAGAATTAAAAGTGTTGCTAAATCCCTAAAAGACCTAATTTTAAGGTTTAAGGGCTTTGAAATTATAACTTAGGGGTCTATTTTCCTTTGATAAATTCTTCTGGCAGGGGCCTTATCGGGTTATAGAGCATAAAAAGTTCTTCTTTTGAAAATTCTGTCCTTGCCTGTTCTTTGCTTGAAAAGCCATCTTTTTCAAACCTGTATAGGCAATATGGGTTGCACCTTCCGCCGTTAACAGAGGCTGCTCTTAAACATCCGCCCTTGCAAACCGCCGCATAAACGCAGTCTTTGCAGTGCCCCGTAAGCATTGAGCAGTCAAAACGCCTGTTATATTTAAACGAATTTCTGTCGTTCCAAATTTCTTTTAAAGACTTTTCTCTTGCGTTTCCTTCGATAAATTCATCCAACTGCAAAGACAGACATCCGCGCACTGTCCCGTCAGAACCCAGGCCAAGGCCTCTCATTCCAGCATGACAGCCCCACCATTCGCCCTGAACTTTTTTGCCTAAATCTCCAAGATAGCCAAAAACATCGGCGCCTGAAACTTTGTCAAATTTGTCTGAATATTTTTCTCTTGTTTCTAAGATGAATTTTGCAATCTGCATAAATTGTGCTTCTGTTATCATTGTTTCTCTTGGCATTCTGCCGATATGATCGCCGTATTGAATCTGCCAGAAGCGAACTTTATTTTTAATTAAAAAGTCGCGAAGTTTCGGTAATTGGCTGTAATTTAATTTGTGAATTGTAGTTACGACACTTGGGGTGATATTATGCGCGTGAAGCAGGTTTATAGCGTTTTGAACATGTTCAAAGCAGCCCTGTTTTCCTCTGATGTAATCGTGGAGATAAGCATCTGCCGCGTCAATGCTGATACCGTAAGCCACAGGCTTTATAGCCTCTAAAACCTTTATCGTTTCTTCATTTACAAGGTAAGCGTTTGATATAAAAGCAACATTCATCCCTAAACTTCTAATCATTGTGGCAATGGCGCCTATGTCTTTTCGCATAAGGGGTTCGCCGCCAGAGAGAATCACTGTTTTTGTGCCGATTTGAGCTAAATCTTCAATAATTTCAAAACATTCTGCGGTTGTAAGCTGGTGGTCTTTTTCGACGCTTGTGCAGTCCGAGCCGCAGTGGATACAATTTACATTACATCTGAATGTTATCTCCCACACAACAGTTTCCGGTGCATATATGGTTTTTTCAATGTTTTTTTCAGGCATATATTTCTCCATCTCAGATTATAGGTTTTATTATATCAACAAGTGTGTAGTTTTATTTCATTTTTATGAAGTATATAAGCAAAAATGGCAAAAAATTCTGCTTTCCGGTGTTTATATATACACAAGGAGAATATTTTTATGAGCATTGGATATAACGGCGGCTTTTACAATAATCAAAATAATGTACCCGAGGCTATGGCAGTTTATGGAATTGCAAAACCACAAGGACCGGGGCAAGCGCAAAATGTTGTTCCGCCGCAAGTGCCGCAAGCGCAGATGGTATATGGGATTTTGCAGCCGGCGCAGGATATGTTTGTGCCGCAGGCGCAACCTGGAATGTATGCTGTATATGGAATTCAAACTCCGCAGGCGGGGCCTGACACGTTTGTTCGAACAAACAGCCCTGAAGTTGGCAAAGTTTATGGAATTCAAATGCCTGGCGGGCAACAGTAGACAATGTTTACAAGCAAAGCTTTTATAGAAAAGTTTTTATAAAAAAATTGATTAAACCCCTGATTTTTTAGGGGTTTTTTGTGATTATTATGTTATTCAATTGTTATATTAAAAAGTTCGCTTAAAGATATATTCAGTGCATTTGCAATTATAAATAAGCAATAAACCGAGGGGCTTCTTGTACCTTGTTCTATGGCACCAATGTAGGTCCTGTCTACTCCGATTTGAAACGCGAGTGTTTCTTGTGAAATTCCCTTAAGATTACGAAAATATTTTACCTTCGCTCCTAAATTTTTTAATATTTTCTTCTTAAGTCGAATTTTTGTTTTCATAATTTATAATTATGTAACCGTTACTAGTTGTCATCTACCGACAAATAGTCACGTATAAAAATACGTCTGAAAACCATGTGTATAAAGACTTTACAAAATTGATAAAAAATATTAATATAAAATAGAAAGATTTAATTCCAGAATATAAGACAGGAAATATTGTTTCCTGTCTTCCTTAAACCTTGGAAATGAAGTGCGAAGTGAAACTTTATCAGGAAGCTCTTAAAAAATATAATATAGAAAAACTCGATACAAAATGTGTCGAACTTTTGGAAATATTGAATAAATTAGAATTTTATGAAAAACGAACTGTTTGGCATTTGAAGCCAATTTATAATATACTTTGCTTTTTTGTAATATTCTTGCTCAAAAAAGAGTCCAAAAGAGTGCGCAGTGGGTATATGCTTTGACATTGTACATATATTAAAGTTTACAAATGTTGGTGGCAGAATTGAAGTTTTTTATTTCAAATTCGTTAAAATTCAAAGGGGGCATGGGCTTTACAAATATTTTGTTCCTGTTACAATTGAAGCATAGATAATATAATCAAGGAAAAATGTCCATAGGGGCATTTTTTAATAGGCTTTAAAATCAGTTAAGTAATTTAGGCTATTTCCCTAATAAAGACAAGGAGAAACAATGGGAATTAAAGGTAAAAACGACAGAATGGTTGTTCTTGCATGCGAAGATTGCAAGGAAAGAAACTATACAACAACAAAGAACAAAAAAACCAACAAAGACAGAATGGAAATGAAAAAACACTGTCCAAGATGTAACAGACACACTGTACACAAGGAAACAAAATAACATTTCCCGATTTGACTGCTTTTATAAGTGGTCAATAAACGATTAAGAGTATAATATGCACAGTTCTTGCGTCCTTAGTTCAGTTGGTAGAACGTCGGTCTCCAAAACCGGATGTCGAGGGTTCGAGTCCTTCAGGGCGCGAATTGTGTAAAAACCTCATAAACTTTATAAAGGAAGACAAATGGCAAATTCCAATACAAAAATCAAAAAAGACGAAAAGGCAACAATCACGGATGGTTTTAAAAATTATTTCAAAGGTGTAAAGGCAGAATGGGGCAAGGTTACCTGGCCTGAAAAACACCAGATAATTGTTGAAACAGGCATTGTGCTTTTTGTTGTAATTGCTTTTACTGTCATTGTTTACTTAATGGACATAATTTTTAAGGGTTTGCTCGGATTAATTCCCCTAAGGTAAATAAAAGGATTGAATAGATGAAAGAAAACGAAATGTTTGATGAAAAAGATAATTTAACCCCCGAAATTGAGGATGTAAAAATCAGCGAAAAGGAAGAAAAGCCTGATTTTAAATCCAATAAAGAACCTAAAAAAAGGTGGTATGTTGTTCATACATATTCAGGGCATGAAAACAAGGTGAAAGTGAACCTTGAAAAGCGTGTTGAATATATGAACATGGGCGAAAAGATTTTCAGAATTGAAGTTCCCCAAAAAACTATCACTCAGGTTAAGGGCGGGAAAAAATCCGAAAAAGAAGAAAAAATATTCCCGGGCTATGTTTTGGTTGAGATGATTATGGACGATGATTCCTGGTATGTTGTCCGCCACACAGCAGGGGTTACAAAGTTTGTAGGCTCTTCCAAAAAGCCAATTCCTGCAAAAGATTCTGAAATTAAAAAGATTATTCACAGAGGCCAAGCTTCAGCTCCTAAGATTGAACTTGATGTTAAAGTTGGGGATAAAGTTAGAATTATTTCAGGGCCGTTTGCCGAATTTATCGGGGATATTACAGAAGTTTATCCTGATAAATCAAAACTCAGGGCTATGGTTTCCATCTTTGGCCGTGAAACCCCTGTGGAATTAGAATATAAACAAATTCAAAAAGTATAAATAAAAATAGTGGAAGGGCATTTGTGTCGGCCATAAAAGACACGAAGATATGCCCGTCTGACCACGAAAGGAGAAAAATAAAATGGCACCAAACAACAAGAAAGTAACCGGTAAAATCAAGCTTCAAATTGAAGCCGGAAAAGCTAATCCGTCGCCTCCGGTTGGTCCTGCTTTAGGCCAAAAGGGCGTAAACATTATGGATTTTTGTAAACAATTTAACGAAAGAACCCAATCTCAAGCAGGTTATATCATTCCTGTAGTTATTGATGTTTACGAAGACAGAAGCTTTACATTTGTTACAAAATCACCGCCGGCTGCGGTTTTAATTAAAAAAGCTCTAAACCTTCCAAAAGGTTCTGCTGCGCCAAACAAAACAAAGGTTGCACAGATTACAAAAGCGCAATTAGAAGAAATTGCAAAAACCAAAATGGAAGATTTGAATGCAACTTCAATGGAAGCTGCTGTTGAAATGATTAAAGGTACAGCAAGAGCAATGGGCGTTACTGTTGCTGAATAGTTAAAGTTGGGAGGCAGATTGCCTTTGCCTTTGGCCCAAGGCTTCAAGAAGCGGGTACTAAAAGGTAAAAATGGGCAAGAAGGCTGCCGTTACTACCACGAAAGGAGAAAAAATGTCAAAATTAACCAAAAAACAAACAAAAATAAAAGAAATGCTTGAAGGTTTTGAACAGCCGGCAACAGCCCTTGGCGCAATCGAAATGCTTCAAAAAATTTCAGCAGAAACTGCAAAATTCGATGAAACCGTTGAATGCCATATGAGATTAGGTATTGACGTAAAACATGCTGATCAACAAATCAGATCAACCACCGTTCTTCCTGCTGGTCTTGGTAAGACGGTTCGTGTTTGCGTTATTGCAAAGGCTGATAAGGCAGCTGACGCTAAAGCAGCAGGTGCTGATGAAGCTGGTGCTGAAGATATTATCGATAAAATTGCAGGCGGCTGGTTTGAATTTGATACATTAATTGCAACGCCTGATATGATGGCTCCTTTAGGAAAATTGGGCCGCGTGCTTGGTCCTAAAGGCTTAATGCCAAACCCGAAAACAGGAACAGTTACAACTGATGTTGCTAAGGCCGTTAAAGACGCTAAAGCAGGTAAGGTTGAATTCAGAGCAGACAAACAAGGGATGGTTCACGTGCCGATTGGTAAGATTAAATTTACAAAAGAAGATTTAATCAAAAACTTTGCAACTTTGGCAGACGCTATTATTAAGGCAAAACCCTCTGCTGCAAAAGGTACATACATTAAATCAGCTTATCTTACAACCACAATGGGCCCTGGAATTAAACTTGATTCCAAAAACCTTGCAACTGAAATTAAGGAATATGTAGGTTAGTTCAAAGGAATTATCGTTGAACAATACTGAAACCACAAATTCGATATTTACAAGCATAGAGCGAAAGAAAAACACTTTACGCTCTATGCTTTTTAAAATTTTTGATTGGATTTATACTAAATTTTGCTGGGGTGTTTTGCAAAACCTCGAAAGGCGTTTTGTGAAATTTCTTTTTGTGGGCGGAATAAACACGCTTTTTGGGTATTCAATGTATGCTCTTTTTGTGACTCTTTCTTTTTCGCCTTCAAATGCGCTTTTAATTTCATATATTTTAGGGGTGTTTTGGAATTTTAAAACAACAGGCTCAATTGTCTTTAAAAACAAGGACAACAGGCTTATTTTTAAATTTTTCCTCTCTTATGTTTTCACATTCTCTGTGAACAACTTTTTCCTTAACTTTCTTATGAACAATCTGCATTTAAACAAATATTTGGCACAGCTTATTTTGGTGCTTCCTATGGCGGTTGTTTCATTTACAATCTTCAAAACTTTTATTTTTGTGGAGAAGAAATAAAAGGTTGAAACGTTGTTTTATTGGGTAAATATATTTTATCTGCGCTTATAACGTTTTAGTCAATCCTTGAACATTGAATTTTTGCTATCATTATGCTATCATTATTAATATGAGCAAGCGTGACAAGCTGATACAAAAAATTTTAAACGGGCAAAGTATAGATTTTAAAGATGCTGAAAAATTATTAACTGATATTGGCTATGTATCTGAATATCCGCAAGGCGGAAGCTCGCACAAAACCTTTAGGAAAAAAGGTTGTGAAAAAATTACACTTGTCAGCTACCAAGGGCCCATTAAACAATATGCTTTGAAATTGATTCAACAGGCGTTAATTAATGAAGGATATACGAATGAAAAATAAAAAAAATCTTGAGTATTATTTAAGTTTGCCTTGGACGTATAAATTTGAATGGTCAGACATCGATAATTGCTATGTTGCAAGTATAGCAGAACTCAAAGGCTGTATGTCAGATGGTGACACCCTTGAAGAAGCGCAGGCTATGATACAGGACGCTTTGAAATCTTATATAATGTGTTCCTTGCAATATAATGATGAAATTCCCGAGCCCTTGAAACATAGTGATTTTAAAGGAAATATAACATATAGAACAACGCCTGAAAAACATTATCAAATTGCAAAAAAAGCAAAAAATTCAAACAAGACAATCAACAGGCTTATTGACGAAGCAATTGAAAATTACTTAGACAAAGAAGCTTCATAAATATTGAGTTATTTGAAGAAATAAAAGGTTAAAGCGTTGTTTTAAAGATTGGTAATACTTATCTTGCGGGTTGCAGTTTTTTGCTGCGATTGTTTTGCTATTGACTAAAATTAAAAAAACCGCCTTGTATAGGCGGGGTTTATGTTGCAAGATAAACCATAAAAATTTGCTTAGGATAATTATAATTTATTCTTAAATTAATATATAAACAACTACCTATTCGGGTAACATTTTACCATAAAATGGTATATAAATATATATTGTGACTTTTAGATTTTGCTTTTTCTTAATTATGCAATTTATGTTTGTAAAATATTAACCAAATAATGGTTAATATATGTATTGTCTAATGTTCAAAAATTAGCTAATTTGTGAATAGATATTATGAAAAACAAATTCAGCATAAATTTTGGAAACAGAGTACGGTATTTTCGAAACCTTGCGCGTTTAACACAAGAAGATTTAGCACCTTTATTGGGAATTGAACCAAGCACTCTTAGCTATATCGAAAACGGCAAAAATAACATTTCGTTTGCCAAACTTCCAAAGTTATGCGAGGCACTTGGGGTTGAGTCGTGGCAGCTTTTTGTATTTGATGATTTACCTGATGTGGATAAAATTAATGGGGTAGTAAAAATTTTAGAAAGCATGACGGATTCGCAATTATGCATAGTTCACAAAATGCTTTTGGATTTTGTGAATTTGAAACCTGATGATTTCCATAAATCTATTGATTAAAACATATATTCTAAAAATAGCATTGAGCTATTTGTATTTGACTGATTATTGCTATTAACCCCATTATTTTCCATATATGCGCTCAATTGTGCGGATGTCGCGCAGGGTGGGGCGTGTGTTGTAATTATCGGTGCTCGGGTACATAATGTCACTTTTATTTTTGCTGTGTCCGCCCATTATTCCAAGTGCATGGCCTATTTCATGGCATAAAACGCCGTAAAGTTCATTGTCTGAGAACCTTCTTCCAACGTAAGCGTAATATGCAAGGTAAATTTCAGCCTTATAAAGTCTTGTCTGGTCGTGCTTAAAGACGCTAACGGAGGTGCAGCCTGCGGCATTTTCCGAGTTGCAATGTTTTTTAGGGTCGTCAAAAATTACTGAAATATGGGCTTGTTCGGGCCTGTCAACAAATTTAAAGCTTATTGTCGGGTAAAGTGCTGCCTGCCAAGTGCTGAAAGCGTTTCTAAGGTTGAAATTATTGCTGGTGTGTTGTATCCAGACATTAATCGGCATACTGCCCCAATGTACGGGAGTTTTAATTTCGCTGTAATAATCCGGCGAATCTGATGTTTCAAGTATTTTTTTCTGTTGCAGGATATTTTGAGCCGCCCTGTTGAGTGAAATTGCGTGGTTTAAATATTCAGATTTTTGCAAATTTTTAATGATATAGTTTGTATGAAACTCAGCGGAGGCATAATTTTTGTTTTCAAAATATGCATAGGCAATGTAAAAGTGAAGCTCGGGACTGTTTCTGTCGCTTATTAATTCTCTTTTGTAACAGGAAATTGCGCGGTCGTATGCGGAATTATTAAGCAATTCAACGCAATGTGGGGCAAGCTTTGGCGCAGGTGATTTTTTGAAAATGTTTTCTCCTTTGTTGAACCCAAAATTCACAAACTCTGCTGTTGTAAAGAATTTCCAGGCCAAGAAGGCAACAAAAGCGTAAATTAATAATTTTTTCATATTCTTGATTATATTATTTTTTTGTCATATGCACAAATATATTAAAAAAACCTTGTTTGAATTTTACATGAGGTATATAATGGTATAGCCGAAGAATTAAGAGCTTTTTGCTTTTTAATTTTGCAGATTTTAAAACTAAAACGGGAGAAAACTATGAAAACAATGGAAAACCTGCTGTCTGAAAGAATTTTGTCTACGCCGTCTTCTTTTGTAAGAAGCATTTTAAAAACGGCGATGGACCCTGAAATCATCTCTTTTGCAGGCGGCCTTCCAAACCCGGTTTCTTTTCCGCAGGAAGAGCTTTTAAAATCTATGGACAGCATTGTAAAAACCTTTGGCAGCACGGTTTTTCAGTATTCTATAACGGCAGGAATTGTTGAACTTAGAAAATATATTGCAGACAGATATAATAAAAAATTCGGCTTAAACTATACAGAAGACAACGTTTTAATTACAACAGGCTCCCAGCAGGCTTTAGACTTAATTTCTAAGGCTTTATTAGACAAAAATGACGGTGTTATTTTGGAAAAGCCGAGCTATCTTGGCGCAATTCAAGTGTTTTCACAGTATCAGCCGAAATTTTACACGGTTGATTTAGCCGAAAATGGCCTGAATACGGCTCAATTAAAGGATGTTCTTAAAAATGACATCAAGATGATGTATGCAATTCCTGAATTTCAAAACCCGACAGGGCTTACGTATTCAGCTGAAAACAGGGAAGAAATTTTTGAAATTATAAAAGATAAAGACATTGTTTTAATTGAAGATGACCCATACGGCGAACTTCGCTTCACAGGGAAGCACCTGCCATATATTGGGGCCGGCAAATTCAAAAACAGTATAGTTTTGGGGTCTTTTTCAAAGGTTGTAACACCCGGCATGAGGACAGGGTTTATCCTTTCAGAAAACAAGGAGCTTTTAAAGCATATTTCAATTGCAAAAGAGGCTTCAGACCTTCATACAAACGTGTTTTCACAGTATTTAATTTGGGATTATCTTATGACAAACAACTTTGAATCCCATATTGCAAAAATAACGGAGCTTTATAAGAAACAGGCGCATGCTATGCTTAGTGCCATGGATAAATATTTTCCAAAAAACGTTAAATATACGCGCCCTGACGGCGGAATGTTCCTTTGGGTGACCTTGCCTGAGGGTGTAAGTTCGTTGAAATTGTTTCCAAAAGCGCTTGAAAAGAAAGTGGCGTTTGTTCCGGGCGACCCATTTTATATTAACAAAAAGGATGTTAACACAATGCGTTTGAATTACACAAATGCGGATTGTGAAACAATTGAAGAGGGTATAAAGCGTCTTGGCGAATTGCTGGCGGAGATATAATTATCTATCGGTTCAAAAACTTCAGCTGTCCAATGAACTCTAAAACCCTTGAAATGAAAGGATTTTATATATTTGAATGTAGCTCTGTATGAAGTCGATTTTCTCTCTTCAAAGGTTTGAAAACGAACACAGGGCGGTCTGTTTCACATTAACATTAGTTCGTTAACTTGAAACGGAGTGCTTCGCGACAGTGTTCTTATTTCAAACCTTCTTCGCTCCAAAATCTGCCGGGTATGGTTGATTTGCTGTATTTTGTTTGCATTGGGGGAATTAAATACAAAGCCGGGTCAAAATATGTGCAAAAAATTTTTTTCACATGTTTTAACTTTTTTGTGTTGTTAGGAAAACAGGATATTTGAGAAATGATTACGTTTAATTTGCAAAAATTAAGCCCTGCTTTTGCAGGAATTAAGCCGCCCTATTCAAGAAACGGCAGAAACATCACCCCGATTGCAATGAATCCTAAAGAAAAAGACATTGAAAAAGCGTTAGAGGCTGAAAAAACCGCAAAAAATGTGATGGAAGGATATAACGGCTATGCGTTTTTTCTTGGTGAAGATTTGGTTGTAAAAAAATATAAAGGAAAAGAAGCCTTCAGCGACGACCCTTCAAGGGAAATAAGAACTCTTGATACCTTGTTTGATAACGGTTTAATGTTTAATAATTCGCAACTTGGGATGTATGCTTTTACAGACGGGGATTCTACCTATCTTGTTTCTACAAAAGTGGACGGTAAAGAGCCTGATAGTATAAAATCGCCCTTTACAAAAGAAAACCTTGTGTCTTTGGTTGGAATTATAGCGCAGATGGATATGGGAATGCTGATTGAGGGCTCGTCCAACAATGGCTATAGTGACAGAATTCGCTTTATGAACTACGATTTTAACGGCGGAAATATAAAACTTACAGAAGATAAGGCCGGACTTTTTGATTTTGAATATTCGGTTTTAGAAAATATCGATGATATGATTGAAAAAACGATAATTAAAAAAGACACAGGCGCAAACTGCCACCAATCAGACACATCAGCCCTTCCAAGCAGCCTGCGTTCATTTGAATTTTACACGTTTTGTCCATATTTAAACGGCGCAAATGAAGATGTATCAGAGCTTTTTAACGATTATCTTCAAATTAAGGGCTTATACCATGGGAAAATGTATGATTTTTTCAGGAATTTTGCACACGAGAGCGATTTTTCAGAGATTGCAAAAGAAATTTCAACCCATGAGCTTGTACATTCAAACCTTTTAAAGAAAAACAGAAACGGAAAAGTTCCAAAAGACATCGTGCTTTCAGAGGCAAGAAAAATACAGATGTCCCATTTTATGCATGAACAAAGCCAATTCAGTGACACGGGGAGAATAAACCCAAAACAGTTGGAAGAGTATACAAAAGAATGTATTGAATTTTTTAAATCACGGCTTTTTGTTGCGGTTCAGACGGGAGATATTAACAGGGAAGTATATTACAGAGATTGTCTTGAGCTTTTTTCAAGCTGGAAGCGGGTAAATGGCACCTTAAAAGAAAAAATCGAGAGAAAAGACCCGGAAATTATGAAAAAATTAACGGATGAGTATGCTAAAACCCTTGATACTATTGTATAAAGTTTAAATGTGAAATCTTCTGCTTAATTCTTCTTTAAAAGCAGGGCCGTTGAAGATTACAAGTGCCGCAAGGGTTATAAAGCTTGACGCAGCGCAAATTGCGGAGGGCCAGGCGGTTTTTATGATGTTTAAAAGAAGCAAAACCAAAGGAATAATTCCTAAAAAAGCTTCGATAGAAAGATAAAACAGATAATCTTCTTTTTTAAGGCGAAAAATTGGGATTGTTAAAGATGTTATAACTATTGTAAAAGTGTATAAAAACGGAAGCACAAAGTTTGTTGACCAGCCAAAGAAACCTGTCATAACATCCCAAAGAAGGGCAAGCAAAGAAGTAATAAGGCTAAAACAAAGTATTGTTCTCATTGGGTTTTGACGTTTTTTAAAAACTATTCCGATTATAAGCCAAATACTTATTAGCCCTGCAAAAACAAAAAGCGACCACAGCCCTTGGGCTTTAAGACTGATATTTAAGGCGGCGCATATGAATGCGGCAATGACGGAGCAAAGCAAAAAAGTCTTTAAAAGAATGTGTTTGCTTTGCTTTTTTAATTTGGCCTTTGGGAAGACTTTCGTAGTTTCATCCTGATTTCCGGTTAAATCGCCCTTGCAAAGCGGGCAGCATTGGTTTATTCCTGTGATTTTTACTTTACATTTTTCACAATATTGCATTTTGTTTCCCCGCTTGTTGTAATTTCTGTTTCAATTCCCATTTCACTAAGGCGCCTAAAGAATGTACATTCTATATTGTGATTTTCAAATGGAGTGGCAAAGCTTAAAACGTAATTGTCCCCAAAAGAACAGGCGCAGGCTTGCAGGATGTTTGGGGATGTGAATGCGTCAAAGAGGCGAATATATTTTTCCATCCCGCTTGGCATTGAAACCTTTCCTATATTTGAAAATGAGGCAGTAGAAGACCTTTCTTCAAGCATTGAGGCGATTTGGAGAATTGTATCTTTTATAATAAGAGGAAGTATTCGAATTGGAATGCTGTGCTCAAGTGCGCTTAAAGTGTTCATTTTCTGTCTTATTTTTTCTTCCTGTAACTCTTTTTGAAAGCCTTCTCTGATGTGCTCTATTATTTTATCAAGGCTGTTTTCCTGTTTGCTGAAGTTATAACTTGTGCTTATTGTTGTAAAGAAATTCCTGGCTGATTCAGACGGGAAATAACTTCTTAAATTTACCGGGATAGTTATAACGATGGGCTTATTTTGCTCCCTTTCGCTCATTTCTTTGTGTATAGATTGGATAAAAACCGCCGTCATAAGCTCTGTCAGAGTCACTTTCATCCCTCTTGAATATTCAAGAAGCGATTTTAAAGACATTCTCCCTTCAATTATTCCTATATTATTATCCGGCAGGCGTTCTCCTTTTATATGATAGGCTTTGTGTTTTTGAAGGCTGCTTGAATTTTCCGGCTTTTTATAATATTTTCTAAAGCTGTCATCTTCTTTTTGAAAAAGGGTTGAAACTTGGTTGAAGGCTGGAATTGTGTCCTTAAAGTCGTCTTTGTATTTTTCAAGAATGTAGTAATATACAAGCATACATAAAAACTGTAAAGCCCCTGTGCCGTCTGTTAAAACGTGATACATCTCAAGGCTTATGCGTTTTTTAAAATACAGAACGCGAAATAAAAGATTTTTCTTATTGTTGTTGTAAATAGGCTGGCATGGGGCCTCTGTTTCGGGCTGCACAACGGGCTTTATATCACACTCTTCAAGGTAATACCAAAATACTCCCCTTTTCATAACAGATTGAAAGAAAGGGAATTTTTCCATAGTTTTATCAAGTGCCGCTTGTAAAATTTTTGGGTCAATTAAATCTTTAAGTTCGCATGCAAGACGAAACACTTTAGAATCAATAGCACTGCTGCTTGACGGGAATATTTTTGCGGCATTATCAAGACGCTTCCATTTTGGCAAAACGTTGTTCATTTTTTTTACTCCTCTAAAAAATTGTTGATAATGTCGTAAGTTTCTTTCACCTGTTTAAATTTTACAGGAAGGGAAAAATATCCGTGGATGGCGTCTTGAATTCTTACAATTTGTGCATATCCTCCGGCCTCTTGTATTTTTCGTCCATATTCTTCCCCCTCATCTCGAAGCGGGCAATATTCTGCCGTAACAACAAGCGTTTTTGGCAGGTTTGAAAAATCTTTTGCTAAAAGCGGGGCAAGATAAGGGTTTTTCATATCTTCTTTTTTTGATATGTAAAGTTCCATAAAGCCTTCAATGTTTTTAGATGTTAAAAGATATCCTGTGCCGTTTTCTTTTACAGATTTAAAGGGGGAGGTTTCAGAATGATTATTGGCCGTCAAGGGGTAAATTAAAATTTGTTTTTTGGGGAAAAATTCTTTTCTATCACGCGCCAAAAGTGACACTGCACAAGCGAGGTTTCCCCCGGCGCTGTCCCCTATAAGGACTATGTTTTCAGATTTTATATCAAGAAGGCTGTTGTTTAAAAACATTTCTTTTGCTGCTGCATAGCAATCTTCAAGCCCACAAGGGAATTTATATTCAGGGGCAAGGCGATAATCAACGGAAGCAACTGTGCAGCCTGTTATTCTTGCCATATCGGAACAGACGCCGTTATAGCTGTCTATATTTCCTGTAACCCAGCCTCCGCCGTGGAAAAACAACAGCAGTTTATTTGTTTTGTTTTCTTGCGGCGTAAAAATTCTAACGGGGACTTTATGGTTTTTAGATAATATTTCATGTTCTAAAATGCGGTATAACCCTGTTTTTTCAAAGCGCCAGGCCTTTATTTTATCGAGCTCCCTTGCAAGCGGATAAGTTTTTTTAATGTCAATCTCAGGGTGAGATAAAGCCGCAAGCGCTGCCCGCATTATTTTATTAATTGTCAAAAAATTGCCTTTCTTTTTGGCATAATGTAGATATTCACTATCTTAACAGACTGTAACATAAATAGCAAACCGTTCTTTGGCGTAAGTAAACAGAGTGCTTTAAACATTTGGCTGATTATTGTAAGTTGAAAATTTTAGCCCCAAGCTTCAAAATTTGGCTCTTCAAGGGTCATGCAGTGAATTCCGCCTGAGCCTTCAAGAATGTTTTCTGTCATTTCATTTCCAAAATCATAAAGTTCGCCTTCAACAAAGTAAACATCTCTAAGCTTTGGCGCATTTGGGTCTTTGGTTTCAAGCTCTTTTAATTTTTTTCTTAAATCTTTTTCAAAAAGCCTTTGAAACTTTGTATCAAGCGGATTTGTGCTTTTTGAAGAGTTTGTAATATATGAAATTGTGCCGTCAGGGTGTATATTTACAACTGCGTTTAAAAAATTAACCCCGTCATCATACACACCGCCAATTGGAATTGGGCAAAAGCCTGCATTCTCAAGAGTTTCAATCTCCTGCTTAAACGCTTTAATTTTAATTTCCTCGTTACTTTTGCCTGCATTTTCGGGGATTGTAAAGTGTATATTTTCTTTTGGAATGCCCATTTTTTCGTATTCTCTTGTCCGTGCTTTTATAAGGGCGTCAAAATTTGGTCCGGTTTGTCTTTGTTTGCCTCTTATTTTTTCTTTATTTTTATTTGCCATCTTTGGGCTGTTTACAAGAACATAAGGATAACCTATCGGGCGAATAGACATATCAAGATGATAGTCTTGTTGTGCGATAAAATGAATATTTTCCTTATCTACACCGTAAAATTCTGAAATTTTATCTATATCTTTGCCGAATTTTTGGTCTGCAGCTCCGATTAATATCCATTTTGTGCCGTCCGGTTTTTTACCTAAAAAGAAATTTCCGCCTGAAACGAAACCGTTTTTATGACTGAACATGGGGCTCATTGTGGTTTTCATACCGTATTGTTTTTCGATGTCTGAAAGGTGGGGCCCGAAAATTTCCATATTTGCCTGCATTTTAAGGTGCGGGGTGCCGTTTTGGTTTAAAATTACCTTAAAATCCTGGTTAAAAGATTCATTATAACCTGAAGCTTTAACCTCAAATCCTTCATTTTGGGCGATTTGCCTTAATTCCTGTTCAATTCTTTTATGCAAAGTGCCCATATGAAGCGCCTTTAGAGGCACTGCGTCATATCCTTTAAAATTTGGGGAAGTTATATTGTTAATTTTCATATTTTTTAAAGGCTTGTGAAAAAATAATCTTGCGGCTTGATGTTAACAAGTTTAATATTTCTGTACATTCAACCGTATTTATTATAAAATTTAAGAAAATAAGAAGTGTATAGAAAATTAAGAAAGAAAAGAAAAAATGGAAAACAAACCAGAAGCAAAAAAAATGCAAATTACAGTCGGCGGGAAGACTGTAGAAATTGAAACAGGGAAGTATGCACAGTCTGCAACATCATCAGTTACTGTTAGATGTGAAGACACAATGCTTTTTATCCACTCAACAGTAAGCAAAGAACCAAGAGTTGGTATAGATTTCTTCCCGTTGTTAATTGATTATGAAGAAAGAATGTCTGCTATAGGAAGAATTCCGGGCGGTTTTACAAGAACCGAAGGAAAGTCTTCTGAAAAAGCAATATTAGTGTCAAGGTTAATTGACCGTCCAATTCGTCCTCTTTGGCCAAAAGGCTACAGAAACGATGTTCAGGTTGTTGTTCAATTATTCAGCTATGACCAGAAAAATCAGCCCGATACACTTGCAATCTTAGGTGCTTCAACTGCCTTAATGCTTTCAGGAGCTCCTTTTGAAGGGCCTGTTGGTGCTGTAAGAGTTGGAAGAATTGACGGGGCTATGATTGCAAATCCAACCCACCAGGAAGCTGAAAAATCTGATATGGACATTGTGGTTGCAGGAACGATGGATTCTGTAATTATGGTTGAAGCCGGATGTAAATTTGTAACGGAAGATGACATTATGGCTGCCGTTGAATTTGCACAGGTTGAAATCAAAAAACAATGCGAAGCGCAGATTGAATTTGCAAAACAATGCGGCGTTGAACGTGAAAATTTTGTAAATCCTTATGACACATCTGAACTTGCGGCAATTATTAAAGACAATTGTTATGATATGATATTTGACGCTTATCACAATTTTGACCGCGAATACAGAAAAAACAAACTTGATGAAGCAAAGCAAATTGTTAAAGATAAAGTAACCGCACTTGATGATTCTCACCCAATCAAAGCTATGATGGAAGAAACGGGAATTGATTTTGTTGCAGAAGAATTCAAGGCTCTTGAAAAGAAAATTATGAGAGCAATGATTGTAAATGAAGGTGTTCGCGCAGACGGCAGAAAAACATTTGAAGTTCGTCCGATTTGGTGCGAAGTTGGTGTTATCCCGCGCGCACACGGAAGTGCTGTATTTACAAGAGGCCAAACCCAAATTTTATCTTGCGCAACTCTTGCAGGGCCTGCAATGGCACAGGAATTGGACGGTGTTGACCCATTAACAAGAAAACACTATATGCACAAATACATTTTCCCGGGGTTCTCTGTTGGTGAAGTAAAACCCCTGAGAGGTCCTGGAAGACGTGAAATCGGCCATGGTAATTTGGCAGAACGTGCAAACGTTCCGGCGTTACCCGATGAAAAGGATTTTCCTTACACAATAAGAGTTACATCCGATGTTCTTGAATCAAACGGTTCAACTTCAATGGGTTCAACCTGCGCAAGCTCTATGGCTTTAATGAATGCCGGCGTTCCTGTTAAATGTATGATTGGCGGCGTTGCAATGGGCCTTATTAAAGAAGGCGACACAGACGTTGTTTTAACCGATATTCAAGGAATTGAAGATTTCCTTGGCGATATGGACTTCAAAGTTACAGGTAATGACACAGGAATTACCGCTCTTCAAATGGATATGAAGATTAAGGGCATTTCAAACGAAACCCTTCGCCGTGCTTTATATCAGGCAAAAGACGGCAGACTTTATATTATGGGCAAAATGAGAGAGGCCATTTCTGCTCCAAGCAGCGACCTTTCACCGTTTGCACCAAGATTATATTCTATGACAATTCCGACTGAAGACATCGGAACTGTAATCGGACCTGGCGGCAAGATGATTAGAAGCATAATCGACGCTTCAGGCGCTGAAATCGATATTAAAGACGACGGCACAGTTACAATTACATCAAACGACAAAGAAGGCGCAGATATTGCAATCAAGATGATTAAGGATTTGACCTTCAAACCTGAACCGGGCTGTGTTTACAAAGGTAAAGTCGTTAGAATTATTCCTATTGGCGCATTTGTAGAATTAGCCCCCGGAAAAGACGGTATGGTTCACATTTCACAAGTTTGCAACGAAAGAATTGACACCGTTGAATCCAAACTCAACATAGGCGACAATGTAATCGTTAAAGTTGTGAAAATTGATGATAAAGGAAGAGTTAACCTTACAATTAAGGGAGTATCCGATGAAGAAAAAGCACAATTTAATTAAAAATCTGTTTTTAACAACGCTTTTGGTGGGCTCTATGATGATATTTACGGGCTGTACATCTTTAAGCTATGTCGGAGATGATTTCGACTCTAAAAACAGTGCAACTGTTCAAACGAATGAATTGTTCACTTTTTCAACATACAATAAAACGTCAGATGAAGAAAATATAGCTATGAAGGTAGGGGTTTCAAAAACACCCCTGCCTGACGCGCTTGTAATTTATGTTGGCATACAAAATAATACTGCAGCAGACTACATTTTCTATCTTAAAGATATGGAAATAAAGGTTGGAAATGAGAAGCTGACGCCGATTGCGCCTTCTTCATATCTTGAAGCGTATCAAAGTTATGAAACGGGCACCTATGCGGGGCTTTCAAATTTGGCGCCAACGCTTGGGGCTTTTGCGGATATTCAAAACAGTTATCATAACGTAAACAACACAACAAACACGGCTGCTTCAAAAAGCAACAGTCAAAATGCTGTAACAAGCCAAATAGGTTCAATTGTAAGTGGAATTTCAGAACACACAATAACCTCTGCAAGCGTTATTCAAAGCGGGGCGACAGACTTTTTCTATGTATTTTTAAAAGACCCTGCACAGCTTCCGATTGAAATTTCATACAAAGATTTAACCTGGTCTTTTGGCGAGGCTGCAAAGAAATAGGCAAAAAGCCGGTTGAGATAAAAATTTAATAAAGGTGCGAGGGAGTTCATGCCTAAAATATGCATATCTAAGTTTAAAAAGGCTCAGCATATTGTAGAGTTCGCTCTGATTGCACCTTTTATTATATTTTTTCTTGGGGTTGTGCTTGAAATTGCCCTGATTGTTCACACAAACTATAGGTTTAACGCCTCTTTATATGAAGCGGTAAGCTTTATGGCGCTGAATAACAAGATAAATGTTGAAAAAGAGGAAACCGTAAAAAATATTAAAGAATACGCTAAAATCCTTTTAAAACACCGTTTTGCGCCGTATAAAAATTCTCTTGATACAGAGCTTGTTCAAGCGGGTGATATTGATTTTATAATCGGAAAATACAAATATACATCCACATTTACCATTTTTAACTATATGACAGGCTTTGAGCCTGATTCTTACAATTTTTTAACCATTATCCCTGTAAATAGTGCCGTTTTAAGGAAAAATTCGTTTGATTTATCAGATGGAAATGTAGAAAAATTAATGGATATTTATTATAACGGCTATAAAAATAATTCTACGGAAGATATCGAGGGCGGGGAAAATGGCGACACAGAAGATAGCAGCCCGGATGAAGTCGAAGAAAAACCTGATATTGGAAATGAAAACGATGAGGCAGGCGCTGAAATTGAAGCTAATGTGCCAAGTTTGAAGGAAGAAAACGCCGGAGGTAAGAATACTTTTGACATTCAAATGCCGGAGGTGAACTTACAATGATGTTTTTATCTATGGCAAAACCCGGAAAATACAGGCGCGGCCCTAAAAAGCATAAAGCCAATATGGTTGTGACAATTATCATCTTTATGCTTACTTTTCTTGTTTTTTGCATTTGTGCAATTGACGCAGGGCATGTTGTTGTTTCCCGTTATAAGGTTCAAAAGGTGACAGAAACCATTGCGCTTTATATGGCCTCATATCTAAATTCAAAGCCAACGGAAGAGAGGACAAAAGAGGCACTTGAGCCTTTAAAAGAAAGGTTTGAAGACCTGTATTCAGCCTCTATGAACGGTTTTTACACATTTAAAATAACCGATATTGAATTAAAAAACGAAACCACGGAGCCCAAGGTTAAAATCAGCACCGAAGCCAACATCCCGACTTTGTTTTTAAAATATGCAGGGATTGGCGTTATAAGGATTTTACAGGCGTCATACGCAAAAGCTGAAACTTCTGATATGACATTGATTGATTCTGATACAAATTCGTATACCTTTGAAGCGGCAGACATTGTGACGGACAAAAGAGGGGATGATATCAAGGTAAAATTTGGCGGGGATTATTTTATTTTTGCCGGGATAAAAAATTCTGCAGGCGAAATTTTTTGGAGCGATTTAAGCTATGCAACAGGCGGGGCCAAAAAAAACTTTAACATAACTCTGGATGGAGATACAGCTTATGCTTTAGGGTGCGTTGAAAAGGGCGAGAGTGCCTCTGTGTCTGATTCTTCTTTGGGATATGATTTTTCAAGGACAGATGATAAAACCATAGGTTTTATTAAATATGTAAAAATTTACAAAGCAGACTGTGCAAAGGAATTAGCGCCGCCTGTTGAAGGCACGGAAGGTGAGGGCGAAGAAGTGCTTCCTGGTGTTGAAGCCGGAACGGAGGAAGGAAAAGAAGCCGCTGCAAGCGAAGGCGAAGAAGGCGCAGGTCCTTCTGTTCCTGTAGCAACTTCAGCGCCTGAGGTTACAGTTTTAAATTCTGTAAGATTAATCAGAAAGAGTGATTTTTAAGCTTCTTTTGGGGTAAAATATATTTAGATATAAAATAGGATTTATGTGAGGATTTGGGCGAGGATTTAGGTAAGTATATGAGCGGGGCGAATGCGGAGATGAAACAAAAAACACTACTTTTAATAGACGGGCATGCCCTTGCGTTCAGAATGTTTTTTGCGCTTGAGCGCACAAATATGCAAACCACCGAACACACGCCAACCTGGGCGGTCTATGGGTTTTTTAAGGCAATTTTTGACCTCTTGAAGCAAAATAACGGTCTGAATAATATTAAGCCTGATTCAATTGCCGTTGCGTTTGATGTTTCAAGGAAGACTTTCCGCCTTGAAAAATATGAAGGCTATAAAGCAAACAGGGAAACAATGCCGGACAGCCTCCGTCCGCAATTTGGGCTTATTATGGAGGGGCTTAACGCTCTAAATATCCCGATTTACACAAAAGAAGGTTTTGAGGGCGATGATATAATAGGAACTATTGCAAAAAAGGCGACTGAGCTGAACCATAAAACCTACATTTTAACAGGCGACAAGGACAGTTTGCAATTAATTGACAGGGAAGGAAGCGTTAGCGTTCTGATTCCAAGCAAGGGTGAGCTTGTAACCTATGATTGGGATAAGGTTTTTGAAAAATTGGGCGTTTATCCAAACCAGGTTATAGACTATAAGGCGCTTTGCGGGGATACATCGGATAACATTCCGGGTGTTAAGGGAATTGGGCCAAAAACTGCCTGCAGCCTATTAGAAGAATACAAAACCCTTGAAGGGGTGTATGAGCATATTGAAGATATCACAAAAAAATCCGTTAAAGAAAAATTAATTGAAAATAAAGAAATAGCCTATCTTTCGCAGTTTTTAGCAACGATTAAAAGAGATGTTGAAATTGATTTTGATTTTGAAAACACTTGTCTTGAAATTGAAAAAAAAGGTGATGTTGTTGCATTTTTTAACAAGGTGCAATTCTTTAGCTTTGTAAAAAATATTGATGTTTTATTAAAACCTTTCTTTTGCAAAGACGAAAACGGTGAAATCATTGGGCCTAAAGATGAGGTCTTGAGTGCTTCTTCGACCTTGCCTTTAGGTGAAGAAAATATTGTAAAATTCAAAGAAGATGAGCCCTTACAGGGAAGCCTTTTTGGTGCTCAAGACACAGGGGCAGTTCAGGGGAGCCTGTTTGGAGTGGTTGAAAACCCGCAAGGGGTGGAGCTTCAACTGCAGGAAGTTTCCTTTGAAGAATTTAAGGCTCAAATACAATCCGGTGAAGCCGGGGGCGAAATTTCCTTCCTTCTTGACAAAGAAGATGTTTATTTTTCAGACGGAAAAAATATTTGCATAGCTTCAATTGACGCTTCAAGGGAGGTTTTAAAAAACCCTGATATTAAAAAAATTACTTATGATATCAAAGGGGTGCTGGGCGCGCTCCAAACGCCCGCAATGCTTGGTGAGCCGTATAAAGACGCTGAAATTAAGGGCGTAATTGACGATGTTATGCTCTCAAGCTATGTGAAGGATTCATCCAGAAAGCACGACCTTGTAAGCCAAATTCAAAATTATCTTCGAACTGTTCCGAATGAAGAGGATAAAAAACAGCTTGCAGGCTATGTTTTCAAGCTTCATCAATATTACGAGATGGTACTTTCCAAGGAAGAAAAAAAACTTGTGTCCGATATCGAGCTTCCTTTAAGCTTTGTGCTTCATTCGATGGAATCTGAGGGCGTTTGCCTTGATACTGCGTATTTAGGAGAGCTTGCAAAAGAAATTGACGGGAAAATTAAAGGGTTTGAAGACGAAATTTATGAGGCTGCAGGCTGCAGATTTAATATAAATTCGCCAAAACAGGTTGGGGATGTGCTTTTTAACACCCTAAAGATTAAGCCCGGAAAGAAAAATAAGACAGGTTATTCAACAAACGCCAAAATTTTAGAGGATTTAGCCGAAGAACATAAAATTGCCCGGGATATTTTGGAGCACAGAACCTTAATGAAGCTGAAAACCACCTATGTGGACAATTTGCCAAAGCTTTTGGGGCCGGATAATAAGCTCCATACGCACTTTAACCAAATTGTAACCACAACAGGAAGGCTTTCAAGCTCTGATCCGAATTTGCAAAATATTCCGATAAGAACGGAATTTTCAAACAGAATAAGGGCCGCATTTGTTCCTTGCAATGAAGATTATTCAATCCTTGCTGCGGATTATTCGCAGATTGAACTTCGCCTTTTGGCGCATTGTTCAGGCGACGAGGCTTTAATTGAGGCGTTTCGCTCTGATGTTGATATTCATACATTAACTGCTTCAAAGATTTTTGACGTTTCAAAGGAAGCTGTCACAAAAGAGATGAGGCGCAAGGCAAAGGCTGTAAATTTTGGTCTGATATACGGACAAACGCGCTATGGGCTTGCTTCTGCCCTTGGGATTACACCGTATGAAGCGCAGATGTTTATTGATAAATACTTTAAACAGTACCCAAAAATTAACACATACATAACAAACACGCTGATACAGGCGCATGAAGCAGGGTATGTGGAAACAATATACGGCAGGAAGCGGTATTTAGGGGAAGAGTTAAATTCAAGAAACGCAAAAATAAGAGAATTTGCAGAGCGTGCCGCAGTGAATGCGCCTTTGCAAGGGTCTGCCGCGGATTTAATTAAAATGGCGATGAATGAACTTTATAAGGCATTGAATGAAAAAGCATTGCCTGCAAAAATGCTTTTACAGGTGCACGATGAACTTGTGCTTGAGGTTCGAAACGATATGCTGGATGATGTAAAAGATGTGGTGACAAAGGCGATGGAACTTAACCAGCCTCTTTCTGTGCCTTTGGTTGCAGATGTGAAGATTGGAAAGACCTGGAAGGACAGCAAATAGATGAAGAAAAAATTAATTACAGCCTTAACTTTTTTCGCACTTTCTTTTGCAGCGCCATCAAACGCTGCTTCCTACCTGGATGATTCCATTAAAAATTTTGGGGTTGGTGCAGATAATATGTACTTAACTTCACTTTCTGTTTTAAATTCCCTGAATTATGAAATTCTTGAAATGCAGTCTGCAAGCGGGTATATCCTATTTAGAACGGGCGCAAAAGATTATATTATGACAGTGACTGCTATAAGCCCTGTTACATCAACTATTAAAATTTTGCCTGCAAATAGCGTTTTTTCAACGGGTTCAACTGTTCAAAAGACAATTTTTGACGCACTTGAGGCAAATAAGCTGAATATTTTGAAAAAACAGGGGTAAATACAAAATGGAAGCTGAAGTATTGTCACCTCAAAATGATTATAAATACGCACTTTGCCTTGTGGACATCAAGGTTTTGGGGACAAAAACCTTCTCATACCTTATTCCTGACGAGATGAAAGGGCTTATAAAAATCGGACAGCCTGTAACGGTGCCCTTTGGAAACGCGCGTGGCGGCGGAAGGAAGATAAAGGCTTATGTTGTCGGGTTTTCAAATTATCTTGAGGCTGGAATTCGGGCCAAAAAAATTGATGAAATTTTAGATTTGGAGCCTATGTTTAGCCTTGAATATTTAAAAATGCTTGAATGGGTTGCAAACTATTATTTTTCAGACCTTCCAACCGTTTTGAAGACTGCCTTGCCTGAAAAATTTTTTCAAAAGAATTTAAAAAACTATAGAAAACCAAACAAGGAATTAAAGGTTTTAAACACGAAAAAATCTGCCGAAAAAAACACACTCACGGAAGAGCAGCAAAAAGTTTATGATGAAATAAAAAAAGTGGGGGCAAAGACCTCGCTTTTATACGGGATTACAGGCTCCGGCAAGACGGAAGTTTATTTTAAATTAATTGAAGATACGATAAATGAGGGCAAAAACGTCTTGTTTTTGGCGCCTGAAATTGCTCTTGTGTCCCAATTAACGGCGCGTACGATAAAACGTTTCGGCAAATCCGCCGTGGGTATTTGGCATAGCTCTATTTCAGAAGGGGAAAAATATAAAGTTTGGCAAAAACTCAGAAATGACGAGATTAAAATCCTTTTTGGGGCGCGCTCTTCCGTGTTTGCGCCTGTAAAAAACCTTGGGCTTATAATAATTGATGAGGAAAACGACCCTGCATACAAGCAAACTATGCCTGCTCCAAGGTATTCGGCAATTGAAGTTGCAAAAAAGCTTGCGGAGCTTGGTGCAGATGAAAACGGCAAAGGCGGCGCAAAGATTATCCTTGGAAGCGCGACACCTGATATTAAAAGCTATTACGAGGCGAAAAATTCAAATTCCCTTTTTGTATTGAAAAACAGATATAATAACGCAGAGCTTCCCAAGGTGAAAATTGTTGATATGCGCATGGAAAGGGGCTTTGGAAACAACGGGATTTTTTCAAAGTATTTAATTGATGAAGTAAAAAAAACTGTAGGCAACGGAAATCAGGTGATTTTGCTCATAAACAGGCGCGGTTTTTCAAGCTATACGCAGTGTATGGCATGTTCTACCGTAATAGAATGTCCAAAATGCGCAATTCCTTTAATTTATCATTCACAAACGGGCTCTCATCGTTGTCATTACTGTAATTACGAGATTAAAAATTTAACAACCTGTCCTGAATGCAAAGAAGAAGGCGCCTTGGAAAACTTTGGCACAGGGGTTCAGAGGGTGGAAGAAGTTGCAGGGAAAATTTTCCCCGATTTTAAAATCCAAAGGCTTGATTCAGATGCGCTTTCAAAGAAAAACGAACATTTTGAAATTCTTGAAGCTTTTAACAACGGTGAAATCGACATTTTAATCGGCACACAGATGATTGCAAAAGGGCTTGACAATCCGAATGTGACGCTTGTTGGGGTTATAAATGCAGATTTAAGCTTTAATTTGCCTGATTTTAGAAGCTCTGAAAGGGGCTTTTCGCTCCTATGCCAGGTTGCAGGACGCTCTGGCCGCGGAAAAGAAGAGGGCAAAGTTATTTTTCAGACGTTTAATAATGCGAATATTTTTCTTGATAAGGCGCGGGAGCAAGATTATGACAGCTTTTTTGAAAATGAAATTGAAATCCGTGAAGCCTTTGATTATCCGCCTTTTGCAAAGATTATAAGAATAATTTTAAGTTCCGATAATAATTTTAGGGCTGAAAAATCTGCTATGGAAATTGGAATGCGCCTTAAAGATTGGATTGACAAGCTGTCATTAACAGAAAGGCTTATTGTTATGGGCCCTGCGCCCTGCGTGTTGGAAAAAATCCGCGGGGAGTACAGGTTTAACCTTATTATAAAGAATAAACTGGATGAAAAAGGGCATAATATCATTCTTTCGTTCTTAAGAAAAGTTATTTTGCCTAATGACATTAAAATGGTTGTGGATGTTGATCCTATGGATATTTTGTAGATGTTAATTAAAGGCCATCTGAATTCAAATAAAACGGATATTTTGGTAAATGAGTACGCAAAACTTTTGAACAAAGGCGTTGCGGCAGAAGACATTCTTGTTATTGTTCAAAATTTTAAAAAGAAAAATGAATTTATTGAAAAGACAAAAAAACTCCTAACGCGTGAAGCGCTCACAAGTTTCAATGTTTACACCTTTTTTGGCCTTGTTTATAATTTCATTTTGGATAACTGGGTTATTGTTGAGAACAAAATAAAGGATGAAAACGCAAAAATAGCTCCAAATTTATCGGGTTTAGAGGTGAGCCAGTACATTTTTAGAAAAGCAATTGATGAGGTGCAGTTTAAAGGGTATAATTCCAAGGGGAACCTGCTTCACCAGCTTTTAAGGCGGTATTCGCTGTGCGTTTTGAATGCGCTGACGCCGGATGAAATTAAAGAGCGGGCAAAGATTTTGTCTGACCCTTTTTATTCCGATATTAAAAATGCGCTCAATTTATATAAGCTTAAAACCCTGAATTTAAGGGCGTTTGACTATCTTCGCCAAACGGATATTTTTAAATATATCTATGAAAACACGTTCAACCCTTATAAATATGTCTTTTTGGATGATGGCGATGAAATTACCCCTGCTTTGTTTGAATATTTAAAATTTATAAAGCCTGATATCAAGGAATTTTTTATCGCTTATGATGAATTTGGCTGCACAAGAAAAGGGTTTTTGGGGGCGCTTGAGTTTGATTTTGAGCGTTTTTTGGATGAATCGCCAAAACTTGCCCCGGCTAATACTTTAAAAACAAAAAAAGGGGATGAAATTTTCCATACAATTAAAGCCGGGGACTCTGTTTTAATTGAAAATTCATATTTGCAAAGCTTTATAAGACAGGATGAGATGATAGCGGAAGCTGTGAGGAAAATAAACACGCTGCTTTCAGACCCGAAAAACAGGTTGAAACCCTCTGATATTGCAATTGTGACGCCAAATATTGACGATTATTTGAAATTTCAATTAGAAAAAATAAACGCGCCCGTTCAATATCTTTCAGGAAGCGAAAAACTCTCTAAAAACCCTGATATAGCAGCTATTTTAGAAGTTTTAAAGGCTTTAAACAATAAAAATTTAAAAATTTCTCCCTATGTTTTTAGGGGGATTTTAGCTAAAATTTTGAAGCTTGATTTTAACCTTGTTTTAAAAATTGCAGATGATTATGAAGTTTTTGACAACGATATTTTTGATTGTTTAAAAAAATTCTCTGAAAATGAAGGCGTGGCACGGTTTCTTGAAATTTGTGATGAAATGACGGATAAGAAACTTTCAATTCAGCTTTACACCGTGGCATATGAATATGTTGAATTAAAGCCTGAAAATAAGTCCCTTCTTTATAAAATAAACCAGCTTTTAAAGCAGGTGAGAGATTTTGAAGAAATATTTAACCCGGGTGCTTTTGGGGGCGGTTCGGATAGTGAAAATGCGCTTTCTTTGTCCTTGAATTCTGTTTCAAACAGGGAATTAATTTTGCAGCTTGAAAATACGATAGTGTCTGAAAACCCTTTGTCTAGTGCAAATGTGGATGAAAATGCCGTTGTTGTTTCCACGGCGCAAAAGCTTATAGATAATTCCGTTGTGTCAAAACACACGTTTTTGTTGGACACCACAAGTTCAAACTGGACAAAACAAGACATAGGGCCTTTGTATAATGCTTGGGTATTTCAAAAAAGCTGGAAGAAAAAGAGTTTTGAGCTTGAAGACAACATAAACTGTGCGCTTGATAAGACTTCAAGGCTTATTCGAAAAATCTATCTTTTAAATGAAGGTGAAATCTATATCTATTCAAGCATTTACGACTTTCTTGGCGCGGAAAATTTTAAGGGAATAAACCACTTCTTTAAAGAAAATCCTTCTGCGGCGATAAACGGTGTGATGGGCGAAGCGCAAGGCGGGTCTGGCAATGAGGCAGAAGGCGGGGCAAAAAACCCTGCTATGGCGCCTAAAAAAGGGTTCAAAATTGTTCCAAGGCCAGACCAGGCGCCTGTTTTAGAATATAAAGAAGGCAAAATGGCTGTGAGCGCTGTTGCGGGCGCCGGGAAAACAACGATAATGCTTGCCCTTATTTTGAAGCTTTTGAATGAAAATGTGCCTCCTGAAAACATTTTTGTCCTCACTTTTATGGAATCTGCCGCAAGAAACTTTAAAGAAAGGATAAAAGAAGCCTTTCCTCATCTTGTTGAGCTGCCGCACATTTCAACTATCCACGGTCTTGCCCTTAGGATTTTAAGGGAAAATAATAACCACACAAAACTGAATTTAGATGTGGATTTTGAGATTTTGGATGAAATTAAGCGCGGTCAGATTATAAAAGACATTATAAGCGCGCTTGGGCTTGATTTATTAAAGGCAGAGCTTTATGAGCGGGCAATTTCAGCCTACAAAAACCAAAAACACCCGCAGCCGGACAGGCTTTCCCCGCTTTTTCGCCGCATTTTTGAAACCTATAAAACCACTCTTTTAAGTTCAAATTTTATAGACTATGACGACCTTTTGGCCCTTTCTTTAACGCTTTTGAGGAATGACAAGGGAATTAGGGAATATTATCAGAATTTGATGAAGTTTGTAATTGAAGATGAGGCACAGGATTCGAGCGAAATTCAGCAAGAATTAATAAAAATTTTGTCTTCAAAAAACGGGAATTTAATCCGTTGCGGGGATGTAAACCAAGCGATTACAACAACCTTTTCAAACGCGGATGTGAAAGGCTTTAAGCGCTTTATTTCTGAAAATTTGAATGTTAAAATGGATTATTCAAACAGAAACGCAACCGGGATTATTGATTTTTCAAACAAACTCATAAAATACGGGGAAAAGCTTGCCCCGGGCGCGTTTTTACCAATTCAAGCAAAGCCTGTTGAGGGGAAAAACATTGTTGATAAGAATAGTGTTGAAGAGTATATTTTTGAAAAAGAGGGGGATGAAAAACGGTTTATTTTGGATAAAATAGGCTCAATTTATAATGAAAAAAATACGGAAAACCCAAGTGTTGCAATACTTTTAAGGAGCAACAGAGGAGTTTTGGAGTGGAGCAATTTTTTATCCGAAAATTCAACCTTTGATTTTACGACAAATTCCGACACTTTAAACTTAAACCCTGTATTCAGGGCGGTTTTAGCGGTTTTGAACTTTATAAATAATCCTTTGAACAATAATGTTGTGAAAAATTGTGCTAAAACCCTAATAGAGCTTGGTTTTTACAGAGATGATATTGAGATTTTAAATTTTCTTGATACTTTGAATTTACCTTTTATTTTGGGGAATAATGAGTATTTTAGCCTGTTTTGGGATTTAAAGTATTTTGTTCGTATGTGGAATTTGCCTATATATGAAATTGCTTATAAAATTGGGGAGTTTTATTTTGGAGCAGGTGAAAAGCAAGCCTTGGCGGGAGTTTTGGGTCAAGACAAGGAACAAAATCCGGATAAAGAAAATTCCCAAGGAAGCCTGCGCGATTTCCAAAAGGCAAATATATCGCTTGTTTCGGGGATTGTGTCAAAGGTGTTTAATTCAAATAAAACTTTTGAAGACACGGTAAAAAAATTGAATGATATGGCGCAAAAAGCAAACAGGACGGGGATTAAGCTTGTGTCTGACGCCGAAAATGTTGATAGCGGGCTAAATTCTGCCATTCGGATTTTGACCCTGCATAAATCAAAAGGCGATGAATTCAATTATGTCTTCATTCCTGAAATGTTTACGGATAATTTGACGTTTGATATTAATGACATTAAACTTAAGGAAAATTCCAAGTTTATTGAAAGCGTTAAAACAGAGCCCAAAAGTGAAGAGGAGCTTAAAAAAGAGATACAGGAAGAGAATTTGAGGCTTGCCTACGTTGGCTTTACGCGCGCAAAAAGAAAACTCTACCTAACCTGTGCAAGGGAATATAAAATTTATAATAAAGTGCGCGAAAAGCTGCCAAACCAGGTGTTTGAGATAAATTCATTTCTTGAAAAACTTGAATTTAGGGGGCTTGGGCAGGATATAACCTTGCAAAATGTTGCAGAAGAAGGAGAGGAGGCCTAATTTTGGATACATTTAGTGCAAATTCTCTTAAAATTTTAGACAAAGACCCTGAAAATTTCAGGCTGAAATATAATGAGGGCCTTTTCTTAAACCCTGATAATTCAAGTACGAAGGCGGGGCAAAACCTGCATAATTTTTTGTGCTTTTATCTTAAAGGCTTCGATATGACAAAGATTGAGGCTTCTTTTTCAAAAAAAGACAGAGAATTTGTGGATAAAATAAAAGAATTTGACGCAGTAAAAACTCTAAAAAACGCTATGAATAAAAATATTGAACAGCCGTTTTTAATAAAATGCGGGGGCAAAAACCATTGTGGCGCAACGGATTTGGCCCAAAATAAAGCAGATAGTAAAGAAGAATTTTACCTTACAGGCAGGTTTGACGCGGTTTTGCTCTGCCCTAATTCTTTATGTGCGGTGGAAATTTATGATTGGAAAATGACAAATCTGCCAAAAGAGCCTGAATTTGATATCCAAACCGTTGTATATTTATACGCAGCTTCAAAACTGTATAAAAGCGAAAACGTTTCTATAACATACATCTCACTTTCAAAGAATGAAAATGTGACAGTAAAATTTGACCCTGATATTGACTATTTTTCAAGGATTTTAGGAATAGTTAAAAAGGCGAAAACCTGATTTTACCTTGCGTTTTAGCTTGGGAACACCTGAGTTTAATGTTTTGAATTTTAAAACCTTGCTGCAAATCTTTATTCAAGCGCCGTTAAAATTAAAGGCCCATCTTCTGTTGCGGCAACCGTGTGTTCAAAATGCGCAGAAGCCTTGTTGTCAACAGTTGAAACGCACCAATCGTCTGCGGTTGATACCACAACCTCATCCACACCCAGATTTATCATAGGCTCAATTGCAATCACATAGCCATTTTTGAGCTTTGTTTTGTTATTTACCCTGTAATTAAACAAGAATGGGTCTTCGTGCATATTGCGCCCAACACCGTGGCCTCCGTATTGGCGCACAATGCCGTATTTTTTGCCACCTCCGTCAGGGTTTTTTAGTTCAAATGGGATGTTTTCCGCAACACCCAAAGCTGTGTCTTCAACAGCGCCTGAAATGTCATCTAAAACGTTGCCATCTTTCATTTTTGAAATGCCGTTAAATAGCGCAAGTTCTGTGATTTTGAGTAAATCTTCATATTCTTTGCTGATTTTTCCTACAGGATAAGTCCAGGCGGAATCGCCCACAAGGCCTCTGTATGTTGCACCAACGTCAATTGAAACTATGTCGCCTTCTTTTAAAATGCGGTCTTTGGATGGAATTCCATGGACCACTTCTTCATTTATTGAGGTACAAATGCAGCCTGGGAAGCCGTTATAGCCTAAAAATGTGGGTGTGCATTTGTTTTCTTTTATAACTTTTGCCGCGATTTCATCCAGTTCAAAGGTTGAAATTCCTGGCTTCACAGCGCTTTTCATCGCCTGATGTACAAGGGCCACAACGCCTCCTGCATGGCGCATGAGTTTTATTTCTTCTCGTGATTTTCTGTTAATCATTTATAACTTTCTTTAATTCCTGATAAACCGCGTCTATGCCTTGGTTTGCGTTAATTTGAACCAAAAGACCTTCTTCTTTGTAAAAATCGAGAAGCGGCTTTGTTTCTTTATCATAGGTTTCAAAGCGAAGCACAGCGGTTTCTTTGGTGTCGTCTTTTCTTTGAATTAAATCCACATTACAGATATCGCATTTGCCTTCAACTTTTGGGGCAGAACTTTTTAGGTTGTAAATTTTACCGCAAGCAGGGCAAGAGCGTCTGTTTATAAGCCTTTCAACAAGAACATCTGTCGGAATGTCAAAGTATACGGCAACTTTTTCTTCTTTTTCAAATTTATACGGAGAATTCTCCCACATGGTTTTAAGCGCCTGCGCCTGTTCCATGCTTCTTGGGAAGCCGTCTAAAATATAGCCGCCTTCGCAGTCTTTTCTTGAAATTCTTTCGTTTATAACAGATTGCACAACTTCAATCGGTACAAGCTGACCCTTGTCAATAAAGCTTTTTGCGATTTTACCAAATTCAGTTTCGTTTTTGATATTTTCCCTTAAAAGCGAACCTGTATCGATATGCGGGATGTTCAATTCTTTAGACAATGTGTCTGTCTGCGTGCCCTTTCCGCACCCCGGAGGCCCTAAGAAAATAAAAACTTTTTTCATCAAATTCACACTTTCTTTTAAGAGTTATATATCATTTTTTTGCTTGCAAGCCCTGTTTAACCAAGGCTTGAAACAATTATTGTTCCTGCTTTAAGAAGCTTTCATAGTTCTTTGCAAGCATATGAGTTTTAATTTGGTTAATGAAATCGAGCGCAACGCCCACCATAATGATTAAAGATGTGGCGCCAAGACCTTGTAACGTTGTAATGTTGGTAATTTTAGACGCAACCGTCGGAACCATTGCAATGATACCAAGGGCGATGGCGCCGATGAACATAAGTCTTGATAAGATTTCATCTAATTTGTCTGCAGTTGGCTTCCCGGGTTTTACGCCAGGAATTGCAGAACCGTATTTTTTAAGATTGTTTGCAATTTCTTTAGGCTGCATATTTGGAATAATTGAAGCGTAGAAGAATGTTAAAGCCACAATTAACAAGAAATAAATAACATAATAGCTTACGCTTGACGGGCTTAAAAATGCATTCATGGATTCTAAAACGCTCTTTAAGGCGGGGTTTGAGATGTTCATTTGGTGCACAAACCCTAAAATTGTTGCCGGAAATAAAAGAATAGCAACTGCAAAGATAATTGGCATAACGCCGCCCGGGTTTAATTTAAAAGGAATGTTTGAATTTTGTCCGCCGTAAACTTTATTTCCGACTTGGCGTCTTGCTGAAACTATGGGCACTTTTCTTACTGCGTCATGCAGAATAATGATAAAGATTATTGTTGCAACAAATATTAATAATAATGCCATAATGCCAAGCTGTAATCTTGGGTCTTGAGAAACAAGGGTTGCTGTTCTTTGAGTGTAGAGGGGAATTCCTGAAATAATGCCGACAAAAATCAAAAGCGAGCCGCCGTTTCCGATTCCCTTTTCAGTGATTAATTCTGCAAGCCACATAACCATAACGGCACCCGCGGTGAGCGCAATCATTGAGCCCATAAAGAACATAAACGGGTTAACGCTGTGCATAATGGAGCCTGGAAGCTTTGATAAAATTGTTACAAATACAAAAGATTGGAAAAATGCAAGTATAACTGTAAATTGCCTTGTTAGCTGCTGAATTTTTCGCCTTCCTGCTTCACCTTCTTCTTTTTGCAGGTTTTCTAAGTATGGAATAATTACCGCCAAAAGCTGCATAATGATTGAAGCTGTGATGTAGGGGCCTATGCCGAGCGCAAAAATTGAAACTTTGCCTAAAGCGCCGCCTGAAAATAAATCCAAGAAACCTATCATATTGTTTCCCGCAGCCAGTGCCTGGAAGACTTCATTGTTTATGCCAAAAATAGGAAGCTGGGCGCCAAACCTAAACAGGGCAATAATTATAAACGTAAAGATTAACTTTTGCTTCAGCCCGCTTGCCTGAATGTTGCTGACTAAACTTTGAAGCATTTGTTCATTGTTTGCTTGTTGCATTTTAAAGTACTTGACCTTTCTTATGTATTTCTTTTGAAAAATGAAAGACGCTAAACCACACAGGGCTTAAATTCCGGTGCGGTTTAGTATCTTAAACGTTTATTAATAATTAAACTAATTCTACTTTTCCGCCTGCTTTTTCAATTTTTGCCTTGGCAGATTCAGTTACATAGGCTGCTTTTACAGTGATTGCTTTTGAGATTTCACCGTTGCCTAAAATTCTTAAAACATCGGTTGAAGAGTGTACGATTTTGTTTTCTTTTAAATAAGCTAAATCAACAACTTCAACGTTCAATCTTTCAAGAGCTGAAACATTAAGTGCAGCTGCGTTTAAGGCGTGGATGTTATTGAAGCCTTTTAATTTCGGAAGGCGTCTGAAAGCAGGCATTTGGCCGCCTTCAAATCCGCGTTTTGCGGTTCTTCCGCTTCTTTGGCCTTCGCCGTTGTGGCCGCGGCAAGATGTTTTACCGTGTCCTGATGATCTTCCTCTGCCTACTCTTTTGGATTTTTTAACTGATCCTTCAGCAGGCTTTAAATCTTCTAATGTTATCATTTTATTTTATTCCTTATTATTTCGCTATTGTCTATTTTACCACTTCTACGAGGTGGGGGATTTTATTTACCATACCCATGATGATGTCTGTTTTGTTGTGTTCAACAACTTGGTTTGTCTTTGTTAAGCCAAGCGCCTTAACGATTTTTGTGTGTTTTTCGGGGGCGCCGATTGTGCTTTTTTTCAAAGTTATTTTAACTGTTTCTGTCTTTGCCATTTTATTTACCTTTTTCTTTAATTATCTTGAACGTTTTGGCGTTTCGCCTTTGTTTTGGCTCTTAAAAAAGCCTTTTGCAGGTTCATTAAACTAGCCCAAAAGCTGTTTCATTGAAATGCCTCTTTGTGCGGCAACATCTTTAAATGTTCTTAAAGATTTAAGAGCGTTTAATGTTGCGTTTGCAGCGTTTAGAGGAGATTTTGAACCTAATGATTTAGATAAAATGTTTTCAATTCCTGATAATTCAAGAACTGCACGAACCGCACCACCTGCGATAACACCTGTACCTTGAGAAGCAGGTTTTAAAACAACGCTGCCTGCGCCTGAACGGCCAGTAATCATATGAGGAATTGTTGTTTTAAAGATAGGAACGGTGATAAGGTTCTTTCTGCCGTCTGCAACAGCTTTTTGGATTGCAACGATAACTTCTGCTGCCTTTGCAACGCCCATTCCAACCTGTCCTTTTTTATTACCAACGATAACGATTGCACGGAAAGAAAGTTTTTTACCGCCCTTTACAACCTTTGTTACACGGCGAATTTGAACAACTTGTTCTTTCCATTCTGATTCAACCGGCTCAACCGTTTCGATTTTTCTTCTTCTTTGCCCTTTTCTTTGGGGTTTTAATTGTTGAACTTCAACGTTTTCAACATTTTCTGCAACTTCAACAGCTTCTTCTTTTACTTCTTCAACTGTTTCTACTGCTTCTGCTGCTTGGATTTCTTTTTCTTCGCTCACGTTTATTTACCTTTCTTAAGTTATATTTTTAATATCTTTTGACAAATGTTTTGCCTAAATGTTTGACATATGTTTTTAATAAGCCGGGGCCCTAAAATTTTAAGAATAACAAAACACCTTAAACCAAGGCTATTTTTGCTATTCGGATGTTGGGCTGCTTTTTAAAGCAATTTCTGACATCTAAATCATACATGCTGAAATATTTTTTGCAAGCCCAGAGGAACTTTTTCATCTAAGGCGTCAGGAATTATGTAATCCTTGCTAAGTTCACTTTCTGGAACAATTTCTGCTAAGGCAAGCGCTGCCTCGATTTTAATCTTGTCGTCAACTTTTTTAACATTGGAATTTAATATGCCGCAAAAAAGCCCCGGGAAAACAAGGGAATTATTGATTTGATTGTTAAAGTCACTTCTGCCGGAAGCGGCAATTAAAGCACCTGCTTCAAGCGCCAAATTCGGTAAAATTTCAGGTTCAGGGTTTGCAATTGCAAATAAAACGGCGTTTTTTGCCATTGATTTTACCATATCCTGGTCCACAAGGCCTTTTGCGCTAACCCCGATAAAAATATCAGCATTTTTTATACCATCTTTCAGGCTTCCTTTAAATTCTTCATAATTTGTAATTTGAGCCATAGCTTCAAGCGAGGAGTCATTTTCTTTTCGGCCTTTATAAACAGCGCCAAATTTATCAAACATTAAAACGCCCTTGCCGCCGGGGGTGTTGGCATTTTCTGCGTTTGAAGCGGCTTTAAGAAATTCTCTCATCTTAATTAAAAGTTTGCAAATTGCTTGTCCTGCGGCTCCTGCGCCCGAAAAGACAATTTTTGTATCTTCTAAATTTTTCCCTGCAACTTTCATTGCGTTTAAAAGCCCTGCGAGGACTACAATTGCGGTTCCGTGCTGGTCATCATGGAAAACAGGAATGTGAAGTGAATTTATGAGGTTTTCTTCAACTTCAAAGCAGCGCGGTGCACTGATGTCTTCTAAGTTTATTCCTGAAAAAGAATTTTCTAAGAGAAATGCAATTCGCTCAATTTCGCTTGGCACCTGCGTTTTAAGGCATAATGGCATTGCATCTACCTCGCCCAAGCTTTTAAAAAGCACGGCTTTTCCTTCCATAACAGGAAGTCCTGCTTCTGCGCCAATATTGCCCAATCCAAGGACGGCGCTTCCGTCTGATATAATTGCAACGGGCTTTTTAAAGATGTTATCGGGTGTTTCTTTAACCCTGGTTTCTATTACACCCCCAAAAAGACGGCGCAATTCAACCGGTTCAATGTTTTCAATCTTTATATCACCTGAAAATAGGCACCCCTTACTTCTTGTAGGAATTTCAAACGCTGAATCAAAGCTTCCTCCTTCAATTAGAACCGTATCAACCCCCATAAAATTCGGCATAATGTTTTCAACAACAAAATCAATTTCTTTTTTGCGCGTCGTTTCATCTTTTGAAAGTTCGTTTTGCTTAATTTCAAAGGGATATGCGTCCACGCCAAGAGTTTCTTTTATATATACTGCACGTTTCAGGCTTTCAGTGTAGTTAAAAGACAGGATTGCAACGGAATTTGACCTGTTTGTAAGGTCAAAAACCTTATCATAGTCTGCATGAATTGCATTTGAACTTTTTGCAACACCCGGAGTATAGACAAGTGCCAGCTTTTCTTTATTATCCACCTTGATTTTTGGAATTATTTCAATCGTTTTCATTCTTTTTAAAATCCACTCTCTTTAAAATGTTCTTAAGGCGCGGCATCTAACATAAGGCAGCTATTTTCTCACCTTGTTTTCTTCGCCTTTTATAAGCCTTTGGATGTTTTCGCGGTGCAGCCAGGTTACATAAACTGCTGCAATTGCGCAATATGCAACGTAAGACACGGGTGCTTTGAAGAAATACATTAAAAATGGGGATAAAACAAGCGCAATGATTGAACCGACGGATACATATTTTGTGATAAAAGTTATAACGCTCCAAACTGCGGCAAGAATAAGCCCAACCTGCCAGTTTAGGGCGATAATTGTGCCAACGCCTGAAGCCACTGATTTTCCGCCTTTAAAATCTAAAAATACAGATTTAGAATGTCCTATAATTACAAATATAGCGGCAATTACGGGGGAAAGGTCGAATAAATCAGGGGACATTATCCCATGCTGCACGGCAAAGCGGAAGAAAACAACGGGCAGAGCACCTTTTATGGCGTCTAAGAGCATAACAATAAAAAACCATTTTTTGCCCAAAACACGCTTTACGTTTGTGGCGCCTGTGGAGCCTGAGCCCACTTCTCTTATGTCTTTTCCTGTTTTTGATTTAACGATTAAATATCCTGTCGGAATTGACCCTACTAAATAGGCGAGGGCCGCAATCATCAAGGCTTTTGAGATTATTGTAATTGTAATCATTGCAACATTGCTTAACATTTTTATTTATCCTTTTCTTTCTTTTCCCTAAATGAAATTCTTATTGGTGTGCCAAAAAACCCGAAAGCCTCTCTGAGCTTTTTTAAAAGGTATCTTTTATAAGAATCTTTAATTAAATCTTTGTTGTTTACAAATAATACAAACGTAGGGGGCTTTGCCTTCACTTGGGTTGAATAGTAGACCTTTGCAAACTTGCCTTTGATTGAGTTTGGCGGGTTTAGGGCAATTGCTTCGTTTATAACCTTGTTTAAAAGGCCGGTTTGGACCCTTTTGTCTCTTTGTTCGGCCACTTCAATTGCCGTGTCAAAAATTTGGTTCAGCCTTTGGCCTGTCTTTGCGCTGATAAAAATTTTCTTTGCATAGTTTAAAAAGGGCGCGTCTTCTTCAACCTGTTTTTCAAGCTTGTGAGTTTGCACGTTTTTAATTAAATCCCATTTGTTAAACGCTACAATTAGCCCGCAGCCTGCTTCTTCAACTGTTTGTGCGATTTTTTTATCCTGATCTGTGAGCCCTTCGGTTGAATCCACAACCAAAAGCGCCACATCGGCTTCTCTAATTGCACGAATAGCGCGGTCTACGGCGAATGCTTCCACGCCGTAATCCACTTTAGACTTTTTCCTGATTCCTGCAGTGTCCACCAAAATAAAGTCTTTATCCTGATAAATAACTTCTGAATTGATGGAATCTCTTGTGGTGCCTGAAACAGGGGAAACTATGGCGCGGTTTTCATTTAGCAAATTGTTTAAAATAGAGCTTTTCCCGGCATTTGGTTTGCCCACAATTGCGATTTTTATTGCGCCTTCGTCCTCTTCATTATCGGGTTTTTTTTCAATGTCTTTTGTAATTTTATCAAGTAAATCACCCACGCCGCCTGAACCGTGTAATGCAGACACTGCCTGGGGTTCGCCTATTCCAAGGGCGTAAAAATCAGAAGTGTTGCCAATTTCAGACATTGAATCCACCTTGTTTGCAACAAGAATCACTTCTTTGCCTGATTGTCTTAAAATGTTTGCAATGTCTGTATCATAAGGGGAAAGGCCCGCCTTTGCGTCCACCACAAAAAGAATTGTGTCGGCCTCTTCCACGGCAAGTTTTGCCTGGTTAAAAATATTATTTACAAATTCATCCTCGTCGTTTGTCACAATTCCGCCTGTATCAATCAAAACAAACTCTTTAGATTGCCAAGAGGCGTCAAAATAGATTCTATCGCGCGTTACACCCGGCATATCATCAACAATGGAGCGTCTTTCGCCTAGAATTCTGTTTATTAAGGTGGATTTTCCGACATTTGGCCTGCCTACAACGGCCACAAATTTACTCTTTTTCATAAGCCTATTGTATCATAGAAGTTTTGAAAGTTGCAGGTTTTGTTTTGAATTCAATACTGATAATAAATTCCGTGTAGGATAAGAAATAGGAATACACCTCAGGGACGCGGTCCCGTTTATGATTTGCAATTGAACCCTCGAGCCTTCGTCCTCAAGCCTCTTTAACGGTCCCTTCACTGCATTCCTATTTCCTATCCTGTTACAAATTGCTTGCAAAAAAACTAAAGCCCTAAAAATTCAGCATAAAAAATGTGAGCCCTTCAAAATCTTTTTATCCCGCCCAAAATTTTTATATCGCAACCCCGAATAAAGATGGCAGGTGGTTTTGCAGTGCTCACATTATTATCTTAACCTATGTTACACATGCTTTTATCGCATAAAGGAATTAGCCCGAAAGTATTATCTTGAAACCCTTGTCCTGTGGGCGTTTAGGATTTCAAATTTGAAAAATTATTGTAACAAGTTTTTAATATATGATTTGCCATTAAGTATCCCGCAACTGCAGGAACGACAGGGGTTGACGCCGGGGTAAATTTTGTATATTGTACACTTTTTCCATCTCCAGTATCAACTGTTTCAAGTGCGCTTATTTTTTCTTTATTATGGGCCTTTTCGCTGCTTGAAACAACGGTTAGCCCCTCTTCTATGCCCACATATTTTTTAAGTTTGTTTAAAACGTTTTTAACAAAGCTGTCTTTTGTTCCGCCCAGGGCTTTAAGCTCTGAAATGTCTGATACAAAAAGCTTTGTGGCGTCCATTCTGTTTCCTGCGCCAAAGGAGGAGATGATTTCAACCTCGTTTTCTTTTGCAAATTTTATGAGTTCAATTTTAGATTTTACCGTATCAATCGCGTCAACTATAAAATCCGGGCTGCTCGCCTCGCCTGCTCTGTCGATGTCGGTATCTCCGCTTGTGTATACGGAAAATTCGCCCGAAAAAACTTTATCTTGAGTATCTTCCGTAAAAAATCCGTCGTAGACCTGAACTTTGACGTTTGGGTTAATATCCAAAAGCCGCGTTTTAAAAACCTCGGTTTTTTTTCGCCCCACGGTTGAATTTAGGGCAATAAGCTGGCGGTTTATGTTGGTTTTGCTTATTGTGTCAAAATCCACAATTAAAAAATGCCCAATCCCTGCACGACATAGCGCTTCAAGCGCAAACCCTCCGACTCCGCCAAGGCCAAACACTGCAATTTTTAACCCAGAAAGGTGTTCTTGAAACTCTTTGCCCCAGTATAATTCATTTCTTGAAAAAATCTCATGCATAAAGCCATTATATCCTATGTTAAAAATCATGCCAGAAAAAAAATAAAATGATATGATTCAAAAAACGGGAGATTAAAATGAAAAAAATATTATTATTCGCATTATTGTATTTCTGCTTTAGCTCTGCAGTAAGTGAAGCCTTTGAATACAGGGGAATCCCTGTAAAATATGCAATTCAGGAATTCACATACAGTAACTACTCGCACCAAAGCTGTATGGATTTTGAAAAATTCAGAGAATACTCAATGCGCATTCAAATGAAACAAGAAAAGGGCGATATTAACGACTATGAAAATTATATGATACCCGAGTGTTTGCCTTATGCAAAATATATTAGAAAATTCGACAAAATTGCAACCAAATACTATTTGGATGTTTTAAAGGAAAGAGAACTGCCCCTAAGTGCGCATGCCTATGTTACATTGGATAGAAGAGGAAAAATTAAAGAAATTCAAAGAAGCTGGTGTACGGGCACCAAAGAAACAGACTATAAACCTATTGACGGCAATAATTCAAAATGCAAAAACACAATTGACATTTTGAATGAAATAAAAATTCCAAAATTCTCCTTAAATATGAAGTCTGAATATTTGGCATTTAATACAAATATTGTTAATTTTGAAGGTAATAAAAATCAAAATTTTACGTCAGGCGTTAAAAGTTCTATGCCAATGGAAATAAAAATCAAGAAAAAAGTGTGGGAATATAAAACTTTTGGCCGGATTTTTGACGAATGCAAATTTTATCTAATGTCAAAACTTGGCATATACAGATAAGACATACAGATAAAGCCTTACCCCTTCACGGCGCCTTCGGTGGAGCCTTGGATGAAGTATTTTTGTAAAGATACAAAGAAAATAACAATCGGGACGATTGAAATCATTGAACCTGCCGCAATGAGCCTGTAGTTTGCGCTGAATGCTCCTTGAAGGTCGTTAATGCCGACAGGAAGGGTGTATAGGGTGTCTTTTGTTAAAATAATGCTTGGCCATAAAAATTCACCCCAGCTTCCAATGAATGTAAAAATGGCTAAAACCGCTAAAGACGGCTTTATTAAAGGCAAAAGCACCTTGAAAAATATCTGAAGCGCGTTGCACCCGTCAATTACAGCAGATTCTTCCAACTCCTTTGGAATGGCTAAAAATGCCTGTCTTAGAAGGAAAATTCCAAATGCATTCACCGCAAAAGGTAAAATCAACCCTAAATATCCCTGAAAATTGCTGTAAGAATCTACAAGGTTTAATTTTAGAGTGATAATATAAATCGGGAGCATAATTGCCTGAAAGGGCACCATAATTGTGGCTAAAATACCAAAGAATACAAGGTTTTTGCCCCCAAAATTCATTCTTGCCAAAGGATATGCCGCAAGGGCGGAGAATATTAAATTTAAAATAACCGTGAAAAAGGCCACAATAAAGCTGTTTATAGCATATCCCACAATTGGAACAAGCGCCAAAACAAGCCTAAAGTTTTCAAAGGTGAAATCTTCGGGGATAAAAACCGGCGGATATTGGAAAATGTTTTCCATCGGGCCCTTAAGGGCGGTTGATGTCAGCCACAAAAAGGGCAGAAGGCACAAAAAACAAACTAAAATTAAAATTGTATGAATTAAAAAACCTTTAAAATGACGCATAGTTTCAACCCCCTAAAGCCCGTATTTTTTCCGCTCAAAGCAAAGGATGTTTATAACTGAAAATGCCATAACAATTAACAACAAAATAACGCACGCGGCTGATGCCAGCCCGATATCAAGGTTTTCAAAGGCGCGCTCGTAAATGTAATACACAACTGTTTTGGTTGAATCCAAAGGCCCGCCCTTTGTCATAACGTATATTTCAACAAAAACCTTTAAGGCAGAAATTGCAGAAATTGTTGAAACCAGGGCAATTGTTGGCATTAAATGCGGAATTGTTACTGTCATATGTTTTCTAAATTCGCTTGCCCCATCAATTTCAGCCGCTTCATAAAGCTCTTTTGGCACACTCATTAAAGAAGCAAGGTATATCATCATATAATATCCAACTCCCTTAAATACTGTTACCATTGCAACAGAGGCCATTGCAACCTTTGGGCTTGAAAGCCAGTCAATAGCGGGCAAATTTAAAACTTCCATAAAATAATTCAAAAGGCCGTTTGGCGCATAAAGCCATTTGAAGGCAATTGCAACCACAACTATTGAAACAACAACCGGAAGATAAATTATCAATTTATATAAATTCTTACCTCTGATTTTTTGGTTAATTAAAATAGCTAAAAACAGAGGGAAAATAACCAGAAAAGGTGTTGTTAAGATAAGAAAATAAAACGTATTTACGATTGATTTTATAAAAAGGGGCGAATGATACAGCGCCTTATAGTTTGAAAGCGTGCCAAAAACCGGATTGTAAATGTCTTTTGAATAGTCCTGAAAACTGTATATTATTGTCTGAAAGAAGGGAATAAAGAAAAAAACCGTCAAAAGAATAAGTGCGGGTAGTAAAAATAAATATGGGGTGATTTTCCAATTTTGCTGCATAATTTTAATAATAATTCAAAGGCTGTTGAATTTAACCCCCTAAATGCCCGATTTCATCCTGATGGGCGGTTTTTGTAACAAAATATTTCACATTTTTTAAAAAAATGTTATAATAGTAGCAAGAAAATCTATGTTTTTGTTTTATATAATTGTGTAATAAGGGAAGTGTAGTGCCATGATAGAACCAATTTCATGTAATTGCGGAAAGAAAAGACTGAATTTTACAGGTAATGCGGCTAATTTTAAAGGCGCAAACGCTGCTGTATCAGGCGGCATGCTTTTAGATGGCAGAAACACAAGAGAAGACTACAGCGCTGCCGTTAAAGATGTCGTAAATACACAAGCGCAGTTTATTAGCGATAATATGACAGGCGCAAAGTTTAACCAGCTTGCATAGTATTTAGCGCACAAATAAAGATTTAAACGCACGTTTAAGCGTGTAAAAATCGATAGAAAAGATGATTGAAAATATCATCTTTTTTACATTTAAAGGGTTAAATTTTTCGCAAAAATAATCATAGTTTTTGAAGATAAATCTTAAAATATCAAACCTTATTCTCTTGTTATAACCTACATAAAGCCTTACACAATCAGGTTTTAGATATCTAAAATTTCCAAGCACAGGGTTTGCGCTTGATAAATTTGTTTTATGGCGCCTGTATGCAAACAGGGGCGCTGAAATTAAGGCAGAACCTCCAATTAGGTGCAAAAATGTGAATGCAATTTTATCTGCGCCTTTCATCCAATCCTTTGGTGTTGGATATTTTAAAAGGATTTCTGCCGCAGATTTTCTCATCATAGCAGACGTTGTAGGCCCCCAGGCCCAATTTCCGAATTTACAATTTTTGTTGTCTAAAACTTTAACTTCAAAATCTTCAATTCTTTCTTTCAAATTGAAAATTTCTTCTTCGCTTTTTAAATTTGTGCTGAAATCTTTGTTTTGATAGCCGCTTGAGGCCAAAGACACAAGCGAATGCGCAACTGAATTTTCATCAATTTCAAACTGTGCCGCGCTTGTAAATGCAACGGATGTGTTCATATGCACTTGAAGATGACAGCTTAAATATTCAGGAACTAAAACATCATCAGCGTCCACAAGGCAGATAAATTCGCCCTGTGCAACTTTTAGCCCTTCTAAAAAAGAGCCAAATTGTCCAAGGTTTTTTAAGTTGTGGATTACTTTATATTTTTCTCTTGAAATTTTAATGCCGCTAAAAGCGCCTTTTTCAATGGAGCGGAAAATTTTGTTTATAAAATTATCCGATAATAGTCCGTCTAAAAATTCTTTGGTTTCATCAAAAGAAGCGTCATTTACAATAATTACTTCAAAGTTTTTATAAGTTTGGTCTTCAATTGATTTAATTAAATCCGGCAGATATTTTGCAAGGTTAAAACAGGTAATAATAATACTTACCTTCGGTTTTTTAATGATATTTTGTTTTAAAAAACTTTGCATAAATTGATTTTAGCATATTTTAGATTAAATTTGACAAATTTTTAAATGTTTTGTTTTTAAAGAAATATGAAAATAAGCTTTGCCTGTAACAATTTTAATAAAGGCTCCTGTCATAAAACCCCGCCCAAAACCCAATTTTCTGTTGCTTTTGGGCTAAATTTTAACGGATACAAAAGCTCAAAATATATGGAAAAAAGCTATACTAAAAATTCCCTTCTAAACCCTGATACTGCTCCTGACAATCTTCCACCCGACATTGATATTCAAGATGAAGGCAAAACCCTAAAATACGGAGAAAAAAGGCTTTTGCCTATATACAAACATTTCGGGTTATCTTCCGATGACGTTAAAATAAGAGAAACTGCCAAAAACCAGCTCAATATTACTCTTAACAGGCTCTCAGGAAGCGGACTGGACGCAAGTAATCTTGATATGTTAACAAGGCTTGTTGAGGATAAAAAACTTACCCTTTCGGTTTTGGGGCCCTTGAATAAGGATTATAGAGTAAGCAGGGAAGTTTCAGGCGATTTGGATATTTTGTATGGTGCCTATGCAGAAAAGAAAGATGTAAAAAGCGCTTTTGTGCCTGAATTTAAAAGTGAAGATGAGGCGCTTTTGGCCCTTAAGACAGGTGAAGTTTGTGAAATTAGGGGAGAAAATAATATTTCAATTAAAACTAAAGAAAATTGCATAAAAAGACTTTTTATAACAAGGGATACTTACCTTGAACTATTCCCTCCTGTTGAAAGATTTATCACAGCCCAGAAAGATGTTGGCGACTGTTATCTTTTGAGTGCGATTAACAGTATAAATAATAATCCTGCTTGTCGCCATAAAATTTTAGAAATGTTTAGAGAAAACCCGGATAATACTGTGGACATTGTGTTTGGGGGCTTTGAAAAAAGGGGCGGGAAAGTCCTTCCAAAAAACCCCGAAAACGATATTTTGTGTGACATAGCGTCAATAATACCAAAACACAGATTAAACAAAGGCGTTTCATCTGCCTGTGAAGGAATAAGGGCAATTGAAGCACTGTCTGAATTTGAAAGACAAAACCTTATAAGACGGTTTATTATAAAAAAATATAACGAGTTAAAAGGGCAGGGTGAAAACGCTCCTTTTGCCTCATCTTCACCCTATACGGAAGAGGAAATCAAATATTATATAAAATATGTTGACACTAAAGGCCCTGATGAAATGTTTTGTCTTCAAGACATTACTTCGGCAAAGCAGTTCACCCTTCAGAGAGATGAAATTGCAAAGAGGCTTGAAGAATTAAACGGGAAGAAAGATGATAAATCAAGATATGAAGCCCTGATTCTTCAAAGGTGGCTTAATCAAATGGATAAAACCGGTGCGCCGGCATATGATATTTTTGGCGAAGATATTCCGAGAGAATTTGTGCTTAATTTATTTAAAAATGTGACGGAAGCTGACCTTTATTATAACAACGCAGGTTGCGTATCCGATATATTTAAAAAATTCGGTCTTGAGATTGTCCGCAATGCAGAATATGTATTTTGCGCAGAAAGAGAACTTTTTGACTCTGCCCCGAATAACTATGTATTTGCGGTTTCTACCCAAAAAGGTGCAGAGGAAATGTCAGATAAAAAATTTATATCAAACCATGCTTATTCCCTTGAATGTATCGACATAAAAGGGGAAAGAAGATTTCTTATTAAAGATCCGCACAATTCATCTGAAGAAATTATGTTAACTTATGATAAACTGAAAAAATATTTTAGCAGAATAACCGTTGCAAAAATATAATTTTTTAGCGGTAAAATGTTTGTATGAAAAAAATAATCTTAATTTTAATATTATTTGTCTTTTCGGCCCTGAATTCTTTTGCGGCTCCCGACAATTCAAAACCGGAAGAAAGGCTGCAAGGAACATATACATCTTCCACAGAAGGTATAGTTAAAAAAATAGACTATGATTATACGGAAAAAACCGACAACCCGGAAGAAATTTCAAAGCAAATTGTAACTGTTAAGATTACAAAGGGCCAATTCAAAGGAAAAGAGAAGGTTACAGAAAACCTTATGACCGGAAACCCTGCCTATGAAGTCTTTTTAAAGGAGGGGGACAGGGTGCTTCTTATGATGGAGTCTTTGTCTGAAAGCCCAAAAAGCCTGGATGAAGTTGATATTTTTATAACTGATATTAAAAGAATTGGCACAGTCTATCTTTTTTCAGGGCTTTTTGTCTTGTTTTTAATTGTGATAGGAAAGAAAAAGGGCTTAATGAGCCTGTTATCAATAGTAATCACTGTCCTTTTAATATTTATAATCTTTGTCCCCCTTGTTCTTTGGGGTGTTTCGCCGATTATTGCGGCACTTATAATTTCTGTCCTTTCAACTGTTGCAACAATGTATCTTGTTGCAGGTGTGAATTCAAAAACGAATGCTGCAGTTTTGGGAACGGTTTTGAGCCTCATTTTTGCAAGCACCCTTGCCCTTGTTGCCGTAAAGCTTGGCCACCTGACAGGTTTTATGGGCGAAGAGAGCGTATTTTTATACACACAAAGGCCTGATTTAAGTTTTACCGGGATTTTAGCTGCCTCAATTATTATTGCTGCTCTTGGAGCCCTAATGGATGTTGCCGTTTCAATTGCAAGTACTATTAATGAAATTCATATAACGGATAAAAACCTGAGCATAAGAGAACTTTTTAAATCCGGCATGAATGTTGGGCGCGATATTATAGGCACAATGTCAAACACATTAATTTTAGTGTATCTTGGAAGCGCTATGCCCCTTGTTTTATTGTCTTCAAACATTGACGCAGGGAAATTTTTTAACCTGAATCAGGTTTCAAGCGAGATTTTATCCGCACTTACAGGAAGTATTTCCCTTCTTGCCTGTGTTCCTTTAACAGCTATAATGACGGCCTGCCTTGTGAAAGGCAAAAAATGGAATTATGCTTTTTTGACACAAATTTTATCGCGAATTTTGCCATCAAAAGAGCCGCAATCCCTTTCTCAAGACTTACCGCAAACTTTACCACTTCTTGAAAATGAAAAAGACAGCAAGAATGATGAACAAAAAGCCGATTAAATAGTTCCACTTTAGCCCTTCTTTTAGATAAAGTGCTGAAAAGAAAACAAAAACGGTTAATGTAATTACTTCCTGAATTGTTTTGAGTTGGTAAGCGTTATAAACTTCATAGCCCATTCTGTTTGCAGGAACCTGAAAACAGTATTCAAAAAATGCTATGCCCCAGCTGATTAAAATTACCGCAGCCAAAGCACTTGATTTAAACTTCAAATGCCCATACCACGCAAACGTCATAAAAACGTTTGAAATTAAAAGCAAAACTATGGGTAATATCATTTTAACAATAGATATGTTCATAAAAATATTTTAGTTCAAAAATAATTTTATGCCGCTTGAAGGTTTGCAGCGTTTGCCGCAGTTCCTGGAGAAATCATTTGGAAGAATGTTTCAAGAGCCTGGCTGTCATTGTTTTTCATCCATTTTAAAATCGGAGCTATTGATTTTACGGTTTCGCTTGGATTTTCTTTAAATGAAAGCGCAAGGCCTTTTAACAGGTCTTTAATATCGATGGATTTCGGGCTTCCGTATCCTGTAATTGAGGCTATTTCTCTAGATGTTTTAATTCTTTGCAATGTTGCCTTCATAAGATTGGAATCGTCAACGTTTGGAATTATGTTTAATTCTTTCATAATTGAATTAAAGGTGTCTTGCGTGTATGAAGTTGATTTTAAATTGATTCCGGCCTTATAAAGCCTTTCATCAAGCATTGTTGCCATCTGTTTTGCAAGTTCTTCCCTGTTTGCGCCGCTTGGAAGGGTTGCACCGCTTAAAAGATAATCTACAATGCCTTCAGAGTTTCCAATTAACATATTTAAAGTTAATGTCATATCTTTTAACATATCAGAAGAGGTTCTTGTAATTGTGTTTCCTGTGTCAATGTAGTTTATGACAGGTTTTCCTGTTGCGGAGTTAAAATCTATGAAAATATTTCCGGCATGTGGGTCTGCATGGATTGTTCTTGTGCCGCTTTTTGACACAAACATAACTTGTTCGTTTTGCGCCTTTTGGAAAACTTGTGTCAAGTCTTCTTCCCAGGATGTGAAATCTTTAAGCCAGCTATATTGTTCAACCATATCAGCATTTTTCACCCAAGGGTTTGTTTCTTTCCCGGTTGAATCAAGTACAGATTTTGTTAAATAATCATCAGGGTTTTGTTTTGCAAATTGAATCATATCTAACAAGCTGTCAAGACGTACTCCGTCTGCTTTTTCCATTACAAGGGAAATGTTTTGACCATTTTTTGTGCCCACTTCAAGGGTTTGTGCCACATTATATCTTTGTGCATTTCTTGCCATATTGGCTGCCCCTTGTGCTTCAAGAGAAAAATCAAGTTCTTTTTCCCAACTGTCAAAAAGGCCGTTTATAAGTTTTAATTTATATTCTTTTTCAACAGGGTCGGATACAAATTCTTCAACATATTTTGTAAACATACTTCTGTCTGCTTCAAATTTTTCAAGGTTTACACCTTCTTTTAACATTTTAATTACAAACTGCCCGCCATCAGCTGTTTCTGCAAGGTACGTTTCTCCGATTGTGCCTGCGCCAAAAGATTTTTTCAGGGTATATTTTCCTGCCCCGTAAAGTTCATCTGCCAAGGCCTGCGCTTCATTCATATTTCTTGAAACAGTACAGTTGCTTGTAAATTGTTTGAAAAATCTTCTCATCTCATCCGGGATATTTTCATCGGATGACATTGTTTGAATAAATTTTGGAAGAGCAATGTTTGAATCTTCAATAATTGCCTGAACCTGTGCGTCTTTTGAAAGGGAAGAAAAATCCGCTGAACTTATTCTTTTTGAAACGCGTTCATTTAAAATATCAACCATATCCTGGAAGCCGGCTCTTTCAATTATACCGTCTATGTCCGTTGCCGCGTTGTTTAAATTTATGCCATAATTTTCTATTTTTACAAGGTAATCCTGCATTAGCGCTGCGGCGCTTTCCAGGTTTCCGGCTTTTATTTCGTTTCTTATTGTGTTTGCTAAATCCAGAATATTCGCTTGTTCTGTTTTTATGCTTGAATAAATTCCTGAAAATCTTTCCGGCAAATCTCCAAGCTGTTTGTATGCGGATGTATTTGTAAATTCTTTTGCTTTATCTATGCCTTCTTGTGCAATTCCAAGGCCATCTTGCAGCTTAATATAGCCCCAATCGCTTATTGTTTCGGCTTTTTCTACATATTGCATAACGGCATCAAGATATTTTTCTGCCCCATCAAGAGTGCTTGTTATTGATTTTATGGCTTTTTCATCAAAGAAATCTGCCAAATCTATGCCTTTTTGTGCGTATTTTTGAATAGCTTCCGGGATATCATCACTTGTTAAGATGTCTTGAAGAACGCCTCTCATCTTTGTCATATCAGGGCCTGAAAGCTTTCCGAGGTTTTCACTTAAGTCTGCAAGACTTTCTGAAAGATGGGCCCTGGTTTCAAAAAGTTGGCCGATTTTATTGTTAAAATCATCATAAAGGCTGTCAGCTTCAATTTTTACTCCATCAACAAAGCCTTCAGCACTTTTGATTGTGCTTGATAAACCTTTTATAAACTCTGTATCCGGGCTTTCCACGGTCGGCATATTTAAAAGGTTTCGCTGTGCCGCGGAATATGAATCAGAAACTGTGCTGCTTAATTTTCCTGTTAATTTTCCAATACCATTTCCTGCAAGACGCATTCCGCCGCCTATAATCGGGGAAGCTATTGCTCCGCCTATTGTGCCCGTTGTCACTTCATCCATTAAGCCTTCAATAGTTTTTTCTTCTTCATCGCCTGCAAGATACCTGACTGCAGAGTCAACGCCGCCTGTTATAGCACCGTTTACTGCCATATCCGCCCCAAGGGCCAGACCGCGTCCAAGCAAGGTGCCGCCCGTGTATGAAATGTTTGTTGTAAGCAAGGTTTTTGCAAGGGCACCTTTTGCAGTTTGTTTTATACCCTCTTTTATAAGCACTTCGCCGCCTTCTCGAACGGCATTTACGCCAACTTTTGCTGCCACTGATTTTCCGACAGCACCGCCTATGCCTGCAGTAATTGGTGCAAAAATTCCGTTTATTCCGCCGGTTGCAAGGTCGTATCCTAAAGAATCATATTCTCTTCCGCCAACGGCAGCGTCAATTCCTTTAATGCCCGCTTTTATAATGGCGCCGGAAGCTCCTGCTATGCCAAGCCCTGCGGCCACAAGCCCCAAAGAAGCGCCGCCTGTGAAGGGTGCTGCCGCAAGGCCAACCCCTGTTGCAAGGGAAAATGAGGCAAAAGAAGCTATGCCTGAAGCCACATCTGCAACTAAATCTACAGATTGTTCCTGCCCGTTTTTATATTTTTCAATTTGTTCATAGGCTTCTTCAAGCGTAATTTCGCCGTTTTCTGCCTTTTGAATTGTTTCTTCAACCTTGTTTGAGCCGTTTTTCATTCCAAAGAAATTTTTAATACCGTCCCAAGCTTTTCCTATAAGCCCCTGACCGTTTTTTACTGTTTCAAATTCGCTTCTTAAGGAAGAAACGGTGCTTGCGGAAGCTGATGTATTAAATTGATAATCTTCTTCCTGAATTATATCGTTTCCAAAAACAGATGTACTGAAATATGAAGGTGTGTCCGTATTTTCTATATCATACGGTTTGAAATCGTAGTTTATGCCATTAATGCCGCTTAAACTTAAGTCCATTATTAACCCTCGTGCAGTACAAAATACAATTGGATATACATATATAAAGTGTTTTAAAAGGTGTCGGATTTCAAATTTTATGGGATTTTAACATAAATTTACAATTATTTTTTATGTAAAACAAAGTTCTTTTGGTGGTATAATTTCTGTACAAAAGGCACGAGAAAAGGAGTTAAAATATGCTAAATGAAAAAATGAATGCCGCATTAAACGAACAAGTAAATGCTGAAATGTATTCTGCTTATCTTTATCTTTCAATGCAGGCATATTTTCAAAAATTAAACCTTATGGGGTTTGTAAACTGGATGAATATTCAGGTTCAGGAAGAAATGGCCCATGCAAGAGGCCTATACGACTATATTCAAGAGCGTGACGGTGAAATTATTTTAGACACAATTAAAAAGCCTGATCAAACCTGGAATTCGCCTTTGGAGGTTTTTGAAGCGGTTTTAGCTCATGAACAGCTTGTAACTTCTTTAATAAATAAACTTGCTGATGTTGCAGATGAAACAAAAGACAGAGCAGCAGGCCTTTTCCTTCAATGGTACATTAAAGAACAGGTTGAAGAAGAAGCAAGTGTTTCAGGTGTTTTAGAAACTTTAAGAATGATTAAAGACGATAAGCACGCCCTTCTTCTTTTGGACAAGGACTTAGCAACAAGAGTATTTAACCCTCCTGTAATTGGTTAACCGGGTTTAAAATATATAAAAATTAAGGGCTTTTTTTGTGAATTTGCAAAGAAGCCCTTAATTAGTGCTTTTTAGCTATATGTTTTAAAATGTTTATGCTACTATGATATAAACAGTGTTTTGAAAGAGTTTAGGTTAAGAGTATGCTTAAAAAATTGTTTTTTCTTGGTTTGTTTATGGCCCTTCCCTTGGCTTCATTTGCAATTGATGATGTTAAAGATGTTGATATTCAAAAGGAATCCGCAATTCAAAAAAGGCTGACGGATGTTGGTACATCAATTTTAAATGCAAATAAAATAGATGGCCGTGTTGTTTTTGTTTATGACAAAACAGAGGTGAAGGAAAAACTTAAGCTTGATAAAACACTTCTTGACCGCCAGGTTATAGTTTATGGGTATGATTATAAATTTATTGAAGATGATAATGAACTTGCGGCCTTTCTTTCAAGGCGCATAGCAGAAGCCTACAGGTCATATCCGGGGCTTTTTAGCGGATATTTAAATTCAGTTAAAATTAAAGCTGCGCCAAAAAAATATCAAATAATTTTTGATAAAATCGGCGTCGATTATATGGTGCGCGCAGGTTACAATCCTGTTGCAATGATTACTCTTGTAAATAAAAGCTATCCGCAAAAAAGAGGGGACAGCCTTACAAGCAACGTAACTTCAAAAAGGCTTGCAAAAATTTACGAGCACATCTGTATAAAATACCCATACTACCTTGTAAACAACGAATATTATCATAATAAAAGTTATCAAAATTTTCTTTTAACCTCTGTAAATAACAGAAAAATGCTTGAAGAAAAATTAAGAACAAGGTCAAGGAAAGAGCCTGTATATGAATAAAGTTGCTTTTATTTTAGCCATTTTTCTTTGTTTAACGCCCTTATGTGTAAATGCTGAAAACACAGTTGACACCGGGGTTTTGGATGTTGCACAAGTTGAAAACAAAGAACCTGTTCAAGATGAAATTGTTGAAAATATTTTAAAACAGAGAAATGTTCAAAAACCCTCTGCCCACTTAAATTATGATTATAAAAGCACAAAGACAACTCCCATCAGGTTTTCAATTAAAGAAAGAATAAAATCCGAGGCCGATGTATATGAAGGGCAGATTATTGAATTTGAGGCCCAAAGTGACGTTTATTATAAAAAGCAGTTAAAAGTGAAAAAAGGCGATACTATAAAGGCAAGGGTCGGAACCGTTATCACAAGCGGAATGAACGGAATTCCTGCAAGCATTATTTTTGACAATTTTGAAATTCCAAACGTTAAAAAAGGCCAGGTTCAAGACACATTTGAGGTTTTTGGCCAAGACAGAAGCCTTTTTGTCTTTCCTTTAAAATGGGCGCTTACAATTTTACCCCCGACAGGCTCTTTAACGAATTTTATAATGGGCGGGCATGTGAAAATTAAAGAGGGAAAAGTTTTCACGATGTATTATCACCCCGAATGGCTGTAATATACTTATAATAGTATTTTGTTCTCAAAACGCAAAGAAATTTTAAGGCGTGGCAAGGAAATTGCCCAAGCAAATATTTATGCTAAAATTGTAACAAGGAATTTTTAAGGATTTTGAAGTGGCAAAGCTTACAACCGTAAAAGAAGCGATAAGTTTAATAAAAGACTCTGCAACCGTGATGGTTGGCGGTTTTTTAAGCTGCGGTGCGCCGGATAAATTAATTGAAGAGCTTGCCGCACAAAATGTTAAAAATTTAACTATGATATCAAATGACACCTCTTTTCCAAATGTGGATAAGGGAAAATTGATTGTAAATAAACAGGTTAAAAGGCTTATTACAAGCCACATTGGGACAAATCCTGAAACAGGCCGCCAAATGGCAGCAGGAGAGCTTGAAGTAGAACTAACGCCCATGGGAAGCCTTATGGAGCGAATTAGGGCAAAGGGGGCAGGCCTTGGCGGAGTTTTAACCCCGACAGGCATAGGCACCACAATTGCGGATGGCAAAAAAGTTTATGAATTGGATAATAAAAAATATCTTTTTGAAAAGCCGATAAGTGCCGATTTTGCTCTAATTTACGGAACAAAGGTTGATAAATTCGGCAATATTGCTTATTTTGGCACCACAAGAAACTGTAACACCGTAATGGCAACTGCCGCAGACATCGTTATTGTTCAGGCTGATGAAATTGTTGATTGCCTGGACCCTAATGAGGTTGTGGTTCCCGGGCTTTTTGTGGATTATATTGTATCTGCTAAAGAAGGTGTTTTGCCTGAAAATGCGGCAGAAGCAAGTGTTTCTGGCGGAACAAATCCCAAAAAGGCAGGTGTATAATGGTTGTGCAAGAAGGAATTATGACAGATACCACCTCTAAAGAAAATCTATCAAAAGAAAAAATCAGAGAAATTATTGCAAAACGTGCCGCAAAAGAATTCAAAGAAGGTGATGTTGTAACCCTTGGAATTGGCCTTCCGACTGAGGTTACAAAGTATTTGCCTGAAAATATGAATGTTATGTTCCAGTCTGAAAACGGGCTTTTGGGTGTCGGCAAAGACCAAACCGGCGAAAACACAGACCCGCGCGTTATAAACGCTGGCGGCGGCCTTGTTGAAACTAAGCAGGGAGCTTGTTTTTACGATTCTCAAATGGCTTTTATTATGATGAGGGGCGGCCATATTGACGCCACTGTGCTTGGCGCGCTTCAGGCAGATTCTGAAGGAAATCTTGCAAACTGGTCTGTTCCCGGGAAATTCACCCCCGGCATGGGCGGCGCTATGGACCTTGTTGTGGGCGCAAAGAAAGTTATAGTTGTAATGGAGCACACATCAAAAGGGGTGTCTAAAATCGTTGAAAGGTGTGATTTACCGCTCACGGCTTCTCGTGAAGTAAATTTGATTATAACGGAAAGATGTGTTTTTAGGGTGGATTTAGGCCAAAAGGCAGACAATGCTGGTGTTTTAAACACTGACACGAATGAATTCTCTGTAAATACGGGCACTACAGGCGGGCTTATCTTAGAAGAAATTAATCCAATGTTTTCAATTGAAGACATAAAAGCCTGCACCGGCGCCACTTTCAGGGTGAGTGAAAATTTAAAAGAAATGGAAATATAAAACTACATTAAGCGCCCCATGTGAATGCTCGCCCGTCATTGTGGGAGACCAACAGGAGCGTGGTAATCCGGATAAACAGACAGGGTGTTCTTACTCAACGCTGTAAACCCCATAAAAAAAGGACATTGATAAGGTTACTAAAATCAATGCCCGAAAAGTTGTTCATCTAAATTTATATGAGTATTAATAATTAATCGCTAAAGTATATCAGTACATATCCGCCCATGCCGTCGCCTCCCTGCCCCGTTTTTGCGCTTTCTCCGGTTGAATAATCGTTAATCCAGCCGGCGCCCGCTCCTCCGGTTGTTCCAGGGGCGTAATATTTGGAATAGTTTGAGGCTTTGTTTTCAAGTTCATCCTCGCTTAATATTCTGCTAATTCTTGAAGGAATGTAGCTTGATGTAGGGTAATCCTTTGTGCCGCATTTATACTCTTTAGTTCCTATTTTGATAGATGTTTTGGAAAATGCCCCGCAGGGAATTCCTCTTACTCCTGCAAGCGCGGAGATTTTTGGGTTAGCTCCTCCGTTTCCTCCCTCTGCTTGGTATACGGTTGAATCATTATTTGTTGCAGGTGCCTGCTTTCCTTCAAGCTGTGCTCTTTCGCTTGCCGTGCTTGGGAAAACTTCATAGTTTATGCTGTTTAGGTATGTTTTTGTGGCGCTTGTTAATATGCTGGATTCAGTAACGGAATTTATTTCAGCCGGGCTTGCAAATGTTGCGGTGCTTGGGTTTGCAGGAATTCCGGTTTTTCCTCCTTTTCCGCCTAAAACTTCATATTTTTGCCCGTTTGAAAATTCTGCATAGCTGTTTCCGCCGTCTCTGCCGTCGCTGCCTGCGTTTCCTCCGGAACCTCCTGCGCCCGCTTTTACTTTTATGATTTCACCGGGATTTACTTGTATTCCCTTGATATGCAGTACACTGCCTGCGTTTCCTCCGTTTCCGCCAAGTCCGGGGTAGTTTCTTTTGTAAGTTAATTTTATAGCGCCCGCAGTTCCAGGGGTTGGCTCTGTGCAAACAGGTGCAAGCCTTGTCGGGCCTTGAATGCAATATCCTCCTAATCCGCCGGAGCCAGGCTGTGCTGTTGCGGGAGTGTTGTCTCTCTCCCTTGCTTTATAGCTCCCTCTCCAATATGAAGCAGCGCCTGCGCCAAGGGTTGTGCCTGTTTGTGTTCCGTCTGCGCTTGAAACCGTGTTTCCGCTTTTCCCAAGCTTTGCGTCTAATATTACACCTTCTGACATAAATGCGTCATAAGTTGTGTTATAGGTTATTTTTCCTCTAAAATTGGGGTTGTTTGAGTAATTATTTTGGTACAAAAAGTAGCCGTTTGTATTTAAGCTTGTGGCGCTGCTATACGGTATCCCATCCCTGTTTATTGCTGCATTTGCATTGTTGTAATATGGTGCCGTGTCGCTTGAATGACCGCCTCCGTAGAAGCTTGCAATAAATATTCTTTCGTTATTTCTATAAATGGTCGCTTGTGTCATTGAACCCGCATAAGGCCCGCGGGAAGCGTCGCCTGCCTTCCCTCCTTTTCCGGGAATCAGTCGCAAAGAAAGTGTATCGATAGGGTCTTGAATGTATGAATTAGTTGCAGAATCGTATTTAAAATTAAATGCTTTTTTTAAGGTTTCATTTGGTATTTTTATTTTAAAATATGTTCCGGAGCCTCCGCCTGCGCCTGTGTAGCTCTTAAATTGGGATATGCTGTCCACAACACAGCGAACACCGCGAGCGCGGGTAGTTTCATAGTAGCTCGACACGCCGAAATTACCATTATTATTCAGGGTGAAGCCATAATAACCTGAGCTTTCGCTTGTGCCTGACCATACATAATTTGGATAGCAGATGTTATTAAATGTGCCCGGGCAACCGCTGCCCAAGTGGTGGCATTGCAAGGCACCGTAATCTGAATTCCAGCCGCAGAGCTGTAAACCCGGAAAGGACCCGTTTGGCTGATTTAACACCCCTGATTGTGTGCTTGATATATGCTTAATATGTGGTGCCCAAGCTTCAAATTCTGTTTTGGCAGGAAGTCTTCCGACTGAAGTTGTTGCAGTTGGGTTCCAATTTTTGCATATAATATCAGCCGCATTCCACTGGCACACGGTTCTATTACACCCTGAATATGTAAATCCGTTTCCTGAACTTTGGCAAGTCGTTGATGTTGCACCGTTCCAACAGCAATTTCCGCCTGAACAGTTTGTCCCAACATTTACATTTGTCACCCCTGTGATGTTTGATTTTGGTGTTGCTTTGCCATCTCCAGTATTGGATGGGTTGTATCTTGAAACACAAATTGAATGCTGAATATTTCCATCTTCATTTGTTGTTGCATTTTGCTTGTAATCTACGTAAACCCCCCAATTTCCGCAGTCATTCTGATTTGCTGGATAGCCTCCTTGGTTTGTGTTGCCGATTCCGCCGCCTTCGCCGCCTGAAACCATTTCTATTTCTATGTCTGAAATATCTCTTGTTAATATTACGCTTTGTGCGCTTGCTGTTTGCGCGTATATCGAAGTTGCATTTTCATCGCTTGCGCTCTCCCCTTTTCTTATTGTGCCCGTATATATTGTGCTGTCTTCTACGGCGGGAGTGGCTCCCCCTCCTCCACCGCCGCCGGAAACAATTATGGCAGAAGCAACATGGGATTCATTTGGAACCTTGCATTCAACATTTTCAACATCGGCGTCTGCGTTGTCTGTCATAAATGCGCACGCCTCCATCGGTTTTGTACTTCCAAAAATGTTAATGTTAAAGTTGTCATTCAATTTTTTTGTCATAACAGGCGCCAAAGCAGCCATAAGAAGTGACGCTACCAAAAGCGCCATAAGCATTTCAACTAATGAAAATCCGGCAAGTTTTTGATATGACGCTGACCTTGTAATAACACTTGTTATTACTTGATGTTGGGCAGGTATAATCCATTTGCAGGTGACTATTTTTATATTTTTCATCTTTCCTCGCTTTCACTTTTGCTATTCTATAACAGAAATTAAAATCTGTAAACATGGGTAATTGTTAAGTTATAACCATATTTTGTAAGATTAATATTACTGTAATAAGAATATTACATGTCAGTATTATTTATTATGGGCATACGAAAACTTCGAAACAGCATAGGAAGAAAGGTTAAGACACTGCGGCTTGAACGCGGTCTTTCGCAAGAAAAACTTGCGGAATGCGTTAATATGTCAAGAGAGCACATTTCCTGCATTGAAAGAGGAAAAAACCTTGCAAGCACAGAAACACTCTATTATTTTGCTGAATTTTTTAAAATCGATATAAGAGAATTTTTCTAGCCTTATATTTTTGTAACTTTTGCGTATCAGACAGCGGCCCGTATATTGGGCAAATTTGGGCAAATTATCGATTTTTTGTGGCAAAATTACATATATTTTTGTAAAATTAGCTTTTTTAGGGCTTTTGCATTGATTGCGTCAGGTTCTAATTCTAAAAGCTTATCCAGGTAATCGATTGCTGCAGAATAGTTCTGGAGCTTTTTTTGGGCTGCAGCCATTGCATAGAGCGCGTCTATAAACTTTTCATCTAATTCAAGCGCGTGTTTTAAATCCTCCACAGCACCCTCTATATCAGGGTTTTCAATATCTTTTCTTGAAAGCGTAATTCGTGCCCTGTTGTAATATGCGTCCGTCATTTTTGAATTTAGGCGAAGCGCTTTTGTGTAATCGAGCATAGCTTCGTTGAAATTTTCCAAAGTTTGATGGGCTACAGCCCTGTAAAAATAGGGTATTTCCCAATCATCCTTTTCTGCTATGGATTTATTTATATTTTCAATTGCACTTTCAAATTTTCCGTCTTGAATGTCGTAAATGCCCTGGTCAAGGTGCTTTTTGTATGTTTCGCCGCTCATAAATTTTTACCTGTATAATTATATATATAAATTTTAGTATAAATTTGAAATTTTGCACTTCCTTTTTGGCGGAGCCCAATTGTGCTAATTGAAAGCAATCAGGCCTTGACTTTGGAGTTTGTTGGAGCAAAAATTGAAAGTGTTTTGTCCTTTTTGTATAAAATCGATAGGGCAAAAACCATTGTGAGAGAAGCATTTTAGCTATTTGGCCAAGAGTAATGATATATTTTATTGGAATTTTGATACTTTTAATAACCGCAATTGCCCTATTACCGCAAATTTTTGGGGTTTTGCTTTCAGGAAATATTTTTTCCTGTGCGTTGAATTTTAATCCGCTTTTTGGCCCTGTAAACTTTGTTTTAGACCCTTTAAGCGCATTTTTTGCCCTTATTATTTTAATTATGGGTCCTTTGGGGTTAATTTATGCTAAAGGATATCTAAAACCCTACGAGGACAAGGGAAAGAGCGTAAAATCGCATATAATTTTTTATGTCACTTTGATTTTATCTATGCTTGCCGTTGTAACCTGTCAAAATGCGCTTGGGTTCTTGGTTTGCTGGGAAATTATGTCGCTATCCTCCTTTTTCCTTGTGATTTTTGAAAATGAGAAAAAAGAAATTTTAAATGCTGGGGTGAAATACCTTGTATTTATGCATATTTCGGTGATTTTTATTATAATTGCCTTTGCACTTTTATCTATTAAGGCCGGAAGCTATGATTTTAGCACCTTTTCGGCGATTTTAGCAAAAAATTCCCATTTTCGCGATGTGGTCTTTTTGCTTGCCTTCATTGGTTTTGGGGTGAAAGCAGGTTTTGTACCCTTTCATAACTGGCTTCCGGAGGCACACCCCGCTGCGCCAAGCCATGTGAGCGCCATAATGTCCGGAGTGATGATAAAAACAGGGATTTACGGGCTTTTAAGAATTTTATATCTTGGCGGTATCCCCTCAAAACCCCTCTGTTACTTGGTTTTGGGGATTTCTGTAATTACGTTTTTATATGGAATTTTATATGCAATTGGCCAAAATGACGTAAAGCGAATGCTGGCCTACTCTTCCATCGAAAATATCGGGATAATTGGCGCAGGGCTTGGAGTTTCGATGATTGGATGTGCCTATAATCAGCCTGTGGTGGCGCTTTTGGGGCTTGCAGGAGGCGTTTTGCACATCTTAAATCACTCAATATTTAAGCTATTACTATTTTTTGGGGCAGGGTGTGTATATTTAAAAACCCACACCAGGGATATGGAAATTTTGGGTGGTATCGTGGAAAAAATGCCAAAGACTGCCGGGCTCTTTTTGGCGGCTTCCCTTGCTATTTGTGCGCTTCCGCCGTTTAACGGCATTATCAGTGAATTTTTAATTTACTATGGAATGCTGAAAGGCCTTGCTATAAGCAGCTTTTTCGCTTTTTTAATTTTGATTTTTGCTTTTTCATCTCTTGCTTTTGTTGGAACAATGGCTATATTATGCTTCACCAAAGCGTTTAGCGTGATTTTCCTTGGACACCCGAGGAGTGAAAAAGCAAGCGCAGTGCAGGATGATGCCCCTTTGACAATGCTTGCTCCTATGGGGCTGTTGGCTGCAATTGCTTTATTTATAGGCCTTGTACCGAATTTAATCTTCAAAATCCTTACTATGCCTGTGTTTTTCGTACTTCAAAATTCCTTCGTTGTAAATTCTCTAAACCCTGAAAACGCGGAAACTCTTTCATATATACTTTCTCAACAGAGCCCAATTCTGTCTACGTTGGGTTTCACTGCATTTGGGCTTATCATTTTAGTTAGTGTTTTTGCGTTTTTGAAAAAGAAGATGAATAAGAAAACTGAAACTGCCTCTACGTGGGGCTGTGGGTACAATAAAACGCTTTTGAACGCTCAATATACAGGCTCTTCCTATGTAAGCCCTTTTTTAGCAATGCTAAAACCCTTGTTCAAGAAGGTTTTCGACGTAAAAAAACCGAAGGCAATTTTTCCAAAAACCGCACATTTCAGCTTGCACATTGAAGATATTGAAGAAGCCTATTTGATAAGCCCTGTGGTAAAGTTTGATGAGTGGTTTTTATCCAAATTTGAAAAAATGCAGGGCGGAAACCTGCAAACATACATAAAATACGGGCTTGTATTCCTGATTGTGATGATTATAGGAAGCTTTTGGCTGTAAAAGGGGTTTTAAAATGATGATATTGGCGACAATGTTGGTAAAAATTACAGATTTGATAATTGTTTTAATTCTTCCTTTCTTAATTTCAGGAATTATTAAAAAAACAAAAGCTTTTTGGGGCGGAAGAAAGGGTGCGTCTGTTTTTCAGCCTATTTATGATTTTATAAAATTAATAAAAAAAGATTTTGTAATAAGCAAAACCACATCTTTTGTGTTTAAGCTAACACCTCTTGTAACCCTTGTGGGGCTTATAATTGCGGCTCTTTTTGTTCCTTTGGGAACAGGATATGCCTTAATAAATATTGAAGCCGGAATAATTATTTTTGCCTATATTTTGGGGCTTTCAAAGTTTTTCAGCCTTATTGGCGCCATGGACACAGGCTCAAGTTTTGAAGGGATGGGAGCCAGTCGTGAAGCGTGTTTTACCTCTATTGTGGAACCTGCATTTTTTATGATTATGGCCTCGATTATGGCGCTCACCGGGAATTTTACTTTTGAATCTTTGTCGAAAATCCTTGAAAATGCAGGAAGTTATGGGGTTTTGATTGTAATATTCGGAGTGCTTGCACTTTTTTTAATGGTTTTAATTGAAGGGTGCAGAGTGCCTGTGGACGACCCTGCAACCCATTTAGAATTGACTATGATTCATGAGGTTATGATTCTTGATAATTCAGCTGCAGACCTTGCAGTTATTAGCTATGCGGCTTCTTTAAAAATGCTTTTAATTTCTTCTTTAATTGCAAAGCTAATTATCCCTGAAAGCTGCACTATGCTTGAATATTTAGGATTTTATTTATTAACAGTGTTTGTAATTTCAATAATAATAGGAACGCTGGAATCTTCAATGGCAAGACTTAGAATGTCCCATGTGTTTGAATTTATCTTTGTTATGAGTTCTTTTGCGCTTATAATTCTATCTCTTACTGTTACAAGGATGTTTGGAGGCTAAAAAAATGGAACTTGGAAATGTCGGTATGGAACATGGGTTTATAATTTTATTTGGCCTTACAATGCTGTATTTGGCCTCTACAAGCAGGATTATCTCACATATCAGAGTGCTTATGGTGCAGGGAATTTTGCTGTTTTTAATTTGTTTTTTGGGCCATTCTGAGGTGCCTCTTTTAAATTTAACTTTTCTTACGGTGGAAACCCTTGTGGTGAAAGCAATTATCATCCCTTGGTTTTTATATAGAATTTTAAAGAAAACCCACGAAAACAGGGACGATGAGGCCCATATTCCACATTTTTACTGTCTTGTGGTGTCAAGCGTAATACTTTTGGGGTGTTTTCTGATTTCAAACTATTACATTTCATCTATGAAAAACATTTCCCATATTTATTTTGGAATTGCCGCAGCCACAGTCATAATAAGCCTTTGGCTGATTACAATAAAACATAAAATTGTTTCAAATGTAATAGAATTTATTACAATGGAAAACGGCATATTTTTAATGTCCCTTTCTGTTGCAAAAGAAATGCCTATCTTAGTGAATTTGGGCGTGCTTTTGGATGTGTTTATTGCCGTTTATATTTTGGGGCTTTTTGTAAAAGAAATTAAAAAAGAGTTTAAAGACCTTGAAGTGTCGAACCTTTCAGGGTTAAAGGATTATTCGGAATGATTGATAATGTTATAAAAATTTTAATGATAACGCCCGTTATAATGGGCCTTTTAATGCTTATTTTTAGGAAAAAAGCGTTTGATGATTTTATGCTTGTTTTATATGGCATTTTGCACATTATTTTGTCTTCTTATCTTGTGTTTTTTGCCAAAAACTCCGGCGAAACTCCTGTTTTAGCGGGGCAATATTTTGCAATCGACCCTTTGAACAGCGTATTTTTAATAATTTTATCTTTTGTTTTTTTAATGGTAATTTTTTATAATATAGGCTATTCAAGATATATGCCAAATTTAGGGCCAAATTTAGGGCCGAATTTGGGGCCAAATTTAGATTCTAATTTGAGCGCAAAAGCCGGGAATAAGAACGTTTGTCTTTACCAACTTATGATTATAGCTTTTGTTTGGGCAATGACGGGTGCAATTCTTTGCACGGACCTTGGTATAGCTTGGGTTTTGGTGGAAGCTACAACGCTTTCAAGCGCTTACTTAATTTATTTTAACAGAACTAAAAATTCAATTGAGGCGGCCTGGAAGTATGTTTTTATGTGCTCAATCGGGATTGCACTTGCTTTTATAGGGATTATATTTTTAAATATCGCCTCAGGCAGTGTGAATTCACTGAACTTTTCTGAATTACAGGCTGCAGCAAAGGGTTTTGACCCTTTTTGGCTTAAATTTTCGTTTGTGTTCATTCTTTTTGGTTTTGGAACCAAGATGGGCCTTGCGCCGGTGCATTTTTGGCTGCCAGACGCGCATTCAGAATCCCCTTCGCCAATTTCTGCGCTTTTATCTGCAACCCTTTTAAATTCAGCGTTTTTGGTAATTTTAAGGGTGTTTAATATTTTAAATGCGGCCGAATGTTCTCATTATGGCAGGGTAATGCTTGCGCTCACAGGGTTTTTATCCCTTTTTGTTACGGCAGTTTTTATTTACCATATTAAAAATTATAAAAGAATGCTTGCTTACTCTTCGATTGAAAATATGGGCATTTTGGCTATAGGAACGGCCCTTGGGGGTGTTGGCTATTTAGCTGTCATATTGCATTTAATCGGGCATTCCCTTGCAAAAGCTTCATTTTTCCTGACATCAGGGAATGTGCTTGAAATTTATGAAACAAAGAATGTAAAATCTGTTAAGGGGCTAATGATTGCAGATAAAAAGACAGGCTGGCTTTGGCTTTTGTCTTTCCTTGGAATTTGCGCGTTTCCGACCTCGGTTCTTTTTATAAGCGAATTTTTAATTATAAAAACCATGGTTTTAAAAGGGCATTATCTTCTCTGCGCCTTATTTGCGCTTCTTTTGACCGTTATAATTTACGGTATGGCGCGTGTTGTAATTAAAATGACATTTAGGGAAATTAGTGAAGAAAAGATTGGGGCTGTTAAAGAAAACAGGAAAAAAATTACACCTTCAATGTATCTGCCGCAGGTTATAATGCTTGTTTTAGTGTTTATTTTGGGGGTTTATATTCCAAGCGGCCTGAATGATATTATACAAGGGGCATACAAAGTCCTTTTAGGGGCGATGTAAAAGGGTTTTAGGGGATAAAATAATGAATTTAAACTGGATAAAGATAAAAAATAATTCTAAAATAAGTCTTTTGGATATTCCGATTTTGGATATTTCCGATTTAAGGATTGAGATTATTTCTCTTTGTAGGGATTCTGTTACCCAAGATGGCATTGTTTTATCTGGTTTTCGCCCGGTTGGGTTCTTTGGAAAAGATTGGGGCAGAGGGGATACAAGGCTTTTTGTTGTTCTTGCGGATGATAAAAACGGAGTTTTTTATGTTTCATCTGCGCTTTTTAAGGCGGGAATAAGGGAATATGACGCGCTTACGCCTGAAATTCCTGCGTTTCATATGTTTGAGAGGGAATTTTTTGAAGAATTTAACATAAAACCCTTAAATCACCCGTGGCTAAAGCCTTTAAGGAAAAACCAGGATGATTATAAATTTTTTGAGATGGATGGCGAAGAAATTCATCAGGTGGCCGTTGGGCCAATCCACGCCGGGGTTATAGAGCCCGGACATTTCAGGTTTATGTGTAACGGGGAAACCGTGTATCACCTTGAAATTATGCTGGGGTATCAGCATAGAGGGGTGGAAAAGCTTATGGTTCAAAGGCCTTCAAACAGGCTTGCTGAATCAATCTGCGGGGACAGCGTTGTAGCGTATAATTTAGCTTATTCAAGGCTTATGGAAACAATTAAAGGGGTGTCCGTGTCAACAAAAGCCCAGCTTATCAGGCTTTTGGCGCTTGAGATGGAGCGAGCTGCAATTCATATTGGGGATTTGGGGGCAATTGCGGGCGATATCGCCTATCTTATGGGCGCTTCTGTTTTTGGGGCGACAAGAACCCTTGTTATAAACACCATGCTCGAATTTTCGGGAAGCCGCTTCGGAAGGGGGCTTATAACCATTGGCGGCGTGAATTTTGATATTGAAAATGAGAAAATTCAGAGGGCAAAAAAGACGCTTGAGAAGGTGGAGAAAGATGTTCGCCGAATGGTGAAAACTATGTTGAAAAATTCAAGTGTAGTGTCAAGGCTTGAAAAAACAGGAACCATAAGCACGGAGCGCGCGGTGGAAATTGGCCTCACAGGGCTTGCCGCAAGGGCTTCAGGGGTTAATATTGATTCCAGATTTGATTTTTTTGATAAGCATTTTAATGCTCTAAATGTGGAGAAAATTCACCTGAAAGGTACGGGGGATGTGAATGCCAGGTTTAAAATCCGCTATAAAGAGATTTTACAGTCTTTTTCAATTATAAGAAAAATCTTTGACAGGTTAAAAGATTATGAAAAAGAGCCTGTAAACTGTGGTTATGAAGTGCTTTCAAAGGAAAATTCAAAAGATGTTTTTGCAATTTCTGTTGTTGAAGGCTGGCGGGGCGAAGTTGTCCATATTGCAATGACTGACGCTCAAGGGCGGCTTACAAGGTATAAAATTAAAGACCCTTCGTTCAACAACTGGTACGGGCTTGCACTTGCTGTCAGGAACAACGGGGTTTCGGATTTTCCCTTGTGCAACAAGAGTTTTAACCTGTCATATTGCGGGTGCGACTTGTAGCTTCAAGGGCTTTATGAACTTTGTAAAAGCCCGTATGACAGTTGAAAGAAAAAGGATAATAAAATGTTTGATACACTAAAATCAAGAATATTTCAGGGAAACCAATTTATAAAAGATATCGTGCATGCGCCGATGAGAGAACAATTTCGGGGGCTGCCTGTGTTAAAAAATTCAAATTGCGACAGTTGCGCAAAGTGTGCTGAAATTTGTCCGACAGGCGCTCTTAGCCTTAATCCTTTAAAAATTGATATGGGAAAATGCACGTTTTGCGGGGATTGTAAAAATGTTTGCACAAAAAATGCGATTAATTTTTCAAACTTTTATAAACTGGCTTCAACCTCAAGAGAAGGGCTTATTATAGACGAGCGCACCACAAAAGAACTTTATGAAAAAACGGCAATTGAGGTGAAAAAAGAGATAGTTTCTATGTTTTCGCGCTCGCTTAAATTAAGACAGGTGTCTGCAGGGGGCTGTAACGGTTGCGAGATGGAGCTGAATGCTTGTTCTAACGTGAATTTTGATATGGGCCGCTTTGGGATAGATTTTGTGGCTTCCCCAAGGCATGCAGACGGGCTTGTAATAACAGGGCCTGTGACAAAAAATATGGCATATGCGCTTGAAGATTGTTTTTTGGCAACGCCAAATCCAAAAATTGTTATTCTTTGCGGGGCTTGCGCTGTTTCTGGCGGTGTTTTTCAAGAAAGCGGCGAATTAGCCCGTGAATTTTTTGAAAAACACCCTGTAGATTTATATATTCCGGGCTGTCCTGTACATCCTTTAACCTTCATTAACGGGGTTTTGGGGTATATAAGAGGAAAAGCGGGGAATGGAAAGTAAGGATATATGCTAAGGCATGGGCTGATGTCGGCCTTTAGGGCGCTTCAATACAGGAACTTCAGGCTTTTTTTCCCGGGCATTGCAATTTCACAAATTGGCATTTGGATTCAAAATGTTGCAATAAGCTGGCTTGTTTATGATATGACAAAATCGCCCTTAACTATGGGAACTGTGATGTTTTTTAATGCAATCCCATTGTTTGTTTTGACGCCTTTTGCAGGTGTTATTATTGATAAATTCGACAGACACAGGCTTCTTATTTTTGTGCAGATTTTATTTGGCGTTCAAGCTTTTTTAATTACCCTTTTAACTTTTTTGGGTGTTATACAAATTTGGAATATTGTGCTTTTAGGGGTGTTTTTAAACTGTATTGCAGCAATTGATGTGCCTTTAAGGCAGTCTACTTTTGTGTGCCTTGTGGATGATCATCGGGACCTTTCAAATGCTATATCCTTGAATTCAACCTGTTTTAATGTGGCAAGGCTTTTGGGGCCTGCAATTGCCGGGCTTTTAATTGCCCATGCGGGGGTTTCTGTTTGCTTCTTGGTTAATTTTTTGTGCATTTTGCCTATGATTTTTCTTGTAATGCAGCTTAAAATAAATGATGTAAAATGTGCACACATTAAGGAAGAAACCATTTTAGAGGGCCTTAAAGAGGGATTTGAATATGCAGCAAAAACACCTGAAATAAGCACTCTTTTAATCTATCTTGCAATTTTTAGTTTTATTGGAATGACATATCCTATGCTTATGCCAATTTATACAACAGAAGCGCTTGGCGAAAACGCAGACACCCTGGGCTTTTTGATGGGTGCTGCCGGGGTTGGTGCGCTGTGTTCTTCTCTCTTTTTGGCGGCAAAAACAAGCCTTGTCGGGCTTCGGCGTGTGCTTTTTGCAGGCGCTGTGGTTTTTAGTCTTGGTTTTATTTCTTTGGGGCTTTTTCACACCAAGCTTGCAGCGCTTTTTGCAATGTTTGCTGTGGGGCTTGGAATGACATCTTCTATTACGCCTGATAATACGTTAACTCAGGCAGTTGTGGATGATGATAAGCGCGGCAGGGTTATGAGTTTGAATGCTATTTGCTATATGGGAACAACATCTATAAGCAGCTTTGTCGCGGGGTTTGTGGCACATCTGGTTGGCATTGCAAATACTTTTATAATATTTGGGGCGGTAATGCTCTTTTTTGGTACGGTTTTTGGGTATAGGTTTTCAAAGTTGAAGTTTAAATCTAAGTTATAATAGGGCTTAAGTTTAAAGTTTTGTTCAGTATGTGGAGCGGCTTATGACAAAGTGCGAAAGTTTTTTGCCAAGGATAAATAAAGGATGTAAAGTGTTGATTTTGGGCTCAATGCCCGGGGTGAAATCGTTAGCGGAACAAGAATATTATGCACACCCGCAGAATAGGTTTTGGAGGGTGATGGGCGTTTTGTGCAATGAACCGAATTTGGCGGAATTTTCTTATGAAAAAAGAGTGAAAACCTTGCTGAATAATGGCTTTGCGCTTTGGGATGTTATAAAATTTTGCAGGCGTGAAGGCAGCCTGGATTCAGACATTGTTGATGAAATTCCAAATGATATTAAGGCGCTTCTTCAAGAATATAAGGGAATTAGGGCGATTTTTCTAAATGGCAATAAGGCATATGCGTCATTTAAAAAGCACTTTCCTGAATTACTTTTTAAATATGAATGTTTTAAATTTCCATCTACAAGCCCCGCTAATGCCAGATATAGCCTGGATGATTTAATAAGCGAATGGAAAGAGGGAATGCAGGGGTTCAAGAATTAAAACCAATTAATGCCCCTATTGCTGCTTTTAATTCGCGCTCAAAAACAGACAAACTGTCTTCATTGTCTTCCCAAAAAATAAACGGTTTTTGCCTTAAATCAAAGTGTACGCCATTTTGTATAATATTTCCATTTTCATCTTTGACATCATCAAACCAATCGCGTTTACAAGTATAAAACACGGGGATGTTAAGTCCTTCTGCAAAGCCTGCCTCGTTATATACCCCGCCTCTGTTCCCCGTGAAATCGGCTACTACAAATTTGCTTTTTCTGATTTCTGCGCGAATTTCATTTGGAATAAAGTTATCATGCTTTTTTGTATCAATTATCATACATTCATACCCTGCTGCAGATATTGCTTTTTGTATAGATTCTCGAATTTGTTCAGATTCTTTACTGAACCACATTGCAACAAAACCCTGGGTTGAATTTATGTTGGTGTCTTTTAATTGCAGTGCTTTTATCCAGCCTTTTGCGGTTAAATTATTGTTTGTTTCGTTTATATATCCAAGTTCACTTGTTAAAAAATCCCGATAGATGTTGTCTAGTTCGTATTCGTCTTTGCAAAACACTGCACGGTGATCATTTCTGCTGAAATAAATCGGTTCGCCATAGGCCTGTTGTCTGTTTGCGATGTTTAACAAAATTATGTCAATTTTTTCCAGAAGGTTTTTGGGGTATGGAATTGTAGAGAGAATTTTTTTCTTATCTTCTTCTGTTCTAATGGGGACGCTGCGCCTGGGGTCGTCTTTTGCCATTGTATAAAAATAATACCGAAATTGAATTTTTTCTTTATCGTTTTCTGCAAGATAGTTAAAATTTTCCCCAACCAAACTCACGCTTACGATAAAATTTCCGCATATTGGGCATTCAAAATATTTTAAACCGGATTGTGATTCAAAATGTGCCGCCTCATCGCACACCGGGCATAAAGCTCTTTGCATTAAAAACCTCCCCACTTGTTCTTTTGGCATTATTGCATAAAAAAGGAATTTTGTTTGTAAAAACTTTATTAAAGCGCATGTTGGCTGTATTTGGATGTAAAATTGCAAAAAGAGGAAAATTTAGAAAAGTTGAAACAAAATAAATGAACTATGCCGGACACAGAATGGACATGAAGTGGACATGGGATGGTAAAATTTGAAGATGGTTGGGAAATTTAAATAGACTAAACCCACTAAAAAAGAGCCTCTTGGGCTCTTTAATTAAATTTGGAGGATAGGAGGCTCGAAAATTTAAAACGATTTTTCGTAGCGTTTAATAATGTATTAAAATGTACACTATTGTTTAATCTTGAGCGTTTCTATTTTTAATATCGTTCAATAATTTTCAGGGACTTTTTGTAATTTCAGTCCCTTTTTAGTTCCAAGAAAAATAAAACCATTCATAATTGACATATTATTTGCACGATGATAACATAAATATGTTAGGCGCCTAACTTATGCAAGAAAGATAATTAATATGGAAAAGATTTCAATTAAAGAAAAAAATAAAACAATAGAGTCAAAAAATGACTTACGAAATTATGAAGTTGTTTCGATATCATATAATTCAACAATTGAAGATATTATTAATACAAGTAGATTCGAAATACATCCTTATTTTCAAAGGAATTATGTTTGGAATGATAAACAAAAATCTAATTTAATGGATACGATTTTAACAGGAATGCCAATTCCTGCAATTTATACTTATAAGGATCAAAAAACAGGCAAGGAAATTGTTATAGATGGGCAACAAAGGCTAACAACTATTAGAAAATTTATTAATAATGAATTTGAGCTAAAAGATTTGCAAAATTACTCTTTTCTTAATGATTCTACATTTTTTACTTTAGACAAAAAGTGGAAAGATAGAATAAATTCGTTTTTGTTAACAATAGTAAGAATTGATAATGTTAATGATATGAATGTAATTTTTGATATTTTTCAAAAATATAATACCGGAGGAGTGAAATTAAATTCGCAAGAAATCAGGAATTGTATTTACAGTGGCAGATACAATGATTTA
>CAJULR010000034.1 GCA_910587375.1 Candidatus Gastranaerophilales bacterium | reverse complement strand
TCCCTGTGATATTTTATAATTGTACACTTTACACGACTTTTTTTCTACAAGTATAAAATAATCAGGATAACACTTTTACAAAAATTTACTTAACATAATTTCATATTTTTTTCAACAATAGCAATCTTTTGCATCTTTAAAGCTTTATGATACCATAAAGCATAATTTCGAAAGGCAACAAAATGAAAATTCAAAATTTTCCCGCAAATTCACAATATCAAAAATTCTGTGGAAATAAAAAAACAACAAAATCAAATAATGAAAATAACGTAATAAAACATTCGATAGACCCTGTAAAATCATTTGCTATACTTTCCTCAGCAATTGCTGCGACACTTGCATTATACACATTACCTCCGCAGCCTGCCGCAACACCTGTAAACACCATGCCACCGACAGGATTTCAACAAACCCAAGAAGAAAAGGTTGATTTGGCAAAAAAATATTTACAGGAAGCAATTGATACTATCGATTATACAAGCACAGAAGCTTGGGATGTTCTTTCGGAAGCTTATAAAACAATTGGCCCAAACAGTGAAAATGCGGCAGGATATGAAGAATTAATAAAAATTGCAACAGGCGAAAGCAAACCATGGACGAGTATATCAAACAAAGAAGAAGCTATAAATTTAATTGCAAACCTCATAAATTTAGCATGTACATACAGCGGTGATATTGACGGAACAAAAACCGAAAACTTTAATATAAGCAAGCCTGAAGCAAACGTAATTTATCTTGTACTCGATAATATTGAAAACATCAATCCTTCCGTGCAACAAGTTGCCGTAACCTTTAGAACAGAACTTGAACACGCCGCAGCAAAAAGTGCCGAAGAAGCAAGCGAAAACAGCCTTGAAACAAAAATAAGCTACGACTATTATCAAAATCAATGTGTACAGGTACTCGATAACATAGAAGAACAGGCAGAAAAAATTCAATCGGCAAAAATTGCTTACAATAATGCAAAAACGGATTATCTAAATTGCTCCGACGACAACAAAAGTGAAAAATTACAGGCAATGAGAAAGGCTTTAGCCACTCTAGAGAGCGAATGCAGCAAACAATTGATTGTAAACGGAATCAACACACACCTTGCAAGCCCTTCTTTCCAAATTACCCACATGAACGCACAAAAGGCAATAGATAAGGCTATTAAAAAGCTACAATAATTCTTTACAACAATTCCAAGCGGCGTTTTTCTTTTATAAGTTCATCATAAACCCAGGATGGAACAAAGTTTTTGCCCATTAAAATTGACCCATGGTTAACAGATGGCGCGTGGAAATCGGAACCGCCTGTTATAATAAGCCCGTATCTTTCTGCCAAAGATGAGTAATGTTCAATCATTGCGGGAGAATGTTTCCTGTGATATGCTTCAATTCCCCTCAGGCCGTAACTTGTAAGGTCTTTTGCAAGCTCATCCGATATTTCAACATCAATCGGATGTGCAAAAACAGGAATTCCGCCTGCGTCATAAATAATCTCACAAGCGTCATGCGGAGATACGGTTTTTCTTTGCACATAAACATTTGAAGAATCGTTTATGTACTTAGCGTATGCTTCCATAACATTATTCACACCGCCTGCGTTTGTAATGGCGCGTGCAATATGCGGTCTTCCGATACTTCCACCCTCTGCAACCAGGGATTTAATATCTTCAAATTTTATTCTAATTCCGGCTTTTTTATTTAAAAGCTCAATAATTTCATTTGTCTGCCTCACACGGGCCTCTTGCTGGCTTTTCATAAGATTTTGAAAATCCGCATTGTTTGTATCCATAAAATATCCAAGAATATGGACTTCATAGCCCTTATAAATTGTGTTAATTTCAACACCCGGAATAATTTCTATATTAATGTTATTTTTCTTCACATAATCATTTGCAACCTTGTGGGATAAAATATTGTCATGGTCTGTAAGCGCTATAACATCAAGACCACATTCAACAGCAGTATCTACAACCATCTCAGGCGAGAAGGTGCCGTCAGAGTATGTCGTGTGAATGTGTAAATCAATCTTCATTGAGCCCTGTCCTCATTGTTTTTGTAATTAAAATTTATCCTTTTGATTTCAAGCGCAAAACCCGTCTTGCAATCAAATTCAACACAAACGGCATTAATTTGTCTGACGTTTGATACGGCCACATCAAACCTTTCAGGAATTGACGTTACAAGCCTTTTTAAAGAGCTTTCATACTCCATTCCGATGATACTGTCATAACTTCCGCAAAAACCTACATCTGTAATGTATGCCATGGCTTTTTTAGGACTAAAACCTTCAAACGCATTTGTTTTAAAAGCAGGATTTGAGTTTTCAGAGTTTTCCTCTGGGTTTTCCTCTGTTTTTATCTCGGCTGCTTTTGGGAAACAGTTAAAATCGTTGCTTAATTCAAAACCTTCTTTTATAAGCCTTTCATCTGCAGTTTGAACGTGTGTGTGCGTTCCAAAAACAGCGCTTGCGCCCAGAGAATATGCAAAATTTGCAAAACAAATTTTTTCTGCGGTGGCTTCCGCATGAAAATCAACAATTATAATCTTATCTTCAAGACCAATTTCAGCCTGAAGGTGCGATATAATATCGTATAGAGCCTGGAAGGGACAAACAACAGGCTGCATAAAGGTTTTACCGAGCAAATTTATTACAACAATTTTATCGTTAAAAACCCTGTATCCAACACCACGCGCTGTTTTGTGATAATTAAAAGGACGAATTAAAACATCAGATTCATCAATGTATGTATAGACATCTTTTTTGTCCCAAATATGGTTCCCGGATGTCATACAGTCTATGCCATAAGATTGAAGTTCGTCATGGTTTTTTTTAGTAAGTCCAAAGCCATGGGATGCGTTTTCAACATTTGCAATAATAAAATCGAAATTATCGCGCACAGAAGAGCCTTGCGCTTGAAGCGCACAGGAAACCTCTGCAGTATTAGAATCTGCAAAAGCGAAGTTTTGGGTTTCCCCTTTTAAAAACTTTTCAACGGCTTCTCTTCCGGGGCGGCCAACCATGTCCCCCAAGAAAAGGGTTTTAATTGTTTTTGACATTTTCTATTTCGCTATTTCGGTAACTCTTGCTTCACGAACAACCGTTACACGGATTTGTCCGGGATATTCAAGCTCATCCTCAATGCGTTTTACAATGTCACGGGCCAGTTTAGCTGCTGCAGCGTCGTTGAACACATTGGGCTGAACCACCACCCTAACTTCACGACCTGCCTGAACAGCAAAGGACTGCTTAATGCCTTCATAGCTATTTGCAATTTCTTCTAGCTTTTTGAGGCGTTTAATATAGATTTCAAGCGTATCGCGCCTTGCACCGGGTCTTCCTGCAGAAACCGAGTCCGCAATTTTGACCAGCGCCGCGACAAGTGTATTTGCCGCAACGTCATCATGGTGCGCTTCTATCGCATGAACAATTTCTTCTCTTTCTCCATAGCGTCTTGCAAGTTCAACACCAAGCTGAATATGCGTGCCTTCCTGGTCATGGTCTACCGCCTTACCGATATCGTGCAATAAACCTGCACGCCTTGCTTCGGCAGCGTCAGCACCAAGTTCCACAGCAAGCATTCCTGCAATTTGGGCTACCTCGATTGAGTGTCTTAAAACATTTTGTCCGTAGCTTGTTCTATAATATAAGCGTCCAAGAGTCCTGGTAAGCTCTTTGTTAAGGTTCATAATTCCAAGGTCAAGCGCGGCTTTTTCGCCTTCCTGCCTCATTTTATTTTCAATTTCTTTTTTAGACTTTTCATAAACTTCTTCAATTCGAACAGGGTGAATACGTCCGTCTTGAATGAGTTTTTCGATTGTTAACTTTGCAACTTCGCGCCTAACAGGGTCAAAAGAAGAGAGTACAACAGCTTCCGGCGTGTCATCAATAATTAAATCCACACCTGTTAAAGTTTCAAGCGTTCTGATATTTCTTCCTTCACGGCCGATAATTCTTCCCTTCATTTCATCATTTGGAAGAGAAACAACGGAAACTGTGCTTTCAATAACCTGGTCTATAACGCATTTTTGCATAACCTGGGATAAAATCTCTCTGGATTTTTCCTCGGCAGTTTCTTTTATTTTTTGTTCGTTTTCACGAATTAATTGAATTTGTTCTTGCGCAAGCTCTTGTTTGATTTGCTCTAAAAGCATATTCTTCGCTTCTTCACGGCTCATAGAAGAAACTCTTTCAAGCTCGTTTAATTGCTTTGCAACAAGCTCTGCTAAATAATCTTCTTTATCTAAAAGCTCGTCATATTTCTTATTCAATTCAAATTCTTTATCGGTTACCTTTTGAACCTTATCTTCAAGAGAATCTTCACGCTTTGACAAAGAATTTTCAAGACGGTTAATTTCAGACCTTCTTTGTCTGATTTCATCATCAAGCTTTTGCCTGTCAGAGTGCAGCTGTTCCCTTGCGGCAACAAGCGCTTCTTTTTTCAGATAATTTTCTTTTTCTTTGAATTCGTCTTTAAGGCGCTCAGCGTCTTTTTGATAAAATTCAAGTTTTGTTTTCTGCCTTGCGCACATAATAGCTGAAACTATTGCTACTACTGCTAAAATAAGTATTAATATATATAATAAAAATATAGATTCTATTTTCCCATACCTCAAATTTATTTTGCGCCTGAAAATTTAAAATTCTCATTTGCAAGCGGTGTATTTTGTTTTTTATATAAAATTAAATATTAGTAAACTATCAGTCAATAAAAATATATCACAAGTTTAAGGATTTTAACAACAAAAATATTAAGTTTTATAAAAATTGTGGGTCAAACAGAGTATATTTATAAAGTTTTGTTAACTTTTTTTATATTCATACGATAATAAAAGATGACATGTATTTTTCCATCATTAAATAATTTTTAGTGAATGAGGTTATTTTTAGGAAAGTAAAACGGCGTATATGTTAACAAATTTAGTATCTTTAATTACAAAATCTTTGGCTTCAACAAATACAACTTCTGCCGCAAAGGTAACGGCAAAGCCTTCAAACTATAATCCGTTCAGCCCAAACCAAAGCCTAAACCCTTTTATGAACCAAAGTTTCGGCTCAAATGAGAATTACGCTAAAAATACACCTGTTTCAGGCGGCTACTTTGCAGGCTATTACAATGGAAAACCCAATATTGTAGGAAGAAAACTTTTTATAGAAGTTTAAATTTTAGCCGGTTTTAACATGTTTTTTAAAGCCACACCGGTGCTTTTAAATATAATTAAGCGCTTAATGCAACACCACCTGCTTTGTTGATTTTTTCAAGCTGCTCCGGCGACATCATGCAGGCTGCATACATATCGTTTGAAAAATCTATTTCAGGTTGATTTTTATTAAGTTTGTCTAAAATTTCCTGCTGGCCAAAAACTTTCACAAAGGGCGTATTCCTGAGAATCTTTTTTGAAATGGCGTCTTGGGAGAATACGGCAAATACGTATTGTCTTAAGGCAAATGCACCGCCAAATTTAGTTATACCCCTAAAGGCCTTACCTGTACCCCAGGCAGCAAGCCTTTTTACCGCATTACCTTCAAGAGCTTGCTTTGGATAAAGCGCAAGGCTTTGAATCAAATCGCAAAAACCATTGCAAGAGAATTTGGCAGCAGCTTTTGTTACATTTTTAAGGCCTATTTTTCCTGCCACAGCCTTCACCGTTGCATTACCAACACCGTTTACAATCGGGCTCAAAAGACCATTTATGGCGCCTGTTGCTAAATCGTAAGGCCCTGATTTATAATTTCTTCCGGCCGAATATGCGTCAAATTTCTTTGTTCCTGCTTTAAATAAGGCGCCACTAAGTGCTGCACATCCAAGCGCAATCGGAACACAGGAACCCACAATTGGCAAAGCCAAGGCAAATGCGCCGGCACCAACAATTGTAGAACCCCAATCTGCAACAAAATCCAGTGCTTTTTGCTGGCCTTTTGCAAACTTATTCACTGTATCAATTATTTCATCTTCTGAAATTAAACCCTTTTTATATAGTTCAAGCTTCTTGGTTACTGCTTTAGAGCCCATCTTGCTTCCAAAACAATTTTTTGTAAAATCCCAAACTTTGCCAACAATTCCCTGTTTATCTAAAACATCATCATATTTTTCTTCAATTTCAGGGTTTGGGCCAGAAAATCTTATACAATCAAACTTTATGTCAGACAGGAAAGGATCATAAACAGAATCAAAACTTGGTTCTTTTCCTGCAAAATTTAAATACGGGTTTGTAACGCCGCTGCCATATAAATTCGGATTATAACGGCCCGAATAAGAATTTAGATTATAGCCTAAATTTTGCACACTACCTTCCATACTTATATAAAAACGGTAACAAATAAAAAATTGCTACCGTTTTCACATTTTTAAAACTATAAATTTAAGCAAATAGTTCTTGTGTTTTTGTTTGGTTTTTTGAAATGCTGCCATTTCCTTCAAAAGCCATTTGGTGCCTGATTTGGTCTTCCAGGTTTGTAATTGCTTTGTTTTCAGTGCTTCCTGTAAGTTTTTTCCTTAATTCAAGCACAACGTTTGTCTGTAACACGCCCATTGCCCAAATGCCAAATGCAATAGCAGCCACAATTGAAAGGCCTTTTGCGTTTTGAGCGCCCTTAAGGTAATTCAGTGCCTTGTCAACATTTCCTATGGCGCCTTTTGCGTCCATATCACTCACAGCTTTCATCAATTTCTTAACGCTTGATTGAACAGAGCCTGTGTCAATATGTGCCAGTGAATCAATTTCATCTGTTGCCTGCTTAATGTTAAACAAGCCAAACCTTTTGCCAACATTTTCTTTTACAGTTGCAACATCTCCAATATCTTTTAAGAACTTCACAATCGGGTTTTCAGGATTATCGTATATGAAATTCAACATATTTTTATCAACATCCACATCAGACCCAAGCTTTTCAATGTCAATATTTTTTGCAAGTTCTTCTAAAGCGTCTTTCATAGAACCGTCGCCCAAAGAATTTTTAAATCTTTCAGAAGCTAAAACTGCATAATCAAGCCCCGTGTCTTTGTTAAACAACAGCCCTGCAAGCTTGTCAAAACCTTTTTGAATAGGCACAGCAAGAGGATATAAGAAAGCAATTTCAAAGCCTTCTTTAACAAGCACATCTCTTCTTTCGCCATCCCTTGCAGTCTTTGTTCTAAGGGATGTAATTCCGCCATCAAGTATCATCTGGTTTAAAATTGGATTATACATAAAGGCAGAAAGTGCGTTTCCAAGCCCCTTGAATGCAACATTATTTCCGTTTGCACCATTTGTTGCTTTATTATTACCCATGCCGGCTTTATCCATAAACAAACTGTAAACCCCGGAAGATAAAAGATTTTGCTTAAAGATGTTTTCCTTAAGCATATCGGCTTTAACTTTAACTTCAGCTTTTTGTTTTGTGTGCTTTTGCTTATACATTATGATTTTTGAAAGCGCAAACATGGTTAATGCCGTTGCAGCAGCAAATTTTCCAACAAAAAGCCCTTTTGCAAGGTTTTTGTGGTCTGCAACGTTTGCAAGCGCTTTAAGCTGCTCAGCAGCATTGCTTCCGGCCTTACCATTTGCCATTTGCTCTTTTAATTTATTTGTAGCAAATTCAATGCTGTCTGAGGCCCCGTCTCTTAACTTTTTAATATCAACATCGGGGTTCACGCCTACAAGTTTATATATGGTTTTATCAAATATTTTTTTAATGAGAGGCAAGCCGCCAAGCCAAACGGCGCTTGTTCCGTTTTCCTCTACAAATTTTTCAAAAGCGTCGTATTTACCGCCTTTTTTTGCATATTCTGCAACTAAAACCTGGTTTTGAACTAAATCTTTTACTGCGATAGGAACAACAGACCCTGTGTTGTTTCCTAAAGATGACAATACGCTTGTTGTTATGCTTGATATAGACATTTTATCCTTTAATCCTTATGTTAAATTACAATCCCCAAATAAGGTTTCTTAACCTTTGATAAAGTGCCTTGCATCGTTTTTGATTTATTTTCATATCTAAAATTACCTTCTTCTTCCTATATTCTATTAACGTATAAAATGCTTTTTTATTGCTCTTTTTATTCTCTTTTTTAAAAAATGTTAAAACATATTTAATTGGATTAAAAAAGCCTTCCCTTTTCAAGGAAGGCTATATATTTTAAAACTTTTAAGCACATACATTTTACATGCAATACGTTTTTTTTGCAAGTATGCTTC
>CAJULR010000033.1 GCA_910587375.1 Candidatus Gastranaerophilales bacterium | reverse complement strand
CTTTTCTACAATTCCTTTTGTGTTAAAAAAATCAACCAAAAGCCCGTTAAAATTATCTTTTATAACTTCTTCTACGGGCTGTGTTTTAGAGGCCACAAGCAAACACCCCGTGCTCATTGCCTCCAGCATTGACCAAGAAAGTCCCTAGGTCGGACATTACCTGGCATTTCCAATAAGTTAATTTTATATTACACATTTCTTATGCAATGCCCAAATAATACTGATAAATTTTATCTCCAAGGATAAAAAATGCAATCATCATGCTTGTTATAGACATAACCAAAACAGAAGCGGCGCTTATGTCTTTGGCAAATTTTACAAGACGGGAGTATCTGTTTTTATAATACGCGTCAAGCACAAATTCAAACACAGAATTTAACAATTCCAGAACCAAAACAAGCGAATTTGTTAAAAGCAAGAGGCAAAACGCCAAAATTGAAACCTTTAAAAGAACTGCGATTAAAAGCACAACTGAAGCTATGTATAAATGCTTCCTAAAATTCCTTTGTGACCTAAAAGCAAGATACAGCCCGTCAAAAGCGTGGCTCGCACTTTTTATAAAACTTGTTGATTGAAACTTTTTCATCCTCTACTCCCCATTCAGCCTTTGATTTTCACTTTACAAAAAGGCCGATAACCGCACTACACGGCAAGAATTGAACTAAGCACTTCGTCTTGAATGCTGACAATAAAATTGTAATCTTCTTCTGTCATATGGTCAAATCCAAAAAGGTGTAAAACTCCATGGCAAATCAATGTTAAAATTTCATCTCTTAAAGAGCTCTTTGCCTGCATTTTTGCAGTGTCAAGGGAAATTAAAATTTCCCCAAGGTTAATATCCCCATCTAAAACTGGTTTAAAATCATCATCCGCAAAAAGAGCAAAGGTTATAACATCTGTCGGACAATCTTTCGCTCTGTAATCTCTGTTAATTTCCTGAATTTTTTCATCATCAATAAAAAGAATATCGAAAGAAAGTGAATTAAATTCAAACCCGGAAAAACAAGCGCGCTCTGAAATTTCAGTTTTTTCAAGCAATCTATCAAGAATTTTTGGCACAAAAGCTTCAATTTCTTTAAAATCAAATTCTAAAGCATTAATATCTAATGCCCCGGCATATTCATTTTCCAAACAAAAAAGATACTCAACATTATTCATTATAAATTTTTCTCTTCATTGTCTGCTTCCTGAATCTCGGAAAGCTGCCTTTCATGGTTTTGAACAGCTTCATTTATATCAGTTATTTTCTGTTGCTGCTTTTTTTGAATTCTTTTTTCAAGTTTTTCTTCTGCGCTTGGCGCAAGTTTAATCTTATTTTTCACTTCATCAAGGTCATTTAGCTGTTGATATTTAATCCTGTCGTGCTGCATACCTCTTAAAATGCGGTTAAATGTAAGCGCAATAAGTTTAATATCTTTAAGCGTCAAAGGGCTGTCTGAAAGCTGGCCATCGTTTAATCTTTCTGTAATAATTCTATTAATCATATTTTCAATCTCATCCTGGCCCGGATTTTTCAAAGAACGAACAGCGCTTTCCACAGCGTCTGCCAGCATTAAAATTGCTGTTTCTTTAATATTGGGTTTTGGCCCGGGATATCTAAACTGCTCCTCTTGAACGTTTTCTTTTCCTTCAAGAGCCACAGCCTGGGTATAAAAATGCCCTGCAAGAGCCTCCCCGTGGTGTTGTTGGATAAAATTAATCACAACCTGCGGAAGTCCATATTCTTTTGCAAGCTCCACGCCGTCTTTTGTGTGGGATGTGATTACCATCTTTGAAAGCCTTGGATTTAGCTTTGTGTGTGGGTTTTCAATTCCAAAATAAGATTGATTTTCAATAAAGAAAAGTGGTCTTTTTAATTTACCAATATCATGATAGAACGCTCCAACTCTTGCAAGAATTGGGTTAGCACCAATCGCTTCCGCGGCTGCCTCACAAAGGTTTGCAACCATCAAAGAGTGGTGATAGGTGCCGGGCGCCTTATATTGCAGGTTTGAAAGCAGGGTTTGGTTATGGTCTGCAAGCTCAATTAAGCCATACGGCGTTACAATTTTAAATAAGTTTTCAATTATAGGAATTACGCCAAGGGCAATAATCCCTGCCGCTACGCCATTTATGAGCGCCACGAGGGCATTTCCAAAATCCGCAACATCAAGATGGCTCTCTAAAATTGATGAAATTATAGCTCCTGCAAAAAGCACAGCGCCAATTTGCACCCCGCATTTTGTTAAATCAGACCTTTTTGTGTAACAAATATTAGAAACAAAATATGAACCAGCAAGAGCAGCTACTGCAAATGAGGCAAAAAGCTGCGGTTCCAAGAAAAGAACCGAACTAATCAGCGCAAGGAGCAAAATTGTCACGATAAATGCCAAAACAGGCGTCGTGAAAACTGCCACAATAATAGTTAAAGCGGTAAATGGCATTGCATAATTTGAAGCAGGGGAAGATGATATAAACATACAAGTATAGGTCAAAATTATTGCAAACGAGGCGATAATCGACATATATTGATACGTTAAATATTGTTTTTCAAAATTCTTAACATATAAAATAAAAACACCCATGCAAAGACAAGTTAATAAAAATATCCCAAAAACCCCGCTTTTGTTTAATTCTAAAGGGTTGTACCCTGATTTTTTAAGAGCGTCTTTTTTAACCTGAGTTAAAGGTTCACCTGGCTTTATAATAACATCCCCGTTTTTAAAAGTAACAATTATGGGCTTCACCATGCTTTTTGCATTTCTTCTTGCAACATCTGTTGCATACTCATCTACAACCAAGCTTGGCAATAGAACCTGTTCAATAACGCCCGAAATTGCCTTTGTTTGCATAGCGCTTGATGTTGAACCAAGAATATTTAAAACACTTGTTTCGTTTGCATAATATTCAATCTCGCTTTCTGTGACACCGGCCTTTAAATAAGCGTCCATAACAATATCTGCATTTCGAAAAACCGTTTCAACCTTTGGAGTGGCTGCTGTTAAGAAATATTTTGCAACATATTTCTCCTTTTGAGGGTCCAAAATATCCAAAACCTCCAAAAGCTCTTTCTCCTTAGAGGCATAGGAAGTATTAGAATTTCTAACTTTAAAAACATTCTCCCTTAGGGCGTTAAGACTTGCTCTTATGTATCCTTCATCTACAGGAACAACAACGGGACGGATTTTGCTTGCAATATCCCTTTTTATAACCTCTGTTTTTGCCGTATCAACAACTTCAATTGTTTTTTTGGCCTTAATGAGCTTGTTGCTTACACCATTTTCAATAAAATTTTGATAATAAAAATATTTTGAAGAAAGTATTATTGTTATAATCAGAGCAACAAGCAAAAATGCAAAGGCAGAAAGCATATTTGAAGATATAAAACCATGTTGCTCTGCAATAAGTGAATTAATTTTTTTCATAATGTTTAAAACTCCCCCTTTTAAGGATAAGCATATTATACAATAAATTTTCAGACCCGGTTATTATTTTACTTAAAAAAGTTATCTTTGCCCGAAAGTTATTTTTTGTATTATACTATAAGGCATGAAAAGAATTAAAATTATTACGGGTTTATTTTTAGCGCTCACTTTGGGTGCAAGTTCAGCACATGCTTATCCTTGGATAAACGATTTAAGAACCGTTTTTACAAGCAATAAAGCAATTATTTACACAATTAATGTCCGCTCATTTGGGGCTGTTGACAAAAACAACAACGACATAATCGAGCCCTGGCTTGGAGACACTCCGGGCACCTTTTTAAATGCAAAAGCAAGATTGGATGACATTGTAAATGCAGGCGCAAACACAATTCATCTTTTGCCGATAACAAAAGTGGGCAAACTAAAGGCTTTGGGCACATCTGGTTCCTTGTATGCAATGGACAGCTTTAATGAGCTAAATCCTCAACTTGATGATAAGACAGACTCAAAATCAGTTTTTGCAGAAGCAAAAATGTTTATTCAGGCGGCTCATAAGAAAAATTTAAGAGTAATTATTGATATGCCAAGCTGCGGTTCATATGACCTTTCTCTTGAAAAGCCGGAACTCTTCTTGAAGGACAAACAAGGCAAAACAATTGTCCCTGCGGATTGGACAGATGTCCGCCTGTTTAAGGTTTATAATAACGACGGAACATTAAATCAAAATTTATTAGATAATTACAAAAAGTTTGTAGATATGGCGCTTGCCCTTGGAGCGGACGGCATAAGGGCAGATGTCGCAGCCATAAAACCCTACGAATTTTGGAAAGAACTCATAACATACACAAGAAAATCAGACCCACAGTTTATGTTTTTAGCGGAAGCTTCAACTGCCTGGGATAATCCCGCAAAGGATTATGTTACATATACAAGCGTTGAAGACCTCCTAAAGGCAGGGTTTGACGGCTATTACGGCGACTATGCAAACTTTAAAAACAACATCACAAAAGCAAAAGATTTTTATAAACTAATTGAAATTGACAGAAAAATTAGCGAAAAGTTTGAAGGCAAAAAGACCACTGTTGCTTCCTTTGCAACCCATGACCAACTAAGCCCAATGCTTACAGGCGGCGCAGATTATTGGAATATGGTTTTATGGCTAAATGTCACATTACCATTGAACAGCTTCTTTTTAGATGGTTTTATGACGGGCGACACATACACATACAAATATGAAAATCAAAAAGCTTCAAAAACTTTCACTGATGATGATCAATATTTTGTGCACCGAGGCAAGATGGACATATTTAATGCGCCAAAAAGACCGGGCGGCACAAATGATATTCTTGCAGAAAAATACATAACCGCACTCAAGTTTAAATATTGGGCGAAAAATTTAGTAATTGAAGGTAAATACGCCCCCTTGAAAACCACAAACCCTAATGTTTTTGCATATGCAAGGACAAACGGGAGCGATGCAGTTATTGTAATTGGGAACCTGGATGCTAAAAACGACATTCAAACAAACGTTATAATACCAAAATTAAAGGCAAAAAGCTTTATCTCCCCCGTTGTAATGATTGATCCGCCGGAAACAAAAAACGGAAAACTTGCAGTAAGCTTAAAACCGTATGAAATTCAGGTGTTTATGGCAAGCAAGGTTCAAATAAAATAAAAAACTTATAAAATTTAAAATATAAAACCCTCATAAAATTTGCACAAGGCACAGAGCCAACCAAAACCAAATTAAAGGAGGGTTTTATTTTGTATATGCAAAATTTAACTAATCTGAACCCGCACAAAAGCAATAGTGGCCTACGCAAAGGGTTCTATCGCCCTATCTAATATCCCAAGACATTTTGCAATTGTAATTCCATAATTTGTAATAGCCACATTTTTCTCCTGAGCCAGATTTATTCTGTTCAAAACTTCGCGCCTGTTTGTCATACAAGCCCCACAGTGAATTATAAGCGAATACTTTTCAATGTCGGAAGGAAAATCATGCCCTGAAAAATGCTCAAATTCAACATTTTTGCCTGAATATTTTCTTATAAGATTTGGAATTTTTACTTTTCCGATGTCATCTTCAACCGCATGGTGAGAGCAGCTTTCAAGAATTAAAATTTTATCCCCATTTTTTAAGTTATCAAGCTTACCTGCCCCTTTAATAAAAGTTTTTAAATCCCCTTTGAGCCTTGCAAAAATTATTGAAAAAGAGGTTAGAAGCACGTTTTTTGGAACAATTTCTGATACTTTTTTAAAGGCCTGCGAATCCGTTATAACAATTTTTGGCGGAGCAGACAGTCTAAAGATAGCGTCTTCAAGCTCATTTTCCCTGCACACAACAGAAACCGCCCCAATGTCTAATAAATCCCTTAAAACATTCACCTGGGGAAGGATAAGACGTCCTTTTGGAGCCTCTTTATCAATAGGAATAACCAAAATTGCCATTTCATTGGGTTTTACAATGTCTGATAATATCGGAATATCGGCAACAAAATCTTCAGGTAAAATTTTTATAAGTGCTTCTTTAAATTTTGCTGCAAAATCTACATCGCATTTTGCAGACGCCTTCAAAACCCCGTCAACAAAGCCGTCAAGCTCTTCCTGTTTAAAACCGTCGGCGCCGGAATTTTCCATAACATCTGTTAAATCCGCCTTATTTAAAAGCGCAAGAATTGGCACTTTGGCCTTTTTTAAGTCCTCTAACAGTTTAAAATCTGCTTCAATCAAGGGGGAATTATCAAACACAACAACTGCAACATCTGTACGGGAAATGGCTTCATTTGTCTTTTCAACGCGAAGTTTGCCAAGTTCTCCGACATCGTCAATCCCGGCTGTGTCCATCAAAACAACAGGGCCAATCGGCAAAAGCTCCATGGATTTTTGATTTACATCCGTTGTGGTGCCTAAAGTATCTGATACAATTGAAATTTCCTGCCCTATAATTTTATTTACAACAGAAGATTTCCCAACGTTTCTTTTTCCAAAAAAACCTATATGAAGCCTGTTTCCCTTTGTTTGACGCATATTTTCCCCAATTTCAAAATATCATAAAAAGCCCAATATGTTAATTATAGAACTTTACGGTATAATGTAAATATACAATATTTAAAAATGCTGTACAAAGAATGCCTGCAAAACTGGAAACCGGCATAAAAAATAAGGGAGGACAAAATGGCAAGAATACTTGTATCAATGCCCGATAAATTCTTAGAATCAATCGATAAGCTGGCTGACATTGAACAAAGAACAAGGAGCGAGCTTGTAAGAGAAGCCCTTAGAAGCTATATCAAAAAAAGCGGCGCTGTTAGCCCAAAACAAGCAGAAGGCAATGCAAAAATTCTGGAACAACTTTTAGACTAGTGCCCTTAAAAGCCTGTAAAACTCTTTATGTGCGGTTAAATTTTCCTTATTCTTTCAATAATCTCTTTAATTTCCGCACTGATTTCAATATCAAAATCCATATCAGGCAAAGAATTTTCCATATAATTTTTCACCATCTTTGCAAATTCGGCCTTTTTATATTCGCCAAAACCCTTATTTTTAAAGAGAATATGTAAATTTTTTGTCATTTTTAATTCGGGGTCAAAATCGTTCTCGCTGCAATGTAGATTGTTTGAAAAATTTGCATTTATCGATTCTATAATAAGCGAAAGCGTAATAATATCTTCAAATTCGCCTGTTTTAATTAAATAAATCTCATCCCCGTTTTTAAGCTTCGGTTCAATAAGTTCTTTTGTTTCAATTGCGTCATAATCAAGCAAAATAAAGACAGGAAGCTTAATTTCATCCACCATTTTGTAATATTTTCTTGCCACCTGGTTTTTTCCGCCTGCCCCAATTATCAAAACTCCCTCTTTTTCAAAATCATACCCAAGCTTTTTGGCAAACCTTGAAAGCAAAATCTCTTCCGTTGCGCCTTCTGTTAAAATCACCTTTTTTACAGGGTATAAAAGAGAATTTTCATATCTTAAATTATCGAGAACAAATTCAGCACAAGGCTTTTTGGATACAAAAAAATTATTTCTGTTTTGAAGCAAAACTTTTAATCTTTTTAAGTTTTTTGGAAGATTATAATCATCCGAAATATATTTTATTGCCCCGGTTAAATTTAACCCTGAAGCCAAAAACTCTCTTTCAGTTTCGCTTAAAACAAAAGAATTCTCCTCTTCCTTTAACAAAACATCGGATATAAAAGGGTCATATTCAAAAGGAATTGAACCATTAAAAATTTCACGCACAATGGCGTTTCTGCCCGCCCCAATGGCCTTAAGCTCCACATCGGATGAAATTAAAAATTTATTTAAGATGTCATCAAAAACCCTTGTATATTTTTCATATACGGGCTTAAACCTTGTCAGCCTGTCTACGCAGGTTTTAATAGAGTCTTTCGGGATTTTTTTATACTTCATAAAACTAAGATTAACTTTACAAAAAAACAAAAGAAAAAGCAATTTTTTTGAATTTTGGGTTTTTAATATAATAGTAGTGGAAGAAAAATCATGATTGAAACACTGAAATATCAGCATACCACAAATAAAATAAGCACTAAAAACCCGGTTGAAACAGGCAAAAACACTCAAGCTGCCTGTTCTTTGCCAAATTTTACCGGGAAATTTCTAAACTTCCCAACCCCCTTTTCAAAGGGCGAAATAGGCATAAATACAAAGCTTACATCCCAAAAAGACACTGAAATGTACAATACAATAAGCCAATTACTTGCTTCATCTAAAACAGAGCAAACAAGCCCGCTGGACAACGTTTCAAGAATGAAAAAACTTGATGTGCTTTTAAAAAACGGCACACTTTTAAAGAATAATTCAAACGACAATTCCACAACACTTGAAAATCTTTATAAAATTGCAACAGAGCAAAGAACTGCAAACCTTGATTCTGCAAAGATTTTAGGCCAAACAATCGACGCACTTTATAAGCCCGAAACAATTACTCAGGTTTTTGGGGACATTCCGCCCGAAGAAAAGGCCAAAATTCTTCAAGACCCAGACCTTGACCCAAGAATTAAACAAGATCCTTCACTTTTGGATGTAACTGGCTCTGGCACTTGTGTTTCGGCAAGTTTTGAATCTCACCTTGCAAGAAGACACCCCGCAGAATTTGCGCGCTGGGCACAGGAAGTAACTTCTCCCAAGGAATCAATTTCTTTTACGGTGAACTCTACGGCCTTTAACCCAAGCTATCTTGAGGCGTATAACATTTTGAAAAATATGTTTGAAATTAAGCCTGATGACATAGACTTCAATTCAAAAGATTTTAAATTCACCCTAAAACCTGATAAAAACGCAAGAACAAGGGCCCTAATTCAGGATAAGCATTGGGACAAGGGCGAAAGAAGCGTTTTAGATGTATTTATGCAGTCGACCTTAATGCATACAGGCTCTGAACAGACTTATAACTCTTTAATTGATAAAAGAGAAGGCAAATTCAATTCAAACTCTGAAGGCCTTGGCGAATTTGAAAAAATCTTCTTGGAAACCATAATTGAAAACGAAGAAAGGCTTTCAATGGTTTATCAAAAGGTAGATGTAAACCAAAACTTGGTCGGCTGGGGCTGCGATTTTGCAACAATTCAAAAACATATTATAGACACCCTCAATATGGATGACGATGTTATTATAGGTTATGTCCTTACGAACGAAACCTCTGGCGACACAATGCTTCCAGGGTATATAAACACGCCTGATAATGCGCCAAATAAGATTATAAACGGGCATGAAATTACAATTGTAGATTACAAAGAAGACAAAAACGGAAAAATTACCTTCCTTTGCAACGATACAGACGACGGTCTTGATGAATTAATTGAATATTCAGCAGATTATCTGATTCCAAAAATTCACCATGCAGGATATGCAGCAAAAATCGTAGAAGCAGATTATGACAGAATTACAAACGCAGTGTATGGCGACATCAGCGCGGCTGCTTAGCTTTTGACGTTTGCAAATATTAAAACCAGGTAAATTTTAATCTTTTAACTGAAGCCTAAAAAATTAAAAGGCGGCACCCAGATTCGAACTGGGGGTAAAAGCTTTGCAGGCTTCTGCCTTACCACTTGGCCATGCCGCCATAAAGGTTTCTTTTCTTTACCAATGTTATTAAAGACAAAATAGAATGTCAAGGTTAAAATGGGTAAAATAAAATAGATTTTGATTTCTTTACCCTATTGAAATAAATTTTTTAGGCAATATAATAGTATAACAAAGATAAAATTCGACAAAAGGAACCAAAGGACCAAGAGGTAAAAAATGAAAGAAAATACACATCCTGAATACAAAAAAACCACAATCAAGTGCGTTTGCGGAAATGAAATAGAAACAGGCTCTGTTGAAGAAAACATCACAGTTGAAATTTGTAACGCCTGCCATCCTTTCTACACAGGAAACCAAAAGATTTTGGACTCTGAAGGAAGGGTTGAAAGATTTAAAAAACGCTACGAAAAAAAATAGGTTTAAAACCAGATTTAATGCGGATACAATAGATTTTTTGTATCCGCTCTTTTGTAATTTAAGGGTCCGACAAGAATATGAATAGGCTTTCATATCTGGACTTTAGAGCTTAAGAGGCGGGGAGTAAAAATGGCAGAAAAAAAACTACAGGTAAATTTAATTTCAAAACCGGAAGATATTTTGAAAACCGTCTATACTGCCTGCAAAACCTGTTATAGCGCGAAATTGCCGATTGAAATTTATGATGAAGCACCGGATTCTGAAAAAATGCTCTCTTTAATTAAAAGAGTAGTTTCATCAGGCCATTTTTCAACAATAGAGCATGTTCAGCTCTCTTTTGCAATTTCAAACGTTTCAAGAGCCTGCACTCACCAGCTTGTTCGCCACAGGCACATTAGCTTTTCACAAAAATCTCAAAGATATGTAAAAGAAAAAGGCGAATTTGATTACATTATTCCAAATTCAATTAAAAATAATCCGGAACTAAAAGAAAAATTTGAAAACCACATAAAACAAACCGCAGACCTGTATCAAGACTTTGTAAATGCAGGCATACCGGCTGAAGACGCCAGAAGTATTTTGCCAAATGCAGCCGCAAGCTCGCTTGTAGCCAGTTTAAATTTAAGAGAGCTTATTCACCTTGCAAACTTAAGGCTTTGCACAAGAGCACAGCTTGAAATCAGACAAATGGTAAAAGCCATGTGTGACGAGGTTATTAAGGTTGAACCCTGGCTTAAAGATTACCTTGTGCCAAAGTGTGAAAGATTAGGATATTGCGACGAAGACAAGACTTGCGGCAGAGTTAAGACCAAAAATGAATTTTTAGAAAGGGTATAACCTCAAAATGAAAGATATGCTTGATAAAATCCAAAAAATTGAACAGAGGTATAATGAGCTTGGGATAACCCTTTCAGACCCTGCTGTTATTGCAGATTACGAAAAGTTTAGAGATCTTTCAAAACAAAGAAAACAGATGGAAGAAACCGTTGCAATTTACAACGCCTATAAAGCCGCAAGGGACGCTGTGGCGGAGGCTAAAGAACTTTTACACGGCGAAAAAGACCCTTCAATGAAAGAGTTTTTAAATAACGAAATCGCATCAAATGAAGCAAAAATCCCCGAATATGAAGAGAAAATGAAGGTGCTTTTATTGCCAAAAGACCCAATGGACGATAAGGATATTATGCTTGAAATAAGGGGGTCTGCAGGCGGGGATGAAGCCAACATTTTTGCCGGCGACCTTATGAGAATGTATTTAAAATTTGCAAACACCAAAGGCTGGCAGACAAAAATCCTTTCAATTAACGAATGCGAAGCAGGCGGTGTTTCAGAAGTTGTAATTTCCGTTAAAGGCGGAGATGATATTTATTCCCAACTTAAATATGAAAGCGGAGTGCACAGGGTGCAAAGGGTCCCGCAAACAGAATCTCAAGGAAGAGTTCACACATCAACCGCAACAGTCGCCGTTATGCCTGAAGTAGACGATGTTGAAGTTGAGCTCAATCCTAACGACCTTGAAATTTCAACAGCACGTTCCGGAGGTGCTGGCGGACAAAACGTAAACAAGGTTGAAACCGCCGTAAGAGTAGTGCACAAGCCAACGGGCCTTATGGTTTTCTGTACGGAAGAACGCTCCCAGCTTCAAAACAAAGAAAGAGCACTTCAAATTATTAAAGCAAAACTTTATGATATGGAAGTTCAAAAACAAATGCAAGAAGTGACCGATTTAAGACGTTCCCAAGTTGGAACGGGAGATAGGTCCGAACGTATTAGAACCTACAATTTCCCGCAAGGCCGCTTAACAGACCACAGAATTGGCCAAAACCTCAATGTTTGGACGGTAATTGAAGGCGAACTTGATGAATTAATCAAGCTTTTAATGGAATACGACCAAAAATTAAAACTCGAAAAACTCGCACAGGAATAAAAGAAGAAATATAAAAATTTCAAAGCCACATATTTTACATGCGGCTTTTTAAAATTCAATTTTTTTCAATTTTTGCCTAAATTTTTTCTACATTCTTTCGTAAATGTTCATATACACCCAATATGAGGTGTAGACCTTTTTAATATAGTTTGCGGTTTCAGGAAATGGCACATTCTCAATAAATTCATCAAAATCCTTGTTTTTGTTTTCTGACAGCCACTTTTTTACAGACCCCGGCCCTGAATTATACGCTAAAACACACAAGGCTTCGTTTCCATTGAAAATTTCCATCAGGTGTGAAAAATACCTTATCCCGATTGCAATATTGTATTCAGGCACAGCAAGCATATTTTTATCATAAAGAGTAGAATCCATCATTCTTGCAGTGGCAGGCATAATCTGCATTAAACCCATAGCGCCTGTGGAGCTCACCGCTTCTGTGTTAAAAAAGCTTTCTTCCCGCATAAGCGCAAGCATTAAATATGGATTTATACCGTATTTGCCTGCGGTTTTATTAATCAGGGCAGAATAATAAATCGGGTATGCAAGCCTATATTTTGGATTTGAAAATGAAATTTCGTAATTATCAGCACTTAAAGCGTCACGCGCAAGCAACACAGAATATGACTTCCGGCCATTTTTTGCGGCAAGCCAGCTATTTAAAAATTTATCATCAATTTTAAAATTCTGCACCGCTTCAAAATCATTCAATTCGACAAATTTTCCCAAAAGACGATATTCTTTAGTATCCTTGCTCATTGGAAACTTGCTAAATGCAGAATCTTTTTTAACTCGGACATTAGGGTCTGCATGCCAAGGATTTTTTCGGGCCTTAAGCATAGCGTTTGCCCTAAACGCGTAATATGAATTTGGGAAATTTGTAGCAACATTATGCAAAATTGAACGGGCAAGCTTTTTCTTGCCTTCTTTCAGGTGAATTTTTGCACTCCAAAACATAATTTTGGGCTGAATATTATAATCAAAATAAACACTTGAATATAGTTTTGAAAGTTTCAGTGCCTCGTCAAACTCGCCATTCTTGTAATTCTGCCAAAAAACATTCCACAGCGCGTCAGGCGCCACAATTGATTTTGGATAATCAGTATAAATTTTTTCATAATTTTTTATCTGAGAATCACGGTCTATATATTTTGAAAGCAAGAAAAGCGCAAGAGGATAATTTTTAGTGTTTTTAGCGCTCATTGCAAGGTTGTATGCGGCCTGTTTGTAAGGAAGCCCTGATTTTCTTATGTATAAAAGCATAATATCAAGAATTTCCTTCTCTTCCGGGACGAATTCACCACGACGAACAGAAACCCCCTTTAAAATAGCTCTTGAGAGCGAATCCATATCACCCAATTTATCATAGTTTTTCACCAAAAGCGCCCACGAAGCTTCAAACGGCAGTTCATCCAAAACGCGTAAAGATTTTGTGTACCGGCCATTTTCATAATAAGCATTTGCAATGTATACTTTTTCATCCGTTGTAAACGAGGCAAAATCAAAAGCTTCGATGGAATTTAAAACATTAAGCGCATACCGGCCCAAGGGAGCGTATTCAATATATTCAATAAAATACTCTTTCGCCCTTTTATCCTTGCCTTCCTCAAGATAAATGTTTCCAAGCTGGTAAGCGGCAGCCTTTGCAAAATCGCTTTCGGGGTATTTTTCCGTCAATTTGTTTAAATACACAGAAGCTTTTTTCTTATTATTTTTGTCAAGCTCAATCAGGGCAAGTTTCCAAATCGCTTCCGGAGCAACGTCTGTGTATTTATAAATTTTTGCAAACTTTGAATACTTTTTAACCGCAGTTTTATTATCCTTCAACTCCCAAGCGCAAGTGGCCTGGCGGTATAAGGCAGGCAAACTGTATGAAGAAAGAAAAGAGATTTTTTTAAAATTATAATATGCGTTTTGATAATCACGCTTTTTGTAAAATTCAATACCTTGTTTGTATATTTTATCAGATTCACTGTCAGAGAAGAACCAAAAAAGCTTCAAGACAAACAAAACTGTGCAAAAACACAATAAAACAAAAATTAATACAAAAATCTTTTTATTATTCATACGCAGAAAAAATTATAACATAATGAGAAAGCATGTGGAAAATGTTAAGAATAATACAAGAATACCCGCCAATTAAGTTTAGCGGGTATTCTTAGAAAATAATATTTAAGGTTCTAATTTTTAAAGTTAAACACAGGCCTAGAAAAGAGCCGGTTTTTTAACAGGCGCAGCACCCGGAATTGCCTCCCAGTTTGCAGCCATAATCTTTTTGAAAGATTTTAAAGCTGTATCTTCCAATTCGCCAAGTTCTTCAGCGTCAATGATAAGTTTTCTTAACGGAAGAAGAGCTCTTTGGTCGCGCAACACGCCAAGTGCAGCTGCAGCGCCTGCTCTAACTAAATCATTTTCAGAAGCATTTTCCATAACTTCAATTAAAGCAGGAACAGCCTTTGTGTCGCCCAATTTACCTAATGAGGTAACAGCATAAATTCTAACGTTAACCCATTCATCTTTTAACATTTTAATAATTTTTTCAACAGCTTTTTTGTTGCCAATTTCACCCAAAGCACGTGTAGCGTCACATCTTACGTTAACTTTTTGGTGGTCTAAAGATTCAATTAAAGCGTCAGTTGCAACATCGCCAATTTCAATTAAAGCGTCAGTTGCAGTAATGCAAACCTGAGGATTTTCATCGTTTAAAGCTTCTACAAGAGGTTCAACAACAATTTTACCGCCCAAACGGCCTAAAGCACGGGCTGCGCGAACGCGAACATCAACGTTTCTATCTTCTCTTAAAGATTCAATAAGAGGTACAGTTGCTTTTGTATCACCTAATTCACCAAGTGCACGGGCTGCATAAAGACGAACAGAGCCGTTTTTATCATTTTTAAGAACATCGATAAGCGGTTCAACGGCGGTAAAATCGCCCATTTCGCCAAGAATTCTTGCAGCATTATAACGAACTTTCTCTGAATTAGAGGTTTGAAGATCTTTGATTAATTCATCGAAAGATTTTTTAGCCTGTTTTTTGCGGTTGTTCACACTAATTGTCATTACTTAGTTTCCTCCAAATAACAATTTACATTCCTATTATTTTTAAAATGAAATTCACTTCCTATATCTTTAAAAACATTTTTTCAAAAAAAATTGATAAATTTTTAATAATTGCTTTAAAAAGATTTACATTTCCTCTCTTTTCAACCCAAAAGGGTAAAAAGAACACTTTATATTAAAATATTAACATTTTTTTCGGACTTTGTCCTACATTATTTATATTACTTAACAAAAAAAGTCAATTGTTTTTTTAAACATTAGTAACATATAGATAAATCAGATGGGCATAACTTAACAAAACTTAATAAAAACGACACGCATAAAAACAGAAAAAGGCAAATAAAATTTTTAAATAGGCTTTATAAATAGACTACATCAAAGTTTCAGCAGATAACAACAAGCAAAAAAGAGGCTATTAGGCTTCTTTAGCTATTTCTCTTGCCAGAAAAAGATTCTCAGCCCCTCTTTGAGAGATTTCATTCCTGTCTTTAAGCACTTTATACTCTAAAGCGCCGTTTAAGCCAAGCCAAGAAAGCATTGGCGCAAAGGTTTGAACGCTTTTATTATCTAAAATTTTTGCCATTAAAGGATGTTTTAAAGAAAATGCAGAGAATTTTTCGCTTGCCCCAGCAAGTTTTTGAGCAAATTTTGTAGAATCAAGCTTTTGGGCTGCAGAATCAATTGATTTTGATAACATTTTTGAAGCCGGCGCGAAATTCTTTTGAAAAGCAGTTTTTCCTTTAAATAGAGCTAGCGCCGCAGCACCAATCATTAAAGCTTTTGCCGCGGTATCCACAACAGCAGTAACAGCAGGGTGATTATCCCTTTTTCTTGCAAATTTCGGAGAAGCATTTTCCGCTCTATCTACAAGGCCGTTAAATCTGTTAATTAAAAAGCCTGCACCCATAAAGACCAAAACAGCCGGCACAATTGAGCCGACTTTGTTTGATAATATATTATTCTTTATAATTTGCCCTGCACCATCTTTCACAACACTGCCTTTTTTCATAGCACCATACACCAAGGGCATTAAAAACGCAGATGTAGAAAGGACCGTATCTTGTAACCTGCCCGACATCGAACTTTTCGATTTTCGCTCGGCATAATTCAGGCTTTTAAAAAGTATCTCATCATCCTTGAGATTTGCTAAATGCACCCCATTTAATACCTTGCTCGAGCTCTCCCCGCTTTTCCCCGCAGAAGGCCCGGCCTCCTTGAAGGAATTTTTCTTGGCTAAAACAGCATAGCCTGTGCGGTTGTAGTTTTCTGTCGAAACGACGGAGCGCATATTTGCCTTTCAAAAATAGCAAAAACTAATACATGACTAATCATATAATAAAATAAAAAAATTGCCAGTATTTTTTTAGATGTTAATATATTATTTAACAAAGCATTAATCGTTTACTACAAAGAAGCAGGAAAACAGGTATTTATGGGCGAAAACTTTATTAAATTCGTAGATGTTACAAACAGAGACGGCGTGCAAACTTCACGCTTGGGCTTGGCAAAACTACAAAAAACAATCATTAATATTATGCTTAATGATATGGGCATAAACCAGTCAGAATTTGGCTTTCCAACAACAGAGCATGAAAAAAATTACCTAAACGGAAACCTCATGCTTGTAGACCGTGGTGCCATCAACAAAACAAAACTTTCAGGCTGGATGAGAGCTATAGCCTCTGATGTAAAAAAATCTTTTGAAAATGTACCAAAACTTCAATATGTAAATTTGTCCCAATCTACTTCAGACCAAATGATTAACGGCAAATATCAAGGCAAAAAGACAAAAGATGACATTCTAAAACAAACCTTAGACGCCATTAATATGGCAATAGAGTATGACGCAAAGATAATCGGCGTAAACGCAGAAGACGCCTCACGTTCAGACCTTGAATATTTGATTAAATATGCAAACGAATGCAAAAGATATGGCGCAAGCAGGTTCAGATACTGTGATACACTTGGATATGACGACCCACAGACAGCATATGAAAGAATTTACAGGCTTGCAAAAGAAACAGGCATGGAAATTGAAATGCATTTCCATAACGACCTTGGCATGGCAACAGCATGCTCTGTTATGGGCGCAAAAGCGGCAATTGACGCCGGCGTTGACGCTTGGATAAACACCGCAATTAACGGCATGGGAGAACGCGCAGGAAACGCAGACCTTGTTTCTTGTTTGCTTGCAATTTTAAAATCAAGCGGTTTTGAAGGAAAATATAAAATTGACCCGCAAATTGATATTTCAAAAGCCTGGAAACTTGCTAAATATACGGCTTACGCCTTTGATATTCCTATTCCAATTAACCAAGTGGCCGTTGGAAGCAATGCTTTTGCCCATGAATCAGGAATTCACGCAGACGGCGCCCTAAAAGACAGAAGGAACTATGAATTATACGATTATGAAGAGCTTGGCCGCGGCGAGCCGGAAATCATTGAAACAGGAAGAATGATAACTGTTGGCGAATATGCGGGTATCAAGGGGTTTAGAAACGTTTATGAAAACCTTGAACTCGAATTTAAAGATGAAGACGAAGCAAGAAACATTTTGGAACTTGCGCGCTATGCAAACGTACACACGCAAAAACCTTTGACAGACAGTGAATTAAGGTTTATTTATTTCTACCCGAATATTGCAGCAAAAATCATGACCGTAGAGCCTTATTATCTTCCAATAGGCGCACTTAAAGAACGTATGGAAAGACTTGAAGAAATTCAGGCACATAGAATAGTTTAAAAATATGGAAAAAAATCAAAAGAAAGTTTATATAGAAACGCTGGGCTGTCAGATGAATAAATCAGACAGCGAGAGGATTTTAGGAATTCTCTCACATTTTGATTATGAAAAAAGTGAAGAAAACGAAGCGGATTTTTTCATAATTAACACCTGTTCAATAAGAAAACTTTCTGAAGACAAAGCGTACTCTAAACTTGGCGTTTGGGGCAAAATGAAAGAAAAAAGGCCCGAAATTAAAATTGCAATCTGCGGATGTGTCGCACAGCAGGAAAAAGAAGGGCTTTTAAAGAAATTTCCATATTTAGACCTTGTTTTTGGAACACACAATATTTACGAATTGCCCGAATTAATTAAAGAGCTTGAAAAACCAGTGCCAGATGGCGAAAGAATAAGAATTTGCGCCATAAGAGATAAGGCCGTTGAAGAAAAAGAATTTAACATCATTCGCTCAAAAGGAATAAACGCCTGGCTTCCTATCATGGAAGGGTGTAACAATTTTTGCACATACTGTGTTGTTCCTCATACAAGAGGGCGCGAGCGCAGCCGTGAAGTTGAAACCATCCTTGCTGAAGCACGAAAGATAATTTCTGAAGGATACAAAGAAATTACACTTTTAGGGCAAAATGTGGACAGCTTCGGAAAGGACCTTAAGCCTGACAACAATGGCATAAAGCCAAACTTTGCAAAGCTTTTAGCAGAATTAGACAAGCTTGAAGGCAATTTCAGAATAAGGTTTACAACTTCATATCCGACAGACATCACGGACGATGTTGTTGAAACCGTAAAAAATGCAAAGAAAATTTGCGAATGCTTCCATATACCAATGCAAAGCGGGAATGACCGTGTCTTAAAAGCAATGAATAGGCGTTATACAAGGGCTCAATATTCTGAAATTGTAAATAAAATCCGCACACAGATTAAAGATGTGACCATAACTTCAGATTTTATTGCAGGTTTTCCTTCTGAAACAGAAGAGGAATTTTTAGATACAATTTCTGCCATCAAAGAACTTGGGCTCGATTATTCAAATACAGCCGCATATTCACCCCGCCCAAACACGCCTGCGGGAAAAATGGTTGATAAATTCATCCCAAATGATATCAAAAAAAGACGCCTTGCAGAATTGAACGATACGGTTAAAAAAGCTTCCCTTGCCTCAAACACACAAGATATCGGAAAAGTTTATGAAGTTTTAGTTGAAAAAATTAACGAAAACGATGAGAAAAACGGTAACGCAAGAATAGCAGAAGGCAGAAGCAGAAATAATAAAGTTGTGCATTTTAAATCTGAAACAGCGCAAATTGGTGACTTTATTAATGTTGAAATTAAAGAGGCGCTTGTTTGGTGCTTAAAAGGCGAAGCTGTGGCCGATATTTCAAACCCAAGCACCGCAATATGCAAAGAGGCGTGCGCCAAAAAAGAGGCTGCAAGCTTAAAATGAAAAACGTTGTAAGAAAATTCTTTGCTCTGAAATTTTTCAGAGTTGTTTTCGGGTTTTTAATCCTTTTATCGCTTCAATTCATTTCAGAAAAGCTTTTGCGGCTGCTTGGTTTGAATTTTCCGCCCACAATTTTAGGGCTCATAATTTTTGCGCTTTTATTAAATTTTAAAATCATTCCAATGTGGCTTATGAAGGACATTTGCACGTTTTCAATTTCAATTCTGCCGGCGCTTTTTGTGCCCCTGCTTGTTGGAGTTACGACATATTGGGGTCTGATAAAACTGAATTTGCTTGGAATTACAGGAATAATCATCTTTGCAACATTTATCACAATGGTTTTGACGGCGATTTTTGTAGATAAAATGATGGAATGGACGGGCAAAAAGAATGTCTGATTTTGCTTTAATAGCGTTATATTTTTCATCCACCTTTGCATTTTTCTATTTTGCAAAATTTCTGACACGTTTCCACTGGCTCAAAAAATTTCCGCCTATTATTACCGCAAGCATTTTTATCATTCTTGTTTTGAAGTTTTTTAACATAAGCTTTGAAGAATATAACACAGGCGCAAAATATATAACTTTCCTTTTAGGGCCCGCAACCATTGCCCTTGCTTATCCTCTGATTAAAAACAGAGAAATTTTGCTTCAAAATAAGCGTGCTATTTATTTTGGCTTTATTTTCGCCACTTTCGTTGCAATACTTTCTGCGGTGTTTTTAGGAAAAATTTTCCACACAAAGCTTTCTGTTTTACTTTCAATGCTTCCAAAATCTGTCACAACACCAATTGCTGTTGAAATTTCAAAGACAATAGGCGGAATTCCGGAACTTACCGCCTGCGCTGTTATTTTCACAGGAATTTTAGGCGCAATATTTGGCAGACGGATTTTGAAGCTTTTTGGCATAAAAAACGATATCGCTATAGGCTTATCTGTTGGTGCAAGTTCGCATGTTATGGGAACATCCTCCCTTGCAGAGCAAAAAGAATTTAAACAGGTTGCAATTTCAACGGTTGCGCTCACCATTGTTGCAATTTTAACCGCCGTCCTCACCCCGCTAATGATTAAGCTTTACATTAAATTCGCCCCGGTTTTTGGAATACACTAAAACCCCGTCTTTTATAAAACGGGGTTTTAGTAATATCTATATTTTTATAAAAACTTAATGTTTAAAGTAATTATCTTCCAATCTTAGAAGTTAGCTCTTCTCTTGATTCTTCATAGCCGGCTCTGCCCATTAAAGCGTATGTATAGTTCTTAGCCTGTTCAACACCGGGCTGGTTAAATGTATTGATATTATACAATTTGCCTGCAATAGCCGTTTGAACTTCAAGCATATAGAACAATTGTGACAGATAATATGCATTAACTTTTGGCAATGAAATTGTAAGGTTTGGACGTTTAAAATCAGCCAAAGCAACCGCTGTTGAATCAGCTTCTGCGTTAATTAATTCATTAATTGTTTTTCCACCAAGATAATTAATACCCGTGCAGTCAAAAATTCTTGGAATTTCAAGGTTTGTATCAAATTCTTCAACACGAATGAAGTTAATAATCTTATCGTGCTTACCTTCATTATAAAGCTGAATTTGAGAGTGCTGATCTGTTGCACCAAGAGCCTTAATCGGGGTTGGGCCGACATTTACTTTATTTCCGTTGTTGTCAACTTCCTTACCTAAAGATTCTGCCCAAAGTTGAACATACCAATCAGATACATATTTTAAACGGCTTGAATATGGCATCATAACTGATAAATAATGGCCTTTTTTAGTGTCCATTAAATAGTGAATTAAAGCATTTTGTGCTGCAATATTTTTTCTGATGTCAGTGTTTTTAAGGGCCAAATCCATTGTTTTAACACCTTCAACAATTTCATCAATATCAATGCCAACAAGCGCGAAAGGCACAAGACCAACTGCGGAAAATACTGAAAATCTTCCGCCAACATCATCCGGCACAACAAAAGTTTTATAGCCTTCTTCGTTTGCAATTTGTCTTAAAATGCCGGATTGCTTATCGGTTGTTGCAACAATATTTTTTCTGTAATCATCTCCAAGAAGCTTCTGCATTCTGTCTTTAATAATCATAAATTGCGACATTGTTTCTGCTGTGGAGCCTGATTTTGTAATTACGTTAACAAGAGTTCTTCTTAAATCAAGCATATTTAACATTGCGTTAATTTGGTCAGGATCAATGTTATCAAGGAAGAAAATTCTTGGGAGGTTTCCTCTGTCAGAAGCAGACAAAAGGTTCCAATATGGTTTCAAAAGGGCTTCTGTTACAGCAATTCCGCCTAATGCAGAACCACCGATACCTAATACTAAAATGTTATCAAAACGGCCTTCAACCATTGCGGCAAATTCTTTAACATACCAAACAGTTTCTTCATTATATCCAAGATTCATCCACTGAAGCCACTGGCCTGGTTTATCTTTTCTTGAATTAAGCTCTTTAATGATATTTTCAATTTTAGGAGCATATTCAGAGAATTCTCTTTCAATGTCAAGTCCGTATTCAGAACCTATCACATCTTGAGTAACATTTTTGTAATTAAGTTTAATCATATTTCCCTCAATCATTCTATCTCTTTTAACCATTATTGTACCCAATCACAATCAATTGTAAATAGATGGCAAAAATTGCCCGCCCTTCGGATGTAAAAGCCCTATATCAGTCTTATAAACAATATATGAAAAGTTTAGAAGAAAAAAATGAAGAATTTGTTTTAAACATTCTCCATGACATAAAATCCCCCATTGCAGGAATAAACATTGCACTGGAAAACCTGCCGGATGAGATAAAAAATGAAACCTTAAGAGAAATTTACAGAGTAAATCTGCATAACTTAGAATATATTGAAAATTTAATGGAGAATTATTCCATGAAAACGGGAAAATATCTTTTAAAATACGAATATTTTAACATTATTAATATTATTAACGAAGAAATTTTTGCACTCCGCTTTTTAATTATCGAAAAAAGTTTAAAAATAAATCTTATTTGCAATGCAGAATGTATTAATATTAACGCAGACAAACAAATCATCCGTCAAGCCTTTTTAAATCTCCTTACAAACGCGGTAAAATATTCTCCGCACGGGGAAGAAGTTAAAATTGAAGTGTCAAAAAACAAGAAAAATGTTTCAGTCTGTGTCACAAACAAAACAAGTGGAAATGAACGCGGCACAGGCCTTGGCGAAGGAATAATCAAAGAAGCACTCTCAATGCTTCGCGGAAAAATTTCCCACACAAAAAATAAAAATAAAATCTGCTTTTATATAGAAATCCCAAGGGAGTAAAATTTTAAATCATCCAAACAAAACCTAGTTCAAATTATTTCCAAGGTCTGCAATTTCCATCTTGTGGGACATTTCTGCAATAACCCTGGAAACTTCAAAGCCGGAAACAATTACTTCCAAAATAAGCTGGGAGTTAATTAAAACGGTTTCAACGTATTCCATTGAATCCATATCCAAAATTTCAAACTCAATAAAATCGGAGCCGACATATTTAAGCTTGCCAAACTGGCCATCTGTCGCCCACCTTATAAAAACAACAGCTTTTTCTAAAGCCTTTAATTTTTGTATCATCCTCATACTTATATGATATTATCTTTTTTAGGAAAGTCAATTTTAATATTAATAATAAAAAGAAAATATTTAACAAAGAGGAATTAAAAAGGCAAGCACAGTATGGTTTTGAAACAAAATTTAAACACAAAAGTAATCTATGAAGCAATTTATAATCTGCTTGAAATTGCAAACACAAACCTTCCAAAATGCGTCTATGACAAGCTTTCAGAACTTAATTACAAAGGAAAAGAAAATATTTTAAAAAACGCACACTTGGCGCAAAGCTTGAAGCGCCCATTATGCCAAGACACAGGGCAGGTTGTAATATTTTTAGAAATCGGCCAGGATGTAATTTTTTCAGGCAATTATATTGAAGATGAGATAAATGCAGCAGTTTCTAATTGCTATAAAGAAAAATTTTACAGAAAATCAACCGTTCAAGACGCAGTCTTCAACCGCGCAAACAAAGGAGATAACACCCCTGCTATTATTCACACAAAAATAATAAAAGGGGATGAAATCAACATTTTGCTTGGAATAAAAGGTGGTGGGGCAGAAAATATGACCACCCTTAAAATGTTTAACCCAACAGCAGAGTTTGGTGAAATATTAAATTTTGCACTGGAATGCGCAATAAAAGCAGGTGAAAACGCTTGCCCCCCAATGTGTATCGGAATAGGCGCCGGAGGGTGCGCAGAAACTGCAGCACTTTTGGCAAAAAAAGCATTGTTTACAGGCGAAACCCTGGACATTGAAATAGATGACGTTTTTGAAACCAAAATTTTAACCGCCCCGACCCACATCGCCTCTTTGCCTGTATGTGTAAATTTAAGCTGCCACAGCCTTCGTCATGCTGCGGCCAAAATTCAAAACGGAAAAATAATTTATGAACCAAAACCCCCTGGATACAAAGACATTCAGATATTAACAAATGCAAAAGAAATTAATACATCAGACATTACAGCTTTTGAAACCTTGCAAGATGGAGATGAAATCTTGCTTTCGGGGGTAATTTTTACAGCACGCGACGCCGCCCACAAGCGCATGGCAGAAATTATAGAAAAAAATGAAATTCTACCGTTTGACCTTAAAGATAAAATTTTATTCTACGCCGGACCATGCCCCGCGACCCCGGGCGAAATCATAGGCCCCATTGGCCCGACAACATCAAAAAGAATGGATAAATTTGCGCCGCTTTTATATGAAAAAGGGGTACTTGCCACAATAGGAAAGGGCAATAGAACCATAAAAGGCCTAAATAGGCTTTATTTCAAGGCACAAGGGGGAATTGCCTGTGTTCTGCAGCAGTGCATAAAAAAATGTGAACTTGTTTGCTTTGAAGACCTCGGAGCAGAGGCAATCTACCGGCTTGAAATAGAAAAAATATCCCTAAAAACAGTAATCCTGTAAAGCAACCGTTATACTGAACTTGTTTCAGTATCTTATATTAAAATTCCATAAAATCATGGGGCAATAAATTTTATTTCCATGTTTTAAGAAAATAGAAAACTTTTAAAAGGAAGGGCAAAAAATGACAAATATAAACACTGGAGCAACAGGCTTAAAAACATTTGCAGAGCTATATGGCGCAGGATATCAGCTGCCAGGAGGCCCAATTTCAACTCCCGCCCTTCAAAACAACACTCCGCAAGCCCCGGCACCAAATTTAACACAAGATGGAACAAATTCGCTTGAAAAATCCCCTAAAAGCGACACTATAACTATTGCAGGGAAAACAATAAACAAGAAAACCGCAATTAAAGCAGGCCTTGGCGCACTTGCAACAGCTGCTGTTATAGGTATTGGCATTTTTGCTTTTAAAGGCAGAGGAAAAACCCCGCTAATGCCTGTAGAACCGCCAGTGCCTGCACCCGCACCCGCACCTGCACCGGCACCTGTTGACATTATGTCAACAGACCCTGCAAAGCTTGCAGACGAACTTCAAGCCTCCGCAAACGAAATGCTTCAAAGGGCAAACAAAATTATAGAAACAGCCCAAAAGAAAGTTGAAGCTGTCACTGAATTATTTAAAAACGGCGGAAAAGACGCAAGCGGAAAGGTTGTAGCAACAATCGAAGATAGCACAGACCCTAAATTTAGTGGAAAAATTATGAAAGAATTCGCAGAAGACGGCACAACAGTTATCAGAGAAAGCCAGTTTGACACCGACGGATGCTATATCACGGATTTTCTTGCAGACGGCAGCAAAACCGTTACTGATAGCTACTTGCACGACAACATAGGCTTTTCGGACGGAATAAAACAAGTAACATATGAACCAAGCACAGGCAAAGGAGCTATGCATTACATTGAAGGTATTGCAGCAAAACCAACTAAACAACTTGATATTATTAACGGACACATTCAAAGATACAAAGAAAGCACAGCAATCGACGAAGGCGGCTCTTTTATTGAGAAAATCATGCATTGCTCACAAAAAGGCCCCGACGTTGTATCAATAAGAGAAGTCAGGACTAGCGATAGTGGCTCAACCGATATCGGCCTGTTTTTTGATAAGCTTGAAGATGGTACTTGGGAGCCAAGACCCTAAATTTAACAAAGAACTCTAAAAAACCCTGCCAAAAAGCAGGGTTTTTAATTGACAGCAATTTTTGTTTAATGTAATATTTACTATGTTGAGACAGGTTGGCTGCGTCTAAATGCCAGTTAAAATGGCTGCAGTCCCTAAAAACCTTAGAAAGGAAAAACGACAAAATGTACGCTATAGTTGAAACAGGCGGCAAGCAATACAAGCTTGAAGAAGGCAGATATGTTGATATGGAATTATTGCATGCCGACGCAAATGAAAAAGTAACTTTTGACAAGATTGTTATGCTTGTTAACGGTAAAAAATCAAAAGTTGGCCAGCCTTATGTGGACGGCGCAGTTGTTGAAGGAACAATCCTTAAAAACGACAAAGCAAAGAAAATTATTGTTTTCAAACAACGTCCCAAAAAAGGCTACAGAAAAAAACAAGGCCACAGACAACAATACAGCCGCGTTATGATTAACAAAATCAATACAAAAGCTGGTAAAAAAGCACAAGATGAAGCAGGAGAAGAATAAAAATGGCACATAAGAAAGGTGTAGGTTCATCAAAGAACGGAAGAGATTCAGAAGCACAGCGATTAGGTGTCAAGAAATTTGGCAACGAACAAGTGCTTGCTGGAAATATACTTGTTAGACAAAGAGGAACAAAATTCCACCCCGGTAAAAACGTTGGTATCGGCAAAGACGATACTTTATACGCTTTAATCGACGGCGTTGTGAAATTTGAACCCCACAGACGCGACAGAAAACAAGTAAGCGTTTACGCACAATAGTTTTTACACAAATAGACTTCAAGAAATCCTTTAGTCGGTGTAAAATTTTCTATAGACAATATAATTTTATTTGATACAATAATCTATGTTGATAACTGAACAATGAAATTTTAATGGATGAGAGAGCGGCTCGGCTGGCTCAGCAAGTGTATAACTTGCAATGTATGCAAAATTGCATGCCACAGGCAAGCGCTCAACCATAACAAAAAACTTTTAATGGATGGGGGCGTAGCTCAGCTGGTTAGAGTGCTTGCCTGTCACGCAAGAGGTCGCGGGTTCGATACCCGTCGTAGATCGGAAGAGCGTCGTGTAGGGAAAGAGTGTAGATCTCGGTGGTCGCCGTAT
>CAJULR010000032.1 GCA_910587375.1 Candidatus Gastranaerophilales bacterium | reverse complement strand
TTCTTGTAAGTGTCTGAAATTTTCTAAATTATTTTTCTTAAAGTGACCAATTTGAGCTTTTGTTAAGTGTTTTTCCTTGGCAGGAACAACACCAACCTGAATAGCGTTATAACCGTCAGTTTCAACAGTTTTCACTTGAGTTACGGTCAATGGGTCAACTTTAATTACGGTAACAGGAATACACAAACCTTGTTCGTCGTATACCTGTGTCATTCCGAGTTTTTCTCCAATAACACCTAATGTCATTCGATTTTACCTTTCTGTTGTGAGAGCTATTAACTCTTTTCTTTGTCTTTGTACTTCTTTTGACTTTGTTTGTTTTCTTTTTTGAATCCCCGACAATCGTTTCCGGTTGGAATAGGGCCAAACTCTGTCTTTGAATAGTTCACATTCAATATTTAATTGTCAAATGTTAACTTTTTTTGCCTTTGCCGTAGTGCTTACAGTCAAAACTCATCGTTTTACCTTAGAGCACCGGCTTATGCGGCACTACAGCTTAACTTCGATATCAACGCCTGCCGGCAAATCCATTCTTGAAAGTTCTTCTGTAGTTTGTTGTGTCGGGTCATAAATATCAATAACCCTTTTGTGTGTTCTCATTTCAAAGTGTTCACGAGATTTTTTATCAACGTGGGGTGAACGCAACACACAATAAATTCTGCGTTTTGTAGGAAGCGGAATCGGGCCTGATACTGTTGCGCCGGTTCTTTTAGCTGTTTCTACAATTTTCACGGCAGATGTGTCAATAAGCTTATGGTCATAAGCCTTCAAACAAACTCTTATTCTGGGTCTTTTATTTGTTTCCATTTTGTTTAGTTCCAGTTCTTTGAATATTGTACGTAATAAACCGCCGATAAAATATCGGTACGATTAAATGTAATATAAACAAATTTTATCGTCAACACCTAATTTTTAGAAGTAATTCAATTTTGTTACAATACTTTAAAAATGATTTTTTAGTGTATTATAAGTATTGGATTTATTTAGGAGAAAATCTTGGAAAACACAGGCAGCAACACAAAAACTTTCCCAAAAATATTATTTATAGGCCAACCCGATATGGCAGTTGTCTGCCTTAATAAACTCATAAGTTCAAAACTTCATATTGAAGCCGTCCTTTTGCCAGACAAAACAAACGGCTCAAGGGAAAACATAAGAGCAATTGCAGAGTGCAACAATATCAAAGTTTTAGAATATGATAAAAGCCCGAATGAGCCCGGATTAATTGAAAAAATTAAAGAACTAAATTGTGACATCGGCGTCGTTTGCTCTTTCAACCACAAGCTTTCAAAAGATTTTTTAAACACAACAAAAGACGGCTTCATTAATTGCCACCCCTCAATTCTTCCAAAATACAGAGGCGGAAACCCTTATTTTCATATAATTAAAAACGGGGACACAATGTCCGGGATTACACTTCATTTTGCGGATGAAAATTTTGACACGGGAAGAATTATCACGCAGGAAGTTTTCCCCTTAATGAAAAAAGAAACAATGGGAATGCTTTTTTCAAGAACAAATTTTATGATAGCAGAACTTTTATCTAAAACCCTTTTAAAATATAAAGAAGCAGGCGAAATACCTTCTGTTGCACAAAAAGAGGGTGAATTTGAAAAGGCACCGAATGTCCCCGGCGAAATTTATATAAATTGGGCAGATAATATTAATAATATAGAAAGAACAATTCGCGCCGCAAACCCTTTTTACAATGCGCTTACAAATTTTAGGGGCGGCTTTATAAGAATTGTCGCGGGAGATTTTAAAGAAGAAAGACACAATAAAACCCCGGGCACAATTGTAAAGGCTAAAAAGGATATACTCCAAATTGCCGCAGGAGGCGGGTATTACTTTCCAAATGTAATCCAGGCGGGAAGCTGGGGCATTTATTCAATTTCAGAATTTATAGAAAAATTTAACCCAAATGAAAACGAGATATTAAAATAAAGGTAAGTATAAATAAATATGGAAAAACTAAATTTTTTAACGGCAGGAATCCCCTTAAGGGCAAAAGACTATAAAACAGGCTTTGAAGCACTTTCAGAACTTTCCTTGAACGGACTTGAGATGGAATTTGTCCATGGGGTTCGAATGTCTGATGTTTCAAAGAAGTTTTTAAAGGAAAACAAAAACGATTTCATTTTAACAGCACACGCCCCTTTTTATATTAACTTAAATTCAAAAGAAGAAGAAAAAGTGGAAGCAAGCATTCAAAGAATCGTTGAAACGGCAGAGCTTGCAGAAGAGCTTGGCGGATATTCAATCACATACCATGCGGCGTTTTATTTAAAAGAAGATAAAGAAACAGTCTTTAAAAAGCTTGTTGAAAGGCATAAAAAGATTTTTGAAATACTGGATGAAAACAAAAAAAACGGTAAGGCAGGAAATAAAATCTGGGTTCGCCCCGAAACAACAGGAAAAGAAACCCAATGGGGCGATATTGACGAGATTATAGAACTGTCAAAAATTTTCCCAAATATGCTCCCTTGCGTTGATTTTTCACACCTGCATGCACGCACTGCGGGAAAATATAATACGTATGATGAGTTTGCAAATGTTTTTGAAAAAATAGGAAAAAACCTTGGAGATGTTGCCCTGAATAATTTCCACGCACACATTGCAGGAATAGATTACGGCGATAAGGGCGAGAAAAAACACCTGATTTTAGAAGAGAGCGATTTTAATTATAAAGATTTGTTAAAAGCCTTCAAAAAATTTAATATTAAGGGTGCAATTGTATGCGAAAGCCCCAATATAGAAGAAGATTGCAAACTTTTAAAAGACTATTATGACTCTCTTTAAAAAACCTCTCTTATTGCAAAGAGGATTATAATAAGGTAAAATATTTAAAAAGTATATAAATTATATTTATTTATTTATTTTTAAGGTTATTTAGTCAGGTTAAAAGAAAGTTTAAGGGTTTTAATGAATAGAAATGAAGTTCTAAAAAGCCGTAAACGCGGTTTTACTCTTGTTGAAATGCTCATTGTGCTTGGAATCATAGGAGTTATCGCAGCAGTGACAATTCCTCTTGTAATTTCAAAAGCAAACGACACCAAATTTGTATCAGCCCTTCAAAAGGCAAGCAACACATTCTCAAACGTTGTAAACACTTCCCAGGTGGATGTTAAGATGGAAAGCTGGGAGTTCAATTTCCCAACGGAACAACTTGTTAAAACATACATTGCGCCATACTTAAACATCGCAAAAGACTGCGGAATGGAAACCGGCGGCGGATGTTTTGCAAACACATATACATTTAAAGACGGCACCGAAGATGTGGATTATGACAACAGTTCCGATTATTACAAGTTAACAACAGGCGACGGCATTGCAATGGCAATTAAAGGAATTCAGGGCTGCACAGGCCAAAACCCAAGCGTTTGTATTGAATACGTAGTTGACGTTAATGGGCCGGAACCGCCAAACAAATGGGGCAAAGACGTTCATGCTTTCCAAACGCTTGCAAACTTAAACGCCGTGGTTCCATACGGAACATTTAAGTCATACGATGAAAGCACCAAACAATGGCTTTTTGAAGAAAATGAAACCGCAAGCACTAACTGTCTTGAAGGCGACGGCAAATATTGCACGTTGAAAATCATTAACGACGGTTGGGAAATAAAATATTAAATTTGAAATCATAAAATAAGCATAAGTTGCAATTTGTGCCGGAAATTAAACGAAAGTTTAGACCGGCACTTTTATTATATATTTTTTTGTGCTATAAAGATTTCAATAGAAATAAAAAATCCAAAAGGGAAAAATAATGGCTAACTTCTTTTTTATTATACAAATGATTACAGGCGTACTTTTGATAATATTAGTACTTTTGCACTCCCCAAAAGGCGATGGCATTGCGGCAATAGGCTCTGCAAGCCAGCTTTTTTCTTCCCAAAAATCAGCTGAAAAAGGCTTAAATAAAGTAACCTATATTGTTGGAGGCATTTTTATTTTAGCCACCCTGATTTTAGGTTATTGCCTCGTAGGTTAAAACCATACTTTACAAAACTTAAAAATCCACCGTTTAGTCTAGCAATATGGGGCTAAAATTATACCAATGGTTGATTTTTAAAAGCCCTAAATATAAGACAATTTAATTTATGAACACAAATGAGAAATGTCTTTTAAATTATTTGTCTAATTACTCTATGCCTTCTTTTAGGGCAACAGAGCAACTTATAAATTTTTTGTCCGCCCACAACAGGAAAATAGAATTTAACACTGAAAATCCTGTTTATAAAATCTTAGATGAGATAGAATTTTTGGGTGAAATGAATTATAATTTTGGCTATGAACAAGAAAATTTGGACTAGAACGGCTTATATTTTAACAACCATCCTTGTTTTCGGGGTGTTTTTGTATTTATGTTTTCTGCCGTCATTTAGAAACTTTGTGTTTGAAATCGAAAACAAAACTTTCGATTTAAGACAAAATATAACTTCTAAATATATGAACCCGTCTGATAAAATCTCAATTATAGAGGTGGATGACGAGAGTTATGAATATATTGTGGATAAATTTGGAAGCTGGCCTGTGCCAAGAGTTTTCTGGGCAAATTTAATCACAAATTTGGAACCTTCTAAGCCAAATATGCTCATTTTCGATCTTCTTTTCTTAAAAAGATTTACAGCAGACGGAGATTCAGACCTGGAGCTAATTCAGGCCGTAAACAAAAATAAAAATGTTTACGTTTCAATGAATTTTGACAACTATTCTAAAGAAGTAAGAACTCCGCCAAAACTTCCTTTGGCGCTTCAAAACAACATTGAAAACGATTTTTTAATTAAAACCAACCCGGATTTAGTATATTCAAACTGCAGACCGATTTTGGAAGAAATTTTAAACGGCACAAAAAACATCGGCCTCATTAATGTTCAAAGGGATAAAGACGGAATTATCCGTACAATGAGCCCGTTTTCATACTATGACGGGACATATTATAAACACCTTACAATCCTTGCAGGGCTAGATTATTTAAACATTTCAACAAACAATTTTAAATTAAATAAAAGAGGTGAAATTGTTCTCCAAGACACCTTGAATAAAACCCAAGACACTTCAGGCAAAAAAACCATACTTCCTCTAAATTCAAACGGCAGAGTAATTTTAAACTGGTATGGCCCCGAGTGGAGCTTTAATTATATCCCGCTTTGGAAAGTGGCCTCTGCGATTGAAAAAGGGGACAAGGCATTCCTTGAAAACAATTTTAAAGATAAAATCATTTTTGTGGGTGTCACCGCAAACAGCCTTTCTGATATTAAAAGCACGCCCGTTTCTTATATGTTCCCGGGTGTTGAGGTTCAGGCGACATTTTTAAACAACATTTTGGATAATAACTTCATCAAAAAAGCTCCGCTTGCTTTTGACATTGTTTTAGCAATATTTTTAGCCGCTCTCATTGGCTTTGGGGTGATGAATTTTAAATCCCCTGCAAAATCTGTTCTTATGTTCTTTGGGGTTTACACGCTGTATTTTATCCTCTCAACCCTTTTAATGTTATTTTTCAATGTCTGGATAAGCCTAACAGCACCAATTATGCTTGGCATATTTGTTTTTGCCGCAGGATATATTGCAAAATATCTTATAACATCCCGCGATTACGAACATACATATAAACTTGCCGTAACAGACGGCCTTACGGAAATGTTTAACCACAGATATTTCCAGGAACAAATGACAAATAACATCCAAAATGCAAAAAGATATGGCAATGTTTTTTCTTTAATAATGGTGGATATTGATTTTTTCAAAAAATTCAACGACACATACGGTCACCAATCAGGCGACGCTGTTTTAAGACAGGTTGCCCAAACAATTAAAAGAAATATCCGCTCTACAGACATCCCCTGTAGATACGGCGGGGAGGAAATGTCTGTCATCCTTACAAACACAAACAAGGAAGATGCCATAAAAACTGCAATTAAAATTTGTGAAGCAGTTCGCAATAAAGAATTTGAGCTTGCAACAGGAGATTGGACACACGTTACAATAAGCCTTGGCGTTGCCACAATGCCAACAGACGGTGACACAACTGAAAAATTAATTGAATATGCTGATAAATGTTTATATGTTGCAAAAAGAAACGGCAGAAACCAGGTTGTGCATGACGTCCCTGATGACACCCCGACAGAATAAAACTGTTAGAAAAGCATTTTTCAAGCAACTGTTTGACTGCATTTTTTGTTAATAATATAATCTCTTTAACTAAATATTTTAGACGGCCTGAAAATTTGGAAATAAAACAGGCCAAGAGGAAGGCAAACAGATATGGTAAATTCAGTTGTTGTAGTTGGAAGAGTCGGCCAAGACCCTGAGATGAGATATTTTGACAACGGAAAAGTTAAAACTACTTTTTCTCTGGCCGTAAACCGCTGGGATTCAAGAACAAAAGAAGAAATAACAGACTGGTTTAACATCGAAGTTTGGGACAAACAGGCTGAAATTGCCGGTGAATGGGTGAAAAAAGGCAGGCTTGTCGGGGTTGAAGGAAGAGTCGTTGCAAACAAATGGCAAACGCCCGATGGAGAAACTGCAGAGAGATTTATAATAAGGTGCAACAATGTCCGCCTTATGGGCTCCAAAAAGGATGAAAATTAGAGGTTCAACCTAAATGTTAATTTCAAACTCCATCGGCATAGTTGCAGATGACCTTACAGGTGCAAACGATACAGCCCTTCAATTTTTTATGAAAGGCTCCAACACGGAAATCATTTTGGATGTTAATTCTTTAAACGAAAATCATCTAAACGTTGAAACCTGGGCACTTTGCAATGAAACAAGAAACGAAGACCCTGAAATTGCAGGGAAAACAGTATTTGAAACCACAAAACTTTTAAAAGAAAAATTCGGAATAGAATATTTTTATAAAAAAATTGATTCAACCCTGCGCGGGAATATTTCCGTTGAAATCCTTGCTATGCTTGAAGCAACAGGTTATGACGCAGCAATTGTGGCCCCCGCCTTTGTTCAGGAAGGACGTATCACAATCGGCGGATATCAGCTTTTGAAGGGCGTCCCCATTGAACGCACAGACGCTGCACGCGACCCAAGAGCACCAATTTATGATTCATACATTCCGGATATTTTAAAAAGAGGTTTGAGCGAAAATGCACACGATTTAGTTGCTTCAATCGAAATGAAAACAATTGCAAAAGGCGCAGGCCCAATTGCATTAAAATTAAATGAATTAATTTCTGCCGGGAAAAAACTTATAGTTATGGACGCCGTTTCCACGGTGGATTTTGAACAGATTGTTCTTGCTATGCAAAAAAGCTCCTGCAACATTCTTCCCGCAGGCTCTGCAGGCCTTGCCCATGCGCTTGGGGCTGTGTGGCTTTCAGAAATTAAACAGCCTGTTCAAAAAAAGGTACCCTTACTTCCAAAATTAATCCTTTCAGGCTCTGCCACTTCTTTAACTGCCCTTCAAATTAAAAAGCTTGAAGAAGACACAGACATTGAAAACACATATTTTATTCCGCTTTGCCTTGACGATGTTTTGGGCGAACCAAACGAAGAAATGACAGAGAGAATTGTTTCGAATTTAACAAAAGAAAACATTGTGGCAGTGCACGTTTCAAGCCTTGAAGAAGAATTGGAACAGGAAGAAGCTAAAAACAGACTTATAGATAACGGAATTACAAAAGAAGACCTTGCGGCAAAAATTACGGATTTTCTTGCAAAGCTTGCATATAAAATTAAACAGCGCGCAGATTTTATATTAATTACAATCGGCGGAGAAACTTCATACAGGTGCTCTAAAGCCATAAATTGCGAATATTTACAGGTTGTAGACGCAATTTTGCCCTCAATTCCTCTTTGTATGGATTCAAACGCACAGCTTGTCGTTACAAAATCAGGAAATTTCGGCACATCTTCCACATTAATTGAAATTGTAAAATATTTTGAGCGCCACGAAAATGAATAAAATTGCAATAACAACAGGGGATTTACTTGGAATTGGGGAAGAAATTACAATTAAGGCCTTAAATGCCCTGAATTTGCCCAAGGAAGATGTTTTAATAATCGGGAAAAATTTAAATCCAAATTTAAACGTTCAATATGAAACACTTGAAATTGACCCGAAAGACAACGGCAAATTTTGTTTTGAAAGCTTAAAAACCGCCTGCGCCCTTGCGCAGGAAGGAAAAATTAAAGCAATCGTAACCGCCCCGGTTTCAAAAGAAGCACTTTATAAATCAGGATATAAATATTCAGGCCAAACAGAGATTTTACAGGAATTCCTTGGAAGCAGCGATAAAAACAGCGGCCATAGTGATAAAAACAGCGGCAACAACAAGGATGACGGCGATATCTCTCAAAAAGATATCTCTCAAAAAGCAGAAATGATTTTTATATCAAATGACCTTCGTGTGCTTCTTTTAACGCGCCACCTTGCCTTAAAAGATGTAAAACTGACAAAAGAATTAATTATAGAAAAGGTTTTAAGGACAAATAAATTCCTTATTGAAAAATGTAACGTTCAAAATCCGCGCTTTGCCCTTTGTGCCCTAAACCCGCATGCAGGCGAAAACGGAATTTTGGGCAATGAAGAAAAAGAAATTATGGTTCCTGCCGTTAAAAAATTGCAAGCCCTTGGGGTTAATATAACAGAGCCTTTAAGCGCAGACGGACTTTTTGCCCATGTTGGCGAAAAATATTTGCAAAATCAAAAGCAAGATTATGATTGCATTTTAGCCTCATACCACGACCAAGGCCTTTGCCCCGTAAAAGCCTTATGCTTCAAAAAGGTTGTCAATACAACAATCGGCCTGAAGGTTATTCGCACATCTCCTTCTTCAGGCACAGCCTATGACATTGCAGGCAAAGGAATTGCGGATGAAACAGGAATGATTGAAGCAATAAAACTTGCCTTTCAGCTTCAATAAAATTAAAACTGCAATTAAATTAACTTTTATCCTTTGGGGTAATTTTTTTGTAAAAAACTTGCATTTAAAATATTTTAGAACGATAATAAAATTCCCCAAAGAAAATTTTCCGCTTAACAGGCAAATTTTTAAATTCAGGGTTGTTATAAAAATACATTTTAAACACAGGATAATTAAATTATGCGTATATCAAGCAATTTTTCAACTCCGGCCCAAGCTCCGGCATTCAAACAACTTTATAAAAAAGAAGACGCCAGAAAAGTTATAAAAAAGCTTTCAGAAGATCAATATACAAAGGAAGCTATTAGTGACGCTATGAAAAAGCTTGAAGAACACGCTAAAGACATAGATATTGTAGTTCAAACATACGATGGCGAAGGCAATGGCATACTGGTTCAACAGCTTAATACAAGAACACTTAGAGTAATAAAAAATATTTCAAGCAACAAAACAGATTTTATGAAAGGTTTGTATGCCGCCATCAAAAGGCTGAACAACACGGTTTCAACCGAAGATGAAAAAAGCGCAAAACGCGGCTTTCCTTTATACAGCAGACATATAGCAGACTCATCAATTGCCTTTACTTCTGGTAACAACATCAACCCGGAAAAAATTGCCGGCGTCGGCAAATTAAACAAACTCGCATAGTTTTTTAATTATTACACTTATAATATTTGTCGCTTAATCATTCAAATAATGCACTACTTTTGTATAAAAACCGTGTATAATAAGTATAGGGTACTTTTAAACAAAAGAAGGGTGTTAATTTATGTCCTCATTTAACATTGGCGGCCCGAACAACAAGCCTCAGGTGACAGAGGCGCAAAACATGATGAATAATGGCGGCGGCGGAAACACAGGCTATATGCAAAGTCGCGGCAAAAAGAAGAAAAAACCTGAAGAAACCATAGACCCTGTAATTCTTGAGGGCGAAGCCGAAGACAAGTTTGAATATGTGGAAGATGAATACGAGGATGACGATGACTATTACAATACATCTAAAAATTCTTCCCGAAATTCATCCTTTGATGTGTCAAAATCCGATGATAAATTTATAAAAAATGATGAAGAGGATGAGGAAGAAGAGTTTGAAGAAAACGGAAAGAACCCCGTAAAAAAAGTTGTCTTTGGCTTGATTGATAAATTTGCAGATAGAATATCTGAAAAAACTCTGAAAAAGCGGGATGACGACAACCCTCCCGGAGGAGATTTTCTTTCTCTTTCAGGAAAAGACATATAAATACATATAGAAATACAGATAATAAAAAGGGGCTTTTTTGAAAAATCAAAAAGCCCCTAAAATCTTTTTCATAACTTCTATTTATTTTTCTTCTTCTTATTCTTCTTTTTTGCTTTACTTTCCTGATTGTCAGATTCTTCTTCACTAACATCCTGCGCTGTCACCTTGCAATAAGGACATTCTGTTACAGCACCGCTTTCGCCTTCTTTTGGCACCTCTCTTGCAACGTCTTTATTATTTGGGCAAACAGAAGGGCAAGACCCCGGACATGAAGCAGAGCCAAGCGCAGAACAAGGCGCCTTGCAGGCAGACACAGGAATTGGAGAAGTTGCATACTGTTCGTATTTTTCGCGCGCAACTGCCGCTTCATCTTTTACAGGTTCTTCAACAACAGTTTCTATTGCAGCCTCTTTTTGAACTTTGCCTTCAATTGCTTTATCATCCCCGATTTTTGGTGCAAGCATTATGCCATCTGCCGTGTTTGAAACCGGGAAAACGCTTTTCTTCTTTTGATCCAAAACAAGAACATTGTTGTTATAAATATCGTATAATCTTTGAATTTTTGCCGTATATTGTTTATGGTTATACCCCGGAGATTCCCATTTATATCTAATATCTCCACGTTTTTTCCTTACAGTTTCAACAATATATTTTGCATTTCTTGGAGATTTTTCATACTGCTGTCTTAAAATCTCTTCCCTATTTACAAGCCTAGACCTTTGGCTGACAGCTTCAGGGTTTTTTCTTGATAAATAACCCCAAACAACAGCTTCAACCGCCCAGGCGTAACTTTCTTCGTTCACAGAATCTTTTTTGTCGTTAATATGAACGGGAATTCCTGAAACAAGCGCTGCGATAGCTTCTGGCGGTGCGTTTTTATGTCTTTTGTCAACATAAATATACAATGTGCCTCTTTTTTTTCTGTTCACAGCGTCATAGTTTGTATATTTTTTCCTAATTTCACCAAGGTTTTCAAACTCAACCTTGATTGGCTTTCCCGATAAATTATCCCCAACAATCATTTCATATGCGCCAACGCCCGGAGATGTCTTCATAAGTTCCATAGCGTCAATAATCTTCATATCAGATGAAATGGGTTTATAAAATTTCTTTAAATTTTTAATTCTTTTCTTTTCCGCCTTTTTTGCAAGCTTTTCTGCCTTAATGGCCTCTTTTCTTGCTTTTTTAGCGTCTTTTTGCGCCTGGGTCAGCCCGAAAGCATATGACGGTGCGCTAAACCCTAAAAAAACCGCACACATTATAAAAGAAAGAATTAACTTTTTCATATTCTAAAATCTCCGTAAAATGTTATTTTAAAGGGAATTTAGCCCTTATATACTTCCTTTAAATATTATAGCGGCATTAAGGTGTGTTGTCTATGCAAAGAAGCTTTTTTACACCAAATGCCTTATAATAAGCTTTACATTGCATATTTTTTGCAAGCACGCCTTTTGACTTTATAAAAAAACTTATTAATATTCAAAATATGAAAAATATTTTCCTTTATTTAATTTCAATCATCCAAAGCGGGAAAAAATGCCGCCATACACACGCTCTTTTAAATTCAAACGAAGGCTATTGCCCGGATTGCGGCGCATATCTTAAAAAATATTATTACGTTTTAAGGTGTAAATGCTGCGCCCATAAAAGGGAGGCAACAAGAGCGGCCTTTGGTGAAGTGAAAGAAATTATCCCCATTTCAAAATTTTGCCCAATCTGCGGCGGGGAGGAATTTTACATAGAAAAATACGAAAAATTAAATTTTGTTGATATAAACTATGCAATTGAAGTCAAAGAAGTGTTCGACATTTCAAGTATTCCTGTCGATTTTGAAACATCCACAACAACAGTTTGGGTAGAAACCTTGGAAGAAGAACCCACAAACAGAGAAATTAAAGCCCTTCCCGGCATAAAACTCCAAATCCCCGTTCAAAACGCAGTATAGTTTCAAAATAGAGTAATAAAAAACTATGAGGTTAATTTTATCCAACATGAAATGTTGAAAAACTCCCAACGAAACCGTTTCTTTTGATAACTTCTTTAAATCTTTCAATTTCATTGGGTTTTTCAGGGTCTTTGTAATCATTTAGATGCCAAACAATATCTTTCTTTTTAATGATTTCACAAATTCTCTCAACATAAAACTCATCCACAAATGAATATGCAAAGCCAAAAGAATATATGGAACCAATATTTGTTATTTTCTTAAAAAAATCTTTGTTGGCACTGTATGCGCTAAATACATCTTTCTTAAGACACCTTTCAAAATCAATCAACTCATTTTCAGCACCAAACCAATTTCTCTGATATTTATCCATTTTGTCTTCATTATTACCATGTCCAAAATACAAATAATAATCGCCTTTTTTACCATGTATATGACAAACATTCTGCGCACCGTAAAGTTTTTCCAGAGTTAGTGTATAATTAAAATTCAAAAAATAATCTTCTTTGCTATTGATTAATTTTTCAAAATCTGCTTTTTTATTGTGTTTTATTCTGACCCCACTAATCCATTGCACAAAATAATCCGAAATATGTTGAAGTGCGCCGCAAAGGTTTCTTGCATTATCTTCATTTCCATAATATTGACGCCTAAATTCTTTTTCATCAAAATCATCCGCTGTCATACAATTATCCTCATAAGTGTCCAAAAAATCACTATAATCAAGATTTCCAATGGACGTTTCTATATCTGACCATTTATCTCCTTCCGTATAATCAAGAATTCTCGTAATTGCACCAACCACTGTATCATCATCATATTTTTCATCACCGTCAGGAAGCATATATGGTTCGGGAATTGAACCATCAGATACAGCTTTTGGATATTTTCTGCGCAAAAACTCTCTAAAATGTTCGTATTTCGTTTTCATCCCATGGGCAATATCAAATCCGTTTCCGATTATAAATAATTTTGCCAAAATGCCTCCTTGAAACTAAATTCAAAGAAGCATTATAAGCATAAAACTTTAAATTGACAAGTTTATAAATCTTCATCCTCAAACCCTGGGGAGCGGGATGGAAGCCCCTGATATCCTGCGTTTGAAAGCACAGACTTTCTTATATATTTTCCCGTATAACCCCCTTTTACAAAGAGCTTTTTAATGGTGTTTTCCCTGTCCACAAGTGCGCTTGAAATCTCCATCAATTCAGGCTTGTCATCCGTCAGTTGTGTCCAAACCGCCGCTTCAAGCGTCCAGCAGTATGTTTCTTCGTTTAATGAATTTAGCTCATCCTGGTGAATTGCCTCATGGGCTAAAACCGCTGCAAGCGCTTCTTTTGGAGCATTTTGATGTTTAATGTTGATAAAAATATTCAACTTCCCTTTTTGTTTCCAGCCTAAAGCGTCAAAATCTGCATACTGCGGGTTTAGCGTTGAAAGGTCGCGAAATTCAAGTTTAATAGGTTTTCCTGTCAAATTATCCCCTAAAATTGCGCGCCTTGAATAATCAGCAACCGTTCCTTTCAGCGTTTCCGCGGCATAAATAAGCCTCACATCCTTTGTAGAAGCCCTGTATTGTTTCATTATAGCGTCAGTTAAAACAACTTCATTTGGCGTAAACTTTTGCGGCACCGAAATAGGCGCTTTTCCCGGAGCCCCAACCGCAGAAGGCGCCCCCCCGGGCCCGACAGGGGGTTCCATTATTGCATTGGCCGAATTGACGCAAAACACCAGCGCAAACAAAATCCCAAAAATATTAAATATATCTTTAATTTTCAAAAATCCTACCCTCATCTTCCTTATAAACTTTCCTTTGATAAAAACATTATTACATACTTTTTATTTAAGGAAAGTTTTATGGAAAGCAAATTAAAGTTCTGAAAGTTTGAGTTTTTTTTGTTCGCCTGTTTCAAGGTTTTTAACCGTGTAATATTCGCCCGCAACTTCATCTTCGCCAATTATCACAGCCATTTTAGCAGTTTTTCCCGCCTTCTCGAGCTGTTTTCCAAACTTTCTGTTTTGAAAATCAAAATCGGCGCTTTTGCCCATATCACGAAGACATTGCACAGTTTCCATCGCTTTATCCTGCAAGTTTGAAACTACAAAATAATCAAGTTTTTGCTCTTCCGTATGCTCAACAAGCTCATACAATCTTTCAACCCCAAGCGCAAAGCCGACAGCAGGCGTCTTTTCCCCGCCAAGCATTTCAACAAGCCCGTCATATCTGCCGCCCCCTGCCACAGCGCTTTGAGAGCCAAGCGCGTCACTTTTAATTTCAAAAACCGTTCTGTTGTAATAATCTAAGCCCCTTACAAGCATTTTATTTTCTTTATATTTAACCCCAAGAACATCTAAATATTTTTTCACGGAATTATAATGCTCAAGACACTCTTCGCAGATAAAATCAGATAAAATCACACGTTTTATTTCATCATTTTCAAAAATTTTAGCACAGGATTCGTTTTTACAATCAAGCATTCTTAAAGGATTTTTTTCATAGCGCACTTTGCAATCCTCGCAAAGATTGTCTAAATAAGGCTTTAGAACTTCTTTAATCCTGTTTTTATATTCATCTCTGCATTTTGTACAGCCGAGGGAATTAACCTCTGCCACAAGCTCTTTTAAACCCATTTCGGATAAAAATTTTAAAGCAAGAGCAATAACTTCAGCGTCCGCAGACGGGTCATTAACCCCAAACATTTCAACGCCAATTTGATGAAACTGCCTCTGACGGCCTTTTTGCGGCCTTTCATATCTAAACATAGGTCCAAAATACCAAAATTTTACAGGCACACTTGCCCTTGAAAAACCGTGTTCGATAAACGCACGCACAACGCCCGCCGTGTTTTCCGGGCGAAGCGTGATTGAGCTTTCATCTTTATTTTGCCCGCCAACAGAAAATGTATACATTTCTTTATTTACAATATCAGTTGAATCCCCAACGCCGCGCTTAAAAAGTTCCGTTGCTTCAAAAATCGGGGTTCTTATTTCTTTATAGTTTGCCCTCTGAAAAAGTTCTCTTGCAGTTTTTTCAATTCTCTGCCAGGTTAAAATGTTTTCAGGGAGAATATCCTTCGTCCCCCTCTGCGCTTTTATCATGCCGGTTTTCCTTCAAAATCTTAAAATTCCCTACACCAATTTTACTATAAAAATGCATTTATATCCTATGTTGAAAAATCAAAAAGATGTTTTATAATAAAGATATAAGATTATCTTAGTACGGTAATTCTCCCTACCGGGCCAACAGGCGACAGAGGGGTGCGGGAGTCCTCATAATTAAGATAATCTTTTTTAATGCCAATTTTTATACTATTTACTTAAAACCAATATTCACATTAGTGTTCTGCAAGTCTGAATGATGTTAAAAAATTTTCCTCTTTGTTTAATGTGGTTTTAATCACAACCTGATAGGTTTTGCCGTCTTTTTTTAAAAGCAAAATACTATTTCTTTTTTTTTTAGATAGCTTTATCTCATCAGGTGCTAAAATAATTTTATTAATTTTTTTATAATCTTCAAAATGCAGCTCAGGATGGTTGATTACATTTTTTAATAAACTATCGAGCGATAATTT
>CAJULR010000031.1 GCA_910587375.1 Candidatus Gastranaerophilales bacterium | reverse complement strand
CTGAAGAAGAGCAGGAATTTAAGAAAAAAATTGAAGCGGTAAAACCCATAATCGGTTGTGAATTCTATGTTTGCGACGGTGATGTTTTAGAGGATAGAAGCAAAAAAACCATGTTTCACCTTGTCCTTTTGGCAAAAAGTCAGGAAGGCTATCATAACCTTTGCAGGATGGACTCTATCGCTTCAACTGACGCTTATTATTACAAACCCCGTATTAACCATGAGATTTTAGAAAAATATAAAGACGGCATAATTTGCCTCTCTGCCTGCATTCAGGGCGAAGTTGCAAGGAATTTTTTGGACGGAAAAGAAGATGAGGCCGAAAAAAGGGTTCAATATTATCAAAATCTTTTTGGGGAAGATTATTACATAGAGCTTCAAGACCACGGCCTGGACGAGCAAAAAAGCTCTAACCCGTTTTTAATGAAGATGGCCGAAAAATATAATATTAAGACGGTTATCACAAACGACTCGCATTACCTTAAGGCCGAAGACGCGCTCTGGCACGACACTTTGCTTTGTGAACAGACAAAATCTTCAAAACATGATGAAAACCGTTTCAAATTTTCAGTGAACGAATTTTATGTAAAAACGGTCGAAGAGCTGCGCCGCGCCTTTGATTGGATGGATGAAAATTATTTCAATAAATGTATTGAAAATACGGTGGAAATTGCTGATAAAATTGATTTTCAGATGGACAAGCTTGAATTTGGCAAAACAAAAGAATATTTGCCGCAATATCCTTGTCCTGACGGACTTTCAGAGGAAGAATATTTTGATGTCCTCTGTAAAAAAGGGTTAGAGGAAAGATACGGAAACCCAATCCCTGAGAGCATTTTAGAACGTTACGAGTATGAAAAAAGCGTAATTTTCAATATGGGCTTTCCTGCATACTTCCTTTTGACCTGGGATTTTATCAATTGGGCAAAAGAACACGACATTCCAGTTGGCCCCGGCAGAGGCTCCGCGGCAGGAAGCATTGTGGCCTATTCCCTTGGCATTACAGAGCTTGACCCGATTGAACACAAACTCTTGTTTGAAAGATTCTTAAATCCTGAACGTATTTCAATGCCCGATATTGATATCGACTTTTGCAAAAGACGCCGCGGCGAAGTTATAGACTACGTTTCAAGCCGCTGGGGCGCAGACCATGTTTGTCAGATTATCACTTTTGGCACACTTGCTGCAAAGGCAGCCCTGAAGGCCGTTGCGAGGGTTTATGACATAGATTTTTCAACCGCAAACAAGTGGGCAGGCCTTATCCCATCAGCCCCGGGCACAAAGCTTAAAGACGCACTTATGGAAGGGACGGAATTTAGGCAGTTACATGATTCTGACCCGCAGGCAAAAAGCTTGATTGACGAGGCTTTACACCTTGAAGGGCTTAAAAACCAGGTGGGCACGCACGCTGCGGGCGTTATTATCGCCCCAAAACCAATGAGCGACATCATTCCAGTTGCCCTATCAAAAGAAAAATCTACCACAACGCAATATCCGATGGCAGGGATTGAAAAAATCGGCCTTTTAAAAATGGACTTTCTTGGCCTTGAAACTTTGACCATTATAAGGGATTGCATTGATATGGTCAAAAAGCGCACAGGGAAAGACATTAATATAAATAAAATTCCGCTTGATGACCCAAAAACTTTTGAACTTTTAAAAAGAGGGGAAACAGACGGCGTATTCCAGCTTGAATCGCCGGGTATGAAAGCGCTTGTGAAAAGGCTGAAACCCTCTGTATTCGAGGATTTAGGCGCTCTTGTTGCATTATTTCGCCCAGGGCCGCTTGAAGCCGGGATGGTGGATGATTTTGTGGACAGAAAACATGGCCGCCAAAAAATTGAATTTGCGCATCCTTTATTAAAAACAATTTTAAAAGACACATATGGAACAATTGTTTATCAAGAGCAGATTATGGCAATTTTCCAGACTCTTGCAGGATATACCCTGGGCGGCGCGGACAAAGTTCGTCGTATGATGGGTAAAAAGAAATTAAAAGAAATGGCAGAACAAAAGGAAATTTTTGTTGCAGGTGCTGCCAAAAACGATATGCCGCGAGAGGCTGCAATCAACCTGTTTGAGCAGATTGAAAGTTTTGCAAAATACTGCTTCAACAAGGCGCACTCTTCTGCATATGCCTTTGTAGCCTATCAAACAGCCTATTTAAAGGCGCATTACCCGGTTGAGTGGATGGCTGCGATTTTAACATCCCAAGCGGACAACCAGGAAAAAACGCAGCAATACATTTTACAGTGTCAAACCCTTGGCATATCTGTGCTTCCGCCTGATATAAATAAATCTGACGCAGACTTTACACCGGACGGGGACAACATAAGATTTGGCCTTGCTTCAGTGAAAAACGTTGGCAGAGGCGTGGTTGAGCTCATTATGGAACAGAGAAAAGAGAAGGAATTTGAAAGCTTCTATGATTACTGCTCCAGAATGGACGGAAGAAGCCTGAACAAGCTGACTTTAGAGGCTTTAATCAAAGTTGGTGCGTTTTCTGGAATTGAAAAAAGCCGAAAACAGCTGATTGAAAATTATGAACGCGTTTTAAAAGATGTTTACAACAAAAGAAACGCCCAAAGCGCAGGCCAGGTAAGCCTTTTTGCGGGGCTTGGCGACGCCGCACAGGATTTAGGAATTCCAACTTTTGAACTTACGGGAAATTCAAATGATGAATTTTTAGACACTGAAATTCAGCAATTTGAACACGATTTAATGGGCATATACGTTACAAGCCACCCGTTATCAAGCATTCGGGACACCTTAAAATATTTAACAACAGACACAATTTCAGAAATTTTACAAAACCCGACAAACGACAAAATGGTGACTATTTGCGGGCTTTTGAGCCGTGTTGCCACAAAGCCGACAAGAAAAGACCCGACAAAAATCCTAAAAACAGGCACCATTGAAGACCTTTCAGGGGGAAGAATTGAATTTGTAACTTTCCCAAAATCTGTTGAAAAATTCGGGCAATTAATTCAAAGCGAAGAAAAAATCATTATGACAGCCAAAGTGCAGCAAAGAGAAGAGGAGATAAACCTTATAGTTCAAGAGGTTAAGCCTATTCAAAATGTTAACCTTGTGACTTTAAAATTCCTTGAAGATTTGCAATTTGAAGAATTAATTTATTTAAAAGAACTTTTGGCTAAGCATAACGGCAACGACCCTGTGGTTGTGGATTTTGAGGATAAAGAAAGCCCAAATGACGACCACCGCGTGCAAATTTTAACAAATAAACACCTTTGGGTGAACGCGACATCTGAAGTTGAGCACAAAATTACAAGCGCTTTCAAGGGCAAGGTTGAGCTTGGAATAAGGTCTTTGGATAAATAATTCAAAGAGATTCTTGTTCAAAAAGGCCTAAAAAATTATTAAAAATATAGCACAAACAGGCGTTCTTACCTATAAGGCAAATTTTTCTTTTTTTGTGTTTTATAAAAAAAGGAGAGAGAAAATGAACGTAACAAAAATCAGTTTTTTCACACCAAACCGCGCGCAAAACGCCAATTTTAGACAATCTGCCGCTTTTGTGGCAACAAAGAATATAAACACAGCGGATAGTTTTACACAGAATTTGTCTTTTGGGATAGAATATGCCCGCGATATCTATGCAAGCTCAAAACAAGGGCTTGTATCCAAAAGAAGACGGGAACTTACAGATTTAATGTCTGCGCCGCCTGAAGAAGGAAAAGAACTTTCAAAATTTGACGAAACGATTGTAAAAAATATTGATACCGTTGTCCAATTTGCAAAAGGCGGAGTGCCTCTTAAATATAGCAGAGAAAGGTTTATAGACAACTATTGTGATATGCTTCCTTTTACAAAAAAAGGACAGGTGTCAATTGTGTCAAGAACAGGCATTCAAAGCATTGTTGGCGGAAGCAAAAACAAACGCCCGAAAGAATATAACGGCATATTATATTTAGACGAGCTGGACACAAGAAACACAAGGGACAAGCGTTATTACGATGAAATTGCAAATTTTATATACAAAAACGAAGTCAAAACAGGCAACAGAGAACTTGATGAAACATTGAATGCAATAATCAAAGGTATGCCTGAATTTGTAAATTGCATAGGCAAAAAACAGCATGAGGCCCACGATTACACCCTTGATGTCCACTCTCTTGTTGTGCTGGCTAACGTCATAAAAGACCCAAGATATAAAACATTGTCCGAGGACGACAAATTTGTCCTTAAGATGACAGCGCTTTTACACGACATTGCAAAACGCGAAGGAGAGCGCGACCCGAACCACCCGGCGCAATCTGAAACGCTTTGCCGCACTTTCATTCAAAGGTACAACTTAACACCTCAAATGAACGATAGAATTTTAAAAAGCATAGGGGGGCACCAATGGCTTCGAACATACAATATGTTTAATGCCTCTGAAAAAATGGTAAACAACCACATTAGAAGGTATGACAGCCCCAATGATTACATAATGTCAATGATTTTTACCAAGGCAGATTTAGCCGCAACATCAAAAGAAATTAATGACTTATTTTCGCCGCTTTTAGAATATGGACCGCAAGAGCCCATGAGAAAAGCAGTTGAGGCAAAGTTTGGCGTAAAATTGTAAGCTTTTAACCGGCAAAAGCTCTTCATTCCAAGGGTTTTGGGCAAATCAACCGGCTTAAAAGGCTTGAAGATGTGCAAACAAATGTTAATCCACAGAGAAGATGTCTTTAATGTCTTGATATGTAAGGGTTTTAGCGATATTTCTATCCACAGAAATTACAGAATCCACTAAAGAACGTTTCTTGGATTTCAGCCTTTGAATTTTCTCTTCTACGGTGCCCTTTGTAATTAAGCGGTATACGAAAACTTTTTTCGTCTGGCCGATACGGTAAGCCCTGTCCGTGGCTTGGTCTTCAACCGCAGGGTTCCACCATGGGTCATAGTGAATTACATAATCCGCCCCGGTTAAATTCAAGCCCGTGCCGCCCGCTTTCAGGGACACAAGGAATATGGGAATTGTAGAATCTGTGTTAAACCTTTCCACAACGGCCTGACGGTCTTTGGTTTTGCCCGAAAGATATTCATGTTTAATGCCTTTAGTTTCAAGCCAAACCTTAATAATATCGAGCATTCCGACAAATTGGCTGAACAATAAAATTCTGTGCCCTTCTGAAATAATTTCTTCAAGCATTGATTGCAAATGTTCAAATTTGCCGGATTCAGATATTCCAAGTTTTCCTTCCGTGTCATAAAGCCTTGGATGACAGCAGATTTGTCTTAATCTTAAAAGGGCAGAGAATATGGACATTCTGGATTTTTCCAAGCCCACAGTTTCAATTGATTTAAACAATTCTTCTTTTGTTGAATCAAGAACCTGTAAGTATAAATCTTTTTGTTCCGGCGTAAGTTCGCAGTATGCAACAGCTTCAATCTTATCCGGCAAGTCTTTTGCGACATCTCTTTTCATACGCCTTAAGATGAACGGGAAAATTTGAGATTTTAAGCGCCTTTCAACAGATTTATCCTCTTTTTCCATAATTGGGTATACATATCTGTTGTTAAATTCGGGAACATCAAACAGGAAGCCCGGCATAAGAAAATCAAACACACTCCAAAGTTCTTCCAGTTTATTTTCAATCGGCGTACCTGAAAGAGCAAGTTTATGCTTTGCGGACAAGGTTTTTACAGCTTTTGAAGTTTGGCTTTGGTGGTTTTTAATGTTTTGAGATTCATCTAAAATAATATATCTGAATTCAAACTTCTTAAACTCTTCAATGTCACGCCTTATAAGGGCATAGCTTGTAATTACGATATCGTATTTTTCAACGTTTTTGAATTTCGCCTTTCTTTCAACCCCTGTTAAATTCAAAAATTTCAGGTTTGGCGCAAATTTTTCGATTTCATTTTCCCAGTTAAAAACAACAGATGTCGGGCAAATTACAAGGCTTGTCTTTTTGCCGTCTTTTTCTTTTGCTTTTTGAAGAAGTGTTAAGGTTTGTAAAGTTTTACCAAGCCCCATATCATCGGCCAAAATGCCGTTCAGGCCATATTTATACAAAAACCAAAGCCAGCTGTAGCCTTTGCTTTGATATTCGCGAAGGGTTGCAACTGTTGCTTTTGGAAGGGGCGTATTTTCCATATTTGAAAAGGTTGAAATTTCTTTCCAGAACTTTGAAAATTTCCTGGACATCTTTAATTTCACCTTCATATTTTCCATTTCAGAAACAACGCCCGCGCGGTATGTTTTTACAATGAATTTATCTTCTTCGTTTCTATAAGCGTCATATGTATTAAAGGATTTTAACAAAGAATACACATCATCCACAGGAATTGAGGCCTGGCCTTTTCCTAGAACCTGATAATATTTTGCACCCTCGTACACAAGCTCCTGGATTTTATCAAGTTCAATCCTCTCGCCGTCAACATCACCGTAAAGTTCAATTTCAAAAGTGTTTGTGGTGTTTGGAGCAAAGTCAATATCAGCACAGAGTTGCAGTTGCTTTGTTGCAAGTTTATATAAAGACATATCGTCTTTTTCAATAAATTGCCACCCATCGCCCGCTTTTTGAATGTAATAATTATAAAAATCTATCGCGTTTTCTTTTTCAAGTGCTAAATTATTTGTCTGCATAGGATGAAAACGACACGCAAGAAGCATTTGATAAGCCTGCTGTTCAAAGGCAGGGTCCCTTTTTACCCAGTATAATAAATCTTTTGCGGGGTCTTTAATTGTAACATAAGGGGATTTTGGCGACCTTGTATATGGAACCTTAACCCCGTCGTATTCAAATTCAAGCGAAGCTTTTAAGGACTGGTCATAATCCACGCCCAATTCCACAACGCATTTTGGCGGCCTTTTTTCAAAAGCAAGGCGTTCCATTTCTTTTGAAAGGTCGACTGTCATCATCTCCCGAAGCTTTGGAAGCTCCTCATAGACAAACTTTCCACCTTCTGCGTCTTTAATATCCGTAAACGACGCTTTGGTTAAATATTGGGGCAAAATTGAAACCTGAACATCGGTTGGGAAAATGACATCTTTGTATCTTCCCCATTTTAATTGACGAGAAAAATATCGAACCTCTTCAAAAGGGTAAATCTCTGAATCATCCGGGCGCTTCCAATATAAAGAAAGGAGCACGTTTCCGACATACGAGATATTAACACTCAAACAAAGCTTCCAGGTTTCATCCATAAAATTAATTTTTTTATGGGTTTTTGCGTCAATTACATCTTCAAGCTTTGACAGCATTCTGAAAAATTCGTCAAATTTATTAATTTGAACGTCATACCAGCCTGATTTTTTATCCAGCCTCGATTGTTTCAAAAGGAGCCTGAACATCATAATTTCAAGCTTTTGCGCTTCGTTTAACACAAATTCGGGGTCGTTTTTTTGCGCTTCCAGGATTAATTTTAGAGGCCCCTCTAAATCTCTCATAACCCTTTTTGTGTTCCTGTCCATAACAAGAATGGAGAAGAAATTTTGGCGTCTTTTTGGGTTAAAATGGAAGATATATCCGCCTTCCGGGTTTTCCTTCATTGGAAAATCTTCATCTTCAAAAACAGGGGGAATGTCGTGTTTTTCGTATAAATATTCATCCCAAAGATGTCCCTTTAGGGCATTTAGGCCGACAGCCACAACATGTTTACACCAGGGCTCGTCCAAAGGACAGCTGCAAGTGGGTTTTACGCCTGTTTTGTTGAATTTCAGCGTAACATCATAATGAGATTTAAAATTCCCCTTCACCTGTGCCTTTACAGTGCTGTCTTTTAATTCAACAGATGTCACCTGGCCTTTTTGAAAATACTCATATCCCCGGCGCCAACTGCCCGGTTTAGCATTTTCTTTTATATATTTGTGGTTAAATTTATACTTCAAAAAATTCCTTTTAACAATTTAAAATAAATAACTAACCTAAAAACTGTTTACTTTATTTTCTAAGCTCCAACCGCTGATTAGACAATCCTAAAAAACAATTATCTTGTTTTATATCAGCCTCAACAAGAATAAAATAACAGAAAACAAAATAAAAAGCAAGCATAAGTAAAGTTTATAAACATTGTTAAAATTTGCAAGGGGGTTTAAAATAATGTAAACTATACATAAGGTATTAGAGGATTAAAAACCATAGGCGGGGAAGAAATTGAGCGATTTTAAATCTTTAGGGGTAGGGGTTGATATTGAAGAAATTGAAAGGTTTGAAAAATACGACACTAAAAATAATCCCTTTGTTTTAAGAATTTTTACAAAAGATGAGATTGAATACTGTTTTTCAAAGAAAAATTATGCAGCACATTTGGCTGCAAGATATTGCGCAAAAGAAGCATGCCTGAAAGCCGTGTGTTCCTTTGGATATGACGCTGTAAGCTATGCGGATTTTGAAGTTTACCACGAAAAAAACGGGGCGCCTGAGGTTAGAATTTTAAACCCGAATTTAGCAGAAAAGGTGGAATTAAAAATTTCAATCTCCCACAGTAAAACAAATGCAATATGTTATGCCATTGCAAACAAAAAACATTTACCTATAAACTATCTTGGAGATAATATTTATGGAACAGCAGAAATATAGCCCCGAAGGCCCAAAATGCCCAAACGGCGAGGGAAAATATAGCCCTATTCTTTATTTGGTGGCTTTTATTGTGGCGCTTGGCGGGCTTTTATCAGGTTATGACACGGGCGTTATATCTGGCGCACTTTTATATATTAAAGACGAATGGTTTTTGAATGATTATGTACAAGGAATTTTGGTATCATCCACCCTTGTCGGAGCCACAATAGGCGCTGTTTCAAACGGGGCCTTAGCGGACATTTTTGGCAGAAAAAAGATTTTAATTTTAACATCAATTCTTTTTTTTGTAGGCTCAATTTTTTGCGCCATAGCGCCAAATATCGCGCTTTTAATTTTATCAAGATTTATTGTGGGGCTTGCAATCGGGGTTGTAACCTTTGCAACGCCTTTGTATCTGTCTGAAATTTCTCCTGAAAAAATAAGGGGAAGCCTTGTTTCTTTGTTTCAGCTTGCGATTACAATCGGGATTTTATTTTCATACCTTATAAACGCAGGGTTTGCAAACTTTACAAACGGCTGGAGATTAATGCTTTTAGCCGGGGTTTTGCCTTCAATTATCCTTTTTATTGGGATGAGTTTTATGTCTGACACCCCAAGATGGCTTGTTTCAAAGGGAAGAGAGGAAGAGGCGAGGGCTGTTTTTCAAAAAATTGAGCCTGAAATTAATGTAGACAAAGAAATTGAAGAAATTAAAAACGTTTTAAACAGGGAAAATGAAGATAAAACAAAGAAATTTCGGTTTAAAAAATGGATGTTAGCGCCCTTAATGCTTGGAATCGGGCTTATGTTCTCACAGCAGTGGACAGGGATAAACACAATAATTTATTATGCGCCCACAATTTTAAAACTTGCAGGCTTTGAAACAAACGCAACAGCAATTTATGCAACGGTTGGAATTGGCGTTGTAAATTGCCTTATGACATTTATTGCAATATTTTTAACGGATAAGGTTGGAAGAAAGCCGCTTTTATATGCGGGGCTTGTCGGGATGGCAATCTGCCTTTTTGCGCTGGGTGCGGCTTTTCAATTCCAAGCAGCCCTTGGAATTTACCTAAAATGGATATCTTTATTAGCAGCAATTTTTTACATAAGCTTTTTCTCTTTTTCTTTGGGGCCAATAATTTTACTTTTGGTGGCAGAAATTTTCCCTCTAAAGTTCAGAGGGCTTGGGATGAGCATTTCAACAATGTCCAATTTTCTTTTTAATTTCACGGTGACATTGAGCTTCCTTCCTTTGATTAATAAAATTTCAGAAAACAACACATTTTACCTCTATGGGGTGATTGCAATTTTGTGCATTTTTTATGTATATTTTATGGTGCCGGAAACAAAGGGGTTATCGCTTGAAACCATTGAAAAAAGCTGGGTGAAAGGGGTTAACCCGAGAGATTTTGGCAAAAATTCTTTGCCGGATACAAAAAGCCAAGAGGCTGTTGGAGAAAATAATGTTTAAGCATTTTAAAGAATCGATATTTGTCACAATTTTTGGCTTTATAGCGGCCTTCTTTTGGGCAGAGCATATGGCGCCCGGTTCCGGGTTTAAAATGCTTTTTGTGACACTCTTTTTAAGCGTTTTAGAGGTTACGCTTTCTTTTGATAATGCCGTTGTAAACGCGCTTATTTTAGAAAAAATGACTCCAAAATGGCAGCATAGGTTTTTAACCTGGGGTATTTTGGTTGCGGTTTTTGGGATGAGGTTTTTGTTTCCTGTCTTAATTGTATCTTTATTTTCACATTTGAGCCTGATTAAGACAATCCACCTTGCGCTTGAAGATGTAAATCAATATACGCATTATCTTCATATTGCCCATGCGCCTTTAGTTGCTTTTGGCGGGGCGTTTTTAATGATGGTTGGCTTAGAATATTTCTTTAATGAAAATGAAAATCACTGGCTTAAAAAACTTGAAGGATTTTTAGCGAATTTAAAATTAAAACACCTTGATATTTTAATTACAATGCTTTTTATTCTTTCTGTTCAATTTTTTATGCCGCAGGAAGATAGAATTGACATAGCGCTTGCGGGCGTTGTCGGGATTTTTACATACACATGCGTTAGAAAAATTTGTGCGCTTCTTGAAAAAATCGGGGGCAAATCTAACACTGCAGCTGCCGCTACATCAGGCGCCGCAGGGGGAATTGCCACAGGCGGTTTTATGATGTTTATTTACCTTGAATTAATTGACGCTTCTTTTTCTTTGGATGGCGTTTTAGGAAGTTTTGCAATAAGTAAAGATATTGTAATAATCACTATAGGCCTTGCAATTGGCGCTATGTTTGTAAGGAGTTTAACACTTCTTTTGGTTGAAAAAAGGACACTAAAAACATATATTTACCTGTCTTCAGGCGCACATTACGCAATTTTAACCCTTGCTATTATTATGTTTATATCAACGCTATATGAAGTTCCTGAAATTATAACAGGGTCTTTGGGGCTTGTTTTTGTAGGCTCAAGCTTTATTGCTTCTTTGATTGAAAACAAGAAAAACGCTCACGAGCTTGAAATTTCGTAAAGAAACAATATAGCAAATGTTTTTTTCCTTGTGTTTTATATAGATAAACATTTTACGAGGGAACGGTTAATGAAAATAAGCGCAATCGGCCGCAGTTTGCAAACTTCAAAAACATCTTCAGAAGCATCTTTAGGGTTTAGGCAAGCTTTTTTGGGCTCTAAATTTTACCTTGCAAAACCTGCACTAAGCCAAAAAGAGCTTGATGATGAAGCGGCGCAGGCGCAAAAGGCAAGACAGGGCGGCGTAAATGTGCCAAAGTATAGAACCAAGGGCGACGCACTTCATATAGAACATATAAGATATGAAACAAAAGGGGACCCGGCCGATGTTCAAACCAACCCTTTAAGATATAAGCACTTAAGAAACCTTTATAAAAATTTCTATTTTATGGACAGAGCAGGAATTTTCCATAAAAATTTAGGGGCTGGACACATATTCCTGCAAAGCGACGGCCAGGTTGAGTTTGATTGCTTTAGGGACACGGTTAATTTTTACCAAAGGCACGATGGGAGCATAAGCCAAATTGGCGAAGGCCCGGACACGCCCGATTTTATACTGCCATCAAGCGAAGATGGCTTTAGGGCGGGATATTTAAGTGAACATCTTATGGCGCTTGAAGAAGATGATAGAAATTATTTTATGAAAAATTATTTAAACTATGCAAGCGAATATCACCAAAAACGCGCCGAGCTTTTGGCAAGAAGAGGCACCTATAAAGCCGTAGAATATGAAACAGTTTTAAGCGAAGTATACGCAAAACCTTCAAGAAGGGTTGTGAGCTTTGAAATTGACAAAACAAACGCCGCAAAGCAAAAAATGGACGCACTTTTAGAGTGGGAACAAACAGATGGCGGGAAAAAACCGGACACTATAGACCCGAAAAGAAGGTTTGGTTCAATTCTTATGCAGCTTGATTACATCAAGAATATGGCAAATTTAAGAGATGTGGCAGAATATTTTTCAAAAAATTCAATGACACAAGCAGAGAGAAAATATTTTAATTTTGAAGAAGAACTTGCCCAAAAAAGGCTTGAAACGCTGTTTGACAATATGGAAAATATGGGCGCATTAACGTTTTTTGACCCCGATAATAATATGGCTTTAGGAAGTAATGATGAAAAAGAATTCTTTTTAGAGCTTTGTGACGAGGTTGATTTTTCAAACAGCAAAAAGGCGGAAGATACGCTTGAAGACATTAAAGAATATTATACAGAACTAAAAGACAGGTGGGACAAGGGCCTGAACAAAAGTTTAATGGAGGAATATCAAAGTTTTTCATAAAAAATAATTATTAAGTTTTTTTAAGAAAATGGCCTCTGCCTTAAATTTTTGGGCAATAATTATCACCTTTTTACTTTATTAAGGCAAGGTCACTTTTAAAAAAAGAACAAGGGTTAGATTATATGCACACATCACCAATAAATTTCTGTGGAAGAACAGAATATTTATGCGCACAGGGCGCCACAAAAAAAGAAAGCCTGAAAGAAATTGACAGAGAAATTAAGGCCGCTTGCGTTGCAAGAAGGGCAGGCATAGACGCGCCAAACTATCAGGCTGTTATAAAAAAACCAGGCGACCCTTTCCGTATAAAGCATGAAATTAAAGGGGATGTTGCAAACACAAAAACTAACCCGATTACCCCAAAACACATAGACAATCTGCTTCAAAACTTTTATTTAATGGACAAAATGGGTTTTTATCATAAAAATTTATCCTCTCCAAATATTTATTATTCAGAAGATGGCAGGGTTGAATTTGGCTCTATGGGAGAGATGGTGCGCTTTGGCTTTGAGGATGGCAAATTTTCTTTAAAAAACAACAATGTGCCCAATTATTTAATGCCATCAAACGCAGAAAGATTTGAAACAAGCACTTTGTGCAGATATGTTCATAACCTCAATGAAGATGAGAAATTCAATTTTATGCGCGAATATTTAACCCAAAGAAGCGACTATAACGAAACGCGCGCAGAACTTTTAAAAGAAAAAGGCTTTAAGGCAAAAGACAAGGCTTTAGTTTATGAAACGGCTCAACACAAGCTTTTTTCAAACCCGACAGATGAAACCATAGATTATATGTTAAGCAAGCTTGAAATAAACAGGGTAAAGGGAAATGCGACAATAATGTGGCACAAGGGAGGCGGATATTTTGACGGGCAGGTGAACCCGAATGAAAGATTTGCTTCTGTTGTTATGATGCTTCAATGTTTAAAAAGCACGCTGGCCCTTAGGGACAGAGCCGATTTGCTTTCAAAAACGGCAGACACCGAGGAAGTGCGTCAATTTTTTGCCTTTGAAAAGGATATGTTGGACACTTTAGCAAAAGACACTTATGAAGAAACACAGACAGGCGGCTTGAACAATTTCTGCAACAAAACTTTTGCCGGAAACAAGGGGCTATACCTTGGCTGTGCACAGGATAGGGATTTATTTAATGAACTATTTAGCGAAATCGATATTAGTGGCAACTCTGTAGTTGCAGAAGAAAAAATTGACGCAGTTATTGAATATTACACAAATCTTATAAAAGACTGGACCCAGGAAAACAACCAGATGTATAAAATGCAATACTTGAAAAACGGAGTTAAGGTTTAAAACCTAAAATTCAAGGTTTAAGCTTACCATTTTTTCCATCTGTCCTCGGAACCTATAACGACAACTTTTTGTCTGCACCCTGAAAGCCACCAGGCAACCTCACTGAATGTAGAGCCGTACGTTGCAATTAATTCATTCCCTTTTGAGAGAAGAAACATTTCTGCAACATCTTGAATATTATTTGAATCCACTTTTTTATTCGGAATGGAAATAATTCTATCCCCAAAGGTATCAACCATCATTTCATAAATTCCCTGGTCTGCACAGGCCAAAAGAAAATGTGTGTTTTCATCATACTGTTTCATTTTATACAGAAACATCTCAATGTCGCCTTCCGCCCATCTGCCCCATTGTTTCCACACGGCGTCATGCCTTATATGAACGGCCACTGAATTTTCAGGTATCTCGACAGCATTAAGTATCTCCTGAACTTTATACCCCGGCTTTAGCGCCATAAAATATGGCAGAAAGGCGTCACGAAGAAACTGCGGAATTTCATCATATTTTAAATCTATACTGTCCATATTTGCCTGTTCTTTTTCTTTGTCACTCAAAAAAAGAGTCCAGGTGCTGCCTTCGCCGTAATCCGTATCCGTGTATACGTCATAGTTTATTTCGTTAAACCTTGGAAAATATCTAAAATCGAACAATTCCTTAAATGTATTTGCGGCTGTATCGCACAGGGGCCAGTGAAGATCAACGGTGTAGTTATTATTCATATATTCGTTAAAATGAAGATATGCAAAAATTTGTTTAATTCTATTTGCAATGCCGCTAACATGGGGGATAAATATATTTAACACCCATTCGCTATGGCCATTTAACTCTCTTTTTACCCAAATAAGAGATTTTTGTTCGTTTTCAGACATTCTTAAATCCTTTTTAGCAAATATTTTAACAAATTGCAAAACACTTGTAAATCAGCCTAAAACAGTAGTTTTGAGCTTATCATTTGCAATCTTTGCTCCAATAAGCACATTTAAGATAAAATCGGAATAAAAATTTTTCTTTATCCAAAAGCAAACAGCACAGTAAAAGTCATTTAAACATTAAAATAGAGTCTATTTTCGAGGCTCAAAATGAAAAATTTGTCGAAGACGGGACTTGAACCCGTACAGATTGCTCCACACGCCCCTCAAACGTGCGCGTCTACCATTCCGCCACTCCGACAAATTGTTCAATTATTCAGTTTTCAAATTTTTATTGCCGCCACAAAAGTGTCAACAATTTTATTTTATCATAAAGAAATTCTATGCTTCATATTTTTTAAATAAAAGTGAAGCGTTGTGTCCGCCAAAACCAAACGAATTTGTTAGGGCATAGTTAATTTCGGCCTTAACAGGCTTGTGCGGAACATAGTTTAAGTTTGCAACACATTCATCCTGGTTGTCGAGGTTAATCGTTGGAGGAATTGTGCTTTCGCGAAGAGCCATAATGCAAGCGATAGATTCAGCTGCACCTGTTGCACCAAGCATATGTCCGTGCATGCTCTTTGTTGAAGAAACTTTTAAATTCGGATTAACATCCAAATCCCCAAACACTTGAGCAATCGCTTTGGATTCAGCCGCGTCCCCAAGGCCTGTTGATGTGCCGTGAGAATTTACATACCCTACTTCTTTCGGGCTGATTTCAGCGTCTTTCACTGCAAGCTCCATAGCCTTTGCAGCACCCTGGCCGCTTGGGTCCGGAGCAACAATATCGTATGCGTCAGCTGTTTGGCCATATCCTACAACTTCAGCATAAATTTTTGCACCGCGTTTTTTAGCATGCTCAAGCTCTTCAAGAACAAGGATTGCAGCACCTTCTGACATTACAAAGCCATCTCTATCTTTGTCATAAGGGCGTGAAGCCTTAGTTGGCTCGTCATTTCTTTTTGACAAGGTTCTTGCAGAAGTAAAAGCACCGATACCAAGCCTTGTAATAACAGCTTCGGCGCCGCCTGCAATAATAACATCAGCGTCATTATATTGAATGCTTCTAAAAGCGTCCCCTATACAGTGGGCAGATGTTGCACAAGCAGTTACAATTGCCTTGTTTAAACCTTTAGCGCCATATTTCATAGAAATTCTTCCGGCGCCCATATCAGAAATAATCATCGGAACAGTAAAAGGCGAACATTTTGAAGGGCCGCGCTCAATAATTGTGTGGTGCTGCTTTTCAAACGTATCGAAACCGCCCGCTGCAGAACCTACAATTACACCGTAACGGTAAGGATCTGTGTTTTCGGTTGTAACGCCTGAATCTTTAACAGCTTCTTCAGCCGCCATAAGGGCAAACTGAGTATATCTGTCCATTCTTCTTGCTTCTTTTGGTTCAAGCGTGCTGATTTCATCAAAATTTTTGATTTCACCTGCAATATGCACAGTGTGCCCATCAAGCGAAATGTTTTCTATTGTTGAAATGCCGCTTTTTCCTTCAAGAAGTGCGCTCCAAAAATCTTTTGCACCAACTCCCACAGGCGAAACAATGCCCATGCCCGTAACTACTACTCGTCTTTTATTTGTGTTCATTTTAATAATTTTTCCTTTTAAATAGCTATCAAAATACAAAATTTAAATAAATAAGGGGGCAATCCTTTGGAGAGTATCCATTTTCAGGATTTCCCCTTAAATAAATTTTGCAAATGATTTTTGCCCAAAAACAAAAGGGCAAACGAATTCTTCTTTTAAGCCTTAGTTAAGATGAGCGTCGATATAATCAACAGCGTCTTGAACAGTAGCGATTTTTTCAGCTTCTTCATCAGGAATTTCGCAACCGAATTCTTCTTCAAAAGCCATAACTAATTCAACTGTATCTAATGAATCAGCACCAAGGTCGTTTGTGAAGCTTGCTTGCGGAGTTACAAGGTTTTCATCTACGCTTAGTTGATCTACTACTACTTTTTTTACTCTTTCTAATGTGCTCATTTTTACCTCATCAAAATTAAATAATACTAACTAACATACGCCAATTATACTAAGCACATAATAAATTTGCAAATTATGAAGCGCCCACGCGGGGTTATGTAAACAAATTGTAATAAAAACTAAAATCTAAAATCAAACAAAGAATGTAATTCAACTTCAAGAGCGTTTGCCAAAATTTTCATTGTTTTCAAGGTGACGTTTGCTTCCCCGCGCTCAATTTGCCCTATATAGTTAAAATTCATATTTACGATTTCGGCAAGCTTCATCTGCGAAAGTTTTTTATTCTTTCTTACATAAGCAAGCTTTGCGCCAAATTTTTTTTCAACATCAAAATTAAAATCAGTATAATTATTCATTAATAATAATTATATATTTAGCGTTAATACTTTTCTAAATGCTATTAGTTATTATTTACTGGTTATTAACTATTAATTTTTGTAAAAATATCTCTCAATTTTAACAATAAGTCGAAATTCTAAGTTTTAATAACCATGTAAAGAGACAGGAGAAAAAAATGAATACAATTTCAAGCAACATCGGACTTACCACAAACGGAAATCAATATAAAAAAAGCAAATCAGGCTCAAGAGCAGGGGCACTAATCGGCGCTGCGGGCCCTGTAGTTATAGGTGCTGCAGTTGCCTTAAACGAAGGGCTTGCACGCACAGGCAAACAAGGAAAGATTACCATAAAAGACAGTTCAGCCTTTCTTGCAGGAGCACTTTTTGCTTCTCTTGGTATCATTACGGGCTTTATCGGCAAAGCCATCGGAAGCACAATAGACGCCAAAACCAATAAAGAAAGAATGGCTCAGGCAGATGGCAAAGCGGCAAGAGAAAACAGCTTAAATAAACAGATTTAAAGCTGATTCAATTCATGCATATAAAATTTACCCGCCGTAAATTTAACAGACAAAATGCAGTGCCTCTGAATAGAAACACTGCATTTTAATTTTATCATTAAGTATTTATTATAGGTCTTCGTTGATACTTACGTCTTCAAGAAGTTTGATAAATACTGTTTCGCCTGCTCTTGCAGAGTAGTTGATACCTTTGGTAACAAGGCCTGCAACAGCGCCTAAGCCGGCACCAACAGGAGTACCAACCGCAAAACCTGCACCCATTTCATCGCATGGAATACCAATACCCATACCTGCACCGGTACCTACAACAGCGCCGCCAAGAGTGTAGAGGCCAACTTTTTTCCAGCGGTTTTCTCTTAAATAGCCGTCACGGTCGTTGTGTACATAGCCGTTAAGTTCGGCAGTTCTGCCGTCAGGAAGTTCAAGTCTTGTAAATTTAACTTTAACTTCACCGTTTTTGTTGAACCATTTCGGTTCAATTTTATCTTCAACGGTTGCGTATAATTTTGCATTTGCAGGAATAACAGTTGTGCCTTCATCTGTTACAACATCGTTTCTGATGAAGAATACAACATCATCACCATTGTTTGAATTTTTTGATTTGTAAGCTTCAAAAAATTCTGCTTTCAAGATGTTACCTGCGTTAACTACTTTTCTTGTGTTTGTAATTGTAACAATGTTAGATTCTGCGTCTTTATGGATGTTTAAATGTTCTGCACCCATTGTTTTTTCAGGGGATACATATTCTTCTTTAACATAGTTTAAAGCTTTGCTTAACTTTGCAAGCAATACAGCGGTTTCTGCCCTTGTGATGTCCCTTTTGGGTTCAAGCTGTAAGCCATCAGGGTAGTTTACATAAAGGCCTAATTTTACAGCTTTTTCGTAAGCTCTTTTTGCCCAGGCGGGGATAGCGTTAACATCTGAAAAATCAGCAAGAACGTCTTCATCTGTCATGATGTTTTTTGTGATGTGGCTCATAACAGATGTAACTTCAGCTTTAATCATTTTGTTTTCAGGTCTGAAAGTTTTATCAGGATATCCATACACAAGGCCTAATTCTTCTGATTTCATAATAGCGGCGAAGTTTTCAGTGTCGCCGTTGATGTCTGTATATGGGTTTTCAACACGAACATCAAGATTGTCATGCCCTAAAACTTTAACGAGCATTTTAACAAAATCGCCTCTTTTAACTGAACCTTCAGGGTCAAAATTGTTGTCAGAATCAAGCTGCATAACGTCTTTTGAAACCATTTCAGCAATTTCAGCGTTTGCCCAATAGCTTTCTGAAACATCGTTAATATCAGCGGCAAATGCGGCTGTAGAAACGGTTAATCCCAAAAAAGCAAACAAGGCAAATAAACTTTTTAAAATTTTCATAAATTTTACCTTTTCTCTCCCAAATCTAATTCACTAAATTAATAATATTAATATTATTACAAAAAGCTGCTATGTGCAAATAAATACATATAAAATTAAAAGCGCTTGTTCGCAAATTTTTACGAAAAAGCGCTAAAAACTCTTCTATTTCCTAAACTCCATATGGTTTATTATTGGTTTGAAGGTGCGTTCCAAAGAGCGTCTCTTGATAATTTGGAACTTACCATTTCTTGTGAAAGGTTTATATTGTCCGGAGTAAATATAAATACACATTCACCAATTTTTCTTTGATCTCCTTCAAGAGCGTAAGTGCAGCCGCAAAGGAAATCTACAACTCTTTGTGATTGTTCTCTATCTAAAAGTTGGAGGTTTAAAATAACGGTTTTTTTATCTTTCAGTGCTTCTGCAATTTGCTTTGATTCATTGTATGACCTTGGTTCAAAAACAATCACTTCATAACCTTTAGGTTCACCCTCATATCCGCGGCTTGGCATGGAAATTACTTTTCTTTCATGTCTGTATGATGGGGCTTGCGGTTTAAATTCAGGAACTAATGCTGCGTTCCTGTCTGTTGAATAATCAGCGTCGAATTCGCCTTGAAGACCTGTAAATAAATCGTCTTCTTCTTTGCCGCTTTCAAAGGGCGATGTTAAAAATTTAACAATGTTATTTAGTGTGTTTGAAACTCCGGTCACTTTATCCTCCTAGTTTTTTATTCAAATAGTGTTCTACCAAGTCTTATCATTGTTGCGCCTTCTTCAAGCGCGATTTTGTAATCATTGCTCATCCCCATTGAAAGCTCTTTTAGGTTGTATGCGTCTTTTAATTCCCGCATTTGACTAAAAAGTTTTTTGATTAATGTTGTATCATCTGTCAGAGGAGCGATTGTCATAAGCCCCTCAAGGCTTAAGTTTTGAAGCCCTAAGATGTTATTAATCAAACTTTCCAACTGAGAAGGTGCTATGCCAAACTTTTGTTCTTCCCGTGCATTGTTTACCTGAATTAAAACCTTTTGCACAATTCCTTTTTGTCTGGCAACATTATCGATTCTCCCCGCAAGCTCCATAGAATCAACAGAGTGGATTAAATCAAAGACCCCTACTGCTTTATTCACTTTGTTGCTTTGCAAGTGTCCAATCAAATGATAATGTGAATTTGAAGTGATTTCCTCCTCCAATAAATTGATTTTTTCAATTGCATCTGTCACCCTGTTTTCACCAAAATTGCTTAAACCGGCCTTGTATACTTCCCTCATCTCGTCTACGGTATGATATTTTGTGACGGCGATGATAGTCGGATTATAAACTTTTGCAAATGTCAAAATACGATTAAGATTTTCAGAAATCTTTGTATTCACTTTTCACAAGCCCTTAACGTTATGTGATAAGCCTGCGTGATAAGTTCCTACCTCCAAGCTCAAATTAATTATAATTGTTCACATGACACATGACAACATTTAGTTTAGTAATTTATTTGTTGAATAACAGAGCATGCCAAAACATGCTCCGGGTCATGGTTTCGACATTTTTTTATGTCTTAACATTCCTTAATAAATGTAACTTTTTTAGTGTTTTCATGACATGTGTAGTAAAAATACGGCATGCCAAAGGCATGGATTGTGGAAGTATTAAAAATAATGTCAGACAGCATAACAACTTAGCGAATACGCCCAATTCGCAAGCAAGTTAAAATCAACAAAATAGAGTTATATTAGCTCTATCATTTCCTTAACGGCCATCTCGAGGCCAACAAAAATTGCGCGGGAAACAATTGAATGCCCGATGTTTAATTCATCCAAGCCTTCAATTTCTTTCATTAAAGAAACGTTTTCGTAATTCAATCCATGCCCGGCATTCACCTTTAAACCAAGGCTTTGGGCATATTCAGCCGCAGCTTTTAATTTATTAAATTCAACATCTTTGTTTTCGCCCAAAAATGCGTTTGCAAAAGCACCCGTGTGGAGTTCAATATAATCAGAACCAACGTCAGAAGCCGCTTTCACCTGTTCTTTATCAGGGTCAATAAAAAGGCTTACAATAATATTTTTTGAATGAAGGGCGTCAATAAGCTCTTTAATTCTTTCTTTTTTGCCTAAAACATCAAGGCCGCCTTCTGTTGTAAGCTCCTGTCTTTTTTCAGGAACAATACAGCAAGAATACGGAACGGTTGACATTGCAATATTTTGCATTTCATCAGTCGCCGCCATCTCAAGATTTATGCGCGCTTTTAAGTTTTTCTTGAGCGTCTTTAAATCTTCATCTTTAATGTGGCGCCTGTCTTCCCTTAAATGGATTGTAATAGCTGTGGCGCCTGCCATTTCGCATATTAAAGCAGCGTCAAGAACGCTGGGCTCAACTCCGCCCCTTGCGTTTCTTAAAGTTGCAACATGATCAATGTTTACTCCTAAATTCATAAGCTTAATTTAGCACTTTTTTAATCAAAATTAAATATACTTTTTACACTTTTTATACGATTTTTTATAAATCTTGTTTAAATTTATGCAAAAACACCCGTAGGCTTCATCCGATATACTAAGCCATACGGTTGATTTTCAACCAGTTTTTATGGACTTAATAAAGAAAATGAATATAATAAGAAATGTTACAATATGTGCATATTATTTGTAGGTATAAATTGAACTGTCCAAAATGTAAAGCAGAAATAGGCCCAAAAGACACCGTATGTCCAAAGTGTAAGCTACGGCTCGTTTTTGAGTGTCCAAGGTGCAAAAGCCAAATTAAAATCGGAAGTTCTTCCTGCAAAAAATGCGGGTTTGTTTTTGTGAAATTTTGCCCTGAATGTAACAGCGCAAACTATGTTTCATCAACGCATTGCAGAAAATGTTTCTATCATTTTAAGGAAGATGAAGAAACATTTGAAAATATGCAGGTTCAAAACCTTCAAACCCAAAACGCAAGCCAAAAAGAGCCTGTAAAAGAACCTGCGCCGCAGCCTAAAATTCAGTCAAAGAACAACAAAAAAGAAGAGCAAAAAGCGCCGCTTCAAGCGCCCGCGCCATCAAGCAGGCTGAATGTTTTTGTGGATTTTATCACGTTAAAAAATGTTTTTGAAAAATATAAAGACGAAGAATTCAAGCAAAAAGTTACATTAAACATTAAAACCGCAATCAAGCTTGCATTTAACGTTACACCTGATTTTATAAAAGAAGATATTGTTAATTTTAAGATAAATTATTCAAAAAAAATCGGCTTTTTAGAAAAGGTGAATAAATTCTCGGAAGAATTTTCAAAATTTAACCTGATTTTAAACGAAACCCTGGGGGCTGATATTTCGTTTAAATTTGCCGTGCTTGCAGATGGCGAAATTAAAACAAACGCAATTTCAAAACAGCATATAAAACAGCTTGATTTTGGCATTGAAAAAGACATTATAACATCAGAAGGCGCTTATAAGATTTTATCGGATGAAATTCCTTTGATTAAAATTTCGCCAGAATCTTATAAGATGGTATTTTTAGACCAAAAGCCCGAATTTACGCAGTCTAAAAGCGTTAAAGAAGATATTGCGCTTGAATTAATTTATGACACAATAAATGATTCTTCAAGCGAAATTAAGGGAATTTCCCTAAACGCCCCGCGCGGAGCAGGAAAGAGCTTCCTCTTAGAAAAACTTTATAAAAAACTTGAAGACACAAACATCCTTGTTTTAAAGGGGCATTGCAGCGCGCTGACGCAGATTACGCCCTTTGGCTTGTTTCAGGATATTTTACTTTCTTTATTTAACCTTTCTTTTGTTCCTTCAAAATATGAAAAGAGGGTGAAAGAGTTAAGAAATGTGCTTCAGAAGAATTTATCCTTTATGAACGGAAAAGAGGGCGAAAACAGTGATTTTAACCCATCTAAAATTGAAACGCTCATAAACCTTGTATATCCTGTTGGAGAAGATTTTTACGAAAACATTTTATCAAACAAACAAAAAACCTTTAGTGACATTAAAGAAGTTTTGGAGGCGCTTCGGGGCGAATCTAAGCTTGTAATTATTGTAGATGATTTTGATTTAATCGATGAAACATCTTTTGAATTTATAAAATACTTAACAAACAAAGATTTCTTCACACAAGGGGCAAAATTCCTCTTAACATACAGAAACCAGCATGCTCTGAATATGTATATAAATTCAGACAAGCTTCCAAAGAACGCAAGTTTAAATATTAACCTTGCTTCAAACGAAATTGATGATATTAAGGAATATTTAAAACTAAGGTTTGGCTCTTTTGAATTGCTTCCTGAAAAAATTTCAAACCAGATAATTTTAAATTCACAAGGAAATTTTGCATACATTGAACAGGTGGCAGAGCACCTTTTGGAAACCAAAAAGGTTTATTTAAAAGGAAAAGAATTCGCTTATGACATCAGGGAAGAAAATTATTTTGTCCCGCAGACTTTAGGGGAAATTTTAGATTCAAGATTGAGATTTTTAAAAGAGCAAAACCCTTCGTATTATTCATTCTTAGGGGTTGCTTCCCTTCTTGGCGGAAAGTTTACAAAATCTATTTTGCAGACGGTGTTTGAACTTTCAGATGATACTTTTGCAAAAATCGTTTCAACACTGGAAAAAACAGGATATTTTATTAAAAAAAGCGAGAATATCTACAGATTTAAAAACACACTTATTTGGACACATATTTATTCCGAAGCAAAAAACAATGACAGCTTAAAACCTTATGCTGCAAAGCTTTTAGCGGAAACTTGCCAAAGAACAGTGTCCTCCCCTGCAATTCGTGCACTTTTGGCACAGACCGTCGGGGATAAATCCCTTGCTTTTGACCTTTGGACTGCAAATTTAAAACTGGCTTCATTCATTGGCGATGTTGCATTCTACACAATGTGCCAAAAGCAAAGCCTTGCAAACCTTGAAGAAATGAAACATCCAAATGCCTTTTATATTAAGAATAATATCTTTGAAAGGCTTGGAAAATTAACATACGACAAAAACCCGAAAGAAGCTGTGGATTACTTATCTTCTGCTATTATAAACGCCAAAAACAGAGATGAAGTTGAAAAAGTAATTGAGCTTTCTGGGTATTTAATCCACAGTTTAAAGATGGTGCAAAATTTCCCTGCCGTAATTGAAACAGTGGACACTGTGCTTCAATATTTTGACAAGCCAAAATATGCACTTCAAAGAGCCCTCATTAAAACAAGAAAAGCCGAAGCGCTTTTATATACAGGGAATTTTGAGGAAGTTAACGCAATTGTAAACACAGAAATTAACCCGCCTTTGCAAGATTGGTTAAGACACCCGAAAAAGAATGAATTTTCAAACGCACGGGAAATTTACAGCTCCTGGATTAAAGCAAATATAATACTCATCGAAGCGCTGGCCCAACAGGGGAACCCTGCTGTGTTTGAACTTATTGACGCGGTTGAAAAAGAGGTGTTTAAAGAAAAGAAGAAAGAAAAAGTAGTTTTAGACGCCAAAATCATTGTAAATTTAAAGCTTGCAACTGCTTATGCCTACACAATTAAAGGATATTTAGGGCTTTCTGATGAAATTTTACAATCTATTGTAAAAGATTTTTCATACGCAATTGATGATTCCAAGCTTGTTTCAAAATGGAACACGATTGACATATTTAATAAAATTTTAAAGAGCGATTTTGATGAAAAAATAAGGGATGAGCTTTTTGAAGCTGTTACTTTTGCAAACAACTGCGGGGATAATTACAGCAAAAATATTATAAAAGCAGTTCTTGCTTATGTAATTTTAGAAGAAGGAAATCCACTAAAATCTTTGGAAATTTGTGCCGAGGAGATGACTTGGTTTTCTAAAGAAAAAATTGCGCTTGGGGCCCTTATTTCCTGGTATATAAGCGCCAAGGCCACAATGACAACAAACGGCGCCGACAAGGCGATTGAAATCTGCGAAAAGGCGATAAAAATTTGCGAAAGCACAAAAATAAATTCAATATTCTTTAAAATATTATTCCAAGCTTTAATGGCAAAAGCATATTTAAACAAGGGCGAATTAGACAATGCAAAAACCTATTCAGAGCTTGCATTCCAAGACGCCAACATAAACGAACTTGTTTTCTTGCAGATGATTTTATACAAACTTCGGGCAAATATTATGCAAGATTCAATTGCAACAATTGACACTTCAAGAAAACTTGAAGTTGCCCAAAATACAATCAAAACCTATGAAAAAGCGCTAAATATCGCAACAAACTTAAACCTTACAAGACACCATTACATTATTCAAAAAGAATTAACTTCATTTAAGGCATATTGTCAATTAAAAAGAATAATGTAGAGGCGTTTAAAATTAAAGTTTGGGCGGCCGGCGACGCTTCTTATTGACAGTGTAGGCAATTTTAAATAAAATTAAGCTATGAGCGCACCAAAACATTTATACAGTGAAATTCCCCCGACAAAGATAAGAAATCGGGAAGAAAAATTCAGAGAGGCAAAGGACAATCCTTTTTGGATTTTTATTGGCAATTTTATCTTCTTTTCAATGTTAAAAAACAGGTTCTATTCCTTAATGTTTAAGGGGTTAGAGAATTTTGAAGCAAGAGATAAAAATTTTGCAACAGTTTTTTATGCCCCGCATTCAAACTGGTGGGACGGGCTTATAGGCTACGTTACAATCCATTTTATTTTAACAAAATTCGGCAAATTCAGAATGCGCCTTATGATTGAAGAGATGAACAGATTTCCTCTTTTTCAATACGTAGGGTGTTTTCCTGTTAATAAAAAATCTCCGCAAAGCGCTATGAAATCTTTAAGCTACGCGGCAGACCAACTAAAAGACAAAGACATTGCCTTTTGGCTTTTCCCGCAAGGGATTATACGCCCGCCGCACCATAGGCCCGAAGTTTTCCAATCCGGCCTTGCGTATATGGCAAAAAATGCGGCTAAAAAATTTGGCGGGGTGAATTTAATTCCTGTTGCTGTAAATTATACATTTTTAAGACAGGATAGGCCCGAAGTGCTGCTTGAATTTGGGGAACCAAAAGTGGTTACGGAACCCAATTTCGACAGAAAAGAATTTACCCACAACCTTGAGCGCGGGTTTGAAAATTTTCTTGACAAACAACAGGAAAATATCTCTAAGGGCGATTTTGAAGGATATGAATATTTATATAAAGAAAAACTTCACTGGTGGCGCCAAATTGAAAACAAATTAAAAAGTATCGGCATGAAAAAAGAAGATTAACAACTTTTAAACTATGAAAAAATATTCTATAGGGATTGATTTAGGCGGAACAAAAATACTTGCAGGACTTGTCGAAAAACAAAGCGGCAAGGTTATTTTAGAGGTCAAAAACAAAACCAAAAAAGAAAAGGGAAATAAAAAAATCGGGGAAAAAATCCTCGAAACTTTGGATGAACTTTTTGAAACCCCTGTTGTTTCTGCCGCAGGTTCAGATGTCAAATTTTCAAAAGATGAAGTTTCATCAATCGGCCTTGGCCTTGCAGGGCAGGTGGACAGAGAAAAAGGAATTCTTATAAATGGCGTAAACCTTGAATGTAAAGATTTTCACGTTAAAGAATTAATTGAATCGAAATACAATATTCCCGTTTTTTGCGGCAATGACGTTGAGGTTGCGGCCATCGGAGAGCTGAATTACGGCGCAGGGCAAGGTTTCAAAGACATTGTCTGCATATTTGTGGGAACAGGAATTGGCTCCTCCATTATAAAAGATGGTAAAATCCACTATGGCGCAAGCGGTTCGGCCGGTGAAATTGGCCATATGATTGTGGATTTAAACGGAAGGGCCTGTTCTTGCGGCGGAAACGGCTGTCTTGAAGCATATGCAAGCAGAAGTGCAATTGAATCAAGAATTTTAGGAGCGGTGAAAAAAGGCAGGGGCTCAATCATTACAGAACTTACAAATTCAGGCTCTATAAGTTCTAAACACATTAAAAAATCGCTTGACGCGAGGGATGAAGTTGTAACTCAGTATGTAAATGAAGCTATAGAGTACCTTTCAGGAGGAATTGCAAGCGTTATGAATTTCTATAACCCGGAGCTTGTAATCCTTGGCGGGGGCTTAATTCAAAGTATTGATGAAATTTATTTGAGCACAATTAAAAAAGCAAGAGCAAAGGCTTTACCTGTGCCATCTTCGGTTACTACGTTCAAAAAAGCGGAACTTGGAGATTATTCAGGCGTTATAGGCGCTTCTTTGCTTGAAAATTACGGTTCTTATGGGAAATAACACGGCAGAAATCTTTAAAAGTTTTGATGTGCCTGCTTTAAACCGTTTTTTAAAAAAGAAAGAAGTGGGCATAAGCCTTAGTTTAACAGGGCTAAATAACCCCCTAAGGCTCCTTATTTTAAACAATGTTGCGGAAAAATTGGGCAAAAAAGTTCTTTTTATCACCCTAAATGAGCAATCCGCCTTAAAATATCAAAAAGATTTAGAATCTTTGTTTGATTTGGAGTCTAAAATCCTTCCATTTCAAGAGATTAACCCATATGAAGACGTGGACAGGAATTATTACATTTATGAAGAACAGGTAAATGTTTTAAATGGGGCCATAAATGGGGATTATCCTTTTGTAATTGCGCCTTTAAGGGCGCTAACAGAAAAATTTCCCGACAAAAATTTCTATGCCAAAAATTCTTTTAAAATAAAGAAAAATGAAGAGCTGGATTACGCTAAAACTATTGAAAAACTGATAGATTTAGGCTATAAAAGAGTGCCTATGGCAATGGATTCGGGCGAATTTTCAATCAAAGGCGATATTTTAGACATTTTTACACTCTATTCTTCGCCTGTGCGTGTGGAATTTTTCGCAGACACGATTGAAGATATAAGAATGTTCGACCCCACGACCCAAAAAAGCTTTCAAAAACTTGATGAAATCACGGTTTATCCGCTGCACAAGTTTTTAATAAACGATGAGATTAAAAAAAGCTTCAAAGCAAAGCTATATAAAGAAATTGAAAAATTTGGCGAAAATGAAACCATTGATATTTTATACGGGGAAATTTGCGAAAAAATAGATAACGAAGGGTATTTTGAAGGAATTGAGTACTATCAAAATTATTTAAACAAAGATTTGGTTTCGCCCTTGGATTTTTTCCGGGATTTTATTCTTGTTTTTGATGATACAGCGCAGATTAACGCCAAATTTGAAAACATTGACGATGATTTTATAAAAAGTTATCAGACAAACCTTGCGTCAGGCCTGAAATTGCCGCTTTCAGATAAAAACCATGTAACATATAGTGAGTACAAAAAAGAAATTCAAAAGTTTAAACATATAGGCTTTGACACGTTTTTAGAAAACTTTGGCGGGGATAACCTTGGAATGGAGAGCATTTCAGATTCAACATTTGCCCAAATGCTTGTGGAATTTGATTCTGAGCTTCCGCCGTTTTTCTCTTCCTCCGGAATTGAAATTTCAGATTTTATAGACAAAAAAACCAAAGACGGGGCAAAAGTTTTTGTCTGCACAAATTATCCAAAAAGATTTTCTGAAATTTTAAAAGAGTTTGAAATATATTCTGAAAACATTTTTATTTTGCCCCCTTTAACCTCAGGCGGCGGGATTTTACACGATGTTCAAACAACCGAAAACCAAGCGGAAGCTGAACAATGGCCCGAAAAAAAGTCTGAAAAGCGGCCAGAAACCTGGATATTCCTATCCGACAAAGAACTTTTCAACAAACGCTCTAAAGACATTACAAGCCGCAAATACACATCAAACAAGCAATCCCAGGATTATATCGATTCCATAAATGATATTATGGAAAATGAATTTGTGGTGCATACAATCCACGGTATCGGAATTTTCAAGGGCCTCCGAAAAGAAGAGATGGACGGCGCCTTAAAAGATTATCTTGAAATTCAATTTCAAGGCGGCGACAAACTTTTTATGCCCGCAGAACAAATTAACCTTTTATACCGCTATAGAGGCGGAGGCGGCACAAAACCAAAATTATCAAAAATGGGCGGAGCAGCCTGGGAAAACACGAAAAACAAGGCTAAAGGCGAGGTTAAAGAAATTGCCTACGATTTATTAAAGCTTTATGCAAAGCGTGAAATGAGCACAGGTATTGCATTTGAACCCGATACAACCTGGCAGTACGAAATGGAAGACGCCTTTGAATTCACGGAAACCCCGGACCAAATGCGCTCTATAGAAGAAGTTAAGGCGGATATGGAATCTGAACGCCCGATGGACAGGCTTATATGCGCGGATGTCGGGTTTGGAAAAACAGAAGTTGCAATCAGAGCTATATTTAAGGCCGTTATGTCCGGCAAACAAGCCGCCCTTATTGCCCCTACAACCATTTTAGCCCTGCAGCATTATCAAACAATCGCGGAAAGATTTAAGCCGTTTTCCGTGAATGTGCAGTTATTATCACGCTTTAAAACCCCAAAAGAACGTAGAGAAACAATAAAAATGCTCACTGAGGGCACATGTGATGTGGTTGTTGGCACACACAGCCTGCTTTTTGACCGTGAATTTAAAAATTTGGGGCTTCTTGTAATTGATGAAGAGCACAAATTCGGCGTCGCACATAAGGAAAAGCTGAAAAAATTCCGTGAAAACATTGATATACTTGCAATGTCCGCTACGCCAATTCCAAGAACCCTTAATATGGCGCTATCCGGGCTAAAAAATATGAGCCTGATTAACACGCCCCCAAAAAACAGGCTTCCTGTGAAAACTTATGTCGGAGAATTCAACGAAGCATTTTTAAAAAACGCTGTAAACCACGAACTGCAAAGGGATGGGCAGGTGTTTTTCGTGCATAACCGCGTAGAGAGCATACATACGGTTGCCCAATACCTTCAAAGCCTGCTTCCAAACGCAAGAATTGCCGTGGCACATGGACAGATGAACGAAAATGAACTTGAAAAAATTATGTATGACTTTGCAATGAAGGAATATGATATCCTTTTATGCACCACTATTATTGAATCAGGGCTTGATATATCAAACGCAAACACAATAATCATCAATGATTCAGACAGATTTGGCCTTGCGCAATTGTATCAGCTTAGAGGAAGGGTCGGAAGGTCCGACAGGCAAGCATTTTGCTATTGTTTTTATAAAAAATCAAAAGAATTATCAGCAGACGCCTTCAAAAGGTTGAGCGCGATAAAAGACTTTGCAAGCCTTGGTTCAGGGTATCAAATTGCCTTAAGGGATATTGAAATCAGGGGTGTAGGGAACATTTTAGGGGCAAAACAGCACGGGCATATGGTAAACGTTGGTTTTGACACATACGTTAGCCTTTTAGAAGAATGTGTAAATGAACTTAAAAATGAGGCTAAAAGCAGCGCCGCAGCGCTTCAAGACCCCTATAAAAAACAGCAGAGCGAAACAAAACAAGAGCCCTGCATTGTGGATATTAAAGCAACAGCTTACATTCCGGATGAATGGGTGGGCTCATATGAACAGAAAATGCTTGAATATAAAAGGCTTTCAGACGTTAAAAGCATTTCAGAGCTTGAGAGCATGGCCGCAAGCTTTAGGGACAGGTTCTCAAAACTGCCCGAGAGCGTTGAAAACCTGATAAAATTAATACGTTTAAGGCTTTTAGGAACTGCGATTAACATAACCCAAATCCGCGAAACGCCTGATAATATAAGGATTTACACCCCCTATACAATGCAGGAGTGGCTTATTTTAAAAAGAAAATTAGACCTGAATATTACAAAATATTTTCAATGGACAAACCCGCCAAAGTCCGTTAAAGGCGCCAAAGGCATACTTTTGATGAAAAAATCAGGCCTTGAATTTAATGAAATATTTAACATATTGGCGGATTTGTTTTATTATATATCACATATAATATTAGAATTTAAAAAATAAAGAGCATTAAAAAGAGGAGAAAATATTTATGAAATTAGCTAAATCCCTTCTGACAGCAGGGCTTGCAGTAGGTTTACTTACAGGCTGTGCTTTGGATAAAACGGCAATCATCAAGGTAAACGGACAGCCCATTACAAAGGCGCAATATGAAAAAGCGCTTGATAAGCAGCTTAAGACCCCCCAAATGCAGCAGATGGGCGACAACCTTAAAAACCCAAACAGCTTTGTTATGCTTATGACAAAGGATAGAATTGTAAACGAACTTATTGTAAAAACAATTTTAGACCAACAGGTTAAAGAACACAAAATCACAGTTTCAAATGATGAAATTAAAGCAAAAAGAAAAGAAATTGCAGACAAATTGGGTTCAGAAGAAAGATTAAAAGAAGTTTTAAAACAAAATAACGTCACAGAGGCCCAATTAAAAGAAGATTTAACAAACGAAATCCAGGTGGATAAGCTTGTTCAAGCAACTGCAGATGTTAAAGTTTCAGACAAAGAAGTTTCTGATTTTTACAATTCAAACAAAGCCGCTTTCAACCGTCCTGAAAGAGTTAAGGCTTCACACATTTTAATTGAAGCAAACCCTGATAAAATTAAACAGGAAATAATTGAAGCAGATAAAAACGGAAAATTAAACGCTGAACAAATTGACGCCAAAGTTAAAGCAAAAATGGATGAAAAAATGGCTCTTGCAAAGAAAGTGAGAGAAGAAGCAGTTAAGGCTCCTGAAAAATTTGCAGAACTTGCTAAAAAATATTCTGATGATAAAGTTTCAGCTGCAAACGGCGGGGACTTAGGTTTCTTCCCGAAAGAAGCAATGGTTAAACCATTTGCTGACGCAGCTTTCAGCCTTAAACCAGACACTGTTTCAGAAGTTGTTGTTTCAGATTTTGGAAACCACATAATCATCGTAAAAGACAGAGCAGCAAAAGGTATGCAGCCTTTAGACAAAGTTCAGGATGAAATTAAAACTTTCCTTGAACAACAAAAGAAAATTTCAGCTTTACAAAAACTTTTTGAAGGCTTGAAAGCTTCTGCCAAGGTTGAATACATCGATGAAAGCTTCAAACCTGAAAGCATTCAAAATGCAATCAGAAACGGCATTCAAAACCCGCAGGGAAAATAATTAGAAAATAATTAAATTTGCCGGGCAGCGCCCAACACGGCCCCAAAAGGCAAAATAAATTAGACAATTTATAAAAAAATATGATATTATAAAACCGTCCTTAAAAATTTAGGGGCGGTTTTAAATTTAGAAGGTGTGATAAAAATGGGCAAAGTTATTGAGCGCTCCAAGGTTGAAGAGCTTGTAAACCAAATTAAAAAGCAGGGAAAGACAATCGTTGCAACAAACGGCTGTTTTGATATTTTACATGTGGGGCATGTAAGGTATCTTAAAAAAAGCAGGGATTTTGGCGACGTTTTAATTGTGGGGCTAAATTCGGATGTTTCCGTAAAATCAATCAAGGGCCCAGACAGGCCCATAAACAATGAAAACGACAGAGCAGAAGTCTTGTGTGCGCTAAATTCGGTTGATTATGTTGTTCTTTTTGATGAAGACTCTCCAAGAGATTTATTAGACCTTGTAAAGCCCAATATTTACACAAAAGGAGCCGATTACACCTTAAAAACTTTGCCCGAAGCAGATGTTATTTTAAAAAACAACGGCTGGGTTGAATTTATAGATTTTGTCGAAGGCAAATCCACAACAAAAATAATCGACAAAATAAAATAATTGTACTAAAATAAACATACAGCTTTATTAGACAAGAGGAGATAATGAGCGTGGCTTCTAAAACATTTTCACAAGAAGAAATTTCGCAATTTGTTGGCGGCATTTTAACAAAAGTGACCGATGAAAAAATAAATAAGGTATTACCGCCTTTATTAGCGGATGAATACACTTTGGCGCTTGCCCTTGGCGAAGAAGAAATTGAAAACCTGGCTAAAACCAAAGCCAAATGCGCTCTTGTTCCTTTGGGTGTAAATTTTGAAAGCATATCAACAATTGAGGTTGAACGCCCAAGGCTTGCAATGATGAAGCTTTTAAACCTTTTCTATGAGGCGCCGGATTCAACTGTTGGAATTCACCCAAGCGCAATTGTGCACCCGGACGCTAAACTTGGAAAAGATGTTTCAATCGGCCCAAACGTTGTTGTTTCGCGTGGGGCTGAAATTGGCGATAACACGAAGCTTTTAGCGAATGTTTACGTTGGTAAATTTGCAAAAATCGGAAAAAACTGCTTGTTCCACCCGGGCGTTAACATTGGAGATTTCGTTAAAGTTGGAAACAGCTGTATAATCCACCACGGCGCAAGCCTTGGTGCAGACGGTTTCAGCTTTGTCACAGAAAAGCCTGATAATATTGAATCTGCAAGAAAAGATGGTGAAATTAAAGGCGGAAAAGAAGACCAAAAAATATTCAAAATCCCGTCATTAGGGTCTGTTGTAATTGAAGATGATGTTGAAATTGGCGCGAACACAACAATAGACAGAGGAACCATTGAAAATACAACAATCGGCGCGCAAACAAAAATCGACAACCTTGTTATGATTGGCCACAACTGCAAAGTAGGCAAAGCCTGCATGATAGTTTCCCAGGTGGGCATTGCAGGAAGCTGCACAATCGGAGACAGGGTTGTAATTGCAGGCCAGGCCGGCCTTAAAGACCATACAGACATTGGCGACGATTCAATTGTATTGGCTCAAGCAGGCGTTACAAAATCATACCCCGCAAGAAGCGTTATAATGGGCGCTCCGGCTGTTCCAAGAAAAGATTTCATCAAACGCATGAAATACCTTGCAGAAGCGGAGGTTATGGTTCAAAAATATAAAAAATATCAACATTTATTAGAAGACTATGAGAAATTTTTAAATGAAGACGCTAAAATCTAATGTAAATATTAAAGGGGTCGGACTTATGTCCGGCGTAGAATTTGAAGTTACGGTTAAACCTTCAAATTCAAAGGGGATTTATTTTACCAAAGGGGATAAAAAAATCCTTGCAAACCCAAATAATGTGGTTTCATCAGACCATTGTGTTGTTGTTGCAAATGTTAACGACGGCGCGGATTTTAAGGTGGCCCTGATTGAACATTTTATGGCAGCATGTGCTATATGTGGGCTTGATGGCGTTGAGATGGAATTTCAAAACCTTCCCGTTGATATGGTTGAAACCCCAATTTTAGACGGCTCTTCAAAAATTTGGGTTGAAGAGTTTAATAAGGCGGGTTTTGTTGGAGAAGAAGACCCAACCCCTGCTTTAAAAAACCCTGTGCTTTTTCAAAAAGACAAAAGTGCCGTTATAATTCTTCCAAGCGAAGAGGAAACCAAAATTACTTATGCTGTGAATTTCAACCACCCGCAATTGAAAAACAGATGGGTTCAGATGATTCAAGGTGAAAATTTGAATGAAATTGTTGAAGCAAGAACATTTGGATACCTTAAAGACCTTGAAACCTTCCAAAAAATGGGGCTTTCAAAAGGTGTTACAATTGATAACACCGTAGGGATGACAGAAGACGGGTTCACAACAGATTTAAGAAGCGAATTTGAACCAAATAAACACAAAATTTTAGATATTATTGGAGATTTGTATTTAACAGGAATAAACCCATTGAAGATGAAGGCAAACATCCTTGTAAAAGAAGCGGGGCATGCCCTTCATATTCAGGCAGCAAAAATGCTTTAAAGCGAACTTGAAAACCATGTTAAAACAAAAGAGGAGAGAAAAATGTCAGAAACGATAATTCAGCCGATTTCTATGGATATTATTGAAATTATGGAAATGCTTCCGCACAGATATCCGTTTTTATTGGTGGATAGAATAACAGAATGCGTGCCCGGAGAATATTCAAAGGGATATAAAAATTTAACGGCAAATGAAATGTTTTTTAACGGACATTTCCCCGGAAACCCAATTATGCCCGGCGTTTTGCAGATTGAAGCAATGGCACAGAACGCTGCTCCGATTCTTTTAAAATTAGACCAATACAAAGGAAAACTTGCCCTTTTTGCAGGAATTGACGGAGTAAGATTTAAAAACATTGTCCGCCCGGGCGACAGATTTGATATGGAAACAAGAATGACAAAAATTAAAGGCCCCATCGCAAAATGCGAAGCAAAAGGCTTTGTGGACGGCAAACTTTGCGTTGAAGCAGAAATTACAATTGCCCTGAAATAAATTTAAAACGAGTTAAGGCGGCACTTAAAACCTAAAGGCCGCCTTAAAAATAAAGAAAGAAGTGAGAGAAATGTCAGAAAAAATACATAAAACGGCAATTATCGCCCAAAGTGCAAAAATTGCGCCGGATGTTGAAATTGGCCCAAACGCCGTAATCGGCGAAGGGGTAATAATTGAAGCAGGAGTTAAAATCGGCGCAAATGCAAGCGTAGAATATGCAGAAATTGGCGAAGGAACAAGGATTTCACCCTTCGCTTCAATCGGCGGAGAACCGCAAGACCTTGGATATAAGGGCGAACCCACAAAGGTTGTCATTGGCAAAAATTGTTGGATAAGAGAGTTTGCAACAATAAACAGAGCCTCAGGCGAAGGTGGCGTTACTAAAATCGGCAACAAATGTTTAATTATGGCCTATGCACACGTTGCGCACAATTGCGTTTTAGAAGATGAAGTAATTATGGCAAACGCCGCAACCATAGGCGGCCACACACATGTTGGCTTTGGCGCTTGGCTTGGAGGCTTAAGCGTTTATCATCAAAACGTTAGAATTGGCGAAATGGCAATAATTTCAGGCGCTTCCGCCACACGCCAGGATATTCTTCCTTATTCAAAATCAGAAGGCATTCCCCCAATTGTGCGCGATGTCAACGCTATCGGCCTAAGGAGAAGAGGGGTAGACAAAGCTTCGCGTGACGCTATCCACAAGGCTATAAGAATTTTAAAAAATCCTGAGTATAATACGACAATGGCGCTAGATGAAATTGAAAAAAGCGTTGAGAAAAACGAATACGTTAATAAACTTGTTGATTTTATCAAAACTTCAAAAAGAGGGGTTTGCATAAAATCAAACAAGGACGCCTTTATGAACCTTGAAGAGGAGATGTAAGAATGGACAAAAAAACTTTAGAAAAATATGCAAAAATCCTTGTTGAATATTCTACAAACGTTCAAAAGGGCGACTTGGTTTTAATTAGGGCAGAAAGCCCGCTTTGTGGGCCTCTTGTTAAAGAAGTTTACAAACAAGTTTTAGAACACGGCGGAAACCCGATTGTAAGATGTTCTGTTGAAGGTTTAAGTGAAACATTTATAAAATATGCAAATGATGACCAATTAACATTTGTTGACCCCATAACAAAGCTTGAATATGAAAAAGTTGATAAATTAATTTCAATCGGGGCGCCTGTTAACGTTAAAAATATGGCAAGAGCAAACTCTGCCAAGATGGCAAAAAGGTCTTCTGCAACAAGAGAGCTTTCAACCTTAATGTTAAACCGTGCAGCCAAAGGCGAATTAGCCTGGGTAATTGCAGATTTCCCAACAAATGCCCTTGCGCAGGAAGCAAAAATGTCTTTAGATGAATACACAGAATTCATCGAAAACTCTTGCTATTTAGACCTTGACAACCCGATTGCGAAATGGAAATCAATCGGCAAAGAACAAGATAGAATTGTCGACATTTTAAACGGCACAAAAAAACTTCATATTATTGGCGAAAAAACCGACATCACATTCTCCGTTGAAGGCAGAAAATGGATAAGCTGTTCAGGGCTTAACAATTTCCCTGACGGAGAAATTTTCACATCCCCCGTTGAAGATTCTGCCACAGGCGAAATTTATTTTGATTTTCCTGCAATTTATCGCGGAAATGAATCCCATAAAATTTGGTTAAAATTAGAAAACGGAAAAGTTGTTGACGCCAAAGCAGAAAAAGGCGAAGAATTCTTGCTTTCAATGCTTGATATGGACGAAGGCAGCAGGTTTGTGGGCGAAATTGCAATCGGCACAAACGAGAGAGTAAAAGATGTTACAGGAAACATTCTTTTTGACGAAAAAATCGGCGGCTCAATTCATATGGCACTTGGTGCAAGCTATCCTGAAACAGGCGGAAAGAATGAATCCGGCCTGCATTGGGACATTATTAAAAATATGAAGGAAAATTCAAAAATATACGCCGATGATAAACTTGTCTATGAAAACGGCAAATTCGTTGTATAAGCTAAACTAAAGGCATAGTAAATTGGCACGGCGGATTAAAGTTCATGTACAATAAAGACAAATATAAAGAGATTTTAGATTACGTTAAAGAGGATTTAGACCTTCTTCATTGTGAGATAAAATCTCTTTTGTCTGAAAATAGCACTAAGCTTGAAGAAGACCTTTCAGCTTTCCTTTTTGCAAAATCAAAAAGGCTTCGCCCGCTTGTTTTGTTTTTAATTAAAAATGCACTTTTGGGGGCAGAATATACCAACACAAACCCCAAAAACACTGCAGAGATTACAGGAAAAATCATAACCCTTGCGGCGGCACTTGAACTTTTACACAACGCCACTTTAATTCACGATGATATTATTGATGAAGCCGATTTAAGGCGGCTTTTGCCCACGCTAAATGTGAAATATGGTTCAAAAATAGCGGTAATTTTAGGGGATTACCTTCTTTCTTTATGCTTAAAACTGCTATCAAAAATAGGCGAACCCAAAGTTTTTGAATATTTTTCAGAAAACACACTGAATGTCTGCAAGGGCGAAATTGACCAGTTTTTCAATAAAAACAAGGTAATCACCATTGAAGAATATATCGAAAAATCAAAAAATAAAACATCATCTCTTTTTCTTGCGGGCGCAAAATCTCTCCTATATCTTATAAACAAGGAAATTCAGCCCATTTTGGATGACGTTCAAAACGCAATTTTAAAATATGTTTTAAACTTTTCACTTGCTTTTCAAATTTATGATGACATTGAAAATTTTCAAGACTACAAGAGCGAAAAATCAAGCTCCGACATTGAAAACGGAATATTGACCCTGCCATATCTTTACATATCGCAACAAAATTATTCTTATGGTATGATGGATTTGAAAAATCAACTGCAGGACAAAAAACTTTACAATGAAGCATTAGATTTTTCAAAAAAATACCTGAACAATACGCTAAATCAAGCGATAGAAAGCATAAAACCGCTTCAGGGGCAATACAATACGGAATTACTTCAAAAATTGGTTGAAACTTTTAAGATTTAAAGGGCAAAATGAACACAAAAGAAATTAACAAAGAAATTTTAAAGAAAGTATTATCATTTTTAAAAGAAACTCTTGATACAATTCTTTTTGTGCTTATTGCCGTTATTGTTATCAGATTTTTTGTGGGCGAGCTTCGCTGGATTCCATCAGGCTCTATGCACCCAACTTTAATTGAAAAAGACAGGCTCTTTGTTGAAAAATTGTCAAAACCCGTAAGAGAACTTCAAAGAGGCGACATTATTGTTTTTTATCCGCCGGATGAACCTTTAAGGAAAGACTTTTTCTCAATAATTTCAAGGCTTACAGGCCTTATGTGCAAAGATGTTGCGTTTATTAAAAGAATAATCGGAATGCCCGGGGAAAAGTTTGAAATAAAATTTGAAGATGGCGAATATTACGTTTATATAAACGATAAAAAGCTTGATGAACCCTATATTTTATCTAAAACAGACTGGATGCCTTGCCGCGATGATATGTACTGCGGGCCGTTTGTGGTTCCTGACGGAAATTATTTTATGATGGGTGATAACAGAGGAAACAGCCAAGACAGCCGCTTTTGGGGCTTTTTGCCGCAAAATCGTGTCATCGGCCGTGCCCTTTTTGTCTTCTGGCCCATTAACCGCACACAGAAACTGTAAATTTAAAAGCCCGTTTTTTGTTAAACCCTCTGTTACAAATTTGACACAATGGCGGGTTTTGTTGTGTAATAAAGGTAACTAGGCTTGTTATCCGGATATTTTAATGTATATAAAACGATTAGAAATCGACAATTTTAAATCTTTTGCAAACAAGGTGGAAATTCCTTTTTTGCCTGGTTTTACTGCAATTGCAGGGATGAACGGCTCCGGCAAAAGCAATATTATAGATAGCATTCTCTTTGCGCTTGGTCTTTCATCGGCAAGAGCCTTAAGGTCTGAAAAAGGCGTTGCAGATTTAATCTCCACCCATAACAACAGAAACGAAGCAATGGTTAAGGTTGTTTTTGACCTGGATGATGACATTGGAACTGAAATTTCTTTTGCAAGAAGGGTTAAAAAAACTCCTTCAGGCTATACAAGCACGTATTACCTGAACGATAAAGCCGTAACATTAACCCAAATGCACTCAGAACTTGAAAAATATTCAATCACCCCAAACAGCTACAACGTTATTATGCAAGGAGACGTTGTAAGCCTTGTAAACTGTTCATCTATGGAAAAAAGGAAATTTATTGATGAAGTTGCAGGCACTGCCGATTTTGACAGAAAAATTGAGGCTGCAACAGGCGAACTTGAGGCGGTTGAAGGAAGAGTGCAGGACTCTTTGCTTGTAATGGGCGAAATTAACTCTATGCTTGAAAAACTGAAGGAAGAAAGAGAAGTTGCGCTTAAATATCAGGAAATTAAAAACCAAAAAGACGAGCTTGAAGGGCAAATTACCGCGGTTAAATACTTTAACTTCAAAAAAACGTTGGAATTAATGCATGAAAATATCCTAAAAGCCACAAAGGACAAGAAAAAACAGGAACTTGAAGTTGAAGCAAAACAGGAAGAAATTAACAAGAAAAAAGAAGAATATGATGAAATCTGCGCAAAGGTAAAGGCACAGGGCGAAGACAAGCAGCTTGAAGTTAAAAAACTTGTTGAAGAAAAGAAAAGTGAAATTCAAAGAAAAAAAGATTCAATTTTCCACACAGAAAAGGTTATAAATTCAAACAACAAAACAGTTTATGCCGCAAAAAACGCCATTGAAGGCTTTAACACCAACATTGAAAAGGCAAAAGTTGTTATAGCAGAAAAAGAACAGGCAAAACTTGAGCTTGAAAAAACACTTGAAGAGAAAAAAGCGGAGCTCACAAACATTTTATCTGAAGTGACAGGCTTAAACCAGACGGCAGACACATACATTCAAAAAAGAAACGCTTTAAGAAAAGAGCTTGATACCTTAAAAGACACAGAAAACAACCTTATTAAAGAAAAACTGCCGAATGAATCAAAACTTGAAAATTTAAATACAGAGCTTGCAAACACAAACAAGGCCGTTGAAGAGCTTGAAAACAGGGTGAAAAACTTTGATGATGATAAGGATAAGCTTTCTTTACAGGTTGAAACTTTAACAAAAGAGCTTGATAACCTGAAAACCCTTCAAAAGGTTGTGTTTGACGACATCGACAAAACAAAAACACAAATTCAGGACGATATGCGCTCCATTCAGCTTGCAAACAAAAAAATTGCAGAGCTTGAAGCAAACAAACGCGCCTTTAAAACTTTTGGCCTTGGCGCCGGCGTTGAAACCATTATGCAAAGCAAAATTCAAGGGGTGCACGCACCCTTAAGCCAGCTTGCAGATGTGGATTCAGAATATACATATGCTATAAACGAAGCGCTTGGCGGAAGAAGCAGATTTATTGTCGTTGAAGATGAAAACGTTGCAAGCAGAGCCCTTGAAATATTAAAATCTCAAGGAAAGGACCGCGCAACCTGTCTTCCTTTGAATAAATTAAAACCTGTTCCAAACAACCTGCCTTTGCCAAAGCTTGACGGGGTTATTGATTTTGCGATTAATTTGATTGATTTTGAAGACCAATACATAAAAGCTTTTTATTTTGCCCTTGGCGAAACGCTTGTCGTTGAAAATATGCAGGCGGCAAAAAGGCTTATGGGCAAATACAGAATTGTAACGCTTGACGGGGAAATTTTTGAAAAATCAGGCGCCATCACAGGCGGCGCCAAAAGGAAAAATGCGCCTGCATTCGGCAAAGCGGAAGACAGAGAGCTTGAAAATTATAAGGCAAGATTAGCCGAGCTTGAAGACACATACAAAGCGCGCGAAAACAAAAGGCTAGAGCTTGAATCTAAGTTTGAAAAAATAAGGGCAGATTATTCAAACGCACTAAATTCACTGCAGGCTGCAAAATATGAATATAGCCAGCTTTTATCCGGCCACAAGCAGTTTGAACAAATTATTGAAGAAAAATTAAAAAGAATAAATGAAATCACCCCTGAAATCAAAAAAACAGAGGCGCTTTTAGACAAATTTGAACAAAAACACGTTGAAATCATTGATAAAATTACAAACATTCAAAGTGAAATTGAAGAAGTTGAGAAATTTATTGATGACGGCGAATTAAAAAAGCTCCAGGAGATGACCCAGGGGGTTGAAAACGAAATAAAAGAGCTTGAACGTAAAATTTTAAGCACAGAAAATGAAATCTTAAAGGACAATCAAACAGTCACCTTTAACAACGATATGATTGAACTTAAAGAGGCGGACATTAAAAAACTCACGGCAGATAATATTCAATTGACAGAAGACAAGCAAAAATTTGAAGTGGATATTGTTGAAATTTCAAAAGTCCTCACTGAACTTGAAGCGCAGGTTGTAGAACTTGGCAAAAACCTTGTGGAGCTTCAAAATGTGCGTCAAAAAATTCAGGACGAAATGCTTGAAGCGGAAAAGACAAAAAATATCCTTGAAAATGACATTGAGAGGATTAAAGAATCAATCGAAAGCTTTAAACTGAGCAGAAGCAGTGTTGAGCCGCAATTAGAAGAAGTGATTGCAGAATTAAAAGAACGGGGCATTAAAACAGAAGAACTCACGCCGACTGAAATTTCAATTGAAGAAATTACAGGAAAAATTCAAAAGCTTCAAAAGAAAATGGACGACCTTGGCCTTGTTAACATGAAAGCAATTGAAGATTATAACGTTGTGCTCAACAGGCAAAACGAGCTCAACACAAAGATTGAAACGCTTGAGAATGAAAAAAATGAAATTCAAAGCAGAATGACAGGGTATGAAAACTTGAAAAAAGAAACATTCCTTGATACATTTAATTCCGTAAACAGCTATTTTAAAATTATCTTCACAGAGCTTACAGACGGGCAGGGCGAACTTATTTTGGAAAACCCGGAAAACCCCTTCCTTGGCGGGCTTACGGTTGAAGGAAACCAGAAAAACAAAGAAAAACAAAAGCTTGCAGGGATGAGCGGCGGCGAAAAAACACTGATGGCCTTATCTTTAGTGTTCGCAGTTCAAAGGCACCTGCCTGCACCGTTCTACGCACTGGATGAGGTGGACGCAGCACTTGACGGCTTTAACGTAGAGCGTATTGCCAAAATGATAAATACACAATCTGAACGCACGCAGTTTGTTGTAATAAGCCAAAGATCCCAGATGATAGAATCAGCAGACAGAATGATTGGCGTAAACCAAAACAAAGGAAGAACGCTCGTTTCGGGGATTACAAACAAACAATCAGCATAAGGTAAAAAATGAATAATTCCATAAAATTTTATGATAATGAAAACAACAAAAGCACAAGGGAAAGCCTTGGAGTTTATGCAGGCCAAAATTACCCAAATTCAAATTACCCGGGCTCAAATTACGAATTTGAAATGGTAAATTCTGTTTCAAATGCGGCTTCAAGCCCTGTTGATGCGATTGAAATTATTGTGGATATGGCAAAAACAGGAAAAATCGACCCCTGGAACATCGACATTGTAAAAGTTCATGATGAGTATATGAAAAAGCTTCGCGAACTGAACAAAAACGAAAACCTTGGACTTGTTGGAAAAGCGTTTTTCTTTTCATCCGTGCTTTTAAATTTAAAATCCAAAGTTTTAAACGGAATAAGCCTCCAGGATTTTGAACCGGAGCCTGAATTTGCGGATGATTTTAACGATTATGAAGACGGTTTTGAACCTGAGCAATTACAGCTCCCATCTTCAAACATAATTTCATTTGATGAAGTATTACAAAGAAGAACAAGCACCAAACTCAACAGAAACAGGGGCGTTACCTTAAACGATTTAATCCGCCACCTTGAATTTTACGAGCAATTAGAAAAAAAGCGCGCCTTAAAAGAAAATCTTGAAAGGCAAAAAAAGCGCTTTGGCAGAAACTATTCCAAGATGTCGACAACTGAAATCCTTGATATGACACAGGATGAGTACATTGAAGAGCTTGTAAACAAGATGGAGCAAAATCTTAATAAGATTTTAGAAACAAACGATAAGATTGAGCTTGAAGAATTGTCTTTAATAGGCTTTAGCCGTCCTGCAGCGTATATTGCGGTTTTATACCTGGCTTCATACGGCAAATTCGACATTTACCAGGAAGAATTTTACGGCGACCTATACGTAAAAATGCCTGAAAAAGTGGTGGAGCTGCCATCGATTAAAGAAGAGGCAAAAAGCACGGTTAAATCAGCAAAGACACTAAAGAAAAAACTGGAAAAAGATAAAGCTTCATTAGAAATTTCATCAGAAAACGGGGAGATGGAAAATGCCGGCTGATGAAAATTTACTTGAAAACTCAATAAACCCGGCAAGCACAAACGCAAGCACGGAGGCAGGCGCAGATGAAGAAAGGGCGCAAAACCTAAAAGCAAAGGTGGAAGCGGTTCTTTTTGTAACAGCACGTGCCATGAGGCCGCTTGAAATTTCAGAACTTTTAAAAGTTGGTGAAGAAGAGGTTGAAAATGCGCTTTTAGACTTAATGTTTGACTATTCTTCGCGCGACGGGGCCCTTGAAATTGATGATGAGGACGGGTATATAATTCAGGTTCGCTCTGAACACCTTGATATTGTTGAAAAACTATGCCCGGTGGATTTAAAACCCGCAGTGCTTAAGACTTTAACAATTATTGCCTTAAAAGAACCCATAAGACAAGCTTATTTAAAGGAATTAAGGTCCAACGCGTATGAGCATGTGGCAGAGCTTTTAGAAAAAGGTTTGATTTCAAAAACAAGAGATAAAAACGGCCGTTCGTTTAATTTGAAGACTACGCCAAAGTTTGCGGAATATTTCAAATTAAAAGGGGACGCAAAAACTCTTGCAAAGCTTTTGGATACAACTCAAGAGCTTAAAGACCTGTAAAAGGCCTTGTTTTTAAATTGTAAGGCGCCAAAAACGTCTGCAGGACGATTTTTTAAAATAACGCCTCCCGCCCTTGCTTTTTTATATTCTTTTTTAGTATAATTTTTAAAGACATTAATGTTTTACAAATTGTTAAGGAGATATTTTTATGAAAGTTAAAATCGAAGAAGGTTGTATAGCTTGCGGCGCTTGCGAATCTTTCTGCCCGGATGTTTTCAAAGTAGAAGATGTTGCAACTGTTAACGAAGCAAGCATTAGCGGAAACGAAGATTGCGTTAAAGAAGCAGCAGATGCTTGCCCTGTTTCTGTAATCCAAGTTGAAGAATAATTAACTAAAACACTAAGTTAAAACTATTTAAAAACCTCCTTTGGCCCGAGAACCTCGGAATCAGCAAAGGAGGTTTTTGCTTCAAATATTTTTTAACCCTGTTGTGTATTGTTTTGCGCCCCTTGCCCCGGGTTTACAGGCTCAAAGAAAACTTGCTCAAATTTATTCACATAAGGATTAATGTAATCGTTAATATAATCATCAATCGTTACAATTGAAGGCTTAACATTTTCATCAAGGCCTTTATGTCTTCTGTACAACTTATTTAAGCCATCGCAAATCACTTTTGAAGCCGTGGCAACAGCGCCGCCCAAAAGAAGAGCTTTTTTGCCGCTAATCTGGTTCACCGCAGCAAACAAGCAGGTTCCCATTGTGGATAAAATCGGAAGCCCCGTCGTAAGCGCAACGCCCACTCTTTCATCCATATCATCTGCTTGCGCTGTATACAACCCTAAAAGCCCTGTGGATAATATAATTCCGCCAATGTCTGTTGGCGCAGAGCCGCAATTTACATCCCTCAATTTGTCAAAAGTATCATTCATCTCAAGCGCGCATGCCCTGTTCAAAGCGCCCTTAAAGCGTTTCATACCAGGCTTTACAACGTCTACATAAGCTTCAGGCTCTAAAATTTGCCTTAAAATGCCCATCATATCTTCGGCTTCGCCTGTTTTAACGTTTGTAACAGAATCTCTCACGGTTTCAATTGTGCTAAGAATTTTTTCAACAGAACCATTCGTCGCAACATCATCTGCCGCACCGTTTGCAGCAAACCCGGAAACGCTTGTTTTAAGTGAATCAAGCTTTGCAAAAATTGTGTCCAGTGCCTCTCTTGAAGTGGCTGTTGTATCCAAATTCGCCTTTTTCAGGCTGTTTAAAGTTTTTATAATATCATCAAGTTTTCTTACGCTTTCAACATCATCAGGGTTTACATATCTTCTTAATTCAGCCATAACATCTTTATTTTGGCCGATAACAGAATTTAAATCATTTGTAATTTGTCGCCTAAAGCCGCCGATTAAGCCTATGTGTTCTGCTTTTTTATCCTTTAAAATATTTCCCGCAACAGGCCTTGCGAAAAGGGATTTAATTCTTCTGCCTCTGATATTTTCAACAAAGCCTTCAGTTGTTTTTTGGCTCAGGCTCATTCCTGTGCCATCATCTGTCATAAAGGCATTTAAAGCTGCAAGCCTTTCTTTAATTTTATCTGCGGAGAATGAACCTTGTAAATTTCCCTTAATATTTTGTAACATTTTTTCAATTTCAGGAATGGCCTCTGCCGCCTTCATCTCTTTGCCGTTAATTACAACAGCTTTATTTGCATTCGGAGAGTTTTTAAGCTCTTCAAGTGCTTTAGTTATAACCTTTTCAACATCATCAAAACTTTCAAGAGCACCTGAATATCTTTTCACTGTGGAGGCGTCAATTTTGCCCTTATAGAAGCCCGTTGTGCTTCTATCAAGCTTATGATATGCGCCAAAAACCCTGCCAAAGGTTTTTCTTACAAATTGGACAACTCTATTGGATGAATCAGGGAGGATTTTGCCATCTGCAGTTACGCCTGATAAATTTTCTGCAATGTTTCTGCACAAAACGTCTTTTCCGTTTGTGAAGTTTTCAAGCCCGCCCGCTGCGTTTCCTGATTCTACACTTAATTTATGTATATTTTTATAAATCTTATCTGCCCATTCGCTGTTGTGTTTTTTGGAAAAATCTGCAAAGAAATTCTTCACATTTGTCATTACAAAGTTGGAAAATGCCTTTGAAGCATTCTTTCCGGTCTTTGTGGCGCCTAAAATTGCAACTCCTGTGGCAAGAACAAGGCCAGCCAAAGAAAGTGCCGCTATTTTTGCTTTTTTAGATTTTTTGGGGTCTTCAAAAGTGTCCGCTTGCGGGCTGTTTTCAAGAACACTAGGAATCTGCATTGTGCTTGAAGGAACATAAGCCTGCACTGGCCTTGCAGCTTGGTTTTGCACGCCTTGGGGAATGTTTTGAGGCACATTTTGAGAAGTGCCATAAGGATTTCCGGCACTTATAGAGGGCCCTTGCCCTCCGCTATTTCCTTGTGTTTTTGCAAGATATTTCTGCAATAAATCGCTTTTTTGGGCAACATTATTAGGCACATAAGTGCTCTGCACGCCCTGAGGCGCATTTTGAGCAACGTTTTGTAAAAATTGTGTCCCGATTGATGTCATTTTTATCTAAATGTTCCCAGTAAAAGAATTCTTATATTATTATAAAAACATTTAAATAAAACTTATTGCCCTAAACTTTTTTGTTTTTCTTATCTTTTTTACTTTTGTTAACCTTATTATCCACAATAATGTTGTCTATTGAATATTTTGCAAGCGGTTTTCTTGTTGCCCTGTCATAAAAAACAAGCCAGTGTTTGTGTTTTTTGTCGCTTATTACAAAAGAAAGTTTTCCGATAATAACATCGCCTGTGTTTATTTTTTTAAACCATAAAGATGTGTCCCCAAAAGGAGATGGGTAAAAAACGTTTTTAATTTCGTTCATAAGCGCAATGTCAAAAGCATAGAACATTTTATCAGACATATTGCTAATTTTAAGGTCAAGCGTAATTATATCTTCTTCATCAAACGGATCTTTTTCAAAAGCAACCCTGTTTATCGTAACATCAAGCCCTTCGTATTCGATATCTTCTTCTCTAAAAGCTTCTTTTGACATAACAGGGATTTCAATGTCAGTTACCATCTTAATTTTAAGTTCATCCCCGGGCTTTATGTTTACGTTTTTTCCCTTGCTCATCATAGAGCTTACAAGGCCAACCGCCCCGCCCACAGCAGCGCCGCCCGCAAGAGTCATACCATGCGATGCTATTGCAGCTTCAAGCCCAAGCATATTCAAGACAAAAAACCCGCCTACAACACCCCCTGCCGTTGCAACCCCAACATGTTTTGCGGCAGTTTTAACAGCCCCTTTTACCACATTTTCTTTAGTAGAAAGACTTGCATTAATTGGAATTTGTCTGCCGTCAGGTGTCACAAGGTAGTCAAACACAGTAACGATGTATCCATCCCGCCCCAAATTTTTCGGATCTTCAATGGCGCTTACATACCCATGGACAATGCTTCCCTTTGGAACGATTATCCCCTTGTTTCTTTTTCCGCCAAGAACATCTTCTGTAATTTCTGCAAAAAATTCATCCCCTTCTTCTGTATATGTGCCGTTTAAAACCTGTGATACGGTCATTTTAATCGTATCTTTTTCATCAAGCATATCAACTTCGCCCGTAAAAAGCTCTTTGTTGACATTCCCTTTCATATCGGTCTGCTCAATTCCCCCCTTAAGAGAATCTGCACCCGCAGGAAGAAAAACGTATATTAAACATAAAAACAAGGTTAAAATTTTCTTTTTCATAACAATATTATACATATGTGCTTAAAATTTGACACAAAAGTTATAAAAAATGCTAATATAATTACATTAAAAGTATTAAGGAAACCTTATGAGCGATTGTATTTTTTGTAAAATTGCAAACAAAGAAATTCCAAGCAACCTTGTATATGAAACAGAAAACATCGTGGCCTTTAACGACATAAACCCGCAGGCCCCGGTGCACATTCTTGTTATCCCGAAAAAACACATTGAAAGCTTGAATGAGCTTTACGATAAAGACCTTGCAGGCGAGCTTTTGGAATCAGTTAAAGAAATTTGCAAAAAACTAAATATTACAGATTACAGAACCGTAATAAACACAGGAAAAGAAGCGGGCCAGGAAGTGTTCCACATCCACCTTCACATTATCTCAGGCCGTCCTTTAAAATGGCCTCCGGGCTAATAGATTTGATTTATAGGCTAGAATTCTGTAATTCAGGCAGGCAAATTGTTAAGCTTTGTAAAGAATATGATTTTGTTGTCAATTTAAAGCCATAAAAACCCTTTTATAAAATATACGGGAAAAATTATAGAAGGTTTCATTTTATGTTCAGCGAAGAATTAACTACATATTTATATTCTTATAATATGCCTCAAAAAGAGGAAAAGAAGCTTGAGAAAAAAGAATATAAAGTTGAAATGCCAATTGTAAACATTTTGCAAAAAGCATATCTCACAGCGCCAATCAACCTTCACCATGAACCATAAAGAAGACAAGAAAAATTTAAGAAAAATTTATAAAGAAAAAAGAAACGCCCTTTTTAAAGAGGGCCTTCTTTATGATGTTTCAGAAAAAATCTCTGATAAATTAAACATTTTTTTTGAAGATAAAAAAGCAAAAAACATTATGCTTTTTTACCCTTTCGGTTCTGAATTAAACATTTTAAACATCACAGAAGCCTTGAAAAACAAGGAAAGAAACTTTTATTTTCCAAAGTGCGACGGCAAAAATTTGCTCGCATGCCCCTATAAAAGCAAAGATGGTTTTGTTCTAAACAAATATAAAATTAAAGAACCAAAAACAAAACCTCTGGAAGATATTGGCATTTTAGATGTTGTTATAACACCTGCGCTTTGTGCGGATAAAAATTTTCAAAGGCTTGGCTATGGCGGCGGATATTACGACAGGTTTTTTGCCAAAAAAAACTTGAAGGCTGCAAAAATTGTCATAATTCCTGATGATTTCTTGCTCGAAACCTTGCCAAGTGAAGAATTTGACATCAAATGCGACATAATTTTAACGGAAAAAAGAACCCTTGAGCGCTAGGAAAAAAGGGTTAATAATAATTTTTGTAAACAAGCACCTTTATTTTATCAATCTTTTTTATTTACAGGTTTTATACAAAATGTCTTAAATAAAACAGAAGGGCATTATGCAAGTTCAAAGTTTATCTGCAGTAAATTCTTTATACGTCAACATTTCACAAAATACAGCAAATAATCAAACACATCCTCTTCAAAATTATCCTGCTATAGCTCAGGAAAGTCCTGTTCAAACAGAAAATCAAAATAATGAAGAGAAGAAAAAGAAAAATAAAAAAACTGCAGCAATAATCGGCGGAGTTGCAGCATTGGCCCTTGCAGGCATAGGGGCTGCAGTTATGATTAAGCGTCCCGATAAAGCAACAGTCACAGCTGAAACCGTAGGAAACGCAGCTTCAAATATTGCAGACAAAGCAACTGAAGCCCTTAAAGAATATGAGGCAGCATGTGAGTCCATACGCAAGAAATTGAATTTACCAGGAGAAACAGTGACCGGATTAGAACAGCAAGCGGCCGGTTTATTTGGCGGCGATACAGGTATGCACAATCTACTGGGTGTATCAATCAAGACTTTATCTGAAGGCCATAAAGCCGATTCTTTTTTAGACAGTCTTGCACGCAAACAGAAAAAGCTTGCCGGAATTTTTGCATATATAACAGAACTGCAGGAAAAAGCTCAAAAGCTTGTTGAGGCAAACCCTGAAGCAGGAGAAGGAAATTGGAGAATAAAACATTTGCAAAACAGCGAAATATTTAAATCCTGCAAAACATGGATGGGTTTTGATTTTCAAGATTTGCTTAACAGAGTTAACAACAGAGAGATTGACGACAACCAATGTCTTAAAATTTTGCAGGATTTGACCGAAAAAGGCTTTGTGGCAACTTTACCAATGTGTTTTATTTAAGCCCGGAGAGCCTTACATAGCCCCTGATTGTCGCAGGCGACCTTTTTTTATTTTCAACACAACTTCCGCCCGCAGCGCCCGATGTGTTTCCTTCGATTGTATTTATTGTCCCGTCAGCGTTTTTAGAGATAAATATCCCAACATGGTCGCCATCGCCTGAATTATCCCAATCAAAAATCACTAAATCCCCGGGCTGCAAAGTATTTGGGTCTGTTGTCCAGCTTCCGTTTGATTTTGACCAATTCATAATTGATGTACACCCTGCCGTGTTTGAACAGGTGTTTATGAAATTCCCCGGAACATTGTCTTTGCCATAGGTTTCTTTCAAACAAAACGTTACAAAATCCGCACACCAAACACCTTCGTGGAAATTGCTTCCCCTGCCTCTAATGATTTGCGCCATTTGGCTTTGATTTTTATCATCAAACTGTTGTGCAAACTTTACAACCGCATTACCTGTTGCATTTGCGTCTGCACGGAATGTATAGTTTGAATTATTCACTCCGTCTGATACACCGCTTGAAAGCCCGGAACCTGTTGCGCTCAAAGAATTTATATCGTTTATTGCACCGTCTACAATTGAGTTATTTGAAGCAATGCTGTCTTCAAGGCTCATAATATTTAGAAAAATGGCGTTTATGCTGTCATATATTTGGTTTTTCTGACTGTTCAATTGCGTCATTGTAGACTGCATTTGGCTGATGTCGCCCCCTTGGGACAACTGTTGAGCGAGAGAACGTCTTTGTTCATCAATATCTTTTAATTGCTGCCTCAGGGTTTCAATCTGCTCGTAATATAGTTGGATATTTTTATTATATTTTTCTTCGGCACTGCTCACAGCCGTTTTTATCTCATCTGCAGCACTTTGCGCAACGCCTGCGGTTTTGTTAACACCGTTTGTTTTCTCTGTGCCCTCGTTTTCTGAAAGCTCAAGCGTTTGAAGCTCGTTCTCGTTTGTTTTTTGAGCTTTTGCATTCAGCACGGTTTTATTGGCTTCTGCCAATTTTTTCTTCACTGTTGCACCGTCTGTTTTTTGAATGCCTGAATTTCCTGATGTTGGGTTCACGCCGCTTAATGTCATCTTGTTTTCCTTTTATTTTTCTTTTGGCATAAAGATATGATAGCCATTTCCACTGTTTGTATACTGATTTGCAATATGGTCACTTGCTTCTCTGCCATCCCCAAGGGCAATTGATATGTGCCCGTGCGGGTGCGCGCTGTTATTTCCCCAAACAACAATTGCGCCGGCAGGAAGATTTTTAAGGTCTGATTTATTTGGATATTGACTTGTTATTTCAACAAAATTACTATCAGATTGAAGAGCCCCAAGTGCCTGATAGGCAGAGCCAAATGAAAAACCATAGCCGTAAACCTTGCTCATTGCACGGTTTACACCACGAAGACACCAGCCCGTCGTAGAACCATTTGCATTAATTGAAGAAACTACAGCCTCTGCAAGTTTTTTGCCCATTTGAGTATCAACTTTAGCGTTGCTTGAAAGCCCGGATGTTGAATTTACAGCGGAAGTGCCAGTTGCAGCGCCCGTTGCAGAAACAGAAGAAACACCCGCAGCACCGCTTGATACAGAGGCAAGGCGCTCGCTTTCAATATTTTCTTCAAGCTGCATAATGTTCATAAAAACAAGGTTTATGCTGTTATTTATACTTCTTGTTTGATTATTTAAAGAAACAAATTCATTTTCAAGGTCACTTATGCTTGTTCCTGATTGCATTTTTTCAACAACAGCACGCCTTTGCTGGTTTATGCTGTCAAGCTGCTGTCTTAGAGAATCAATCTGTTCATAATATCTTAAAACCCTGTCGTCCTTTTCTTGAACAGAGCTTGAATCCTTATTTTCATCTGCGGCTTTTTTTGCATTAGAAGATGTATCAGTGTCCTCTTCTTCAATAAATTCCTGATACTCGTTTTCTTCCGCCTGGCGCGTTTTGGCGTCCAGCACGGTTTTATTTGCTTCCTGCAATTTTTTCTTTACAGAAGAGCTGTCAACCCCTGTTGTGCCGGAGGTTCCTGACGTTGGGCCCACACCGCTTATTGTCATTCTTCTTTTCCTTGTTCCTTGTTTAAAATTGCCACACTTACTAATACTATCGGCAATTGTTTTAAAAACTTTAAAGTTTAAGCTCTAAATAAAGGAGGGTTTATGACAAAATCTTTACAAAACACGCAAACAAGAGAAAATTTACTTAAAGCCTTTGCGGGCGAATCTATGGCAAGAATGAGATATACATTTTATGCAAAAGCAGCCAAAAAAGAAGGCTATGTTCAAATTTCAAACATATTTTTAGAAACCGCGGACAACGAAAGAGCCCATGCTAAAAGGTTTTTCAAATTTTTAGGCGAGAAAAACGAGCCGCTTGAAATAGAAAATGCTGAATATCCAATAGGACTTTCAGAAAAAACAGCGGACAACCTTGAAATAGCGGCAAGCGGCGAACATGACGAAAACACAATTCTTTATCCAAACTTTGCAAAAATTGCAAAAGAAGAGGGTTTTGACGAAATCGCAAAAGCTTTTTTAGAAGTTATAAAGGTAGAAAAAATTCACGAAGCAAGGTTTAGAAAGTTAAAAGAAAACATTTTAAAAGATGAGGTTTTCAAAAGAGATAAAGAAATGATTTGGAAATGCAACAACTGCGGCTATCACCATTACGGAAAAGAAGCACCAAAAATTTGCCCTTCATGCCTGCATGAACAGGAGCATTTTGAATTATTCTGCGAAAATTACTAAAACATACAAATTGAAATGGGACAAAAATTTTTACAACAAAGACAGGGCGGTCTGTTGCATATCAACATTTCTCCCGAGATTTTAAGCGGAGTGCTTCGCGACAGTCTTCTTTTGCAAATAATTTTTGTCCCATTTCAACAATATCAATAAAGGTTTTTAAAAAGCCTGTATATTAAACTTGTACCCAAAATTTTTTGTTTATACTAAAATAAACTTATTATGAAAGTTTATTTAGGAATTGACGTAGGCTCTGTTACAACAAAGCTTGCAGTAGTGGATGAAAACGGAAAATATGTAGACAGCTATATGCTCAGAACCGCAGGACAGCCTGTAAAAGCTGTTCAAAACGGCCTAAAAGAGCTTTTAGCTAAATCAACAAACGACTATGAAGTTTGCCAAGTGGGTACAACAGGTTCCGGAAGAAACTTAGCCGGTGCTTTGGTCGGTGCGGATGTTATTAAAAACGAAATTACAGCGCACGCCGTTGCGGCAAGTATTATTGTCCCGGGCGTTCAGACCATTCTCGAAATCGGCGGACAGGATTCTAAAATCATTATTTTAAGGGACGGCATTGTAACCGATTTTGCAATGAACACAGTGTGTGCCGCAGGAACAGGAAGCTTTTTGGACCAGCAGGCAGGCCGTTTGAACGTTAAAATAGAAGATTTTGGAACAATCGCTCTTCAATCCGCTTCCCCTGCAAGGATTGCAGGCCGTTGCGGCGTTTTTGCCGAATCTGATTTAATTCATAAACAACAGCTCGGATACCCCGTGGAAGATTTATTATACGGGCTTTGTCAGGCTTTGGTTCGAAATTATTTATCAAACCTTGCGCTTGGAAAAGAACTTTTGCCCACAATCACATTCCAGGGCGGCGTTGCCACAAACAAAGGCATGGTAAAGGCTTTTGAAGAAGCTTTAGGCACAGAAATTGTCGTTCCGCCAAACCACCAAACAATGGGCGCAATCGGCGCAGCATTTTTGGCTATGGAACACCATCAATATTCAAACAATCAAACCAAATTCAAAGGCTGGCAGACAAAGGATATGCATTTTAACTCCGTAACCTGCACCTGCAACGGCTGTTCAAACAATTGCGAAGTTATTTCAATCGTTGAAGGCGACATCGAACCCCTCAAACCAGGCGAAGAACATAAAATTTCAGATGTTAAGGGAAATTTAATCGCACGCTGGGGCGGCACCTGCGGAAAGTGGGACATAGGCTAATCACCCAAATCAGGAACATCAGCCAACGCCCTGGATATCAGATAAATTTGATAAAGAGATATCAACTAACACCAAAGGGATAATGACCGACACACTAAGCGAACCAAGGTCAATTCAAAATATACAAAAAAAGAGAGGCTTTTAAACCTCTCTTTTAAATTTAAACCCATTGATGTTTTTTACACAGCCGCTTTGCTCATTGCCTTTTCAACACATGCAATCACTGTCTTTGCAACGGTTTTCTGTTCTTCCTCGGTAATTTCTGCAAACATCGGAAGGGACATTACCATTTTTGTATCTTGTTCCGTGTGTGGCAAAAGCCCTTCAGATAAGCCAAGATAGCTGTGAACCTTTTGAAGGTGCAAAGGAACAGGATAATAAATCATAGCGCCAATTCCTGCCTCTTGAAGCATTTTGTGCACCTCGTCCCTGTTTGGAACCTTAATTGTATATTGGTGATAAACCGCATAAACATCGTCAATTTCTTTTGGGGTTTCAATGTTTTTAGCACCCTTAAAAAGTTCATTGTAAAGCGCTGCATGCTCGCGGCGAGCCTTGTTCCAGTCGTTAATATAATTCAATTTCACTCTTAAAATTGCCGCCTGAATTTCATCAAGCCTTGAATTTACACCAATTTCATCGTGATAATAACGAACGGCGCCGCCGTGGTTCCTCAAGGCCACCATTCTGTTTTTCAAAGTTTCTGAATTTGTAACAGCAAGGCCGCCATCGCCCATTGTGCCAAGGTTTTTAGTCGGATAAAAGCTATAGCAGCCAATGTCCCCAAAGCTTCCGACTTTTTGCCCCTTAAATTCCGCGCCAATTGCCTGACAGCAGTCTTCAATAACGCGTAAATTGTGCTTTTTAGCTATCGCCATAATTTTATCCATCTCGCAAGGCTGCCCATAAAGGTGTACAGGCAAAATAGCTTTGGTTTTTGGGGTAATTTTTTCTTCAATCAATTCAGGGTCCATATTGAATGTGTCCGGGTTAATGTCCACAAACACAGGTTTTGCGCCCACAATACCGATAGCTTCAGTTGTTGCCACAAATGTGAATGCAACCGTAATAACTTCATCCCCGGGGCCAATATCAAGCGCTCTTAGGGCCAAATGCAGAGCGTCAGTTCCTGAGTTCAGCGCAACTGAATATTTAACGCCAACAAAATCTGCCATTTCTTGTTCAAAAGCTTTATTATGTTTGCCCAAAATGTATGAGCCGCTTCGCATAACGTCGATTACTTCTTTTTCAACTTCGTTTTGAATTGTGGCATACTGTCTTTTTGAATCTATAATCGGTATCATAATTCCCCCTCTAATTCTTCTATTAAGTATATCTTAGCACAGTTTTCTTCAGCCTTAATACAATCTTAATTTTATTTTTTAAACAACAGAATACAGGGGAAGAAGCTGTATGCTTAACCCTTTTTAACTATTTGAAGTTCATACCCCAAAAAATCCAAAATTTCCTGAACGGTTTCAAACCGAATTCTCTTTCTTGAAAACAACACGGAAAGACCGCTTGAAGCAGGCATTTTATAGCCTGCGGCATTCATTTTTACAATAAGTTTCCTCATTGACATACCGCATTTTAAAAGAATTATTTGAATTTCCTGCTTGATATTTAACATCGTAACAATGCTACCTTTATTTATATCAATTGACAATTTTATAAAAATTTGCTATTCATGTTTTATTATTGCTAAATAATAGATAGCAAATATTAAGGAGATATAGATATGAATACTGTAGATAATTATACAGGCAACCTGCCTGCGCAGGTATTACCTGATTGGGTAACCAGCCGCGTCATTGCAAAGACCTTAGCTGAAACGCAAGGGGCGGACACCGTCATTGCAAGGGTTTTACACAAAGCGTTTGGTTGGCCGCGTCATTGCGAGGTAAAGCGACAGCGGCCGAAGCAATCCAGCGAGAACTTGCGGAACCCATGGAAAGCCCTTAAAACAACTCTTTCCGCGTCCACCCTTTCTGGATTGCCGCGCTCCCGTTGGTCGCTCGCAATGACGGCTGCTCAACCAATGAACAGGGGCCGACTTTGTCATCCTGAACTTGTTTCAGGATCTCAAGGTTGTGATAGGAAAGCCCGTAGGTTGGGTTTTAACCCAACATCATCCCATGCTGCCTTCTCCCTCCCCCGCGTCACCCTGAACTTGATTCAGGGTCTCAAACAGGGACTATTACAGATTCTGAAACAAGTTCAGAATGACAGCTGCACATTAAAAACCTGCTCTGCCTTCTCCCTTGTTGAAATGCTTATGGCCCTATTGGTCGCCTCATTATTGCTTGCGGCCCTTGCCCCCGTAATGACAAAGCGCATGGATGAAGCAAAAATCAACATCTCTGGCGTTGGCGCCGCCCAATACGATAAAGACGCCGTGTTACAAATCTTTACAAAAGACACGGAGGATAAAACTTTCAACGTGCCAAACGACGTTAACAACGTAAAAGTCACCCTTATGGGCGGCGGAGGCGCAGGCGGCAACTCATTCTACGGCAAACAAGAAATTACAACAAGCAAGTCATGGACAGTTCCTGAAGGTGTTACAAAACTTCGCATATTCATGCTCGGTGGCGGCGGTGGCGGAGCCTCCGGCGGCGTCGGCGTCGGCACAGCATATGGCGCAACTCCTGCGTTTAAAATCAATAACCAGGCAGTTGAAAAGAAAGAGCCCGGCGAATATAAATTAACGGATTTAATTAAAGTTTCAGATGATTATAAATCACCCGCTTTGGCAGAGCCCTGCGCTGCTTCAGGCAAAACAAAATGGATTGATTCGGAGGATGGCAAAGAAATATCACCAAATGTTAAACTTTCGAAATATTATGCTTCCGCAGAGGGTGGTGTTAAGTTTACAAATCTTTACGCTTGCGGCGGCGGAGGCGGGGGAGGGGGTATAGGGCATGAGAATTGTGCCTCCCAAGGCGGGGCTGGTTCTGGTGCATATATTGAAAACAAAACAATTACAATAACCGAAAACGCAACAAACATAATAATCAGAGTTGGCGGTGGAGGAGGATATGGTGGCACCGCCTATGCAAAAGAAAAAGGTGGAGATGGTGGTTTTGGAGCAGGTGGCGGTGGTGGAGCCTATACAAATTGCACTGGTTTTGGATACGGGGGAACAGGTGGATATTTAGGAGTAGCTTTAGGTGGAAATTACTTAAGCATTACAGACAACACTTGCTTCGGAAAGGGTGGTTATGGTGGCGGTAGTGGTAAAAATGGTAGCGACGCAATAACAGGTTCAAATACTATTTCCGGAGGCACTGGTTATGCTTCCGGGGGAAATGGCGGCAATGTAGGGCCTTGTTCTAATGCTACAGCCAATAGAGGAGGTAGCGGCGGAGGTGGAGATGGCAATCTAGGCTTTGGAGGTGGGGGTGGGGGTGCTGGCGGATGCAGCTCTGCAGGTGGAGGTGGCGGTGGAGCCACATTGATAAAAAATGGCAATGTAAAAATTTTTGAGGCCCCTGGAGGTGGTGGAGGAGCAGGAGGCCTTTATAAATGCAGCGGTCATAGCGAATGCACACCTGGAGGTGGTGGCGGTGGTGGGGGTGCTGGAGGAGGCGCAGGAGGTAGCGCAACATCTTCAACAAATTGGGGTAATGGCTATGGCAGAGGTGGAACGGTTAGTGGCGGAAAATCCTCAAATGGAAGTGGCAGCTCTGGTGGTACCATTTCAGGGAATACCTTTGGTTCAGAATATTGTAACGGCGGAAACGCAAGAACTTCAGGTAAACCCGGAGCGATAAAATTCAATATTTCAGCAGATATTCCCGCAAACCCTAAAGCTTTCTATTGCGAATATGACATGCCCGCAAATGGCGGCGGAGGCGGGGGCGCAGGACAGATTACCGTGGGCGAAATTTCTGTCACACCCGGCGAAACCCTTGTGTTTACAGTCGGCCGTGGAGGCGTTTCAAGAACAACAGCAGGAAAAGACGGCGATCCAGGCCTTGCCACAACAATTTCAAGGAAATCAAACGGCGAAATCCTTGCGCGCGCAGAAGGTGGCCTTGCAGGAAGATATTCATCCTCTGAAACCGCAGTGTCCGCCGGAGGAGCCAAAAGAACCGTAAACATTTTGGACAACAACTGGACAGGAACCACCTTCGACACCAAGGGCGGGGATGACGGCAAACTCTCCACAGACCTCTTAAACAAAGGCTTTGGCGGCGGGGGCGGCGCAAGCATGAATATGAAAGGCGAAGCCCAAAACGGAGGAGCAGGCGGAAACACGGTTAAAAACGGGAACACGCCGCTTTTAACAAACTATGGCGCAGGCGGGGGCGGCGGAGCGGGCGCACAAACCCTGAATGACGGTTTTGGCGCGGGCGCCGCGGGGGCAAGCGGCTATATCTATTTTGAATATGGCGGAACCAACGGCGGGGGCGGCACCACGGGCGAACTTGTCACAAAATACATATCAAACCTTAAAGCAGGAACCGAAATCCCAATTACAATCGGCGACGGCGGAAAAGTGACAGGAGATGGCAACGGCACAGCTTCAAAATTCGGCACATACGCAACGGCAAAAGGCGGCCTGCGCGGAAATGACGGCGGAATGGGCATAGCAGAACACGCAAAAGAAAAGCTTTTGCCCTGCGATGGCACGGGAAAATACGCAAATTGCTCTGACCCCCAAACCAAAGGGCAGGCGGCAACGCCCACCTATGGCGGAATTGGCGGATATTTGGAACAATTATACCAAAACACAGACGAAACCTGGGCCACATACGTTAAAGCAAAAGACGGAACAGTTGCAGGGCCCATTTTAGGCGGCTGCGGCGGAAACCTTACAACGTTAATGTCCGGCATAACCTGCAGCGGGGCCGCAAACACCCCTCATGGCAAAAACGGCACATTCGGCGGCGGCGGGGGCGGCGGCTCCGTTGTAGATGAAACGGGCGGAATTGGCGGAAACGGCGGCGATGGCTTTGTAATCATTGAATACAAAGGAGTGTCGATATAATGTTTCGGGGCCATTGGGCCTCTGGCACGGCTTGAATGGACAATCGTCATTGCAAGCGTTGCGACAGCGACGAAGCAATCCAGAAAGGTTTTGCAAAAAACCATGAGATCCTGAATCAAGTTCAGGATGACGGCTGTTCATTGAATAGCAGATAATTAATCAAGATTTTAGATGAACAACTTTTCGGGGCGCGTTTTGTAACCTTTGCGCCCCTTTTCTTTGCAGACAGGTTGAGCATATATACCCAACGAAACTGCATTTACAAAGTTTGTTTTACAATTTGCCAAAATATAGGCTTTCAGGATATTATAAACATAAGAAAAACCTTAGAGTGCCAAGGCCCACGGGTTTTGACAGAAGGGGAATTCAAATCGTCAAGGCGGGGCCATTTTGAATGGTTTTATGCTGAATTATTTTGGCTGCCGCGGGGGAAAGTGTACATTGCCCTGCCAAACCACCCGCCCAATCACCATTTCAGACACAGCTGCACATTGAAAAGTTAGCGGGACATACGAACAGGCTGCCCAGGCGCAAGCGGTAGCAACTGCTACCCGAACATAATATGGTCAGGAAGCCTGTATGAAGGCTCAACCACTAAGCACTATGACTACAACCTGGGCAGTGGTACACTTAAACAAGAGTCTGGAGGTCGCGATGTTACCTACGCCTTTGGTGTGCGCTGTGTCCTGGATTTGAACTTATACCCGCAGAAAAACTACAGACAACAGCTCTGCGACGGCAGTTCAAGTGCAAGTTACGGCGCCTTACAGTGCAGGAATCTGAGCGGCGGCTGCCCGGGCTCCAGCGATAACAACTGCTACCCGAACTATGTGTGGTCAGGCACGATTACAGGCAGTAATTACTACGACTTTCCATTGAACAATGGTTCATTCAAACAAGAGTCGCACGTTCCTACCCGTGCCCGTACTGTGCGCTGTGTCCTGGATTTGAATGCGTAAAGCCGGTGCAAAAACTACCACAACGGCAACGCAGGATGTAAGCAAAATTTGTGGTAACATTAGTGAAACAAATTTTTGCAAAGCACCCACAGAAGCCAAAACACAATCCTGCAGACAGCTCTGTGACCAGAATTCAGGTTACGGCGCCTTGCGGTGCTACAACTTGAGCGGCGGCTGCCCGGGCGCAAACGGTAACAACTGCTACCCGTACCACGTATGGACAGGCACACCTAACGGCAGCAACTATTACAGCCCGAACTTGCAGAATGGTACACTGTACCCGACTAACAACAACCTTCCCACGAACGCCTTTACTGTGCGCTGTGTCCTGGATTTGAACCTCACGCCCTGTAATAAATACAAAACGGGCAAGAAATTAACTCACACTACAGCATTTTGTGCTAAAATAAAGGCTATGAGGATAAATAAATACATAGCGCAAACCGGCATTGCCTCAAGACGCAAGGCCGATGAGCTTATTCAGGCAGGCAGAGTAAAAGTAAACGGCGAAGTTGTTACTATGCTTGGCTTTGAAATTCGCCGCAAAGATAAAGTTTATGTGGATGACAAGCTTGTGCGCGGCAAAAACTTTGAATATTTCAGGTTTTACAAGCCCGCAGGCTACATCACAACGGCTTCTGATGAAAAAGGTCGAAAAACAATTTATGACCTGCTTCCTGATACAATGCAATCCATGAAACCTGTAGGCAGGCTGGATAAGGACTCTTCCGGGCTTATAATCCTCACAAATGACGGCGATTTAATCTATGACCTTACCCACCCTTCAATCAAGGTATCAAAGGTTTATCGGGTAACGGTCGACGCGAAATTAACCAAGGCAGACCTTGAAACCCTTGCAAAGGGAATTGAAATTGAAAAAGGCAAGGTTGCATACGCAGATGTGGAGCTTTTAGAGGCTACAAACAAGGAAAGCCTTCTGGAGATGACATTATACCAGGGAATGAACCGCCAAATCCGCAGAATGATTGAGTTTTTGGGGCATAATGTTGTGTCGTTAAAAAGAATTCGCCACGCGACAATTGAACTTACGGGGCTTAAGAAGGGGCAGTTCAAACCCCTGAAACCAAAGCAAATAAAGGAATTGAGAACTTATATAGAAAAAATAGTGAATAAGGAAGAAGACAATGCTTGACATTAAATTAATCAGAGAAAATCCTGAAAAAATCAACGAACTTTTAAAAAGAAGAAACCCAAATCTCTCTGTAGACGCGGTTTTAGAAATTGATAACGAAAGACGCAAAATTCAATTTCAGGCAGATGAACTTCGCGCCAAAAGAAAACAAGAATCAAACAAAATCGGCGCGATGAAAAAAGAAGGCATTGATACAACAGAAATCCAGGCTGAAATCAGACAGCTTGGGGAAGATGTAAAAAAGCTTGAAGAAACCTTGAACGAGCTTGATTTAAAACAAAGAGAAGCACTTTTATTCATTCCAAACACGCCGGACCCGGAAATTCCAATCGGCCCGGATGACAGCACAAACGTTGAAGTTAAAAGATGGGGCGAGCCCACAAAAGCTGATTTTGAACTCAAGGCACACTGGGATTTATGCCCTGAATTAAATATGCTCGATTTTGAAAGGGGTGTAAAGCTTGCTCACACAAGGTTTACGCTTTATCGTGGCAAAGGCGCAAGGCTTGAGCGCGCTATTATAAATTTCTTCCTTGATACGCACACCCAAACACGCGGCTATGAAGAAATTTTGCCCCCCGTTATGGCAAATTCAAAAACTATGACAGGAACAGGACAATTGCCAAAATTTAAAGAAGATATGTTTAAATGCGTTGATGAGGATTTGTATTTAATCCCGACTGCGGAAGTTCCCGTTACAAACATTTATCAGGACGAAATTTTGGATGAAGAGAGCTTGCCAAAATATATGACAGCATACACCCCCTGTTTCAGGCGCGAAGCTGGTTCTGCCGGAAAAGACACAAGGGGGCTCATCCGCCAGCACCAATTTAACAAGGTTGAGCTTGTAAAATTAACAAAGCCCGAACAATCCGCAGAAGAGCACGAAAAATTAACCAGGGACGCTGAAAATGTGCTGGAACTTTTAGGCCTCCCTTACAGACGCGTTTGCCTTTCAACGGGCGACATAGGGTTTTCTGCCAAAAAATGCTACGATTTAGAAGTTTGGATGCCATCCTACAACGCATACAAAGAAATTTCAAGCTGTTCAAACTTCGGCGATTACCAGGCGCGCCGCGCAAACATTCGCTTCAGGAGAAAGGACGGAAGCATTGAATTTGTGCACACTTTGAATGGCTCAGGCCTTGCTGTCGGAAGAACTTTGGCCGCAATTTGCGAAAACTTCCAAACAGAAAACGGCCACATTATCGTTCCTGAAGTACTCCGCAAATACACAGGGTTTGATATTATATAACCTACCAAACAACTTTTTACCAAAAATTGAGGGTCCAAACCGGGAGCCTCAATTTTTTATTCCTCTTCGTCCTCTGTTTTTACAGGGTTTTTAAGAATTAAGGAATTATTTTTAAACGATACATCCAGCGTATATTTGTGCGCTTCTTTCGGATTTTCTATCCCCAAAAGTTCAAGAAACGTCGGGCTTAAAGTTATGCAATAACTTGTCTTTCCAAGTTTTAATATTTTTTTCCTCATGTTTAAATTATAACTTTTATTAAGTTTTTATACTAATTAGTTACACTATATAAAAAAAATTCAGTTTTTAATATATTATATACATAGTTAAAACTTAGTTAAGGAGAAACCCATGCAAAACCAAAAAAGCAGCCAAAAAGTGCCTGAACGCCAAAAAGATTCAAAAGATGATACTATTTTTAAACTCAAAGACCAGCTTCTTGATATCGAAGAAATTATCGCAAACTTAAAAACCTTAAATAATCTTCTTACTTGTTTTGCAAACGAAAACTGCCCCGAAAGCGCGCTTATTGCAGAATTAACCTCAAAAGAACTCGATAGCGCACAAGAGATAATCCGCAGAAAATAATTTTTGATATAATATTCTTAAAAACCGGTTTTATGAGGTTATAAAAGGCTCAAGACAATATGGAGTTAATTTTATGAGAAAACTTAGTTTTAAAACACCTGAAGAAGCGCTCGAATTCTTGCTTGAAGGAAATAAAAAATTTATCGAAGGAAAGCCCGAAATTAAAAATTATTGTTTTGATTCCATGCTAAAAAGCCTTGAAGAGGGGCAAAAGCCTTATGCAATCGTGCTTGGCTGCTCTGATTCAAGAGTAACCCCTGAAATCCTTTTTGACACAGGCCTTGGCGAACTTTTTTGCGTTAGAACGGCAGGAAACACAATCGGAGCAAACGTTTTAGAAAGCATTGAATATGCCGTAAAAAAACTTAAAATAAAACTCCTTATAATCCTTGGACACCAGGATTGCGGCGTTATGAAATATGCAATGGAGGCGCCTCTTTACAACGATTGTTTTGAAAATTTGATTTATCAGGTGCAATCGGTTAAGCACGAAAAAGGCCTTGAAGATTACGATACACTTGCAAAAGAATACCTTGAAGTGTGCAAACACAGGCTTTTAGTTAAATCAAACATTGTGCGCGACGCGTTTGAAAACGAAGGCCTAAAAATTGTAAAAGCCTATTTTGACATAAACTCAGGCCTGATAAATATAATTGAATAAAACAAGGATTTAAAATGGGTGCAAAAATAACTGAAATTACGGATGAAATCATTGAAACAGGCGTTTTGAAAGCAAAAAGAAGGCGAACAAAAACGTTTATTCTTGCAATCCTCGCAGGCGCCTTTATAGCACTTGGAGCTCACTCTAGCCTTCTTGTAAGAATTGGAGTGGGCCTTGGCCTCGCTAAATTTTTAGCGGGAATTGTTTTTTCAACAGGGCTTATTATGATAACCATGACAGGCGCAGAGCTTTTTACGGGAAATGTTTTAATGACCTTGTCCTTCCTTGAAAAGAAAATTAGCGCTGCAAAACTTCTTAAAAACTGGCTTGTTGTTTATTTTGGAAATCTCACAGGGGCACTTATTGTTGTCCTTCTGGCGTTTTCAAGCGCAAATCAACCCGAAGATTACCTAAACCTTGCATATTTAACGGCACAGGGAAAAATCAGCCTCACTCCATTAAAATGTTTTATCAGCGGAATACTTTGCAATTGGCTTGTTTGCATGGCAGTCTATATGGCACAATATTCAAAAGACACAATAGGCAAGGTTTTTGGCATTGTTTTTCCTATAACAATTTTTATAATTGCAGGATATGAACACTGTGTTGCAAATATGTTTTTCATCCCCTGTGGAATGCTCTCAGAGCGCCTTCTTGGTGGAGTTTTTGAAAACGCGGGAACAAGCATTTCAACCGTCGCTTTTATAAAAAACATGATTCCAACCACCCTTGGAAACATAGCAGGCGCCTTCATTTTTGTCACACTTCCCCTTTGGCGGGTGTATAAAAGATAACCCAAAAAAATCGGGTAGAAAGCCTATAGCGAACTTAATTTAATTTTTTTCAACTTTTTTTGAACTTCAAGCGCATTTGGCATATTCTTTGTTAATAAGTCATAGAAAGCCTTTTGATGATTTTTGTGCACAGTGTGGGTGAGCTCATGCAGCAAAACATAATCGATAAATTCATCATTCAGCGCAACAAGGTTTAAATTTAAATTAATATTATTCCTGTAAGAACAGCTTCCCCAGACGGTCTTCTGGTTTTTTACAAAAACTCTTCCATACTTAAACCCAAATTTTTTGGCTAAATATTCAAGCCTTTCGGGGAGAATTTTGCGTGCAAGTTTTCGTCTTTCTTCAATAACATCAAGGTTTTTAGCCCCGCTTGCCCCAAGAGCCCCCAAAGCCGCGCTTTTTTGAACATTTTCCTTTATCCATTCCCTGTTTTTTAAAACAAATTCCCTTGCGCGCGCAAATGAAGCGCTTTTTGGAAGGGTCACCAAAACATCTCCCGCAGGGCGCGAAATAATCCTTATATTTTTTGAAAACGGATGTTTTTTGTAATTAATTTTTATGCCATCAATTGTTTCAACCCGCGTTGTGCTTCGTTTTTGGGCAGGTTTTGCACACGCACCGGATTTAGGTGCAGGTTTTTTATTAAAAATTAAATCAAACAAATTCAATTTTATTCTTTGCCCCTAAAAATCCTTAAATGTCTTGCAGAGCCTTCGCCTTCGCTTGTTGAAGAAAGATTATGCGCGTCCACAAGGTCATGCTGCAATTTTCTTATATGCTTTGGCTGGGGCTCAAGCTCAATTGTTTCAGCGCCCTCCATAACCTTTGCTATTGCAGCCTTAGCTTCATCAAGCGCAAGTTCCGCTTCGTCCATATAGCCTGTATATTTATGCTCATAAACCTGCTCTTGGGTTAAATGCAGCGCGTCTTTTAAGACTTTTTGAATTTGCGACATAGAATTTGTACGCACAAAATAAACAGGAAGCCTGTAATCATTTGCAACAGCAAGAACTTTTGTCCCTCCTTTTGCAAAGTTTTTGTGGGCAATTACAAAATCTGCGTCTTCTACGTTTCGAACAATCTCTGCGTTAATATCAAGCCTTTCAATTATTTTATCAACAATAGAGCGGCTTACAGCGTAAATGTAGATTTTTTTATGATTTTTCACATCATCCACATATTTTTGCCTGTTGAATGAAAAATTCAAGGGGCTATTTGAGCTTCCTGCTCTGCTATCAAGCTCATTCACCTTGTCTATAATCTTATTATCCGCGCCTGCTGCGGGTTTTTCCTCATAATTTTCATCAACCTTACGGATTTCAGGCGTTATGGGCCAACCCCTTAAGATATAATCCACAGCCTCGGCCGTGTTTTTATAGACAGCAAGCGTGTTTCTGTCGATGATTTCAATTACAATGTCGAATGTCGGCTGTTTTTCCCGCTCCAGCACCGTTTTTTGGCACCCTCTGTGCTTTGCCTCTTCATCCCCAAGGGTAACAGAGCTCACGCCGCCCACCAAATCTGACATTGAGGGGTTTTTAATAATATTTTCAAGCGTGTTCCCATGCGCCGTTGCTATAAGCATAACGCCGCGCTCTGCGATTGTTCTTGCGGCCTGCGCTTCCATTTCCGTGCCGATTTCATCCACCACAATAACCTCCGGCGTATGGTTTTCAACCGCCTCAATCATCACGTCCTTTTGAAATTCAGGCTGGGAAACCTGCATACGGCGGGCCTTTCCGATTGCAGGGTGCGCCACATCGCCATCCCCTGCGATTTCATTTGAAGTATCCACAACAACCACGCGTTTTCCAAGTTCATCCGCCACAAGTCTTGAAATTTCACGAAGTTTCGTCGTTTTGCCAACGCCCGGGCGTCCCAAAAAGAGAATGCTCTTATTTTGCATAACAAAATCTTTAATGCAGGCAATTGTCCCCGTTATAACACGGCCGATACGCATTGTAAGGCCGATGATTTTTCCCTGGCGGTTTCTTATTGCGCTAATCCTATGAAGCGTTCCTGCAATGCCGGAGCGGTTATCAGATGTAAATTCGGGAATTTTTTCAACAATAAACTCAAGGTCGTCAGACACAACATTATCCGAGCCCAAATATAAAATTTTACCGTTCCCAAGGCGCACTTCCGGGATTCTCCCAATATCAAGCACTATTTCTATAGCGTCATCCAATATGCCGCTTTGAATGTGTCTTTTAATTTTAGCGGGCAAAATATCAATCAAAAGCTGAATGTCATTTTGAAACTGAAGTTCACTCATACGTTTTGCCTTTCTAAAAATCTAAAATACGCCTTACAATGCACCTTACAATGTTTTATTCCTTTTTTATCACATCTTTAATTGTTACATTTGTATTATCGGACGTTTTTTAAAAAACTTTATTTTTAAAAGCCTGAATTTCTGAACTCAGATTTTAATCAGGTGTGGCCTACAATTTATTTATAATGGAATTTACAAGCTTTGTAAACTTTTCTGTTGCAATATTTCCCATCTCAACCACTTCTTTGTGGCTTAATTTTTCTTTTGAAATGCCGCTTGCGTAGTTTGTAATAAGGCTTATACCAATGGTTTGAAGCCCCAAATAATTTGAAACAATAGCCTCAGGCACGGTTGACATGCCAACAGCGTCCGCCCCAAAAGCCCCAAACATCTTTACTTCAGCGGGCGTTTCATAGCTTGGCCCTGTTGTCATGAGGTATACGCCCTCTTCAAGGCCAATATTTTCTTCCACAGCACAGGTTTTCACCAATTCTCTTAAAGAACTTGTGTAAATATCGGACATATCAGGAAATCTTTCCCCCAAAGCGCTGTCGTTTTTGCCAATAAGCGGATTTTTTCCCGTAAAATTAATGTGGTCTTTAATTAACATCAAGCTTGAGGGCACCAAATCTTTCTTAAGAGAACCCGCCGCATTTGTTAATATAAGGGTTTTAGCGCCAAGTTTTTTAAAAATTTTAATCGGATATGTAATATCTTGCATTTCATATCCTTCGTAAAAATGGAGCCTTCCCTGCATTATAACAAGCTTTTTACCGAATAATTCCGCAAAAAACAAACTCCCCTTGTGCCCTTCCACAGTGGAACATTTGAAATTTGGAATTTCGCAATACGGAATTTGAACCCCTTTCAGGTTCTTTGTAAATTCCCCAAGCCCGGAGCCCAAAATAAGGGCGATTTCAGGCGTAAAATCTCCTATTTTTTGTTTTATAAAATCTATCGTTAATTGCAACTTGAAACTACCTTAATAAGCTTGCTAACTATATTTCAGGCTGTTTTGAAATTAGCCCACAAGCCCTGAATCGTCAGATTCTGAAGCTTTTACCATAATGGCATGCTGCACAGGTTTTTCTTTTTTAATATTAGAATCGTAAGACGCTTCAAAATCATAGCCGAAATCGTCTTTATTTTTCTTCATTTGAGATTCATCAACAAGCTTTTTTGCAAGTTCAATTAATTCGTAAACTAGTTCATATCTGTTCGGGGTTTTTTCGTTTAATTCCCACGCAATTTTTGTGATTTGGTTCATAAAATTCTCCTGATTTAATTTAATAATACAATGACCACACAATTCTTGCAAGGGCTTAAATTCGCTTCCTATTCATACCCATACTGCTCGTACATTCTTTTTTTGTGCGAAGAATACGCATTAAACGCGTCCGGGTTTATAAGCCTTAAAAACCCGTCAATTAAACCCACATTATCATTATCATCATAAACAGGGGTCGAATCGTTTGCAATTCTTTTTGGCGAAAAGCCTGCACGCCTTAAAGAAAGAGGAATTGAGGTTCCTGAAAGCATTTTTCTTTGGCTTGCAAGTTTTAATTTTCTCATCCTGTCATCAATTGGCAAAAATTCCCAGGTGCGCCCCAAAAGACGCTCTTCAAGCTTTGCAATCCGGTATTTATCGTCATCATATTTATTTACGCCTGAAAAATGCCTTCTTTCCATCACGGCAATTTCCCTGTTTTGTTTTTTTGAAAAATTAACATCAGGCGGAGTTGGAATTGCATTCATAATTTCTTCGGCCGTTATATAGAAAGTGGGCTGCACCTCTGAAAAAACCGGCGCAAGGCCAAAAACAAAAAGGCAAAATAGGCACAAAAAGCCTTTTTTAAAATATTTACAGGGGTTTTCTCTTTGCATATTTCCACCAAACCTTTTAATTCGGGCAATAAAAATTTATACCGCTTCACTCAATTACCACTTTAAAGGCATTTGCAAAATTTTATACCCCGCGCCAGGACAGGGCTTAGGTGGATATTTTAGTAGATATGTTAATTTATGTAACAATAAAAAGAAAAATTATAAAGTTGAAAAGAAAATTGCCGATTACCTTATCATAAAGAGGATGAATTTAATAACAAGGACGAAATAGGATGAAAAAGTTTTTTGTAATAGCAGCAATAGTAATGACATTATTCTTTGCAAAAGCTAACTCAATTCAAGCAAATGATTTCGCAGAAAACACAGCAAACTCAAGAATAGCAGCTTCATTATATATGTTAAACGACCTAGGCCAAAGAGATGTTATCGCTCTTTTAAAAGGCCAAAACGTTACAGGCAAGCCAATCAGAATTATGTTCAGAAACCTTGACATCTACGGCTGCGGCGATTGTGAAGCTTTCACAACAAAAACAAAAGCAGGTTCTCTTGTAATATTCATCAACGAAATCCACAAAGAAGCTCCCCTTGAAGCAATCGCTTGCTTAATCGCTCACGAATCTCAACACCACACAATGACAAACACAAAACAAGAAGAATTAAGAGCTTGGCTTAAAGAAGTTTCAACTTGGAACGCATTCGTAAGAAAAGACCCCACGGTTGCATATTCAACTCACCCGCTTGTTAAAAGAGAAAACAAAATCGCTAAATTAAATGCTAAAGATAACGGCAAGGGCGGCGCAATTGAACAAGTAATCGCACAAAACCCTGTATATGCAGCTCTTAACTAAGTTTAAATCCCATTTTAAGTCCTAATTCATTTTCTAAAACGCCTCATTCAACGGGGCGTTTTTGTTTGCCCCCTTTTTTTTAAACTTTCACCCTATAAGGGCTGGCATTTTAGGCTTCAAGGTTTTTAATATATTTGCCCCTTTTAAAGGTTTCAAGGTACCATCAAAATAGAAATCACCCTTGGAGTGTCAGGGCCTACGGGTTTTGACAGAATGGGAATTCAAATCGTCAAAGCGGGGCCGTATTTTAACGGTTTAAAGCTGGGCTTTTTCGGCTATCATTTGACAAAGTTTATGTTGTCAAATTAAATCACCTGCTTCTTATTTTAGACACAGCGTAAAAATTTGCAGCCGCACATTGAAAACTACAGCTCTGCGACAGATATGAAGGTTACGGCGCCTTGCGGTGCGACCAACGTTCCAGCGGCTGCCCGGGCTCCACTAATAACAACTGCATCCCGAATGAGTTATGGTCAAGCACTTCTGGTGGCGATGGTAAGTACTATAACAGATATCTGAAATCTGGCACCTTTACGCAAGACTACGACCCTATCACGGGCGCCTTTTCTGTGCGCTGTGTCCTGGATTTGACACATAAAATATCCGTACAGACAAGCTCTGTGACGAATATTCCGGTTACGGCGCCTTGCGGTGTTATGAGAGGAGCAGCGGCTGCCCGGGCGCAGCGAATAACATCTGCTACCCGAACGGCATATGGTCCAGCACCCCGAGCGGCAGCAATTATTACCCTGGCTGGCTGAACAATGGCTCTTATAGCACTAACACTAACCCAAGTACGGCAGCTATTGGTGTGCGCTGTGTCCTGGATTTGACACATTAACAACCCTGCAGACAATCTGTGACATCAATTCAGGTTACGGCGCCTTACAGTGCAACCCTAACTACAGCGGCTGCCCGGGCGCGTACAATAACAACTGCTACCCGCATAACGTATGGTCAGACACTAAGAGCGACAGCACTAACTATTACATAAGCTGGCTGAATAGCGGCACGTTCAACAATGGTGGCGGCTATTCTCCCACTAGGGCTATTTCTGTGCGCTGTGTCCTGGATTTGACAACCCTAATTAATCATGAATTGAGTACCCGTCATTGCAAGCGTTGCGACAGCGACGAAGCCACTCCAAGAGGACCCATTTTGCACGAAATCAAAAGATTTCGGCAAAAGGAGGCAATCCAGAAACTACAGACAAGCTCTGTGACTGGAATTCAGGTTACGGCGCCTTACAGTGTGCAAAACTAAGCAGCGGCTGCCCGGGCTCCAGCGATAGCAACTGCCGCCCAAGCATTGTTTGGTCAGGTACGCTCCAGAGTTCCGGCTATTATTATTTTCAGTGGCTAAATAGCGGGGTCTTTAAACCCGCAGACGCAGACAGACCCCCTGAGCGTGCCTATTCTGTGCGCTGTGTCCTGGATTTGACAGACAAAAACTAATCATTGATACTTTTTTGAAATTTAAAAGCATACGAAAGGCTGAAGGAGCTATGGAGCGACCACTTTGTTTTTAATTTGGAATTTATGCGGAGATTTAAATTAGCTTAAGCGGAATAGTGACTTGAAGCAACTTAAGGCTTTATAAATTTTAAAAAAGCGGGACTATGAACCCCGTTCTTTTCTTTTTGGTTCTGTTTTTCTTTTCTTGCGTGGGTCAAGAAAAGAAAAATGAACGTTCAAGGGAAAGGGGAATTAAAACTTGAATTCCAATATTTTACTGGATTGCTTCGTCGCTGTCGCTTCCCTCGCAATGACG
>CAJULR010000030.1 GCA_910587375.1 Candidatus Gastranaerophilales bacterium | reverse complement strand
TTCGTAACGCTGCATTTGTTCATCCAGCTTCTTTTCAACCAAATGCAACCGCTCTTTTCTTTTTTCAAGGGCTTTTGCCTCGGGTGAATCAGAATCAAGATCGCTTGTAACGGATAATAAATCGTTTACGGTTTGGCTCAGGTTTAATTTAGACGCTGAAACAAGCTGCATCTTGTATTCTAAATCAAGCCTGTAGCTGTTCAATTGCGTTTTTCTGATTGTTGCGGTGATTAAACCCATCTTACCTTTATCTCATTTCGTTAAATTTATTGCCCCGAAGGAAAACATGCTCGTTGTTTGCGGCAATGAGTTTTTCCATTTGGTTCAATTTGTACATTTGGTAATTCAATCTGTATTTGGCAAGCTTCCTTTTTTTGTTGATTGAGAGCATATCCTTTACAGTTGAAACAGTGCCGTCAATAAATGCTTTTATCGGATTATTTCTGATGAGATAGCTTTTTGCAAACCCGATAAAGTTTTTCATTCTCTTTAGATTTAACTGTACTGTTTGCTGCAATGGTTTACTCCTTTTTTAAAAAGGGCAAGCCTAATTAAATAAAAACAAATTAAGCTGAAAAATTGCCCAAATGTGCGTAGTTCATGAGTTTTAGATGGGTGAAAAACAGGAAATTCAAAATACCTGAAATCTCTCCACAATAGTACTATCGGCATATTTTACCTATGCTTTATGAAATATAAATCTTTTTTACAAAATTGTTACAAAAGTTAAAATTTATGACTACCTTTTTTCAAAGACAATGCATTTATCTTTAAAAGAATCGCAAAAAGAATTAACCCTCTTAAAGCCGCTTTGGATAAGTGCGTCTGCGATACTGTCCTTATTTTGCATTTGCGCCCCTCTATAATCAAAATCCCCAATTATTACAACAGAGCCGCTTGCAAGCCTTTTATAAAGTTCATCTGAAAACGGTTGATATTCTTCCGCTTTAACATACGGCCACATATTCCTGCAGGCAAAAATGGTCGGCGCGCTTGAATCAACAGAATCAAGGTCATCTAAGATGTTTGCCGCTTCAAACACAACCGGGGCCTTGGTTTTTTCTGTAATAACATAGGCACCGTCTTTGTTTTTTGTTATAAGTTTGTAAAAATCGTCATACACGCCAAAAGCAAGTACACCGCTTGCGGCCATTGCCTCGTTAAGGCTAATTTTCACATCCTCTTTTTGTTTCAGCTTATTTTCCTCAATTTGCTGTTTTGAAATGTCCTTTGCAATTATCGGGAAAAATTTTTCAGGGTTTTTTGGAAACGTTTTTTGGATAAGCGCAGAAAATGTATACGCTTCAAGCCCGTTTGAACAGGCATAAACCATTGTGTTTACTTTGTCTGCGTCTTTAAATTTTTCACACAAAAGCTGCCCGAGGCGAATCCAGTTGACATCATCTCTAAAAAAAGATGTAAAATTTCTGTTAAAAACAAGGTTTTTATTGGCTCCACACAGGTTTTGACCCCTTTTGGGTTTTTCGCCCTCTTCAAGGTGTTCACAGAAATAATAAAGGCTGTTGTGTTGTCCTGGGTTATATTTTTCATGGTCAAGAAAGTAGCCTCTAAAGGCAGGCTCTATGGAGGGCTTCCCGGCCGCAGGGTTGTTTTTTGGTGCCCTGGCTGGGTTTATGGCGGCATATTTGGGTATAAAATTTATGCGCATAATCAAACTTCAATGTTTTTTGGGGACTTAAGATTTACAGTTTTAAAACACAAGAAAAATATTTTTTGCACAAAAGAAAAGGAGTGCCAAGGTTACAAAAAGCACTCCCGAAAAGTTGTTTTATCTAAAATTTATTTCGCCCATTTTGGCGGAGGCACCTTGAAGCAAGAAGGGCCTCACCCGTAGGTTGGGTTTTAACCCAACATCATTTTAATACCTGGGCTTTGGCCCATGTGGGGCTTTGCCCCGGGGCTTTTGGCCCCGATTCATCATAGCCCCACTGCCTTGTATTCAAGGATTACCATGCCTTTGCCGCCACGTCCTCCTAGGCCTCCTGTTTCGTTTATGACTGCTCCTCCGCCGCCTCCTCCTCCGAAGGTCCCATCTTTTCCATTTGGGGTTGAATCAGAACCATTGCAGAGAATTGAACCAGTTAGAGCTGTTAGG
>CAJULR010000029.1 GCA_910587375.1 Candidatus Gastranaerophilales bacterium | reverse complement strand
ATCAGGAAAGAAAGCCATCGTTACAATCGAAGGCGATCCGATTGAAGAATTGACAGGAGTATAACAATGGCAACCCGTAAAATTAATCCGACGTCTCCGGGACAAAGAGGCATGACAAGACCTGATTTTTCTGAAATCACAACAAGTGTACCCGAAAAATCATTATTAAGACCGCTCACAAAATCAGGCGGAAGAAATAATACAGGAAGAATAACAACAAGACACATTGGTGGCGGACATAAAAGACAATACCGTGTAATTGATTTCAAAAGAGATAAATTTGGCATCGTTGGTTTTGTAAAAACTATCGAGTATGATCCAAACAGAAACGTTAGAATTTCACTTGTTGTTTATGCTGACGGTGAAAAAAGATACATTTTAACTCCGGAAGGCTTGAATGTTGGCGATGTAGTTGTTTCAGGTGCTGAAGCAGACATCAAGACAGGAAACGCACTTCCTTTGGAAAATATTCCTCTAGGTACTATGATTCACAATATTGAAATGGAACCCAAAAGAGGCGGTAAAATGGTAAGAGCTGCAGGCCAGGGCGCTCAGCTTATGGCTAAAGACGGCGATTACGTTACTGTTAAACTTCCATCTTCAGAAATGAGAATGGTAAGAAAAGAATGTATGGCAACTATCGGTGTTCTCGGCAATTCCGAATATAAAAACTTATCAACAGGTAAGGCAGGAAGAACGAGATACTTAGGAATTAAGCCGACTGTTCGTGGTGTTACAATGAACCCGGTTGACCACCCTCACGGTGGTGGTGAAGGTAAAACAGGCCCCGGCGGACATCCTAAAACTCCATGGGGAAGACCTGCTCTTGGTCAGAAGACAAGAAATACTAAGAAGGCTTCCGGCAAACTGATAGTAAGAAGAAGAAAAAAATAATAGGAGAATATAATTAGATGGCTCGTTCATTAAAAAAGGGTCCATATGTTCACGACTCTTTGACTAAAAAAATCGAAAAACTAAATGAAACCCAAGAAAAGAAAGTTATTAAAACATGGTCCAGGGCGTCTATGATTATACCTGATATGTTGGGACACACAATTGCTGTACATAATGGCAGATCCCACGTTCCTGTTTACATAACAGAACAAATGGTAGGACACAAACTCGGCGAATTTGCAAATACAAGATCATTCAGAGGGCACGCCGGGCAAGACAAAACAGCTAAGAGAAAATAACTTTAATTAATTAAAAGGAAATAAGGACAATGCAACAAGCAACAGCTAAACAAACAGATATAAAGATGCCTGCAAGAAAGCTTAGAAGGGTAATCAATGAAGTTCGCGGCAAAGTGGCTTCAGAAGCTTTAAGAATCCTTAAGTTTATGCCCTACTTTGCAGCAAGAGTTGTTGAAAAAAACTTAACCGCTGCAATTGCAAACGCATCTGAAAAATTTGACGGTCAGGCCGATGCTCTAAAAGTTTCTGAAATTTATGCAGACGAGAGCGTGACTTACAAAAGAGCACGTCCCAGAGCGCAAGGCAGAATGTACAAAAGATTCAAAAGAAGTTCACACTTAACAGTAAAATTAACGAAAAACTAGGAGATATAACTTTGGGACAGAAGACACATCCAACCGGATTTAGAATAGGAATAATCGAACCTTGGGTTAGCACTTGGTTTGCCAAAAGAAAACAATATGCTTCAAATATAGCAGAAGACGCTAAAATTAGAAGATTTGTTAAAAAGAAGCTCTACACAGCAGGTGTAAGCCGCATTATAATTGCAAGAAAAGCACAAAATGTTAATATCACAGTAGTGACTGCAAAGCCTGGTATTGTTGTTGGCAGAGGCGGTCAAGGTATTGATGAATTAAGAGTTGCAGTGCAAAACTTAATCAACAACAAAAACGTTTCAATCGATGTTGTTGAAGTTGCAAGAATTGATGTGGACGCTCAATTGGTTGCAGAAAACATTGCTCTTCAATTAGAAAAACGTATTGCTTTTAGAAGAGCTATGAAACAAGCTATGCAAAGAACAATGAGAGCCGGCGTTCAAGGTATCAAGGTTATGGTATCAGGACGTTTGGGCGGTGCTGAAATTGCACGTTCAGAATGGGCAAAAGAAGGAAGAATTCCTCTTCAAACCTTAAGAGCTGACGTTCAATACGGCTTTGCAGAAGCAGATACCGTTATGGGTAAAATCGGCGTTAAAGTTTGGGTATTCAAAGGTGACCTTATGCCCGGCGAAAAAGCTGATCAAAATATTAAGACTAAAAAGCCTCAAGGCCAAGGTAAAGAAGGGGCACCTCGTCTTAACAACAGAAGAAAACGTAGTGAAGACAATGCTTCAGCTGAAGCATAAGTTATAAAATAGGAGCAAATCAAAAATGTTAATGCCTAAAAAAACCAAATTCAGAAAGAAAATGAAGGGCAATATGAAAGGAACCGAAACAAGGGGTACAAACCTTGAATTTGGTTCATACGGGCTAGTTAGCGCTGATCCAGCATGGATTACTTCCCGCCAAATTGAGGCTGCTCGTCGTGCAATGACAAGAAAAATCAAACGTGGTGGTAATGTTTGGATTAAAATTTTCCCGGATAAACCTATTACTGCAAAACCTGCCGAAACTCGTATGGGTAAAGGTAAAGGTAACCCTGAATATTGGGTAGCGGTTGTTAAGCCCGGCAGAGTACTTTTTGAAATTGAATATTCAGTAAGAGAAGATGCAATCGAAGCGCTTAAACTGGCAGCCCAAAAGCTTCCCGTTAAGACTAGAATTGTAGAAAAATAGGTGAAGTAAGATGAAACTCAATGAAATTAAAGAAAAAACTGTTGAAGAATTAAAGGAAATGATTCTAAATGCAAAAAAAGAATTATTCTCTTTAAGAATGAAACATAATAAAATGACTCCTCTGGAAAATCCTGCTCAGCTTAAAAAAGCAAGAAAAGAGATTGCTCAGTTGAAGACCATTTTAAGACAAAAAGAACTAAACGTATAAGATAAGGAAGCAATAAAATGCCAAAAAAAGTCAAAGTCGGAACAGTAGTAAGCGATAAAATGGATAAAACCGTTGTGGTATCCGTTGCTGAACACAAAGCCCACAAAAAATATAAAAAGACAATGACCTTTTCTAAAAAATATAAAGTAAGCGACGTGCAAGGCGTTTCCAAAACCGGCGACACTGTTGCAATCGTTGAACACAGACCGATTTCCGGCTCTGTAAGATGGGTATTGGACAAGGTTGTTGAAGCTGCAAAATAGTTTAGGCTTAAAACTCAAGTGAAATAAAAAGGTAAAAAGAAATGATACAACAAGAAACCAGATTAAAAGTAGCAGACAATACAGGTGCTAAAGAACTTCTTTGCATTAGAGTTATGGGAAGCTCAAATAAAAAATACGCAGGCGTTGGTGACGTTATTATTGCAGCTGTTAAAAGCGCAAACCCGACACCAAGCTTTGGGTCAAACTCAAACTCTGTTAAAAAATCAGAAGTTGTAACTGCGGTTATCGTTAGAACAAAAGCTGACATCAAGAGAAACGACGGATCAGTTATCAGATTTGACGACAATGCGGCTGTTATTATTAACAAAGACGGAAACCCAAAAGGAACCCGTGTATTTGGCCCTGTTGCAAGAGAATTGAGAGATAAAAACTATATGAAAATAGTTTCTCTTGCGCCTGAAGTTATTTAATATAAAAGGAACACATAAAATGTCAAAGACAGAAGAAAAGAAACTACATACAAAAGTGGGTGACAGAGTAATTGTTACCTCTGGACGTGATAAAGGCAAAGTGGGCAACGTTAAAGAAGTTGACACCAAAAAAGGCGAAGTGCTTGTTGAAGGTGTTAATATCGTAACAAAAGCACAAAAAGCTAATCCGATGGCCGGAATTCAAGGCGGACTTGTTAAAAAAGAAGCTTTTATGGATTCAAGCAAGGTTATGGTTTATTGCCCCTCTTGTGAAAAAGCTACAAGAGTGAAACATGATGTAAAAGATGGTAAAAAAATCCGCGTTTGCAAAAAATGCGGCGAATCATTGGATGTATAATTAAAAAGAGCAGGCATTGAAATTTGACAGGCCCTGCGGCTTTTATGGTTAAAGACCGCAAACAAAATAAAGAAGGGCAAAATTTCAAAGGCTAGAAAGGTAAAGAAAATGGCAGCTCATAAAACTACAGATCTTAAAGAAAAATATGTTAACGAGATCAGAAATCAATTAAAAGAAGAATTCAAACTATCAAATGAAATGCAAATTCCAAGACTTCATAAGATAGTAATTAATATGGGTGTTGGGGAAGCTTCTCACAACTCCAAATTGGCTGAAACAATTGTTGCGCAGTTAACAAAAATTGCAGGCCAAAAAGCACTTGTTACAAAGGCTAAAAAATCAATCGCTTCCTATAAATTAAGAGAAGGTATGCCGGTTGGTTCAATGGTAACCCTCAGGGGTGACAGAATGTATGATTTCTTCCAAAAGCTTGTTTGCGTGGTTCTTCCAAGAATCCGTGACTTCAGAGGCGTTAGCGCTAAAAGCTTTGATGGCAGAGGCAATTATACATTCGGTTTAAAAGAACAGGCTTTGTTCCCTGAAATTCACTATGAAGAAGTGGATATCGTTAAGGGTATGAACATTTCAATTATTACAACTGCACCGACCGATGAAATGGCAAAAAGCCTTCTTGCACACTTAGGTATGCCTTTTAAAAAGCATTAATTCAAAGGAGAATGTAAATAATGGCTAAAAAAGCAATGATAAACAAAGAAGAAAGACGCGAAATGCTTGTTGCTAAAGGAAAATATCCTGCAGTAAGACTTCACAACAGATGTTCTATCTGTGGAAGGCCGCACGGATATCACAGAGATTTCGGTCTTTGCAGAATTCACTTAAGAGAATTCGCGCACAGAGGTTTATTGCCGGGCGTTACAAAAGCTTCTTGGTAAGAATCTTTATGAAATATATTAAAATGCACACCTTGTAAATTGGTGTGCATTTTTGTTTTTATTTTTCTTAATCAAACTTTAAAAATGTTTGCATTAAAACCATGTTTTATATATGATTAGTCTTGCCTGTAAGTTGCGCAGGATTGGTGCAGTTTTATACAGCCAAAAGAAAACGCAAAAGAATGGCTTAAATATTATTACTAAACTACAAGGTGAAATACCCTTGCAAGTAGAAAGGAAAATTAAATATGACAGTTACAGATCCTATCGCGGACGCACTGACAAGAATTAGAAACGCAAGCACAGTTCGTCATTCAAATGTTGAAATGCCTGCTTCAAAATTAAAAGTTGAGCTTGTAAAACTTTTAAAAGAAGAAGGTTTCATTGCAAACTATGAAGTTAAAGAAAAAGACAATTTCAAAGTTATCGATGTTGAATTAAAATATAACAACAATAAACCCGTAATCACTGGTTTAAAAAGAGTTTCAACACCGGGCTTAAGAACTTATTCAAAAGCAAAAAATTTGCCAAGAGTATTTGATGGCCTTGGAATTGCTGTTGTTTCAACAAGCAAAGGTTTATTAACAGACAAAGCTGCAAGAAAAGAAAACATTGGCGGCGAAGTTCTCTGCTACGTTTGGTAGTATAGATTAAAATTATGGGTTAACTCGTTTTTTGTGTCGTTAATGGCATTGCAAACGAAGCGTTCCCGCTTAATACAAAAAATGTCAGCCGTAGTGTTTTAGGCGAAAACTCAATCGTTTTAAGTCTTGCACACCGGCTCACACAAAGCAAAAGGAGAAAAGAAAGATGTCCAGAATCGGAAAATTACCGGTTGAAATCCCATCAGGGGTTGAAGTAAAGGTAGAAAACAATATTGTAACAGCAAAAGGCCCAAAAGGTACAGAATCTGTTACAATTAGACCTGAAATCGAAGTAAAGGTTGAAGGCAACCAAATTATTTTAACAAGAATTAACGATGATAGAAAATCAAGATCTCTTCATGGTCTTTCAAGAACTTTGGTTCAAAACGTAATCACAGGCGTTAAAGACGGTTTTGAAAAGAAACTTGAAATCCAAGGTGTTGGTTACAGGGCTCAAATGCAAGGCACTGCAATCAATTTGCAATTAGGCTATTCTCATCCGATTCTTGTTGAACCGCCAAAAGGCGTTACAATTGCCGTTGAAGCAAACACAAAAATCACTGTTTCAGGCACAAATAAACAAGCCGTTGGCGATATTGCCGCTTTAATCAGATCTAAACGTGCACCTGAAGTATACAAAGGCAAGGGTGTAAGATATGAAGGCGAATACGTAAGACGTAAAGCTGGTAAAGCAGGTAAAAAATAGTAAGTAGAAATTGCCCGTTTGAATCCTGCCCTTTATAAAGGGATTGGGGTTTGGGTGAAAGGAATAAAAAATGATTAAATTAGTAAACAGAAAAGCACAAACAAGAAAAAGACACATAAGAGTTAGAACCAAAATTTCAGGAACTCCTGAATGCCCAAGGTTAGCTGTGTACAGAAGTATTAAGCATATCTATGCACAATTAATTGATGATGTAAACGGCGTAACTCTTGCTGCTTCATCTTCTGACGCTAAAGATTTAAGAGCTAAATTATCCCATGGTGGAAACATTGACGCTGCAAAAATCGTTGGCGAAGACATTGCAAAAAAAGCTCTTGCAAAAAACATTAAAGAATGCGTTTTTGACAGAGGCGGATTCCTTTTCCACGGAAGAATTCAAGCTTTGGCAGACGCCGCAAGAGAAGCAGGTCTTGATTTCTAATTGGGTTTAAAAACCTAAAAGGCAGAGTTTGTTGTCATGAAAATGAGATAAACAAGGCCTTTAATAAAAAATTAAAAAGCGCTCCTTTCTTTTGATTGGGGCGCTTTTTAAAATGCTTGCAACTTAAAATTTTCCTTATAAAATATCAGTATGGGAAACGTGAGAGCTAGAAGAGTACAAAATAAAAAGAAGAAAAATAAAAGAGGGAATTTTTTCCTCTATATTTTGATGATGGCGGCTTCTGCCGTGCTTGCGGCAATTGCGGCCTTTAATCTTTATTTGGCGTCTTTGCCCCCAATCAGCAATTTTGAGGACATAAAGCCAAACCCTGTAACATCAATTTATTCTTCAGACGGCGAAAATATTAAAACTTTTACAGTTTTCAGGTTTGAAAAAGTTTCAATCAAAGATATTCCTAATAATTTAAAATATGCAATTATTGCAACCGAGGATAAAAATTTCTATCACCACAGAGGGTTTGACACAATAGGGCTTTTGAGGTCTGTTGTTGTAAACTTAAAGGCGGGCTCTGCAAAGCAGGGCGCAAGTACCATCACACAGCAGCTTGCAAGGATTTTGTTCCTTTCAAACGAAAGAACGTT
>CAJULR010000028.1 GCA_910587375.1 Candidatus Gastranaerophilales bacterium | reverse complement strand
TTTTGTGTGGTTTTCTCTCTTTTTTTTTTTTTTTTTTTTCTCTCTCTCGTACTTATATAAAGTATTTGTTATCAAAAATATTGCTTTTTTATATACTTTTTAGTTAACAAAGTGTAATATTTTGTAATAAAAGTTAATAATATACCCCTGAAAACAAGATATATCAGGAAATTTTAAATATTATTTAAATGCCCGGATAATAGTGTTGGGTTAAAACCCGGTCTACGGGCTTCTTTTAGAAAGACTTTTTTATCATTATCGCTATTCATTTGAATTATTTTGCATTCCATTGGTTGCCATATGCAATCCTAATGGCACCTGTCGGGTTTTACGACATTAAATGTTTTATTTTCCGTAATTTCACACCTTGCCGCTCTAATTTTATCCTTGATTTCTGCGTCTATGCCGGCGCCGCCTACAAGCCTGTCTATAAACGCATTGTTTATCCTTACAGCCTTTGGCAGTGCGCCAATTTCATCCAAAATATCTTTAATTTGGACAAAGTCATATGAAAAGGTTTTTTTGCAGTTATAGGTTAAAATTTCACCTGAATTTGCAGTAATATCTTTTCCGCCTTTTTCAAAATATACTTTAAAAATTGACCTTAAATCCTGAATTTCAGACTGCATAACGGTAATTGCCTGCTGAAGCCTTAAATATCTTTCAAAAAGATATTCAATATTATCAAGCTGGCTCAATTGCCACTCATACTTTTGAAAATACATTTTTTTTAGTGCGGGGTAACAAAGCGCAAGCCCCTCGGCGTCCGCCATTGCCCTGTGGCGCGTTGAAAAATCCACATTAAACGTATTCATTAAGGCTTCAAGCCCGCAAGATTCAAGCTGGGGGTAGATTTCTTTGAACATAATTTGTGTATCAATGTGGTGGTTTTCTAAAGGCTTGTCATAGAGGCGTTTTGAAGTTCTGTTTAAAAAGCTGAAATCAAAAATTGCATTATGCGCAACAATTGGATAATCCCCTAAAAATTCAAAAATTTTCGGATAAATTTCTTCCTCCGTAGGTGCGCTTTCAAGCATTTCTTCAGTTATACCGTGAATTGCCTGGGAAGATTTTCTTATGTGCTGTTTTGCATTTATCAGGGTTTCAAATTTTTCGGTGATTTCTCCGTTTACAAGCTTCACACCGGCAAATTCGATAATTTTTTCCTTGGTATAATCAAGCCCTGTGGTTTCAACATCGACTACAACTTCAATTTCTCTCTTCTTTGGCATTCAACATTTCCTTAAATTCTTTGTTAAAAACCACGCCACTACCTTTCGAAAATGAAAAATAAAATCTCTAAACCAAACATCTCCTCTTGTTTTTAAAACACCCGTTAACCTCAACCTGGTGCTGCTATGTTTCCATCCTGACACGGTCCGGCTGCATAATCGCCGTTTCAAAAACAATTCTCAACAATATTTAATTTTTCAATTGTTATCATCCAAACCCTCACGGTAGGCTCTGCACCCGGCGTAGGCTTCCGGTCAAGAGTTTGCAACACCCCGTGGAGCGTGGTTAAAAATATTGTAACATAAAAACAAAACTCGGTTTAAAACCCTTTCAAAAACATATTAAAAAACGATAAAATTTTATGTTAAAATAGAGATATGTTTAAAAATACACGACAGGAATTTTGTATAAAAACTTGCCCGCTTGAAGACATTCAGGGCCTTGAAAACATTTTGAATTCAATGTCCAAACAAGGCTGGGATTTGTATTCTCTGCATGAAGGAGAAGTTGAAAACAAGGTTGTTTATAATGTCATCTTTGTAAAAGAAGTGGAATTTTCAAAAAGCGAAAGCGAATTTGAAGATATCCAGGGATATAAGACAAAGATGGAAAAAATGCTCTATTCAAAAGAAGAGCCGTATGAACTTTGCCTCAATTTTCAAAAGAAAATAAGAGAAAAAAGAGAAAAAATTGAAGATTTAAAACACTTCCTTGAAGGCGCAAAGGCAGATGAGAGAGAAGTTTTAAACGAAGAAATTGCAAAAGAAGTTAACGAACTTAATAATCTTAAAAAACAATTGAAAAGCTTGCTCTCCCCGTCCAAAATGGCAAACGCCCTTGGGGAAGAAAGGCTTTCTATCCATTTAAGCGAAGAAATTTATTCCCTAAATAACCCCTCAAAAGCGGGAACAAATCTGCTTGCAGAAACCGTAAAAGTACGACAGGAGCTGACAAACGAGGTCGGCTACATCATTCCAAAGGTTTTATTTTTAGAAAACCCGGAATTGGATGAATACACTTTTACAATCAACATCCACTCTATTCCTATAATTCAGGCCCAGGCATATCCTGAACATGTTGTATATTTTTGCGATGAATTAAATCTGAAAAAATACCCGAAAGGCACAATTAAAGGGATTGACCCGCTTTCAGGAAGAAAAATTGTCTGGATTCCAGAAGCCGATGCGAAAGATTTTTGGGCAGAAGGAATGAACCCAAGTGCTTACATCGCGCAGTATTTAAAATATTTTGCAATTAAATGTGTATCAGAAATTTTCAACTATAATGACCTGAACCGCTATATTGAAATTGTAAGCGAAAATAATGCCCTTTTAATTGATAATATTTTAGGCGATTTTATCTCACTATCAGAACTTAAATATCTTTTCTGCTCTTTAATCAGAGAAAAAGTGAGCGTTAAAGATGTTATTTATATCTTTGAAAAAATTAATGATTATGCAGATGACCAATCCAAAGCGGACCTTTTAGATAAGCTTCGTGTTTCACTTTCAAGGCAAATTTGCTGGGCCTTAAGCAATGATGACAAGGAAATCATTGGATATGAAGTGAACGACAAAGTGATTGAAATGCTTGAAGCACAATCTGAAGGCGGGGATAATGAAACAGGCATTGTAAAAATTGACGGTATGAAATTTGAAAAATTCACACAAACAATTGAAGAAATTTCATCTAAAAAAGATATAGTGCTTGTTGCACCGCAACACTTAAGGCATATGCTTTTTGTCCTTGTGTCAGAGCTTTATACAGACATTCCTGTAATCTGTCTTGAAGAAGTTACCCCCGAATTTGAATTGAAAATTTTAGGAAGCATATAAAAACAATATATTAATAAACTTGGAAAGATATAAAGGCCCGAAACGATAAATTTCAGGCCTTTATAAGTATGTCAAATATGTCAAAATTTTATTCTTCAACGGGAGTGAAACGGGTTAAAACTGCAGGGAAAATAAACCCTATAACCGCGCTGAAAAGGTATGACATAACAATTGCAAAGAAAAGCATAACATAAGCTTTTTTTGAATTGAAAAGGTTTTTAATCTTCATAATAACAAGGCTTAAAACCATTGCTGTAAGCGGGTTAAACAATAAGCCCCATTTTTTGGATGTAGCCCTAAACGTAACAGGGTCGATGGTTGCGCCTTGGGCTTTCATAACTGTCATCATTATATAAGCGATAAAACTTAAAAGTAAAATTTGCCCTACAACAAACAAAAGATAGATTAACAAAGCCTGCCAGCCTGTTTTTTTCGGTTTAAAATCAAGCAGGGAAACTTCAACATTATCTTTTTTCACCTGTTCTCCACAGGATTTACAAAAAACATCCGCATTATCCATTTCTTTTCCACATTTTGGACAAAACATATTTTTTCCTCTCTTTTTAACTGTTTATTTGAAATTTTTTACCTTAAAAGCCTTTCAAACAAGGTTTTTAGGCGTTTTTACATCCTTTTTAAATCTTCAATAGAATGGACAAATTCATCCGTCAATTCTTCAGAATATTTTTTGCCCCTGGATTTTTTAATTTCCTCAACCGCTTCGGCTTCTGTATATGCTTTGCGATACGGCCTGTCCGAAGTCATTGCATAATATGAATCTACGATTAGAATAATTTGCGAAATTAAAGGAATATCATCGCCTTTTTTCTTGCTTGGATACCCCGTTCCATCCCATGCCTCGTGGTGGTGTTCTATTATAGGAATTATGTTTGAAACATGGCTTATAGGTTTTAAAATTTCCTGCGCCGCATAGATTGGGTGCTTTGTAATTGTTGCCTTTTCTTCATCCGTTAAGGGCGAAGTCTTCTTTAAAAGGTCGTTTGGAACCATAATGTTTCCGATATCATACAAAAGCATGGCGATTTTCAGCTTATCAACATCATTTTTAGAAAGATCAAACCTTTTTGCAATTGCTGACGCAAGCTGTACTTTGGCTTTTGTAATTCCTTCCTGGTGTTGGGGCGCATAGCTTTTTGAAATTGTGTCCACAACATTGTAAAGAAGGTCTTTTGTAGAGTTTCCGCTTGCTTTTTCCTGGTTTGTCTGAAGTTTTTTGTATAAATCATCCGCCATAGCTTCGCTGAAGGGGATTTTATGATTATCAAGAATTTGAACAAACGCGTCAACAGCAACTTCCTGCCAGGAAACTTCATCTGCCGCTTCTGCAAGTTTCACCTGGTTTCTGCCGTTTTGTTTTGCAAAATACATTGCCTTATCTGCAATTTCAACCAATTCATCCGGGTTTGAAGTTTGTTCAATAAATGTTGCAACACCAATACTTGCAGTAATTTTCCCTACAATTTCAACAGGCTCTGCTTCCAAAGAAGCACGAATTCTTTCTGCCGCAACAAGCCCGCCCTGGGAATCAACACCGGGAAGGATTATTGCAAATTCTTCCCCGCCAACACGCGATGGCACATCGACAGACCTTGAATTTTTGTTTATAACCCTTGCCACGGCTTTAATTGCAGCGTCCCCTGCAGAGTGGCCATACATATCGTTTATGTGTTTTAACTTGTCTAAATCCAGTGAAATTAACGTAAATGGCTGATTTAAACGAAGTGCACGCTTTGCTTCGCGCGCAAGAGCGTCTTCGTAGAAACGACGGTTGAAAAGCTCCGTCAAAGGGTCTGTTACAGCCTGCTTTTTCACCGTTTCAAAAAGGTTTGCAATTGTTATTGCAAGCTCAATTTGGCGGGCAAAAAGGTTTAGAAAATTGATTTCAGAATCTTTGGGCTCTTCCCTTGGAGAAAATACAGCTAAAAAACCTGTAAACTCTTTTGACACAATCGGAAGCACCATTAAAGATTTTACAAGAGTTGTGTTTTTAAGCTCTGAAAGCTTTTCAGGAAAATAATTTTCAGGAAATAAAAGATTGAAAACATCTTCATTTATTGAATAATATCTGATTTTTTTATTTTCAACAGCCTCATATAAAGACGATTCTTTATTAATATTAATTCTTGTTTCAAAAAGAGGCGTTTTTAAGCATTGATCAAGCTTCATTGAAAAATCATTCTGCAAATAGGTTTTAAATGCGAAAAATTCACCCTTTGAATCAAGCTGCTTTTGAATAATGCAGCTGTATAAATATCGAAACTCGCCATGCAAGCTTGAAACTATGGTTTCTAAAACGCTCGAAAGAGGCCTTGAAGAATTCATCATATCCCAAACATGTTCTAAGGTTAGCAGGGTTTGGTTTGCGTTGTGTAATTCTTCCGTTCTTTGGGAAATTTCACGTTCTAAATCCAAATTGCGCTGATAGATTTCAACAAAATCCGTTCTTTGTTGATAAATTTTATCTTCAACCCGTCTTAACTTTTCGCCGGAGTTTTTAATCCAATCAAAAAATCCCATGGCTTTAATTATACAACTTTTCTCCACTTTTTATCAAGTATGAAAAGGAAAAATCCACCATTTTTATTTTTGGTTTGCAAAAGTCTTATAATTAAAATATACTTGAGGAAGCGGAAGAGTTGGAGATTTTTTATGAAAAATGTCATTTGCATGAAGTGGGGAGATAAATTCGGGCCTGAATATGTGAATAGGCTTTATAAAATGGTTGAAAAGAATTTAACCCTTGAACACAGGTTTGTCTGCTTTACAGACAACTCCGAAGGCTTGAATGAAGGAATTGAGGTTCGCCCGCTTCCTGAAATGCAATTAGACAGTGCGCTTCCTGAAAGGGGCTGGAGAAAGCTCACCGTGTTCCAGGAAAAACTTGCAGACCTTGAAGGCCAGGCTCTTTTTCTTGATTTAGACATTGTAATTTTAGACAATATCAATTCTTTTTTTGAAGAAGAAGGCGAATTTTTAATTATTAAAGATTGGGATTTTCCAAAAGACATAATCGGAAATTCTTCTGTTTTCAGGTTTGATATCGGAAAATATCCTGAAATTTTATCAAACTTTATTCAAAACGGCGAGGCCGTAAGAGAGCGCCACAGAAACGAACAGGCCTATCTTTCTTATGCAGTAAAAGAAATTGGCGACAAACAAAACAAAGAGCTTTTAAAATATTGGCCTAAAAGCTGGTGTGTAAGCTTCAAAAGGAATTGTCTTAGAAAATTCCCTCTAAATTATTTTATGATGGCAAAATTCCCCCAAAACGCAAAAATTCTTATTTTCCACGGAAGGCCAACCCCATCTCAGGCCTTAAAAGGATATTTTGGCAAAATGGGCTTAAGATATGTTAAACCCACAAAATGGATAAGCAAATACTGGGAAGAATAAAGGTTTACATTAAAATATTTCCAAAAAAAGAAATTAGGGCGATATTAAGCTTATAGCTCAATATCTTCAATATCATCCAAACCTTTTAGCTGTTTTTTCTTTAAATTGTGCACACAAGCGTCCACTAAAAGGTCATATGATTTCATATCTTTCACCTTTGGCCCAAATTCTTTTATAAGGCTTTCTTTGACCATTTTTTCAAGACGTTCATTGTCTTTTTCAATTCCCTTGTTTTCTTCGGGAATTAAATAGTCTATGTATTTTGAGCCGATTTTATAATCCTGAATGCTCTTAAACATAAACCATTTTAATTTCGGGCTTAAGTTTTTAATTGTTTTTACAAATTTTAGATTTTTAAAATCCATTAATTTAACCTCATCGGATATACCGATATTTTAACCTTCACTCATTTTATAAGACGCATGAATTTAAAAAGTGACAATTTTTCAAAGAATGTTAACAAAACTTTACGTTAGTTTGGACGGCGTGTCTTGCCGCTGTTTTGTTAACCCGTGTTATTAAATTAATTATACGGCATTTTTTAAAATTTGTAAATTTTTGTTTACAAACAAAGACAAATCATTAAAGTTTTAGTCGGTTAGGTACGAAATACTTTATATAAGGATGATAAAGGAGACTAATTTAAAAATGGTCAGCGAATTTAATATTAAATCTTTTGGTTTTAACGTAATTCCCGACAGAAAAGGCAATGCGGCCGTAAACACCGCAAAAACCATAGAAAATGCCATAGGCACAATTTGGGAGCCTGTTTTAGATTATCTTAAAACAAACGAAAATGTGTTTTCAGGGGATGTCGGCGCTGAAATTCAAAGGTTGAATATGCAGACAATGCAGCTTGGAACCATTGTAAACGGCACTAAAGAAATTCGAAACATTGATATTCAATCCTAGGTTTTTTGTTTTTTGGGCTTTAAAAGGTTTGTTTTCAAGATGTTTGGCCCAAAACAAAAAACAAAACATGGATTTTACACATTTAGTCATAAAAATTCCTCCTCTATAAAGTGAAATGAAAATTTCGACAGGCCCGCATTTTCGGGCCTTTTTTATTTGAGATTTTTAACATGTTTTACTTCACATTTAATAACAAATTCTGTGACAGCACATAAAATGACATAGAGCGGCACAAGATACCAAAATGTTCTTTTTTTATAAAATTCCAATTTTATACATATTTCTAAAAGCTCTGTGCATTTGGTATCTAGCTTTCCTATGTCATATTTTTCAAAAATTTTTTGATAAAGATTCATTTTTACCTTTATTTAAAGAAGGCAGGATTTTCTTCCTGCCCTATGTTTCTAAATTCAAATTTATTAGTAGTATTTATATTATACTCGGTATTACACTAAATTACTAGTCTATTACACTATTTATTTAAATACTTTAAATCTGTATTCTTGAATTAGCAGAGGATTTAAAGAATTGTCAGAATTAAAAACATTATTTGGTAATCGCGTGTCTGTTTTGCGCAATGAGCTTGGATTAACACAAGCGGAATTTGCAGAAAAAATTGATATGTCGTCCTCTGCAATTGCTGAAATAGAAACAGGGGTCACATTCCCAAGGCCCGAAACAATTGAAAAAATTAAAAATGCTTTTGAATGCGAATATTTTGATTTATTTAATTTTAATGACACAAAAGCTACAGATAACGCTTATAAAGACATAAAACAATCTGTTGAATATTTTCACAAACACCGTAAAGACGTGTTGCCAATTCTTAAACTTGTTACCCAGCTTTTAAAAAGATAGGCTTAATTAGCCCGTGGGTTGGGTTTCAACCCAACACCAAAATCTTTTGATTTCGTGCAAAATGTCAAACTCCCTATAAATTGTGTTAATTTAGAACTTGCGTCGTATTCGACTTCATTGCTGTTCAATAAAGAAACAGGTATCATTGCAAGCATTGCAACAGCGCCAAAACCGCTTAAAGCCTTCCAATTAATACTCAATCATTCAAACTTTTTTAAAATTTAAAAGCATACGAAAGGCTGAAGGAGCTATGGAGCGACCACTTCATGAATGATTGTTTAGGGAAGTAAGAGATTTAAATTAGCTTAAGCGGAATAGTGACTTGAAGCAACTTGAAGCTTTATAAATTTTAAAAAAGATGGGACTATGAACCCCGTTCTTTTCTTCTCTTGCTCCTCGCCTTATACGGGCACAACAAAAACTCAACGTTTTTGTTTATCGCCCTAGGCTGCGGTGCGCTTTTTGGTTCCGTTTTTCTTTCTTTGCGGCGGCGCTTGAGCCAAAGAAAGAAAAATGAACGTTCAAGGGAAAGGGGAATTAAGTTTAGGTTCTAAAACCATGAGATCCTGAAACAAGTTCAGGATGACAAAGTCCTTTCAGCAACATTGGTTTCTGGATTGCCGCGGTACGCTGTCGCAATGCTTGCAATGACGGGGACCAATCTTCAAATTCTGCGAGAAACCAAATACTCTATGCAAAATCTTTAAATTGAAGATTGTTTATCTTTTTAATATAATAAATTCCATAAAGAAACCGAACAACCAAAAATGCGGACATAAAAGGAGAAAAACCAGATGAAAAAATCAGTTAAAGATTTAGGCGACATTAAAGGCAAAAAGGCCCTTATGAGGGTTGATATCAACGTGCCTCTTGACGCTGACAAAAACGTAACCGACGACACAAGAATTCAGGCAATTTTGCCAACAGTAAATTTCCTTAAGGAAAAAGGCGCAAAAATCATTTTGATGGCACACCTCGGCCGCCCGAAAGGCGAAAAGAACCCTGAATTCACCCTTGCACCTGTTGCAAAATATTTATCAAAAGTTTTGGGTGAAGACGTTATGTTTATCCCGGATGTAGCAGACGCGCCGAAAATGCTTGAAGGCCTTAAAGAAGGGGGTGTTGCACTTCTTGAAAACATCAGATATTATAAAGCCGAAGAAGCAAAAGATGATGATATGACCTTTGCAAACGAACTTGCAAAGCTCGGTGATTTCTACGTTAACGACGCATTCGGCGCCGCACACAGAAACCACACATCAACCGCAAAACTTGCAAAAGTTTTAAAACCGGCAGTTTCAGGCCTTTTAATGGAAAAAGAATTAAGATGTCTTGCAGGCGCGCTTGATAACCCGACAAGACCTTTCACAGCCGTTGTTGGCGGCGCAAAAGTGTCCTCCAAAATCGGCGTTTTAGAAAACTTAATTGACAAGGTTGATAACCTGATTATTGGCGGCGGCATGGCATATACATTTGTTAAAGCTAACGGCGGCAAAATCGGAAATTCAATTTGCGAAGACGACCAACTTGAAGTTGCAAAAGCAATTGAGAAAAAGGCAAAAGACAAAGGCGTTAAGCTTGTTATGGCAACCGATGTACTCGTTACTGATGATTTCTCAGGAAACGGCACAAATAAATTCGTTAAAATTAACGAAATTCCTGATGGCTTTGAAGGCGTAGACGCAGGCCCTGATTCAAGAAAAGCATTTGCAGATGTTTTAAAATCATCAAAAACAATTCTTATGAACGGCCCTGTTGGCGCATTTGAAAACCCTGCATTTGCAGAAGGAACAAAAGCTGTGCTTGCGGCAATTGTTGAAGCCACCAAAAACGGTGCAACAAGCGTTATTGGCGGCGGTGATTCAGTTTCTGCAGCAAAGAAATTTGCAAAAGCGGAAGATTTCACCCACGTTTCAACAGGCGGCGGCGCAAGCTTAGAATTCATTGAAGGCAAAGTGCTTCCTGGCGTTGCAGCATTGGATGATAAATAGAAATTTTCTTTGAATGTAAATATTTGAAATAATTCGTTAATCAACTATTAACATTATTTAACAAACTCCCTAAAAGTGATATAATAAGCTTTTAGGGAGTTTTATATGGAAAATTTTATTAAAAAAATCACCGAATTTATCTTCAACCTTCAAGAAAAATACTACGCGAAAAAATATAAAACCGCCCTTCAAAATGTACAGTTTTCTTCCAAAAATTCCACCTCAAAAACTCACATGCAAGCTGGAATTAAGCTTTTTTTGAATTCTAAAACAGAACAAAACAAAAAAAAGCTCAACGATGAAGTGTCTGACATTGTGAAAAAAAACCTGAAACACCCTGAAAAACTGCTTGAATACATTGAACAAAACGGCACAAAGGTTTATAAGGTGCCTTTTGCGGATAAACTTTTAAAATTCGTCGGGGAAGAAGAGGGCTTCATCACGCCTGTTTTTGGGATTAACGCCCTTGTTTTAAACCTTGTTTTAGAGCACAAATTTGCCTTAAAAACTGCACCAATGTTTGTTTTAAGAGATTTGCCCATAAATTTATACATAATGGCACACCAGTTTCACAAATGGTACGGCTATAAAATGCAGCTGCCGGGCTTTGACGATGAAGCGCAGCAGAAGTTTAAGAAAATTTGGGAATATGAAATCGACGCCAATGTGCAGACGCTGACCTATGAAGAGATTGTTTCCCTGAAAGAAGCGATTGCCAGGGACATTGAGGCGATTGATTTTGTTTCAAAGCTTGCAAAAGAGCAGGATGGCGCCAAAAAAGTGTTCGAAAACATCAAAAACAAAGGCGACGAAACGAATATTTAAAATTAAATAAAGGGTAAGCTCCCTGTTTAACCCTCCCCCTGCACAGACTTGTTATGTAGAAAATACAGGAAAGGAGGAGCAAGAGATGAATTTCAGTGCAACTGAAAAAGCGCTAAGACTTATCTTTTGGATAATCATAGCGCTTATCATACTCATTAAATAGGGAAGTTATGAAAGGCTTTAAGAGGTTCGCTCTCTTGAGGCCTTTTCCCTATACTCACATTATAAATCACTTTCGGGCTTTGTCAATTGCAGCTGAACAATTTTGTTAATTTCCTTGAAATGACCTTTTCGATGTGGTATATTGAAAGCAGAGAAGTTGTTTATTAATTGTTTATCGTAAAGGTTAATTTATGAAAGAAAATTTTTTGTGCCAATTTTGGCAAAAACGTTTTCGGCCTTGTGCTTTGCGCTTTTTGGCCGAAAGAATTATTAAAAGAAAACCCCTCGCTGGGGCTCAACCAACCCGCACCCGTAGGTTGGGTTTTAACCCAACATCATTTCATGCTGCGTTTTCGTTGGTGGAAATGTTGATGGCGCTGCTGGTGGCGTCGTTATTGATGGCGGCATTAGCCCCTGTTATGACAAAAAGAATGGATGAAGCAAAATTAAACATATCAGGAGTAGGTGCTGCTCAATATGATAAAGAC
>CAJULR010000027.1 GCA_910587375.1 Candidatus Gastranaerophilales bacterium | reverse complement strand
TAAGTTTTTTTGAAAACAAAATTTAATGTTTATAAATAAATCTTAAAAGAAAATGCCGCCAAAATCAATACCAAAATAAAAAAATAAAACGTATTTATACGAAAAAACGTGCGTATGACGTATAAATTCATATTCTAAAATTTAAAATCATTAAAACAAAATAAAGCCAACCATAATATTATGATTGGCAATAAGGTTATAAGTTTACTGATTAGGAGTTAAAATTTTTCTTTACGCTAATTTAATAGCGTCGTTTTTAATGTTTTGATCAATTGAATTTTGAAGGTTTTCAAGCTCTGCTTCTGCCGCTTTCAATTGAGTTTCAACTCTGTCTTTTTCTGTTTGAAGCTCTTTTTCTTCCTGGTTTAATTGAGCAGTAATTTCCTTTGAATACTCTTCCAATTCTTCTTTATAAATTTCATTAAAGAGTAAATAAGCCTGTTCAGGGTTTGCATAGGCAGGGTTTATATTTGTTGATGTGTAATTGTACTGCCCGCCTGTACCATCTTGAAGAGCCTGCATTTGAGCTAAAGCTGCGTCAGTTTTAATTTGAGCGGATTGGTAAGCAACTTGGGAAGAATCAGCCATAAAGCCCATTTGTGTGCCAAAGAGAGAGGAAGGACAGGTAGCAAGTTCTGAGTAAGTTATAACGCCGTCTGCGATATTGTTTCCATAGCTTTGCAGATCCATAATTCTTTGGGAAATCTGAACTGATTTCATTTCAAAGTCGCTAATCCTTTGTCTAAGCGCCATTTTTCTAAGCGATAACATTACCCAAGACATCTTCTGCCTCCTAACCTATAATCTTCCTTCATTTTGCTTAAACCTTAAACTTTGGTCTAAATTCTTTTTGAATTTTCCTAACCGAAATTTTAAATTTAAACTAACCTTACACTATAATAAAAAAATTCTCTCTTTAAAAATTGCCTTTTTAATGTTAATAGTCTTTACATTTTGTTACAAATAGGGGAAAGTGCCGAAATAGCAATGATTGCATGGTGAAGAAAGCCAAACCTAATACTTTGCGTTCACCCTATCCTTGTGTGCAAAAGTTTCAATATCATCATTAAGCTTCAAAAGCGAAATATCACACCCATACTTCTTTTTAATTGCAAGAGAAATCAAATAATCACACAGCGCCGGGTTTTTAGGCAGCAAAGGTCCGTGTAAATATGTCCCAAACACGTTTTTAAACCTTGCACCCTCGCTTTTATCCTTACCATTATTGCCATTGCCCACTTTTATCTTCATAAAAGGCTCTGCCCCGGGGTTTAAATAGGTAAGCCCGGAGTGATTTTCAAACCCCACAATGGTTTTTGGCTTTAAAAATTTTGCACTTGCCGTCACATTCCCGATAAAGCGCGTTTTTCCGGCCTCTGTATAAACATCCAAAAGCCCAATACCGCTTAGTTTATCCCCGTCAAACGGTTTGTAATAGTGTCCTAAAAGCTGATACCCGCCGCAAATTCCAAGAAAAACCGCCTCATTATCCACGGCCGCCTTAAAAATTGCGTCTTTATTTTTTTGAAGCTCTTGAGAAGCTGTAATCTGCTGCTGGTCCTGGCCTCCGCCTAAAAAATAAATATCATGTTTTTTATAATTTATTCTATCGCCCGCATGAACCTCTGAAATTTCCACTTGAATATCGCGCCACATCAGTCTGTTTTTAAGCGCCAAAATATTACCCATATCCCCGTAAATGTTCAATAAATCAGGGTAAAGGTGGCAAATTGAAATTTTTATTTCAGAAGTTTCCAAAATTTTATTCCTTATACTCAAAGTTAAAACGAGCTATATTGCAGGATTTTAGGCTATTTTAAAGCTGAAACCGCACTTGCAATTTTTTCTACCGCTACATCAGGCGAAAGTTTCAAAACGTCCGAATCTTTCCTTGCCTTAAACTCTACAAGCCCCTCTGCAATTGTTTTTCCGACGGTTATTCTATACGGATAGCCAATTAAATCTGCGTCTTTAAATTTAACGCCCGCCCTGTCTGCTCTGTCATCTAAAACCGCCTCAACGCCTTTATCTAAAAGCTTTTGATAAATTTCTTCCGCAAGCTTCATTTGTTCCTCATCGTTAGTATTTACAGGCACAACAACCGCATGATAAGGCGCAATCTCAAGCGGCCAGATAATTCCAAAGTCATCATGGTATCTTTCAACCGCAGCCGCAGCCGTTCTTGTCACCCCAATGCCGTAACAGCCCATAATATAAGGATGAGTTTTGCCGTTTTCATCAGTATAGAGGGCATTCATAGGCTTAGAATATTTTGTGCCAAGCTGGAATATATTCCCCACCTCGATTCCGCGGGTTACATTAAGGCTCTCGCCACAATCTACACACTTTTCACCTTTTTTTACAAGCGAAACATCCACAAATTCAGGTTTTCCGTCCTTCAAATCTTCTTCTTTAATATCGGAGAAATTATACCCTGCAAGGTGCTTATGCGGCACATTTGCGCCCACCACAAAGTTTTTCATACCCTTGGTTGAATTGTCAAAAATCACACGGACATTTTTACCCGCACACCCATGGAAGCTTATAAAACCTGGCTCTGTGCCCAAATATTCCTTAACTTCAACATCAACCGCCGGGCGAATTTCTAGCGCACCGACCGCATTCATTAATTTAGTTTCTTCAACTTCTTTATCGCCGCGAATCATAACCATAACAGGCATATCGGGCACTTTTTCACCCTTTGAATTATCCGCAAAAGAAGCAATATATAAAACAGCCTTTAAAATGCAGTTTTCGCCAATATTAAAGAACTTTGCAAGCTCTTCAATTGTTCGAACATCAGGTGTATCAACAAGTTTAAGCTCACTAAAGCCGCCATCTGTTGTTTCATCGTTTAATTTTGACACAGCATGGTTTGAATTAGCGCTATATCCACACTTTTCACAGTAAAATACATCATTTTCACCCACGCTTGTATCAACTAAAACCATAAATTCATGGCTTACAGAACCGCCTATGGCGCCTGAATCAGACTGTACCATCTTTGTTTCAAGCCCGCAGCGCTTAAAAATTTTGGTGTAAGCCTGCGCCATGTTCTCGTACTCTTTATCAAGACACTCTTGAGAGGTGTGAAAGCTGTATGCATCCTTCATTATGAACTCCCTGCCCCTTAGAAGTCCAAACCTGGGGCGGATTTCATCCCTAAATTTAAGCTGAATATGGTATAAATTCACAGGAAGCTGCTTATAAGAGCCAAAAATCCCGTCCACAACAGAGGTTATAACCTCTTCGTGTGTCGGCGCAAGGCACATTTCCACGTCATGACGGTCTTTCATCCTCATAAGCTCCTTGCCGTAAACCTGCCACCTGCCTGACTTTTGCCATAATTCAGCAGGCTGCACAAACGGCATTAAAAGCTCTTGAGCCCCGGCAGCGTTCATTTCCTGCCTTATAATATTTGAAACTTTGGCCAAAACCCGCTGCATAAGGGGTAAATAGCTATATACGCCATTCGCCAGTTTTTTAATATACCCTGCTCTTACAAGCAGTTTATGGCTCATGGCCTCTGCGTCATTTGGAAACTCCCTCAGTGTCTGCACAAAAAGTTTTGAAGCTCTCATAAATTCCTCATTTTTCTCATCAATTTTGAGTTGTTAACTTTAGTTACGATAAAAATTATATCACCAATATTTAATTTACAAAATTTCAATTAATTGTTATAAATTATATATAAAGTTTTTTTGGAGGTTAAGGCTTTTAAAAGCCTGATTTTATATGGATTTTTTAGTATTAATTAAATTTGTATTTTTATCAATTCTTTTGGCGGTTTTAATATACCTGCTAAGCCTTGCACTTCAAGGAAAAACGGCAAGTAATCAGAGTAAAAAAGAGGAACAGTCTGAATTTCAGGCAAATAATCATACCGAAGTGCAGTTTATGCCAAGGTTTTTTGCCTATGCGCTATGTTTTTTACTTTTTGCAGCACAGTGTATTCTTTTGTTCCCTTTTGCGTATATATCAAAGGGTTTAGACCTTTTTTATACATTTGAAATAATGATTTTTATTCTAATTTTGATTTTTTCCCTCCTTTTTGGAATTAAATCAAGATTATTTGAGTTGGATTAAGAGGCAATTTTGAATATTATAATAAGCTCAATAGATAAAATTTTAAATTTTGGAAAGACAAATAGCCTGCAGGCATTGGTTTTTGGGACGTCGTGTTGCGCAGAAGAGCTGCAGCAGGGGGCATACAGCGATTTTGAACAAGAAAATTCTACACACCCCGTTTTTACAACAAACCCAAAACAGGCAGATTTATTGATTTGCACAGGAACTCTGACCGTGGAATCCGCTTCACATCTGCTAAACCTCTATAATCAAATGCCAAAACCCGCTTATGTCATAGCAATGGGCAGTTGCGCATGCTCTGGCGGCATGTTTTCTGATTCATACACCGCAATTCAAGGCATAGACAAGGTTTTGCCTGTTGACATATACCTTCCTGGCTGTCCACCAAAGGCTGAAGCCCTGTTTGAAGCGCTTCAAAAACTAAAGGAAGACATAAAAAGTGAGAGCTTTATAAAGAAAAAAGAGGGGCAAAAGGCTTGCGGCAAGCCTGTTTTTGACGACACAAAAGATGTGGAAAGCTTAAATAGAGAGCATTTTGGGACAACTAAACCATGAAAATAGAGAGTACAAGAGCATTTAAAACATTAGAAAGCTTTAAAAAGAGTGGTTTTGTATCGCTCTTATCCCTTGTGGCAGAGGATTTGAGCCCAAATTCAGAAGGTGAGGATGAATTCCTTTTAACTTACACGCTCTACAACCCTGTTACACGGGCATTTGAAGAAATTGAAACCCTTGTAAACTCTGAAATACAGAGTGTTACAACGCTCTTTAAAAGCGCAAACTATGATGAACGCGAAATTTACGACCTTTTTGGCATAAAATTCAAAAATCACCCGAATTTAAAAAGATTATTTCTTGAAAAAAATTTTGAAGGCCACCCGTTAAGAAATGACTTCAAACAGGCTGAAACATGGTCAGAGAGGGCCTTATGAAAAATAATACAAAAAATAAAATGACAATAAATTTAACTCCGGAAAATCCCCTAAGCCCAATAGGCTTCGGGCTTTTAGTGGAACTGGAAAGTGATGTTATAACAAAATGTACACCACAACTGGGTTTTAACCATAAAAGCCTGGAGAAAGCCACACAAAACAGGCTTTTTAGCCAATATATACCGATGAGCGAAAAAATTGACTATCTTTCGGGATTTTTCTGTGCACAAGCTTATTTATCAGCGCTGGAGCAGCTTTCAGATGTTGAACTTCCTAAAAAAGCCCAATATATAAGGGTTTTAACCATGGAGCTCAATAGAATTAGTTCCCATCTTAGGTGGTTAGCCGCATACCTGGCGGGTTTTGGCGTTTTGGCCCCTGCGAATTTAGCATATAAATTAAGAGGGAAAATTTTAAACATTTTTGAGAACATAACAGGCGGCCGAATGTCCCATAATTACTACGTTTTCGGGGGTGTTAGGTCTGATATTTCAAAGGAAAATTTAATAGAAATTTCAAATTTTAAATCAGATTTTAACAAAGAATTGAATACTTTGGAAAATTTAATCAGCAAAAATCCTGTTATTATAGATAGCTCAATGGATATAGGGGTTTTAAGCACCCAATACGCCCTTGAATATTCAATTACAGGGGTAAATTTAAGAGCAAGCGGCCTCAATTTAGACTTTAGAAAAGAAAAACCATACCTTGTATATAACGAGCTCAAATTCCACACTCCAACTGCATTTGAGGGCGATTCTTATTCAAGATATCTTCTAAGAATGGAAGAAATGAAAATTTCAGCAGACCTTGTAAAACAGTGTGCAGACTGGCTTTTAGCCAATCAAGGTGAAATTTTTAACTTGAATATTAACCCATTAGATGTAAAACCAAAGGCAGGAAGGGCTGTAAGTTATACAGAGAGCGCAAGAGGGCTAATTATGTGTCATTTGGTAACAGATGGCAGCGAAAAGCCAAAACGTCTAAAGTGGCGCACGCCTTCATTTTACGCCATCCAAGCCCTTGAAAAGCTTGCCCCGGGGCACGTTTTAGAGGATTTAACAACGGTCATAAACAGTCTTGATATAATAATTTCGGAGGCAGACAGATGATAAACAGTTTTGCAGTCGCTATAATCGTTGCAGTGCTTGCAATTTACGTGATTAACTGCCTTGAAAAGTTTGTCATTGCTACATTTACACTAAACAGGCAGTCAAACAAAAGCTTAAAACACTTGCTATTAGAACCTTTTGCCGATATTATAAAATTTTTTACAAAAAAGGCTCCTGCCCAAAATTCTGAAAACAAATTTCTCTTTATTATAGCGTCAATAATCGCGATTTGTCCGATTATTACTGCGTTTTGCCTGGTTCCGTTTTTTGATATAACAGCTAACTTCCAGGCAAATCGGACTGCCTATGTTTATCAAGCAGGTTTCACGGCAAATATACTGCTGCTTACAGGGTTAATCTTCATCCCCGCTATAGGCACATTTTTGGCAGATTTTTCAGACAAAAATAAGCTGTTATTCATCCATGGCATACAGGCGTTAACACAAACATCAAGTACCCTAATTCCAATTATAACAAGCATTTTAGCGGTTTCATATCTTGCAGGAAGCCTGAATACTAACAAAATAATCCTTGCTCAAAGCAGTCATAGCGGGGTTTTTGGATGGTACTTCATTCCGCTTATAATAGGCGCCATTGTGTTTTTTGTATCAGCTTTAATTCTTCTAAATGGCCATAATTTTAACCATTTAAAATCCGAAAATGCTACTCATCCCTGTTTTTCAATAGGGTATTTGGGGGCCAAACACTTGCCATTCAAGGCTTGTGGATATTTGCAACTGTTTTTTGTTTCAATTATTTTTGTTTCACTTTTCTTCGGGGGGTATTTAAATCCTTTTGGGACATATGTTTTGCCTGAAAATTTCCGGCATTTTGAACAAATTTTTTGGCTCTTAACAAAAACTTTCGTTGCAATTTTTTGCTTTATTTTGATTAATACAACACTCCCAAAAGCAAAGTGTGACAAGCTTTTAGGGGTTTTATACAAGGTGCTTTTGCCGCTTTCATTAATAAATTCAAACGTGGCAATTTTAATTCTATATTTTACGGGTAATTAAATATGAAAAAAACAGATACAGACTTGATTTTAGACTCTATAAAAGGTTTAATTGCACTATTAAAGGACATTTTCGCCACAATATGTCTTTCATTTAAAAATACAGATGTCAAAAACCAAGGTGCAGCAAGGAAATTGCCCGAAAATTTCCGCGGAAAAATTGAACTCATTCCGGAAAATTGCATAGGGTGTGAAACTTGCGAAAAGCTTTGCCCTGCCTTGAATGCACTTATTTTTGAAAACACAAAAAACGGTAAAAGGCTTACTGCAGTTGACTTTTCAAGATGTACATTTTGTGGAAACTGCGCATACAACTGCCCCAAGGGCGTTATAAATATGACAAAACAATACAAACTTGCAACAAAAGACAAAAAGGATTTAAAATTAAATACGGAGGCGGAATGGAAACCATAAACACCGTAATTTTCTATATTTTAAGCATACTTTGCGTCGCTTCGGGTGTTTTTTGCCTTTTTCAAAAGAACACACTGAACGCCGCAATTAGCGCAATGGTGCTGTTTTTTGGCATATCAGGACTGTATTTTCTTTTGAGTGCACCATTTTTAGGGGCCGCACAGCTATTTCTTGCGGGAGGCGGGATTGGTGTTTTAATGCTGTTTTCAGCCACATTAACCTGCAAAGAAGAAACTGCAAAATCTTCAAAAATAAGCCTGAAAACCATTGGGGCGCCTGTGGTTGGAGCATTTTTTGCAATAATCATCATACCGTTTATTTTATATGGCTTTGGAGGAATTAAAACCCCCATAACGCACACTATGCAAGATTTTGCCGCAATTTTATATAAAAACAATGCTTTAAGTTTTGAACTTATAGGAATCCTTCTATTTGTAGTTATAACAGGCGTTTGCGCCATCTTGATTAACAAAGTGCATAAAATTAAAAATACAAGACTTATAAAAACTCCGGGAAACAAAGATAGTGAGTGGGTTTAAGGCAATGGAAAATTTATTTACAAATTTAAACATAAATTTACAAAACACAGACCCCGAAGCGATTTTGAACCTTTTGCAGCCGGGGCTCTGCCATTATTTAATTTTAGGACTAATAATTTTTATAATCGGAATTATAATTATAATTTCAAGTGGAAATTTAATCAAAACCCTTATCGGGCTTCAATTTATGTTAACTTCTGTTTGCATAAATTTTGTTGCAGCAAACACATTTTTAACAAATGAAAACGGGCAAAGGGGCCTGTTGGATGGGATTTTAAATAATCCTGCCGCCCAAAGCGCTATTGCAGAAAGCTTTTCCGCACAAAAAAGTTTAAACTTTACATTTTTAAACCCCGAAGGACAGGCTATTGGGCTTATTGTTACAGTGTTTACAGTCATTAATGCGGCTGCGTTTTTGGGGCTTATTTGTGCAATATTTTTTAAGTGTAAAAATATTGAAATTTCACCCCTAAGCACACTTAAATCGGCCGATTGCCCCACAGATCAAGATTTAGAAAACGAAAGCGGGTTGTAAGACAATGGATATTATTCAAAACCTTTGGATGTTATTAATATTACCGCTTTTTGCGGTGTTGTTTATTTGCGTGCCAAGCAATTTCGTATCTGTCCCAAAAAGACGCATAACCCTTGCGCTCACGCTTTTTGCGTCGGGTTTGTCATTCCTCTTAACAATTTGTAACATACACCGCCTAATTCAGGCGCCCGGGGATGTTTACGAATCCAACATTTTATTTTTAAACATAGGGGCTCTAAAAGTACATTTTGGCGTCTTTTTAGACAATCTTTCCGCCTACATGCTTTTAATACTCTACATTGCAGCCATATGCACACAAGTTTTCTCATACAAGTACATACAAGACACTCTTGAAAAAAATCGCGAAAGCAGCCAAGATAAATGTTTTGACAGATTTTTCATCTTTTTAAACCTCTTTGTTTTTTCAATGGCAGGACTGATTTTAAGCACAAACTTAATCCAATTCTACATATTTTGGGGGCTTCTTGGATATTTCGGATATCTGCTCACCGGCTTTGATTATAAAAATACAGATGTCGCAAATTCTGCAAGGAAGAGTTTTTTAATAGGAAAAATTGGTGATTTCGCCCTATTTGCAGCACTTATAGGCTTTATAAGCTATGCGATAAACGATAACAGCGAGGTTTTATACCCGCTATTAAGCCTGAATGATGTGAATTCATGGGGCTTTTTAGCCTATGCACAGCTTGGAGCTTTTTTCTACGCAGGCATTTGCCTTTTGCTTGCCATAGGAGCGTTTGTAAAATCTGCCCAAATTCCTTTTCAAGTGTGGATTTCAGACGCTATGGACGCGCCAACCCCGGTAAATGCGCTTTTGCACGGAGCAACAATGGTTACAGCAGGCGTATATCTTTTAATTCGCGTATACCCGGCCTTGATTTTATCCCCGTTTATTTTAAAGGTGATTTCAATAGTTGGGATCACGACAGCGCTTGCTTGTGCGGCAATTGCAATTACACAAAATGACATTAAAAAAATTCTCGCTTTTTCAACTTCATCCCAGTTGGGGCTTATGTTTACAGCCCTTGGCTGCGGCGCATATACAGGCTGCATTTTCTGCCTTGGAATGCACGGAATTGCAAAAGCGCTGCTGTTTTTGATTGCAGGAATAATTATAAACAAAACTTTAACAAGAAATATTAAATTCCTGGGCGGCCTTCGGGCATTTATGCCAACCCTTGCAATAGGCTGGCTTTTAGGAGCACTGTCAATTTCCGGGATATTTTTCAGCGGTTTTTATACAAAAGAGATGATTTTGACCCACCTTTACGACACAGGACAGTGGGTTTTTCTCGGGCTTTCGGTTTTGGTTGGAATTTTAACCATACTGCACCTTTTTAGGGGTTATTTCCTTATCTTTGAAGGGCATTACAAGGGCGCATATGATTTTTCAGCGGATGAAAAACTGCCAAAAGACAGGTATTATGACGGCATAAACCTTTTTATGTTCGCCCCTGCCTGCGTTTTAGCCTTTTTTACAGCATTTTTGGGCGGGTTTATGGCACCCGATTTTCAAAGATATATCTACATTTTAAGGCAAAAATTCTACCTTATAAGGCACCCTGACCTTGAAATTACTATTTTTGTAATTTCGGGCATTATGATTTATTTAATGTGGCAAATTTATGGCGCAAAAAGCTTTAAAATCAAGCGTGTGCGCTTTATTTACAGGCTTTTTGTCTTGCAATTTTTCATAAACCGTGCGTTTGAAATTTGCTACAACGTATTTATTAAGGGATTTTCAAAGGTTATAAAAACAATTGATAAGTATGTTATAGAGGGCGTGGCCGTTCTTTTTGCACAAAGCGCAAGATTTGGCTCCTACCTTGTTTTAAGGCTTCAAACAGGGAATATAAATTCATATGTTCTCTGTTCGTTTATTTTTGTTACACTGGTGCTTTTGTGCGCGGTTATGATATATTTCAAAGGAACACAATATGGCGGTTAATTTTTTAACATCTTTAATATCAAATATATTATCTCCTTTTGTTTTGGTGCTTTTGCCGGTTTTTGCAGGGCTTTTAATCTATGCACCGTTTTTCCCGAATAGCACAATTAAAATCAGGCGGTATGCAAAAGGTTTTGGCATTTTTCATTTAATCTATTCGCTTTTATTTATGCTGTTTTTAAACCCAAAAGGTGCAACATTTGGGTTTTCAGAGAGGCTGCCGTTTGATATTATTCCGCAAATTACAATAACTTTCGGGCTTGATAATTTGTCTGCCCTAATGTGCGTTTTTACTTCATTTATCGTATTTTTAGCCCTTATGGCTTCAAAAAGTATGGTAAAAACCAAGCAGCGCCTTTTTTATTCAATGATACTTCTTTTGGAAGGCTTTTTAACAGGAATTTTTGCCGCAAATGATTTATTTACATTCTTCATATTCTTTAGCCTTGAAATTATCCCTGTATACTTTTTAATTTCAATGTGGGGCGGCACAAAGGCCAAAAAAAGTGCGCTAAAATATGTACTTTACGCATTTTCAGGCGTGATTTTAATGTTAATTTCGACCGCCCTTATTTACGCATTCGCTCTTGATTCAAATATGGCGACCGATTTTGACAGCATAATCAATAGAACCGTTGAAATTCCGCTTTTAGTGCAACTTTTTGCGGTTATAGGTTTTACAGCAGCGTTTATGATAAGATTGCCTGTTTTTCCTTTCCACACCTGGGCTGCAGACGCACACACAGAAGCGCCGGCCCCTGCTTGTATGGTTCTTGCCGGCGTTTCCCTGAAGGCTGCTGCTTATGGAATAATCAGAATTAATGTTCAAATGTTTTATGAGATGTTTCAAATAATAGCGCCTGCGCTCATTGTGCTTGGCGCCATAGGGATTTTATGGGGCTCATACCTTGCACTATCCCAAAATGACATCAAAAAAACTGTAGCATACTCAACCATAGCCCAAATGGGCATTGTAATTGCAGGCATTGCCTCCTTGACAGAATATGGACTTGGCGGTGCCATTTTCCACTCAATTGCACACGGACTAATTATTTCGGGACTTTTTGTCGGGGCAGAAATAATTTATATTAAGTTTAAAACAAGAAAAATTGAGCTTTTGGGGGGTATTTCAAAATATGCTCCGGGGCTTTGTGCGTTTATGCTCGTCTTTTGTGCGGCATATATGGCAATTCCTTTCACAATAGGGTTTCCGGGGGAAATTTTATGTTTTTCAGGCGGGTTTAACACGCCGCTTTTAGATAAAAGCTTTTTCCTCACAAACGCCATTCAGCCCGCGCTTTTAGTTGGGGCGTTGGGGCTTATTCTTTCTGCTGCATACGTTTTAAGGCTTTTGCATAAAACATTTTTTGGCCTTGCAGAGTATGAATACGGCAAAAACAAGGAAAATTCCGGCCTTGAGAGCACAGGCGAAATCAAACTTGCACACCATCAGACGATTGTTTTAACCGTGCTTGCCTTAGGGATTGTTATCTTCGGGCTTTATCCTATGGGCATTTTAGACAAAATAAGCACATTCTGTGCCATTAATATTGACACAATCCTTACAAATATTTTCTAAGAACAGGGGAGAAATAATGGAAAATTTCATATATTTTATTTCTGAAACAATTATCGCTTTAGGAATCATTTTGTCGATATTTCTAAGCTTTAAAATGAAGGATAAAAATTCATTCATAGGAAAAAAATGGAGCCCAAAAAGGCATATAGCATTTTTAGGAACGGTGTTTTTTTTAGGTTTCCTTGGGATTTTAGTGCCGTTTTTTGGAGATTTTCTAAAATTATCAGGACTTTCAACTTTAAACATTTTTCAAAATTTGGGCCCTTCAACCATAAATATACCGTTTGAAGATTATACAAAAACCCTTTTAAACGGCGCTTTAGTCATCTCTCCTTTTGGGATTTTATCTAAATTTTTAATTGTAACATCAGCGTTTTTTGTGTCTTTAGTGTCTTTACCGTTTATAAAAGTTTTAAACCAAAGAATTGCAAGCTTTTCGACCCTTTTTCTTTTTGTTGTGCTTGGCGGGCTTTTTTTAACCTCCGCAAATGATGTCTTAAGCCTCTTTATATCGGCAGAAGCGGTGTCTTTAACGCTTTGCTTTTTGATTGCAAACTTTAGCACGAATAAAGAAAAATACTCAATTCAGGGTGCAAATCCTAAAAACGCTTCTGACACAAGGGATTTTGGCGCTCCGCTTGAAGCTTCGGTTAAATATTTTGTGCTGAATGCCATTGCAAGCTGCTTTATGCTTCTTGCCGCAAGCTATATATATCTGCATTTAGGAACTTTGAATTTTTCTGACATTGAAACCCTGCCTTTGAATAACCTTTTAGCCCAAAGCCCTTTGTTAAATGCGGCAGAAGTTATATTTTTCAGTGCCCTAATGTTTAAAATTGGCGCTTTTCCTTTCTACATTTGGGTTATGGATGTTTTTAAAGGCACAAATTATGCAACAGGACTTTTAATTTCGACAACCATTCAAGCCATAGGCGTGATTGCCCTTGCAAAAACAGCATTGGCGCTTGGATATTTTGGAAGCATTTTAAACTTTGCTCTTATTCTATGTGCAGTACTGACCCTTGTTTTAGGGAATTTGCTGGCATTTAGAATTGTAAAAAAAGAGGGCAAAATAAAAGATTTTCTCTCCGCAAACACAATCGCTTCCATTGGGTATGCGATTTTAGGAATTTCTTTTTTAACAAAAGGCTCAATTTGCGCAGGAATTTTCTCCCTTATTGTTTATTTAACAATGACTTTCGGCCTATGGGCAGGCTTTGGGCTGATTTTAAAAAACCTGAAAACAAGCCCCGATAAAGACACAAAAGTGGTTTCATCAATACGGGGGCTTGCATACATAAGCCCTGCCTTTGGAACGGCTTTTGCAATCTGCCTCTTGTCATTTGCAGGCTTTCCCTTAATGGCAGGGTTTAGCGCCAAATTTTATTTGTTCACAGAAATTCTAAGAAGCGGCGCCTGGGCTGTTTATCCTCTGCTTTTGTGCGCGTTTTCAAGCATTCTTTGTGTATATTACTGCTTTAAGCTTGTTTATTTTATGTTTCAAAAACCTAAAAGCCTTAATGGCAAGCTTAAAATTTTCAAGAAAAATACTGTATTTAAAAGGACAAACGTCTGCACATTTATTCTTTTAACATCGGCCGCCGTTCTTTTTATCTTATTTTTTATGACAGGCCCGATTGTTACAATGCTAAACAATATTTTATAAGTAATTCATATTAATATATAAAAAAATATCCCTGAGCCTTTATTTAAAAGTTAAAAGATACTCCGGGATATTTTTTATAATCTTATTTTGGTTTTATTTAATTACAGGCTGTCGAGTTCAACTTCAACATCCACTGTTTCTTCAACAGCTTCTTGGATTTCAGTTTGAACATCATCTACAACTTCTTCTGTTGCAACAGGTTCAACAGCTTTGTCTTTTGATTTTGAAGAATCGCTGAACAAAGGAGGTGTATTTTCAGACCAAGCATTTGTAAATCTTATTTCGTGACGTCCGAAAAGTTGGTCATCCTGTGCAGGGTCAAACCATCTTTTAATTGCAGTGTACCATTTTAAACCGTGTGTGTCAGCGTCTGCATAAGGGTCTTGGTTATAATACGGAATTGCTGTTTCGTTTGAATGTTTATATCTCACATAATCAGCAATTCTTGACATTTCTTCTGTGTGGCCGTCTGCTCTTAAGAAGGGAACTGAAGCCATATTTTCTGATTCAATAGCCGCAAATGCGCCGGATGTAAGCCCGAGGCCGCCTAAAATGCAAAGTGTTATTGCAAATTTTTTCATAATGTAAAATCCTCTAAATTAAATACTTTATTTTACTAATATTATTATATATTATTATTTATTTTTAACCAACTGTTTAGTGTAATTTTTCATCCTAAATCATGATTTATTAAGGTTTCAAACTCATCCAAAAGGTTTTCTTCCTTCACTTTTTTAACCAAAACCCCTTTTTTGAAGATGTACCCTTCGCCTATAGCGCCCGCTATGCCGTAGTCTGCGTCTTTTGCTTCATTTGGGCCGTTAACAGGACATCCCATTGTGGCAATTGTAACAGAATGTTTCAATTTCTTAAACTTTTCATTAAATTTTTTGCCTATTCTATCTTCAACTTTATGCGCAAGGCCGATTAAATCAATCTGACACCTGCCGCAAGTGGGGCAGGAAACAAAATTTATCCCGTCTTGCCTTAGTTTTAGGGCTTTTAGAATGTCAATCCCCGCTTTGACTTCTTCAACCGGATTTTCCGTTAAAGACACCCTAATGGTGTCGCCTATCCCTTGAGAGAGAAGGCTTCCAAGGCCAATTGCGGATTTTATAATTCCCCCGCGAAGTGTCCCGGCTTCTGTCACCCCAAGGTGCAAAGGGTATGGAATTTTTTCATATATTTTTCTGTAAGCGTCAATTGTTGTTTGAACATCAGATGATTTTAGAGAAACTTTTATAAGATGAAAATCGTTCCTCTCAAGGATTTGAATATGGTCCAGGGCGCTTTTTACCATCTTATCAGCAAGGGTCATTGTCTTGTCTTCAATTAAATATTTTTCCAAAGAACCGCCATTAACTCCTATTCTTATTGGAGTTTTGGTCTTTTTTGCCATCTCGACAACTTTTTTCACATGTTCTTCTCCGCCAATGTTTCCCGGGTTTAAGCGGAGTGCGTCAATCCCGGCGTCCATTGCAGAAAGAGCCAGACGATAGTCAAAATGAATGTCTGCAACCAAAGGTACGAGGGATTTTTCCTTGATTTCTTTAAGCGCCGCGGCGCAATCTTTATTCAAAACAGCGAGGCGGACAATGTCACAACCGGCTTCTGCCAATTCTTTTATTTGGGAAAGGGTTTTTTCAACATTATCCGTTTTTGTATTTGTCATAGACTGCACGGAAACCGGCGCCCCGCCCCCAATTTCAACATCTCCGATTTTAATTTTTATCTTTTCCATCTTTTTTATCCAAAATCCATACCAAAAAATATATTTTTTATGTTAAAATCATAGCATGAAAATTGCTATTATATCAGATATTCACGGAAACAAACTGGCCCTTGATACAGTTTTAGAAAACATTAAAGAAAACAATTGCGACAAGATTTTTTGCCTTGGTGACATTGCAATGGCAGGGTATGACCCAAATTACACCATTGAAAAGTGTATTGAACTTCAAAGCACCATGGGGCGCAATTTTGAAATCATTCAGGGAAACACGGATAAATTCATTGCAAATTATTCAACCGACCTGCATGCAAAAATTGCCGAAAAATCAGAACCTATGGCAAATGCGCTTCAATATGATATGTTGTTTTTAAGAAAAGATAACATCGCGTTTTTAAGAAGCCTGCCGGAACAAAAAATGGTGACCTTGAATTACAAGAAAAAAACCTTGAGAATTCAGCTGGTGCACGGTTCTCCAAGAAGGCAGGATGAAAACATTTATCCTTATTTAACAGAGGGCGAAGTTGAAGAAATTACATCCCGCTCTTTTGCAGACATTGTTTTTTGCGGACACACGCATATGCCCTGCGGGTTTATTTTAAGCTCAGGAAAGCACGTTGTAAACGTTGGAAGCGTTGGCAGGTCTATGATTCAGGCCAAAATGCCCGTGTATGCGATTTTAAAAATTAATGACAACGGCTCGTTTGAAATTGAACACAAGTTTATAGAATATGACAACAAAGAAGTCAGCAGGATAATAGCAAACAGGGGCTTTATAGGCTCTGGCGAACTTGCAAAAATGTTCTTACCGTAGCCTTTTGGCCATAACCAGCCATAAAAAAGGCATTTTACACAACAAAACAATAGAGGAAAAAATGGCACAGGATTTACAGGACCTTCACCAAAAAGCGTCTGAAGCAATGGCAGAGGGCGAAAGAGAAAAAGCGATTGAACTTTACAATAAAATTTTAGAAGAAGCCCCCGGGGATGAAATTGCCCATGGGCAGCTTATGGACCTTTATTTTGACACGGATAAATTTAAATATTATTTAATGCGTGCAAATTATAACATTGTAAATCAAAAGCTAGAACACGCTATAAACGACACAAAAAAGGCCTTAAACCTTGAGCCTGATTCAATTGACGCCAGAGTGAAACTTGCAAGGCTTTATCGAATTTCAAACAAAAATTTAAAGGCAATTGATGAATTCAATAAAATAATTGAGCTTGAACCAAAATATAGAGAAGGCTATTTAGAACTTATAGCGCTTTATATTGCAGAAGACGCCAAAGAAAGCGCGGTTGGCATTGCAAGAAAAGCGGCTGAAGAATTTCAGGGGGATGAAGAATTAAAAAACACCCTTGCAAAACTCTATTTTGACACAGGGGCATATGATTTGGCGCTTGAAGTTGTGACAGACAGTTTTTTAAAGGCAAAAATTTTGCTTTCCGCAGGCAAAAACGACGAAGCAAAAACTGTTATAGATTCAATTTCCCCAAAAGACAAAGACCAAAAAGCAGCCTGCAACTTGCTTTTGGCGGAATATTTTTATAATAAAAACGAATATGACAACGCCCTTAATGTTATTGATGATTACATAAGAACAATGGGGCCTGACGCGGTTTCTTTCCAAATGAAAGCACTTTGTTTTGAAGAAAAAGGGGATGAATTTAACGCCGCTGTGCATTTTGGCTATATGAAAAAAGCACAAGGGAAAAACGATGAAGCCATTGTTGAATTTAACCACGCGCACAGCCTGAATAAAAAAGATAAAAACGTTTTAATTGAGCTTGCAAACCTTTATATGGGCCTTGGTGAAAAATATACAGCAATGGATTTTTGGAGCACCATATATGAACTTGATAATGACATCCACGCAAAAGAAGTTCTTGGCGAATTTTACTTTGCAGAAGGCGATTACAAAATGGCAGAAAAATATGGCAAAATAAGGGAATCCAGGGAAGGAAAACTCGCAGCGGATATAAAAGATAAGGCCTACAGCGAAGCCACAGAAGAAGATGAGGGCTTAATTGAAAAAATTATAGGCTTTTTTACAAGAAAATAACTTTTTTAAAAATTTGAAATAAAAAATAGCCCCTGTTTTTAAAGAGCGGAGCTATTTTATTGCATCGTCTTAATTTTACCCTTTGATTAAATATTTAGTATCAAGAATTTTCAACATAAAATATGGTTCTTTTTTGCCCTTTTCTTTCATAAAAAGAATAAACGGCCTGTTGAATGAGAAATATCTTGAATTTGAAGGGATAAGCGCTGTCATTTCAACCATCATTGCGGCCTCGTTTTTAAGCTTTGCTCCCTTGTTATCAAGCGAAAATTCGACACTTTCAATCGCAGAATTAATTCTGTAATCTGTTCCTTTTATCATTTTTCCTGATAAATCAACATATTTTATAAGCTCTTTTACAGATATAAAGGGCACTTGAAGCTTGTCTTTGTTTCCAAAGAAATCTTCCTTTGAATTGTGTAATTTTAAAACCAATTCGTCCCAAACAATGTCTGCAGGTTCTTCTAAATTCCCGACATAGAGAATAATTTCATCATCCGTCTTTGTTTTAAGAGAAATTGCATAAGAATCTTCTTCATAGAACAAAGGTTTTACATTATTTTTATAATTCCTGGCTTTTTCTTTTACGCCAAAATATTTAACATCAAATTTTGAACCGTTAAATGGCATTGAATCCAGTATTTCAAAGTGTTTTAGAAATTCAACATTCTTTTTTACCATTGAATAGAGAATGATTTCATTCTCATTTTTGGGCTTGAATGGAATAGAATCAAGAATTGAGCTTTTTTCTTTGAATTTTTTCCAAATATCGTTTTCGATTTTTCTTTTATATGCAGGTGTCTTTTTTGCAATTATTTTATAATAATATTTTTCATCCAAACGGTTTTCAGGCGGGTCCATTCGGTTTAAAACATTAAACATATAAGAATTAAACCCAACAAGTTCAACCTTATCTTTCTTTACAATTTCTTTTTTCAAATCTTCATAAATCAAAGGAAAGGCAGGAGTATAAATATTTTGCCCGTAATCTTCATCTTTCATTGTTACGTTTTTAAGGCCGTTTTCTGTTGTTTGTATGGTTTCCCTAGCCTTATTTGCAGGCATTTTTCCTGTTTCATCCCCCTTTGCACACCCTGAAAGAGCCCCAGCGCAAAAGATTGCGCTAATAAGACAGCCTGATAACATTAGGGTTTTTATATTTTTGTTTTTCATTAATTTTTCCTTTTTATTTTTCTTAAACCCAAGAAGTATAACGTTTTTACTGCCCTTCAAAGTTTGCAAAGGCAAGGCGCTTTAATCTTAACTCTAGGGTTCAAGCTGTTTAAAATCAGGGTACGGTTTTGAAGGCTGCACCCCAAACCTTGAATAGAAGAAATTTATAATAAAGCTATTATCCTGACATATTCTTACATGCTGGATTGTATTGTTTTTGCCGTACAGAAAATCAATGAAGCTAAGCTGGTAATTATCCTGCATTGCTAAATCCACCCAGGCATTTTTTTCAAGGGCACCGGGCGTATATTCAGGCAGATTTTCTTTAAAATATGGAATTGAATCCACAAGTTTATTAACAAAATTTAACCTTCCGCAATATTTTAAATAATTTCTTCTTGGCTTAAAAGAAGCATTATTTATAATTCCCCAGTGGATTGTATCTGCCAGGGCTTCCGGGGTAAATTCAGGCACCAAAAGGCCACTTTCTGTGCCGCCATAGAATATTGGAGAATTTCCCCTTGAATATTTGTTTAAATCTTTAAAAGCAATAACTGCAGTATTGCAGGCCATAGCTTCCTGCAACACCCTGTTTTTCCCCTCAAGCAGAGAAGGAAGAACAACAAGCTTTGCGCTTGAATAAAGCTTTGGCATATCGCCATAATCCACGTGGTCTTTAATTTCTATATAATTTGCAATGTTGCCGTCGAGCGCTTCGCGCATTTTTCTAAGTTCCTCCTGTTCAAAATCAAGAGAACCGTCAGACCCTGTTACAAGAACGGCATTCAGCTTTTTGCCATATCTTTGATGGTAAAATTTCACAGCACGGGCGAATGTTTCAAGGTTTTTAAGCTCTGAAAGTCTTGCAATACAAAGAACATCAATGTCTTTTGGTGTATTCCACGCAGGGGCCATAAAATATTCATTTGTAAAATCCGCGTCCTGCAAGGGAAGGAGGATTTTATCCGCCCTGTCCGGGTTATTTTTTCTAAACCAAGCTTCTCTTTCGGGGTTATCATAGCAAACACAATATGAATCAGCGTGCTTAGACCATGGGTAAGATGTCCACATTGAAAAAGCTGAGGATACAAAAATTTTGCCTATATCGGGATAGGATTCATAAATATAGTCTGTTCCCTGGCTTAAAAATATACCTTTTGAAACCTTGCCTTCATACTGAAGAGGGGGCAAAACAATGAAAAAATCAATCAAAGTACTCTGTTTTACTTCCTCAGAAAATACTTCCATACTGAATGCGTCAATATCTTTCCAGATTTCTTCAATGGGCTTATTAATATTAGGGTTTGCAAAATATTCGTAAGGATAATTACCTTTCACAGCCTTTTTCACTCCTGTTTTACAAGCTAACTTAAAATAAGATTCATTATAGCAAATTTCAAACAGCACCTCAAGAGATTCCCATTTTATAGTATTTTTAACCTAGTATTAAGTTTTGTAAATGTTGTTCGGATAAAATATCAAAAAATTAGCCGGCCTCAAACCTTACAACTTGGGGCTGATTTTTATTTGTGCATTTACAAACTTGCCAACGTTTTGCGCTGCGGAGTATTATTGACTTTAAAACACCCCTCAGAGTGTCAAGGCTTACGGGTTTTGGCAGATAGGGAATTCAAATCGTCAAACGGGGCCGCTAAAATAGAATTTTTGCGGTTGAATATAGCATTTTGGTTTAATTCAGCAATTTTTTAGCCTTGTGCATTACCACCAGACAAAGTTTATGTTGCCTGGCCAAATTACCCGTTTTTTTAAGACACAGCGTATAATTGCAACAACCGCACATTGAAAATGCAAATGCCTTGCAGTGCAATCCATACGGCGGCTGCCCGGGCGCCAGTCCCGACACTTCATATGCAGACAAATGCTACCCGCACTGGATATGGTCAGGCACCTTTTTGAGTACAAATAACTACGATAAGGGTTGGTTAAATAGCGGGACTTTTACCCCTACGGGAGGTTCTACTGTTTATACCGGAGCTGCTTCTGTGCGCTGTGTCCTGGATTTGGATACAAACACATCCGATGAACACCTGTCATTGCGAGGAAAGCGACAGTGACGAAGCAATCCAGAAAGGTTCTGCAGACCAACTGCATCCCGTACCACGTATGGTCAGGCACGCTCAAGAGCGGCAGCAATTACTATAACAGATACTTACAGAATGGCGTGTTAAATGGTGACTCATACTCGCTTACTAACACCTATGCTCTTACTGTGCGCTGTGTCCTGGATTTGAACCCTGCAGACAACTGCAACCCGAACATTGTATGGTCAAGCACACCTAACAGCTCGGGTTATTCTCGCTACTATTTGAATAGTGGTTCTTTTACGTTCAGCTCGTCTTATGCCAGCACGCTTACGGCTTCTGTGCGCTGTGTCCTGGATTTGAAACCTAAGGCAATTTTTTTCATTCACACGCTTTATAGAAACAAGTTTTACATATTGGAGTATTTTAAATGCAGATTTCAAATAACCTTTCTACACCAAACTTTACAAAACTTTACATGAAAGGCCAGGCTGAAGACAGAATCAGACACCTTGCGCTAAATAAAGATACATCGAAAGATTTTGCAGAAGCTTTTACCGAACTTAACGCTGCCGCAAAAGGCAAAGATGTACTGCTTCAAGCATACGGAGATGGCGTAAACATTCAAGAAATTGACCCTAAAACAGAAAAAACAATTACTTACATTTCAAAAAATAACGATTTTATCCAAGGGATGAAAGAAGCCGCAAGAAAGCTTTCAGAGGCAGGCAAGACAACCGAGGCAAAAGCCCCGAGAGTTCGCTTCCCCGGAAGAAACACCGGCAAAAAACTTGATACAAACGGTTAACATTTTTGCCACAAAAGCGGCTTTAGCTGTATTATTGGTTTTGAAATAATCCTTTGAGTGCCAGGGCCCATGGGTTTTGGCAGAATGGGAATTCAAATCGTCAAAACGGGGTCATTTTTTATGATTCACGATTGTATTTGGTTTAATTTCGGCAATGCAAAATTTTAACCTTACAGCAATTATCGCCACTGCAGAGTTTACGCTGCTTGGTCAAATTACCCGTTTTTATTTTAGACACAGCGCAATTTTGCGGCCGCACATTGAAAACAAATGCTTGAAAGCTGCCCGGGCTCTGCAAGCAGTTCAGGCAACTGCTACCCGAACTATGTATGGTCCGGCACGCAGCAGAGCAGCACGGGTTATTACCCTTACTATTTGAACAATGGTACACTTAAAGCCTCAACAAATTACTCCTATACCTGGGCCTATGGTGTGCGCTGTGTCCTGGATTTGAAACCTGCGGACAACTGCTACCCGTACTGGATATGGTCAAGCCAGGTTAGCGGAAGTAACTCAGGTTTTGGCTGGCTCAATAATGGCACTTGGAACACGAGTACTAACCCATCCACAAACGCAAGTGGTGTGCGCTGTGTCCTGGATTTGAACTACGGACACTCTGTGACCTCAATTCAGGTTACGGCGCCTTGCAGTGCTACTACTATAAGGGCTGCACGGGCTCCAACGATAACTACTGCAGGCCGCACATCGTATGGTCAGGCACGGTTCAAAGCGGCACTAACTATTACGCAGATTACCTGAATGGTGGCGCATTTGGTAACTCAAACTATACATATACCAACGCCTTTACTGTGCGCTGTGTCCTGGATTTGGAATCCAAATACAGACCAACTGCTACCCGAACGTCGTATGGGCGGGCACGCCGGTTACAGGTGGATATTCTGACTACTATTTAAATAGCGGCTCTTTTAAGTTAGGTACGTCCTATGACCCAACTTATGCGCGTACTGTGCGCTGTGTCCTGGATTTGAAGCCTGCGGACAAACAGCGGCTGCCCGGGCTCCGAAAATGGCTACTGCTACCCGTACAGCGTATGGTCTAGCGGCGCAGGTAGTGACACTAACTACTATAATAGATACTTGCAGAATGGTAGCTTTGGCGAGCAGTCCAATTCATATCTTCGTGCCCGCAGTGTGCGCTGTGTCCTGGATTTGGATATAAACACATCCGGTGAACACCCGTCATTGCGAGGAAAGCGACAGCGACGAAACAATCCAGAGAGGTTCCTGCGGACAACTGCTACCCGAACTTTGTATGGTCAGGCACGTCAGGCGGCAGTTCTACCTACTATGTGCCTTATATGGCCTCAGGTACGCTCAATCTTACGGGCAGCTGTAATAGTAGTGGTATGTGCTCTTATACCTACGCCTTTACTGTGCGCTGTGTCCTGGATTTGGAATCCAAATGCAGACCAACTGCTACCCGTACTGGGTATGGTCAGGCACGGCCAATGGCAGCAATTATAAAGAGCACGAGCTTGTCAATGGTAACTTTAACGGCCCTTACAATTACGCTGTCACCTGGGCTCTTTCTGTGCGCTGTGTCCTGGATTTGAAGCCTACAGACAACTGCTACCCGCGTAATGTATGGTCAAGTACCCCAAGTGGCAGTAGCTATTACGACTACTATTTAAATAGTGGTACATTCAACAAAGAGGCTATTGCCGGTACGTTCGCTAACTCTGTGCGCTGTGTCCTGGATTTGAAAACACCCGCCAGAGCAAACTATTCCCCAATCCTGCTTTCCACGATTTCGGATTTTTCAAACTCAAGTTCGAAAATGTTGTCTTCAAAAGCTCCATCCCCGAAAACAACCGTGGCGCCAAACTCTTCAGGCGAATTAAAGGTTATTGCAACATTGTAAACTTCAATGGTTTCAAACCACTCTTCGGGCATTTTGTCCCCTGTTTTTTCTTCAAAATATTCTAAAACTTCTTTTTTACAGCCAGAAAGAAACTCTATATACTCATTTAATATTGGCGAAATATCGTCAATGTCGTAATCTTTTGAAACATATATTTCGTATTCATCTAAATCCAGCAAATATCCAAAAACTTTCACATTTTCAGAAGGAATATAACAATTATACCCATCATCTTCAATGTCTTCAGCCAATATAAATTTTCTTGTCATAATTAAAATCCTTTTTAAAATATAAAAGAATTATACCGCCTTTTCTTTGCAAGCGTCAAATTAAAATCAGCCCTTGGGGCAAAATGTTAAATTTTACAAGGCGCGGCTTCTTATTTTGTAATTAAATACCCCAAAAACGTGAACAAAAGGCCAAGAGCGCAGCTTAAAAACATATACAAAAAAGCTTCTGTGGTTTTTCCCGCTCTTAAAAATTCAAATATTTCAAGGTTAAAGGTTGAAAACGTGGTGAGGCCGCCCAAAAAGCCGACAGTTATGAACAGTTTCAAGGGTTCAGAAATATTTTCAAATCTGTTTAAAGTGAGCCCGAAAACAAGCCCCAAAAGAAAACAGCCAATTATATTTACAAGAAAAGTTCCAAAAACAGAGGGTGGGATTATGCCAAGGGCAGAGTTTAAAATTGAACCGGGGAAATATTTTTTAGACACCAAAGTTACAAAATAGCGCAGCATTGCGCCAATTCCACCGCCTATAAAAACTGAGAGGATTTTGTGGAGCATAGTGAGATTATAGCATAAAGAACCGAAGATACATTTTAAAATAATAAATTTATGACAACAACAGTTTATTTAAGCTAATGCAAAGTTTTCCCACAGTTTCATAATCGAAAGGAGTAACAAAAATCTGTTTTTTGGTGCTTTTATTTCCGCAAACCATAACGGCATATATAAAAGCTATCCCTTGCTGTACGTTCGTTTCGAACTTTTTTATATCATAAAAATTTATTACACTATAAAAAGAAATATTAAACAAAATGTATTTTTTAATAAGGAATATCTTATTTTTGTTATCAATAAAAATCTCTTGCTTTTTTGGAAATAAAAACAATCCACACAGGAACAACATTGAAATCAGAGGAAGAAAATAATCAAAAACAGCCAAGCTGTCACTACTTCGCACTTGATTAATAAAGCTTTCAAAAGACATATATAAAAACAAGATACAGGCAATCATAAGCAACCAAAATTTTTTTGTTTTGTATTCAAATAATAATTCCATAGAGAAAATAATATCATATTGTATACCAAAATACACGTTTAAAATCAAAAGCACATATATTCAGTTAAGCCCCCAATATTTCCATAATAAAAAGCACCTTCAAAACCGAAAGTGCTTTTTATTTTAAATATAGAATCCGGCAGCTACTTATCTTCCCAGGAGGCTACCCTCCAAGTATTGTCAGCGCAAGCAGTCTTTACGACCGTGTTCGGGATGGGAACGGGTGGGATCCTGCCGCCTGGCCACCGGAAAATCTTTTATAATT
>CAJULR010000026.1 GCA_910587375.1 Candidatus Gastranaerophilales bacterium | reverse complement strand
TGTTGACTTTTTAATTTAATTGAATTATAATCAGTATGTCTCAATGAAGAGATATTGAAGACAAAAATCTATGAAGGATAATACTAGTACCTATACCGTTGTATATGGTATCTCCGTTCTTTCATAGTCAGACCGCTAGGAACGTTATTCTAGTACGGTCTGATTGTGTTAGCAATATGGCGGTAGGTACTATAGTTAAATACTTAAACTTTCATTAGGTTTAATAGAATTGACTAAGACCTTTGAAGCAGGTCAACTTGTTGTGTTTTCAAGCTCCTTGCCTACTGCCTTAAATACGAAAGGACTGAGGTAATTTGAAAACTAACAACAAGAAGACTACTACTAAGAGACTAAAGGGTACGGTAAAACAAGCTAAAGTAACAAGTACAAATGATATAACAAGTGTACTTATTGAAAGACCAAAGCTCATTGAAGAAATTAACCCCGACATTAACTATGACGAGACTAACGACTTTGATTTGACTCCCGAAGAGAAGCCAGCATTAAGTACAATGGAACGTAACTTGCGAGACTTGAATAAACGACTTGCTACAACTGTTCCTGTGGGTAACTTTGTTCACCAGTTCGACAAACTTAAAATTGCGGTAGATTTGAAGTATTGGGAAGCTATCGGCTTTGATTTTGACATTGAAGCAAGCAATATGTTTAGGTGTGTTTCACCCGAGAAGCCTGATACTTGGGCAGACGAACAAAAACGTATAAAGAAACAAAGCGAAGAACTCTTGGAGATGTACGAGAGTTCTTACCTTATTGTTGAACAGAACCCCGAAGCAATACCCGAGTTTGAAGACCTTGACGAGTTCCTTGAAGAAGACACCGAAGACGTGTTTGAAGAAACCGAAGAAGAAAAAGAAACCTTTAAAAAGGCTTCTCACAGGCTGAATAACAAGAGTTTTCCTAACTGCAAGATTAAATATACTGCAAGAACCGAAAACAGGACTCAGGGACTTAATAATGTCTATATTAAAAATGACCACTTGTTTATATGTGTTACAGGAAAGTTCATGGGAACTAGCGAGAGTCTTGGTTATATCACCCGAAACAACATAATAGAAGTCCTTGAAAAGGTACAGAGGTTGGCAGGGTTTAGATTTAATGCTGAGAGCTTTTTAACTAGAGCTATTGTATATATCTGTCATCTTTGTATTGATTTAATCTCGATTGATGCAGCGAAAGACATTGATGCTTTGAGTTCCTTGTTTCCTCTAAGTACAGACCAACACGTTATCAGAAAATACGGCAGGCATGGTTTGCAGTTGAAAAGCAAGGCGAAGAACGCTGGAAGTTCCCTAGTCTTCTATCACAAATTGATTGAGATAGAGCATAACTTATTACGTTTACTACATAAGATTAACATTGAAAACCCCGAAAACCCTATTACTTTAGAGCAATTAAGGGCGAGGTACAACTATCCGAAAAACCTTGATTTAATACTACGGGTTGAGTTACAAATTTACAAACTGGAAGAAATGCGTGTATTACTTGATATTCCTAGACGAGAAGCACGCAAAGTATATCTAACTGATGTGCTTAACAGTACAGCAACTCCAATATTGACACGATTTGAAGTATTTGGAGCAACTGAGGAAATCCTAAGAGAAAAGATTGCTTGTTATGTTGACAATGCTGAACGAACACCAACAGAAAACAGAACTCACATGGAGCTGAGAAATCGTCTAGCTAGTGAACGAATTGCAGCAATGCTGAAAGATAACGGCTTTGATATACAATGGCTCAGAAGTCATTTAAAGCTTGAATATGACCTCGATAATGATGCCTTGTTGAACAACTTAACTACTGATATAAAGGAAGACATTTGGAACTTCCTGCTCTATCGGAAGCCAAAGGCTATAAAGCGAGTCCTGAATATTCTTGATAAGGTGCATACATGCTACGGAAGAGGTGCGGACAATGAGTAATAACACCCCTCAAAATATTCAATATGTCGTAGGAAGAGGTAATAACGTCAAAAAGGTTGTAATTGACTTAACGATTATTGACGGCAAAGAAGTTACTCAGGAAGATATTGTAAAAAGCCTGACCGAATACATTTGTGCTTTTGAAGATATTAGAAATTCCTGTGCTTAACATATCGTCATAATTAAGTGAATGATATATATGATTTGATAAGATGATAAAAAGGAAGATGAACTATGAACAGCAAAGAGAATTTAATACCAGCCTATGCTTATGCAAGGGTATCTACTAAGAAACAGTCTAATCATGGGTATAGTATAGGACAGCAGATAACAAGTATAATGAATTTTGCTCAGCAGAATGGATATTATGTTACTAATATATTTTCTGACGAGGGTATATCTGCAAAGAACTTAAATAGACCCAACCTACAAGAATTACTAAAAGCATGCAGTAATCCCGAGAATGACATTAAAGCGGTAATAGTATGTAAATTAGACCGTATTTCAAGAGATGTCGCAGATTACACAGCAACACTCAAACCGTTCTTTGATAATAAGGGTATTAAACTACTAACCATTAGTGGTTCTAATGAAGAAACTTTAGAAAATGAAATGCAAAGAGAAATAACAATGGTATTTGCAGATTATGAAAGAAAAATAGGGAAAATTAGAACCAAAGAAGGATTAAGAGGTAAGGTTGCAAATGGTGGGTATCCATACCATGCACCACTAGGTTATAAGAACGAAAAAGACGGCAGATACAAGAAAATGATAATTGATGAAGACTATGTTTTTTATGTCAAAAGAGCCTATGCTTTATGCTTGCAAGGTAACTCACCTCAAACCATAGCTTCAATTTTATACAAAGAGGGATTAAGAACCAAAAAGGGTAGTCGTATCCCTAAAACCAGCATAGAGTATATACTTCATAACCGAGCATACACAGGAAAGTTTTATTATGATGATAAACTCATAGAAAAAACCAACTTTCCAGCTATTATTGATGAAGCTACATATTTTGCAGTTCAAAAGAAGCTAAGAGACCCCAATAAAACAAGACAAACTCATACAGACTTTCCATACAATGGTTGTATTAAATGTGCTAAATGTGGTTGTCAGCTTACAGGAGAAAGACATAAGAAGAATACCAAGAATGGAGTTAAATACTATATACACTACCATTGCACAGGAAATAGGGGTGGCGATTGCAAAAAGAGTAGTTATATAAGACAGGAGCTTATAGATGAAACCGTACTAAGTATGCTGAGACAGATTACTATTCCTAATGAGGTTTTAGAGTTAGTGCGAACTGGACTTATAGAAATACATAAGAAACAGGGAACTTACCATGACGAGATTAAAAAGTCCATAAGAAAGCGTATAGACAAGTTAGATGATACTCTAAGACGTGCCTTTGAAGAGAATTTTAATAGTGCTGGCATGAAAGCTAACATTGAAAAATGGGAAGCCGAACGTGAAGCATTGGTCATGGAAGAACATGAAATACAGAAAGCTACTAAAGATTTTTATGAGCAATCGAACTCTTTACTAAGGTTCTGTAATGATTGCTACAAGGCGTTTTTAGACGGCAGTGCCGAACAGAAGCGTAAAATTATAAATATAGTATGTTCGAACTTTTCTTATGATGGTGAAACACTATATATAGAGCCAATTCCAGCCTTTAAGGTGATAATGCAAAATAGTCAAAATATTAAAAAACTCCTCAGGTTGGACTCGAACCAACAACCTACCGGTTAACAGCCGGTTGCTCCGCCATTGAGCTACTGAGGATTATCTAAACTATCTTATTAAGAAGCCAAAAACACTCCAGCGAGCGAAAATCAACTTCTCTATGAAATTTATTATATCAATAAAACTATTTTTTGCAAGCAATTAATCAAAATTTTATCAAATTTTCATTCAAGTTCATTATTTTAAAATAATAAATGCCCGAGGGGTTTAATGACGCCCAAAAAAATGTTATAATTATCAAATCTTAATGTAAAGGAGAATAAAATGTGTAAAAAAGATAATTCAATCTGCTTTGCAATTGGCATATTAACAGGCATTGTGGGCGGAATTGCCGCAGGGCTTCTTTATGCGCCAAAGCCCGGGAAAGAATTTCGCGAAGACATTAAAAACACAGTAATTGATGTTGCGGAAAAATATTCCCCGGAAATTCAAAAGGCCAAAAAGCAGGCTATAGATATCATTAAAAGCTCAAAATATAAAATTGAGATGGAATACAAAAATTTTCTGGACAATATGAAGGCGCAAAAACTTGCAAACGCCAAAAATATTGAAACAGACGTTTATAATATGTAATTTTAAAGGGGTTAAAAGATGGATTCTTCAACAGTGCAGACAGGTTTAGTGGTATTAATTTACACAACAGCAATTTTATTAACATTGATTACAATTTTCTTAATAAAATTAATATACACATCTACAAAGCTTGCAAAGACGCTATCTCAGACCTCTGAAATGATTAACAAAGAGCTGGAGCCCACTCTGCAAGAGCTTAAAGAAACTTTGGGCTCAATAAATTCCATCGCAAAAAACGCCGACAGCCAGATAAATAAGGTGAAAGGCGCTTTTGAAAACTTTATGTGCGTGCCCTTTAGGGTGGGCCAAAAAATGCGCGGGCTCTTTGATGGCCTAAGAGAAGGGCTTTCAGCCGGCATTAAACTATTCAGAAAATAAAAGAAAGGAAATAAAAAATTATGTCAGTAGGAAAATTTGTAACAGGCTTTGTTGTAGGCGGCATTGTGGGCGCTGTAATCGGCGTTTTGCTTGCTCCGCAATCAGGCGAAGAAACTCGCGAACAGATTTCTAAAACAACCAAAGACGCTATGAATAAAGCTTCTTACGCCGTTAAAGAAATTCAGGAAAAAGCCGATGATATGGTTTCAGAAGTTCAGAAAAAAGGCGAAGAAATTATCGACAGAATTCAAGGCTTAATTAATAAGCAAAAAGAAGGTCAAGCGTAATTTTATAAAAATTATGTCAGGCTTTAGAGCTTAAATTTAAATTTAAAATGTCCCGCCCAAGGTTTTTGTAAGAGTTTTTACAACGAAGGCGGGATATTTTTTGTACATTCCCGTTTTACAAGGGTTTTCGGGAGCTTTTTCGTGGAAAATATGAAACGCACTTGTATTGTCCGCCCCTATTGGGTTTTAGACTTCGAAGAAGAAAAATGGAGCGGTTTTTTTACAACAAAAGGTTTGTATCAACAGGAAATAATACGCCAGATAAGGCTTTCAAAGATTTAACGACGTACAAAAGCGGTTTACAAAACTTAACAATCTGTTTTATCAACTCCAACAAGGCTTTTCACGTTTTCAAACTGATGTATTAAGCTCTATCATAGCGCTTCAGGTTATTTGAAATCTCCTCTTCGCTTATCCCTGCTGATTTTGCCATGTCTGAAAGCAGCTCAAGCGCAAGGGCAGGCTTTAAGCGGCCTTTATCCAAAAATTTTAAAATAATTTTCACGCCGTTTAAGTTAACAGAAAGACTGCGTGTCAAGTATAGTATGACTTTTGCCCGTTGTAAACTTTCTTCTGTATACCCGCGTCTGTTGGTATCAGAGCGTTTTGGGGGCAAAAGCCCCTCCTTATCATATATTCTTAAAGTCTGAATTGAAACCCCTAATTTCAACGCTAGCTCGCCAATTTTATATAATTTCTCCCCTGGCACTTCGCCGACGTTTTTTTGAGCATGGTTTTTATTATTTTTGTCGTTTAAATCGCTAAAATTCAAATTTAAATTTCTCCAAACAAATCATAATCAGAATATCCGGTAATTTTTACATCCCAAATATCCCCAGGCACAAGGATTTCAGCCGTTTTTACATAAACAAGCCCGTCAACATCCGGCGCATCTTTATAGCTCCTTAAAATTGCAGTGCCATCATCTCTCACTTGCTCTACAATACAGGAAATCTCTTGCCCCACAAGGCTTTCATTAATTTTATTTGAAATTTCTTTTTGAAGTTTTAAAATCTTATTTTTCCTTGCTTTCTTTACTCTTGCAGGTATTTGCGGTTTTAAACTATATGCATAGGTGCTTTTTTCTTTTGAAAACTCAAAAACACCCAGCCTGTCAAACTTTGCAGACTTTACAAAGTTGAAAAGATGGTCAAAATACTCTTCTTGCTCTGTCGGATAGCCTGTAATCAGTGTGGTTCTAATGCAAACGCCTTTTATATTTTTTCTTAGTTTTTTTATAAATGCCAAAACGTCAATCACAGGGCGGCGCATGGCTTTTAAAATCTCCGGATGTGAGTGCTGGAGCGGAATATCGACATATTTTACAACCTTATCCAGGTTTGCAATTGCATTTATAAGCTCGTCATTAAAATTTGTCGGGTAAGTGTACAAAACCCTTATCCAGCTTAGGTTTTCAATTTTATTTAGTTCTTCTAAAAGTTTTGCCAACATCGGTTTTTTGCACAAATCAATTCCATAGCTTGATGTGTCCTGCGCAATCAGAATAATTTCCGAAACCCCTTTATCTGCAAGGGTTTTAGCCTCTTTTATAATAGCTTCCATTGGCCTTGAAACATAGGGGCCGCGCAATTTGGGTATAACGCAGTAACCACAGGCATAATCGCACCCTTCGGCGATTTTTATATAAGAGCTTGAACCCACTGTAATCTGCAGTCTGTCAAGGTTTTCGGGATATTTACAAACAGGGTTTTTCGACACAAGAAAATCAGCGCCACCAGCATTTTTCCCATCATTTTTCTTTGCGCCTTCAATCAATTCCACAATTTTTTCAATATCAGAAGTCCCGATAAAGCCAACAGCCTCTGGTATCAAGGCTTTTAGCTCCTCGCCATGCTTTTGTGGAAGGCAGCCCGTAATAATTACCTTTTTGCCAGCCGATATCATATCAAAAATACTTGAAACGCTCTCCCTTTCTGCGTCATAGATGAATGAGCATGTGTTTATAACAACAAATTCGACACCAGCTTCATATGGGTCCAGCGTGATTTTATAGCCTTTTTCTTGCAGGGCGCCTGCCATAAGTTCAGTATCCACAAGGTTTTTGGCGCACCCATGGTGAACAATTGCAATACACGCATTTTTTTTACCGGCCATCTGATTTCCTCTCGAAAACATACACTATAAAAGGTTTTGCCAAATTTTCATCGTTTAGCATAAACTTAAAATCGTAAAAATTATTTATTTTGGCACAAAAATCCTTGCCATAATCGTTGCAAATATAAGTATAGCCATATTCTTCAGAGTCCCTGTTGGTTATAATTAAGTATTTTGGCAGGTTTTGAAGAACGGCCTTGGTTAAACTTTCCTCTCCATATGCCTCAAAGTCAAGTGGGACAAAGCTTGTGTTAAAATATTTATACTCATTTTTTAGGGCAAAATTCAAAAATAATCCCTCAGGCAGCATAAGAAAATCTTCATCATCTTTGATGTTTTCTTGCAAAAATCTTATGACAGAATTCAGGGGAACTGCAAAGTTTTTGCTTGAAAATATAGTGCCCACAGGCGTTTTTACGGGAACATTTTTCACATTTACAAAATAGTTAAAAGTGAAAGATAAAAATATTAAAGAAAAAACAAGATTTAAAAGATTAATTCCTGAAAAGTATTGCGCAGAGCGGCTTTTGAAGAAAATAAAGCATATAAGATAAAATGAAAGCAAAATGCAAGGAAGGTAGAATGTGCCATAAACCCCAAGATTCAAGTCAAACAAGGTTTTTAGGGAAATAAGCACGGTTAAAAATATGAATAAAAACTTCATATTATCATCGTCAGACAGGCTCATAATGCGCTTTTTCAGGAAAAGATAAAAAACAAAACCCAAAAAAGAAAAAAGGACAAACAATGGCAAAAGGAAAAAAATAGGATAAAACAACCTGGCAAAAACCAAGACCACAAAGGCAAAAAGAACACATTTTGCAGGTTTGTTTTTAATTTTTTCCGCAAAAAAACCGATAGAAAAAATAGCCCCAATAACAAGGAATGACAATGCAAAAGGCCTTATCAGAAGAAGCATTTTTTCAGGGATAAAATAAAAGCCTGTGTGCTTTCTATAGAAAATATCCAGCGAAGTTGAATGCGCCATATTTGAAATCATCTGAAAATTATATAATAAATCAGAAGGCGTAACCCCTTGCAGGAGAAGGATTATAGCCAAAATTAAAAATGGAATAACAAGGCAAAATGCGCATTGTAGAAGGGTTTTAAGTGTAATATTTTTTTTATAAAGCAAGCATACCGCAGGCAAAATTAAAACACAGGGCAAAAAATCATATTTTGAAAGCACGGAGCAAGAAAGAAAAAGCGTTGCCGCACAAAGGAGAGCGGGCTTTTTTGTATCAATAAATTTAAATATAAAAAGCATAGAAAAAAGCGAAAACACAAGCGCATAAAGGATTGCATAGGAATATGGAAAAATATAGTTAAAAAGGTGTGGCGAAAAAACGCATGAAAAAAGAATAGCAAGGGTGACAAAAAGGGCTGAAAGGCCGTTAAAAAAGCGTTTTGCAAGAGAAAAGAATAAAAGCAAAAACACATATGCAAGAACGGCGCCAATACAGTACATTACATTCAAAGAAGGGCCGAAAAGCTTTACTACAAAGGCATTTAGGTAATAAGGCATGGGGCCGTATATGCAGACAATATCTTTAAATAAAATTTTGCCCAAATCTGCCATAGCATAAGGGATATAGGCTTCTCTTCCGCAATCCACAACAGGGTCGCCAAACCTTCCCCAAAAAAGAAATAAGAAAAATACAAAAAAAACCGTTAATATGAGCGGATATTTGTTTTGTATCAATTTTTGCTTCAAAACTTCCATATAGAAATTTTATAAAAAAGCGGCAAAAAAGGCAATTTTTCAAGGCAAAAAGTTTTTATTAATTTAGGAAGAAAAAATTTAGGAATTTTTATGACATATTTACCAAATTCTATTGAAAGATGTACGCCAATTGTGGGTTTTGACCCTTATGCTTTTATTATGGACAGGCCCTCAAATTTAAGAATAAATAAAATGCAAAGTCCGTATGATATGGATTATTTTGCGCCCGGACCCGAAAAATGTAAAGACGAAACAGCGCAAAACCCGGACGGGACAAAGAAAAAAGGAATCCTTGGAACCGCTTTAAAGCTCACTCTTGGAATTGCAGCAATAGGGCTTGCAATTGCCGGAATCCGAAGAGGGGTTGGCGCCATAACTTCGGGCGGAGGCGCCACGGGAGGCGGAATTGGGGCATGCCTTAGAAACGCAGGCAGGTGTGCAATGCAAACTTTTACAAACGGCATAAGCTTTGCAGGAAGGCAATTAACAAGATTTGCAAACTTTATTCAATCAAAAATTCCAACCACGCCGCCGCCAACGCCCTAAAAAAGTGAACATAAGTTTTTAGCGTAAATGCCTTGAATGGCGCTCCCTGTGGTGCTTTTTGGTGCAAAAAATTTGGAATGGGGCTTAACAATTTTGCCTTGCGCGCAAAAAACGTTATTATAATATTGTAAGGTTTTTTAAGCAGCTTAGAAGGCAAAACACGGATGAGACGGCTTTTTTATAAAAATTTCACTGTTTTAAGCGCGGCTATTTTCGGGTGCCTTTTGGCATTTAGCCTCTCCCCTGCTTATTCAGAGGATATGACCGATTTTGACTATGATTTTATCGACAACGCCTTTTCAAACCCAAACCCGACAACAAATAAGCAGTTTGAAGAAGTTATGCAGCGTTTTGAAAAGGAGCCAAACGGTCTTTTTTATAAGATGAAGCGGTTTTTTAACAGAAATAACCCCGAATACGATAAAAATTTAAAGAAAATGTATGAGAACCCCAATAATCAGCCGGCAAGGATTAAAGATGTACCGCAAAATAAACCTACAGTAACAATTGGGGCGGATTTTTATGATTCATCTGGAAATGTGCAGCAGGCAGGGCATTACCAGGTAGATTACAAGGAAAATGATGGCAAATACACGATTTCGCTGCTTCAAGGCCAGACAAGAGTGGCAGAAATTAAGGCCATTCCTTACGAAGACGACTGGGAAACGCCTGCAGTTGTGTATTCAAGGGCCGTTATGGTTCAAGACGATTTAATTAGAATTATCTACGCCAACATTGACCTGACAATTCAAGGTTATGTAAGGCTGAAAACCCCAATGCCGCAAGGATTTTAACTATTTTGCTTTTTTCGCCTTTAATTTTACAGCCGCGGAAACAAGCCCGACAAACAACGGGTGCGGCTCTTCCGGGCGGGATTTAAACTCAGGGTGGAACTGTGACGCCACAAACCAATCGTTTTTCGGATATTCAATCATTTCGGCCAAAAGCCCGTCAGGAGAGGTTCCCGAGAACACAAGCCCGGCCTCTTCAATTTGTTTTTTAAACTCATTATTTACTTCATACCTGTGGCGGTGACGTTCGGACACAACCTTTGCGCCATAGGCCTTTTGGGCCTTTGAACCGTCTTTTAAATGACAAGGATAAGCCCCAAGCCTCATTGTTCCGCCATATCCGGCAACGCCTTTTTGTTCAATCATAAGGTCAATTACCGGATATTTCGTGCCTTCGGCAAATTCCGTACTGTTGGCACCTTCAAGACCCAAAACATTTCTTGCATATTCAATCACAGCACACTGCATGCCAAGGCAAAGCCCCAAAAACGGCAGGTTGTTTTCGCGGGCATATCTGATAACGTTCAATTTGCCCTCAATGCCCCTAACACCAAAGCCTCCAGGCACAACAAGCGCGTCAACATCTTTTAACATTTCTGCCGCATCGTCCATAGTGAGGCATTTTTCAGAAGCAAGCCATTTTATTTCAACTTTGCATTCATGCTGTAAACTTGCGTGTTTTAAGGATTCCACGACAGAAATATAGGCGTCGTTTAAATCTGTATATTTACCCGCAAGAGCAATTTTTAGCGTATCTTTAGGGTGCTTAATTCTATACACAAGTTTTTCCCAATTCGAAATATCGGGTTTTTTATCTTTCATTTGAAGTTGTTTTAAGACAACGCCCGCAAGGTTTTGCGCCTCAAGAGCAAGCGGAACCTCGTAAATAGAGTCCATATCGCGGCACTCAATTACGCAATCTTTTTGAACAGAACAGAAAAGCGCAATTTTATCGCGTTCTGTTTTTGGAATTTCCTGCTGGGTTCTGCAAACAAGGATTTCAGGCTGAATTCCGTAGCTTCGAAGGGTGTAAACGCTGTGTTGTGAAGGCTTTGTCTTCAATTCGCCGGAGGTAGGCAAATACGGAAGCAAAGTTACGTGGATTGAAAGAGAATTTCCAAACCCTTCTTCAGCCCTAAATTGCCTTATAGCCTCAATAAACGGTAAACTTTCGATGTCACCTATCGTTCCCCCGATTTCTGCAATCAAAAAGTCCGGGTTAAATTGTTTTGCGGCCTTTTGAACCCTTGCTTTAATTTCGTTTGTAATATGCGGAATGGTTTGCACGGTGGCGCCCAAATATTCGCCCTGGCGCTCTTTATTTATAACTGTTTGATACACGCTTCCTGATGTTACATTGTTAATTTGGTGCAAGGATGTGTTTGTAAACCTTTCATAGTGGCCTAAATCGAGGTCCGTTTCAGCGCCATCGTCTGTAACAAAAACTTCACCATGCTGAAACGGGCTCATAGTGCCAGGGTCCACGTTTATATACGGGTCAAACTTTTGAATTGTAACGCTATAGCCGCGCGCCCTTAAAAGACGCCCCAAACTAGCCGCCACAATGCCCTTCCCAAGCGAACTAACAACACCACCTGTAATAAAAATATACTTTGTCATATCCTTTTTCCCAAATCTTCCCAAATTTAATATAATATCAAGCCCAAAAATAAAGTCCCCAAATTAATTGATTTTGGGGACTTTGAAAAATTCGCCTTCAACATCCGGTGCGTTCGACATCAGCTCTTCGCGCGTCACTTCATAGTGTTCAATGTCTTCCCGCATAACGTTTGAAAAATCAATCGAATGACTCATAGGTTCAACCCCTGTGGTGTCAACCTCGTTCATCATTTCAACATATTTTAAAATGTCGCCCAATTGCTTTGCAAACTTTGGCTTTTCTTCTTCCGTAATTTCAAGCCTGGCAAGCTTTGCAACGTGTTCTACATCCTTAATTTCAATCATAAAATAATTACCCTTAAATCTTTAATTATATTAAACAAAAAAGGAGAAAAATTGTAAATAGAATGTAAAGAATAAATAAATAAGTAAAAATTGCGCTATAATCAAAAGAATGGAAAAGAAAAATATTTTAATTGTTGAAGACCACGCCCTCACCCGCTTTGCGCTTGTTGCTTCCTTAAAAGACGAGGAATTTATCGGGGAAATTTTTGAAGCACAAGAAGCCTATGAGGGGTATAAAATTTTAGCTGAGAACAAGGTGGATGTTATTTTAATGGACCTTGGCCTGCCTGGCACAGACGGGATTTCCGCCACAAGGGAAATAAGAAAAACCAATAAAGAGGTGAAAATCATTGTCATCACTTCGCACAACGAAGAAAAAGAGGTGCAAAAGTGTATGCAATCAGGAATTAACGCCTATTGTTCAAAAGATATTAAGCCGGATAGGCTTATAGCGCTTATTAAAGATGTCATAGCGGGCGCAATTTGGTTTGATTCAAGCATTGCGCAGTATGTTTTAAACATGACAAAAGATTCGCCGGAAGAAACAAGGAAAGAAGCCGTCTATAACTTAACAAGCAAGGAAATGATGGTTTTAAACCTTCTTGCAGAGGGAAATTCAAACCTTGAAATTGCAAAAAATCTTAATATATCTGTAAACACGACAAAAGTTCATGTTTGCAGCATTTTACAAAAACTTTCCGTGGACGATAGAACACAAGCGGCCGTAAAGGCGCTTAAGGAAAATATTACAGGCTGATTTAAGCATTCTTTGTTTTAAAAAATGCACCAAAACAAAGACAAACACTGAAATACAAGGAAAATAAAATGGCAGCACCATCACTTGGAAACATTTTAATAATTGATGATAACCCAAAACTCTTGAAGGACGCGCTTCCTATGTATGGATACCATGCAGAAGCCGCAGAAGACGGGCTTTTGGGGCTTGAATATCTTGATAAGCACTATCACACAACAGATTTAGTGCTTTTAGATATTATGATGCCAAATTTAGACGGCTGGGAAACATTAAAAAGAATTCGGGACAACAAATATTATAATACAATTCCTGTTATTATGCTAACCGCCGTAGACGAAGACTATAAGCAGATTTCAGGCCTTAAAACTGGGGCAGATGATTATGTTGTAAAGCCATATGTACTTCCAAACCTTCTGGCAAGGATTGAAGCGCTCATCAGGCGTTCAAACTGGAATAAACTCAGAAACTCCGGCGCCATTTCAAAAGAGGCGATGGAGCAAATTTCAAAACTGACCCAACGGGAACTTGAAATTTTAAAAATGGTGAGCAAGGGCGCCTCAAATGCCGACATCGCAGAAAAACTTTTTGTAAAAGAGGTGACCATAAAAACACATTTGAACAATATCTATAAAAAACTTAACGTTGAAAACAGAGTGCAGGCGGTACTTTTAGCCATTGAAACAGAAATTGTTAAAGAATAATTAAAACTACACTTCACAAGCGGTGAAAAATATGGCAAAATGAGATGTACCCATTTTAAAAATTGTGTTTAGAATTTGATAAGGAAAGATAAATGAGGACCTCTAAAGAAGAATGGATTGAGCTACTTTTAAACAAAAAGGATGAATTTGCGGCAAAAAAGGCTGAAAACGGCGGCGAAATCGACCTAAGCGAAAGCGAATTTCTTGCAAACTATTTATCCGACGTTGATTTATCCGACATAGATTTTTCGGGCGCAAACTTTGCGGAGTCCTCAATTCAAAACGTTAATTTTTCAAACTGTGACCTTACAAGCGCCGATTTTTCAAGATGTAAAATTGAAGAATGCGATTTTTCAAACTGCATTTTAAACGGCACAAACTTTAGCTATGCAACACTTAATTTCTGCAATTTTAACGAGGCCGATATGGCAGGGTGCGTTCTAAACGAAGCAGAATTAACCGATTCAGACTTTGCAACAAGCGAAAATCTTTCTGCCTGCCGCTTTGACGAAGGAACAATCTGGCCTGATACGGAAAAACTGCCCGAAGACTTTGATTCTACTTATAATTATGACCTTTCTTCCCTTCAAGATGATGAAGAAGGCGGCTCATCAGGCGATTTTGAATATTAATTTGCCCGCACACGGTTGAATTGCCGGATTTAATACGTTAAAAGCAATAATTCCAGCGGCTTTAAAGATTAATTTAAATATTCGTAAAAGATTTGCTTCGTCAATTGGGCGCGGCAAATTTTTTGTGCTATAACATTATTATGTTAAAAAGACTTGCGGTAATAATACTTTTGATGGGGGTATTCTTGCCTGACACGGCTTTTGCGGATGAAATTCTTCTGCAAAACACAAAAAAACACGAAATTGAGCTCGATAATCAGATAAAAACCCTGAAAGGGAGTCTTTTTGTAAATGATTCAGAGAGCGCGCAAATTATCGTGGGAAAACAGCAGGAAGCCGACATGGAAGATTTGGAGGACATTTGGACAGGGACGGTTAACAACAACCCGTTGATTAAATTTACCCTGCAAAAGCTTGCAATCCCTGAAGAAGAGCGCAGAATTCACTCTTCGCTTCTTGCGCGCAGCATGAGCGCCATTATAAGCGGGGCTTCGATGTTGCCGTCTTTTATGGGCATGAATTATGGTGTGCAATCGGCCTCTTTTGCCTCTGCCAGGCTTGCAAACAACCTTTTAAACAAGAAAAATGCAAAGGTTATACAGGAAACGCCACTGACTGATACCGAAGTGATAGAGTTGGCGGGGCTTATAGAAGATTTGCAATCTGAAATTGTGACCACGTATTATTGTTATAAGCATGTGCTCCAGGGCCTGAAAGACACGCGCGCAGAGCTTATTTTACTGAATAAAAACTACAATACAGCCCTAAAAAGCGGAGATTCCCTTGAAATTGCCGTATCAAGCGCAAGATGGGAAGAAAAGCAAATTGAGGAATTTCGCCTGAAACAGGAGGCAAAAAGGTATTATTTAATGCTGCAAAGGCTTGCAGGGAAAGACACCGTGGACAATTTGAACGTTGCAATGTACGATTTAAGCACACTGAACGTTGACCCGAACGACATTGATTTTTCAAAGAAAGAAATTAAGACAAAAACACCATGAAAAAAAATGCGTCCTTAAAATTTAATATGTTTTTTGCGTTATGCCTTATGGCGGCAGCGTTTTTGGCACCTTTAGTGTTTTCTTTTGGGTGCACCTTAGCTTCTGTGAATTACGAAAACTTTGCACCGGCCGCTTTTTCAAGAAGAATGGGCGTTGGCACTGAAATTGAGAGCAAAAAAGAAATTCAGGCAGCGGCAGTTAAAAAAGAAGAAAAAAAGATTGAAACAATAAGCAGGCAAAGTGACGTTAAAGGCTTAACCTATGCGGATTTAAGCCTAAAACAAATTTCAAAAGATATAATTGAAGAGATGGACATTGAATCGCCCGAAATTCTTGCAGATTTAAGCATACTCTACAATAGCGCCGTTCAGCGAAGCGAAACCATAAAATATGCAATCTATAAGCTATCAAACCCGGATGAAAACAAGCCGAACGAAAGCGCCGTAAAAAGGCTGCTTAAGCCCATTGCAAGCTTTTCAACCATTGCAGGGACAGCACTTTCTGCAAACCCTTATATGGCAAGCGGTGCGCTTATCGGGGGCGGCCTTATGAACGCGTTTTCAGGGGATGACAAGGAAGTAAATTACAAATTTACAAAAGTAAATGACGCGGATATGGTGCTTTTGGTTCGAAAAATCGATGAACTTCAAAAAAATCTTCTGAATAATTACGTAAACTATGTCAGCCAAAAAGAGCTCCTGCAGCTTTCCATGCAAAATCTTGAAAACAGGCGAAAGGTCTATAACGCAATGCAATCGGGCCAAAGGAAGGCCACAAGGGAAGAGCTTATTGTTGCAGACACATACTATAGAAATGCCCAAAACACCGTAAAAAAGGCTCAGGCAGAGTATAATTTAAGCCGGGTTATCCTTGAAAACATTGCAGGAAAAGAAGCACTAAAAGAGATTGAAAACAAGAAATAGCCTTGCTTTTTGCGTTTATAAAATCACGGGGCCTATGTTTTAGCATTATTATTAAAACGCTTCAACATTTTAGCGCTATGGCGGATTTCAACATTGCATTAGCCTGTAAATGCAGACTACGGGCTATTTTTCAGCTTTAATTATCCACACTGTTGAATTTTCAGGATCAGCACCAGCATTTAAATCCGGCAAAGCGTCCCTCTGGAGAGCATTTTTAAGCTCTGGATACTGCGTTGGGTCAATATACTGGCCGCTTACAGGCACCCAGCCTTTTGGATAATTCGTTCCAAACCAGGCCACAATCACGCCCACAGGGGTGTTATCAGAATTTGTAACCTGTATATTAGCGGCCTCGCTTGGCTTTGTCGAGATTATAACAGGCGCTAAGACAGCAAGCATAATAGATACAACCACAAGGGCCATCATAATTTCAATCATAGTAAACGCTTCGCGCATTTTTAAGATATCTTTTTTCATAAAAAATCCAATAATTAATTCAGTACAACAAAATAATAGTTTAAAAAAAGAGATAAAACAAGCAGTTTTTATAAAAAACAGCAGCAAAACAAGGAGGGGGTTTGAATGCCGTACAGAAATTGCAAAATATTTTTAAAAGCAGCGATGGGGACGCTAAAATGCTCTTGGGTAAAGGTTTTGCGCCCCATAAGCCCGCAGGTATTCAAGAATTGCGCCACCCGTTTCTTCTGTGGGGTCAAAATATTTTGAATTTGGGTGATTTATTTGTTTGTGCAGCATTTTACACAAAGGCCCAAACGCGTCTGGCACAAGGATTTTACGGTAAATCCCCGATAGCATTACCTGAATATCGGGCGAATTTGTATCGTTAAACTTTGAAAGTGCAGGATATATAGCATAAAGCCCGTCCACACGGTAATCTGCCATTTTATCCACAACAGAAAGTGCCTCCAAAATGCCGTTTTCATCGGTTGAGGTTTCAAGATATTCAGCCAAATATGGAAGCACCTCTTTTCCTTTTCTTGCAAGGGTTTCCACGCGGTTTAAATTATAAACACAGTAATTCCTGCTCTCATCCGCCCTTTTGACGCCGGAGCCCAAAGTCCTTATATTTACTGCTATTTGCGGGTTAAAATTAACTGGCATTGTTTAACTTTCTTTTTTATTGACAACAGGCCACAAACGCCTATTTAGAGAGGTTTTCACATACATATACCTTTACGCATACACAAAAGGCGGCCCGTTTTTAATTTCAAGCAAAATATTATCGGCCATTATTTTTAATTCCTCATTTGAAGCATTTGACGCGGCTTTTGCATTAAATTCCGCCATCAGGGGCTCAATTGCGCTTTGTTTTTTGGATTTAAAATTTCTTATTTCAACATCAATAAGCTTTTCCTGCAATTCACGCTCTGTGTTTGTGTTTTCCTTAATAACAGCGGCCTCTTTTACGCCTTCTATTGCCTTTTTAATTGAATACCCCGCAGCGCTTATTGTTGTAAAAGCAAGGAAAAGATAGGCCGCAAAAGGATTTTCAGGGTTCATAATCCAATTGTAAAGATGTCCCCTGTTTTCATCCAAATAGCAATAGTACTGAATTTGGCCAATTTTACCGCCCAAAGTTTCGGGCGCGTCCCCATAAATTGATTTTATCCCCGTCATAATCTCTAAAGTGCTTTGGTTAATATCATCTTCATTCAAAAATGGCACGGTTTTTAGGGTGTTTTGAACTTCGAATGAATCTGCACGCTTAATTTGCAAAAGTTCCTTTAGCCTTTTTAGCTCAGCGCCGCCATCTTCCTTGTTTTGAGCGCCTTTCAGCTTTTCTGTAAGGGTGCTTATTTGTGCTTCAATTTCATTTGTGCCGCTTTGAACAAATTTTCTTATCTCATTATCCGCCGCAACAAAATTTTTAAACATTTTTCTTCCCATAAAAATACCGAGTGCCAAAGTACCTAAAGTTAAGGCAGCAAGCGCAAAAGGGGAATTTTTAATATCGGATTTTTCTTCTTTTTCATTACTGTTAGCAAAACCAGCCCCAAAAGAACCGGGGCCGCCCTTAAACCCGAAAAACCTTAAGAAAGGAGTCATTTGGGGGTTATGAGGCACACCGGCATGCATAGTTGCGCTGCCCATTGGGGCTCTTGACGTATGCTTTTGCCTTGAACTAAGGACATCGTTAAAATATTTTGCCTTGCTTGAAAGCTCATCGCGCACCACATCAAGCTTTCCCCTGAAAGATTTTGTTTCAATTTCAATCAGGCTTTCTTGCAGGTCTTTATTGGCTTGTGCCTCTTTTTTCTTCACCCAGACATCCTTAACCCCATCCACAAAGCCTTTTCCAATAAGAGTGAGGCCGCTCATCACAAAAACACCAATCATTGCAAAAATCGTTTTTTTATTTGGGTTTCTAAGGGCCATATATGCCGCAAATTCAGGCTCTTGCTTTATGTTCATATTCATAGCTAAAACAGGCAGCCTTTCTGCCTTCAGAATATTTTTATCATTTAAAGAAGCGGCGGATTTTTGAAAAACTTTCGTAAGCCCTAAGCCGCCCCCGACAAGGGCAAGCGCCGTTGCGGCAAGAGGAAGGGCGGACAATAAAAGAGAAGACTTTTGACCTTCTTTTGCGCCTTTTGGTATGCTTTCTGATTTTTGCGGCAAAACACCTTCTGTTGGAATAATTAAGGTGTTACAAATATCATCCATATTAAGCGCGCTGCCTTGAACAGAGCTTTGGGCAGAAGGTTGAATTGAGCTTTGGGGCTGACTTTGCGCCCCTTGGGTTTCATCTTTTATAAAATTATTTACAACAACCCCCTCGAGTGTTTTATTCACCTGGTTTTTCTGGGAGGCAGTTTTATTTCTGTGCTGGCGGGCAAGCTCTTGCGATTTTAGGTTAAAATATGCATTGTTATTATAATTACTGTGTATTTGGCTTTGAATCAGGGTCATTTTTCGGTTTTCTTTCTGTTTTTATTGACTTTTCTACTCTTATCAAACTTATTAAAAATTCTTTAATGGAAACAACATCTTTTGCCTTGAATGCAGCGATTTCAGCACTCACTTTTTCATCTTCTTCAAAATCTTCTTCTTCGCGAAGGCCAAAAATATTTAGAATTTTATAAACTTTTTTAGTGAATTTTTTAAAGGTTTCAGAAACCTGTTTTTGAATGAAATTCTTAATTTCCCCAAAAACGCTTGCAAGCTTTTCTGCAACAATGTAGACTTCCCTTTGAATATTTTGAACAAATTTTGAAATATTGTTTACAAAATTCGGGAAATTTTGAATTATATTTAAAAGAGGCTTTAGAATATTGTTTGCAACAGCACCAAAAAGCTTGTCCATGGGGGCGGGGAGAATGTTTTGGATTTTATTTAAAGCAGATAAAAGCTTCTCTGACATTTGGTTTAACATTTCTTTAGATTTTTGAAGAAATTCCGCCTGCCTTTGAAGATTTTGTTCAGCCTCAAGCTTTTGCCTGTCCGCCGCTTTCATTCTCATCCAAATTGCATAACATTCCCCATAAGACATCTCGTTTTTTGGAGGCTGCGCTTTTTTCACACTGCCGCCCCCGCCGCCCATGCCGCTGCAAGTTGGGCAGGCGCCAAAAGGAAGCCCATGCGGGCAATTTTTAACAGTGTTTGGAGCTATTGGAGAAACTGTTGCCATTAAAAAATCTGCGTGCCTTCCTTTTTCTCTCTTAACTTTAAAATTGTGTTTTTCACGCGTTTTAAAGGAAGTTTTGGGCGCAGACAATAAAACTTTTTATTCTAACCTGTTGAAGAATTCCGCTCAAAAAAGGTTAAATTGAAGTATTCCGGCTTTACGGCTGCGGCCCAGCTAAGGATTTTCACCTTATTTCCTTATTTTTAAATTTTTATACCACAGACAAAATTTGCAAACAACAGAATTTTTACTTTTGTGAAAACATTAGCCCGTATTAAACCTTTGAGGTAATATATTATTAATAAAACTTTAGGGTAGAATTTGAACAAATTTAATTTCAAATCGTTATAAATAATATAAAGTTTAAGACTAATAAGGGAGAGCCCATAAAACGGTGTTTAAAATAAAGAGAATATCTTTAATATTTTTGTCCTTGCTTATTTTGGCGCTTATGGCAGGCCTTTTGGCACAGCCTGTTTGTGCAATTGAAGAAATTAAAGAAGGCGATATTTTGTCTTTGGAAGAATGTATTGAAATTGCACTTAAAAACAACCCAAATATTCAAATTTCAAAAAACAACGTAAAGTTAATTGAAAGCAGGGTAGGACAGGCAAAATCGGATTTTTTTCCAAGCCTGAATGCTTCCGGCGGATATACGGGAAATTCAATTGATGTTGGCCATAGTTATGGCGGAAATGATTACTATTACAGCGCAGGGGTCAGCCTGAAACAGTTGATTTTCAACTTCGGAAAGACAAATGCGAACATAAAAACACAAAAGTTTAATAAAATTGCCTCCGAATTTGACCTTACAAACACAACTTTGCAGACAACGTATAACGTAAAAAACGCATATTACGGGGTTTTGGCGGCACGCGCAAAGGTGGATATTGCAAAATCAAATTTAGAGATAAACAAAAGACAATACGCGCAAATTAAGGCATATTTTGAAGAAGGAATAAAATCAAGGATTGACTTTGTAAACGCCGAAGTAAACTTAAGCAATTCAAAAATTGAACTTATAGGCGCAGAAACGGACTATGAAAACACTCTTGTAAAGCTAAATAATGCGATGTATGTGGCTTATGCGCCAAATTATTCCATTAAAAACACGGAAACCTTTAATTTAAAAGAAAATTGGGCCGATGTTAAGTTTTTAAACATTGGAAATTATAAAAAACTTGAAGATGAAATTAACACAGAAAATGTGGAGCCTTTGAATTATACAAGCACACCTGTTTTAACTTCAAAGGTTGAAAAAAGCGACATATTAAAGGATTACACCTTTGAGCCGCTCGCGTTAAGCTTTGAAGAGGCACTGGATTATGCCAAAGACAATCGGCCGGATTTTAAATCATACATTGCAACAAAAGACGCTATGACAGAGGCCCTAAAATATGCAAAGCGCGAATATCTGCCAAATTTAAGCGCAAGCGCAGGATACACCTGGAGAGATTCAAGCGCACCAACAACAAGCAGCTTTAATTATGGCGCAACGATAGATATAGCTTCGCTAAACCCTATGAAAACAAAATATAAGGCAGATGAAGCAAAGACCCAGCTTGAAATTGCAAAAGAAAATATAAATTTAATCGAAAAAAACATATATTTTGAAGTACAGGACGCGTTTATAAATATGGTACAGCTTCAAAAGCAGATACCGCTTTATAAAAACAGGGTGCGCCAGGCACAGGAAAATTTAGAACTTGCAGATGGCAGATATGGCGTTGGTTTGTCGAATTTTATTGAATTGCAGGACGCAAGAAGCCAATATTTAAACGCACAGCAAGAATATGTTCAAACGATTTATAACTATAACATTGCAAAGGCAAAACTTGAAGTTGCAATGGGAAAAGAGGGCCAAATCGGCACAGAAGGCTCTATGGACGAGCAAACAGACGGACACAAAAATGAGTCCGTAAATTCGCCCGCAGGCGGGGCCAAAGCTAAATCTAAAACTAAAACCAAAAGTTAAGGAAGATAAAATGAATAAAAAAATAATTGTAATAATACTTATATGCCTTGCAGCACTTGCCTTTGGGGTGTTTATCTTCAAAGGAAAGGGGCAAAAGGCGCACTATGTTACAAAACCTTTGGAAAAAAGGACTATAACACAGATTGTAGAGGCCTCCGGCACGATAAACCCCGTGCAGACGGTAAGTATTGGTTCACAGGTTTCAGGACAGATAAGTGCAATTTATGTAGATTACAATTCAGAAGTGAAAAAGGGGCAGCTTTTAGCGGAAATTGACACTTCCCTTTTTGAAGCACAGGTAAACCAGGCAAAGGCCACAATAGACAACGCAAGAGCCAATTTGGCCAAAATTCAGGCAACGGCCGCAAACGATAAATTAACTTTAACAAGATATCGAAACCTTTATAAGAAAGGCTTTGTGGCAAAAAGCGAACTTGATTTAGCAGAAAGCACATATTCAGCAGACGTTGCACAAATTCGCGCCGCGCAAGCCCAGATAAACCAAGCTCTTGCAAGCTATTCGACCGCAGAATCAAACCTTCGGTATACAAAAATAACCTCTCCTGTTGACGGGGTGGTGGTTTCACGTGCGGTAGATGTCGGGCAGACAGTGGCCGCAAGCTTTCAGACGCCCGAACTTTTTTCCGTGGCTCAGGATTTAACCCAAATGCAAATTGAAGCAAGTGTTTCAGAGGCAGACATCGGAAAAGTTAAAAAGGAGCAAGAGGTGGAATATACGCTGGATGGGTATCCTGACGAAACTTTCACAGGAAAAGTAAGCCAGGTGAGGATTTCGCCAACAACGGTTTCAAACGTGGTTACATACAGCGTGATTATTGATGTTGAAAACGATGACTTAAAGTTAATTCCCGGCATGACGGCAAATGTTTCCATAATAACATCTAAAAAAGAAGATATTTTATGCGCGCAAAATGCGGCGTTGAAATTTACCCCAAACACGGACGGCAAGGGCCCAAAATATGACAAACAGGGAATTTGGCTTTTAGCAGACGGAAAACCGCAAAGAATCGAAATTGAAACGGGCGTGAGCGATGAAAGTTTCACGGAAATTATCTCTAAAAGCTTAAAAAGCGGGGATTTAGTCATCACAAGCCTTGAAGAAAAAGGGGAGAAAAAAGGCGCAAACAGGGGCAAAATGCCGCCAAGAATGTTTTAAGGATTAGTTTTAGGGACTAAAAATGGCATTAATAGAGGCTAAAAACATTATAAAAACTTATACAACGGGCGCAGGCGAAGATTGCACATTCTACGCCCTTAAGGGAGTGTCTTTAGAAATTAAGACAGGCGAATTTGTTGCCATTATGGGCGCTTCGGGTTCCGGAAAATCAACATTTATGAACATTATAGGCTGCCTTGATAAACCAACATCGGGCGAATATTATCTTGATGGCGAAAACATCGTGGGAACAAGACTTGATAAGCTTTCAGAAGTTCGAAACTCTAAGCTTGGCTTTGTTTTTCAGGGATTTAATTTAATCTCAAGAACATCAGCCCTTGAAAACGTTGAACTTCCGATGATATATAAAGGAATTCCGCCAAAAGAGCGCCGGGAGCGCGCCATGGAAGCTTTAAAAATTGTGGGCCTTGCCGGCAAAGAACAGAATATGCCAAACCAGCTTTCAGGCGGCCAGCAGCAAAGGGTTGCAATTGCGCGGGCTATTGTAAATGACGCGCCGGTTATTTTAGCGGACGAGCCCACAGGAAATTTGGACACAAAAACAAGCTATGAGGTGATGGATTTTTTTGTAAATTTGAATGAAAAAATGGGCAAAACCATTGTCCTTGTGACCCATGAAGAAGATATTGCAAAATATTGTAAGCGCACAGTAAGGTTTAAAGACGGAAACATTATAGATGACAGCTTAAACACTGAAAGAACCTTAAGAAGCAAGGAGGCCCGGGCATGATAGACTTTTCATCCACATTTAAAATGGCTCTTTTATCTTTAAAGGTGAACAAAATGCGCTCAATTTTAACAAGCCTTGGGATAATAATCGGCGTAAGCGCTGTTATTATTATGCTAGCGGTGGGACAAGGGGCAAGCGTCAAAATCCAAAAAGATATGGCCTCTATGGGAAGTAATCTTTTAATGGTGTCAAGCGCTTCTGTGACATCGGGCGGAGTTCGGATGGGGCAAGGAACAAGGCCAAGCCTCACCTTAAAAGACGCCTATGCAATTAAGAAAAATTGCCCGTCAGTAGGGTATGTTGCGCCCTATTCAAGCGAAGCAAAGCAAATTACATACGGAAACCAAAACTGGTCCACAAGCATAGCAGGCACCACAAAAGAATATATGAAAATCAGGGATTGGAGCATAAACCTTGGCAGAAACCTGACAGATGAAGACATTTCAAACATGTCAAAAGTGGCAATCATTGGAAACACAGTGTCTAACGAGCTTTTTGGCGACCTTGACCCCATAGGAAAAACCATAAGAATAGGCGGGGTGCCATTTAAGGTGGTTGGCCTATTAGAAAGCAAGGGGCAAAACTCTATGGGCCAAGACCAGGACGATTTTGTCATAATCCCAATTACAACAGGGCAGAAGAAAGTTTTTGGGACGACATTTCCGGGCACGATAAAGATGATAAACATTAAGGCGAAAAATTCAGAGTCCGTCTATGCGGCAGAAGCAGAGATAACAGAACTTTTGAAGATTCGCCACAAAATCGGCAAAAAGCAGGACGATGATTTTCAGGTGCGAAATTTGACTCAGATGATGGAAACTATGCAAAGTGCAGTTAAGACAATGTCTTTACTTTTGGGATCAATTGCAAGCGTGTCCTTGCTTGTGGGCGGAATTGGCATTATGAACATCATGCTTGTTTCTGTAACCGAAAGAACAAAAGAAATCGGTATCAGGATGGCAATTGGGGCAAAATCCAACGATATTAGAATTCAATTTTTAATCGAAAGCCTTTTGTTATCAATCATAGGCGGGGTTATAGGCCTTATTGCAGGCGTTTTTGGAGCAAAATTAATTGAATTTTTCGGCTCCATGACAGTTTATATAAGCACGTTTTCAATCGTGCTCTCGCTTGGGTTTTCAGGGCTCATCGGAGTTGCTTTCGGGTATTACCCGGCATACAAGGCGTCATTATTAAACCCGATTGACGCATTGAGGTATGAGTAAGGGATTTTGGCACAGCACGATTTTGTATTAAGAATTTGGTTTTTATGATGTTTGGCAGGTATGCCCAACCTACAGGCTTATAATTCGTTATATTTTCCTGGATTGCTTCGTCGCTGTCGCTTTCCTCGCAATGACGCGGCAATAATGACTTTCGACTAAAATCTTGCATTGGCGCCGTTTGTATTTAGAATGGCAAAAAATAAAGCCCTGTATAACGGATTATACAGGACCTTAAGGTCAAAAAGGGTGAATATTTTATTTAAGCCAATGGGCTTAAAAACTGTTGTTACTTACTCTTTCAGTCGCTCGTGTCTGTTAAATTTTCTCTAAAACCTCAGACTGGAACTCCATTATCGCAAATCAAATTCAAATTGCAAGCTTTTCTTTTATTTTTTGTTACATAATTTAATAATTGCCCCAAAAGGCCATCATGCCCGGATTTCCACAACAACAGCATAAGTTAAAAAACAGCGGCTATAGCAATAGAAAATAAAAAAGACCTCATAAAAGAGGCCTTTTAAAAGTTTGCTCCAGACCAGACTTGAACTGGTACGAGGTTTGACCCTCATTGGATTTTAAGTCCAACGTGTCTACCGATTCCACCACTGGAGCAAAATCAATAACTATATATAAATTTTATAATAAAAAGATTGGCTTGCAAGTGCTTTTATTTTAATTCATCCGTTTTGCGGATAATGCGTACAAAAGCGCGTCCACAAACCCAAAACGGCTAAAGCTATTTCTTTTCAATGAGTTCGTTAATTTCAGAAACCATTACTTCAGGGTCAACCCCATGAACTTTTGCGCCGGCTTCTAAATTTTCAAACCTTGCAGCGGCACAGCCAATACAGCCAAGGCCATACTTTGCAAACACTTCCAAACTTTCCGGGTATTGTTGAACAATATCAATAATTCCCATATCTTTAGTTACTTTTCCCATAATCTTTGCCTTTTTCTTAATTTATCATTAAACATTATACTATGAAATATTCAAATAAAACAAATTTCAAATATAATGGCGGCCCTATCGGCCTTTGCAGCACATTGAAAGAGCTTCGGCGCATGGAATTTACGTTTGAAAAAATCAATGTAAACCCTCTTTTAAAGGCCTGTTACACCTTTATTGATCCGATTCAAAGTTTTTGTTTATCATTTTTTCAAAATCAGAAGGCTTAATGTCTTTTATAAAGTTTTTAAACTCCATGGCTTCTTCTTCATCCTTCTGCGAATCCACAGACACAGCGCCGTTTAGAAGAACATTTGAAGTGACAAAAATAGGCACCTCGGCACGTATTGCAATTGCAATGGCGTCAGATGGCCTTGCGTCAATTTGAATTTCAGAATCATCATTTTTCAAATAAAGCGTTGAAAAATATGTCTGCTCGTCTACATCGTTAATTTCAACCCTATGAAGCTTATAGCCTGTCGCCTCAATTAAATTTATACATAAATCATGCGTCATGGGGCGGGAAGACGGAATATTTTCAATCTTTCTTATAATTGAACTTGCCTCTGCCGAACCAATCCAGATAGGCAGAGCTTTTCTATTTTCTAAATCATTCAAAACAACAATTGGAGAGCCGCTTCTTGTATCAAGCGCTATACCCATAACTCTCATTTCTATCATAAAAAACTCCTCTAATAAGTAAAAACATTATACTATAAAAAATGCTTCCGCTCATTTTTAAACGGAAGCATTTTAAATATATCGAGAATATTAGAGAGAATTTTTGTAATCTTCAAGTTCCTGAACTTTGTTTAAATACATTTCACTAAGCTCTGCGGCGCTTAATTCTTGTCCGTCCTGAACAATTGTTGTGCCCTTAAGTGCTGACTGCCACATGCTATATAACTGGCTTGCTTCTTGTTCTAAGATTTGAATTTTTGCCTTTTCATAGTCAGAATATTCTTTTGTATTTGAAGTTGAAGTTGTGGTGCCAGGCTTTAAGATTTCATAGGATTCATCCATATCTTCAAATAAATTGTCAAGATAATCGCTGTCTATGCCTGATTGTTGGGCAATTGTAGAATGTTCATCGGTTATTTCAAGCTGCTGAAGGACATCTGAAACTTCAACACCTGTCTGTTCATAATAATATCTTTCAAAAGCAATCATTTCTTCATCGCTTAAGCCTGCAAGCGCTTCTTTAAGCTCGTTTCCTGCGTCCCTTGCAGCCTGCGCAGATTCGTTATTAACCTTGTTAACATCTGCTTCATCTGAGCTTGCTACGGCGTTTCCTCCAAAGAAACCTGCAACACCGCCGATTAGGCCGCCAACAACCGTACCAATCGGGAAACCGCCGATACAAGAGCCTATTGCAGCGCCGCCAGCAGCGCCGGCAAGCGTGGTTCCGACTTTTGTATTTGTGGTGTCAGTTGTAACCGTTGCTGCATTTTGGGTTTCGTGAACTTTATTAATTAATTTTGCAATTTTATCAAATTTACGTTGTGCAGTTTTTGAATCCGCTATAGCGTCAATCTCTTTACTTTTCGCCTTGTCCACAACCTGGCCCGTAATAGGGTCAAGTGTTTCATTCGAGCCAAGGCCGTATGTTGAGCCATAGCTTGAATTTGAACCGTTTGCCGCGTCAAGCCTGTTTAAAACATCATCACAGCTGCTTGAAAAAGAGCCGTTCCAGCTTGAATCAACAGGGGTGGTTACGAGGGAATCACCTGAGAAATCAAACTTCATACCCAAAGAGTCGCTTGTCCAAATGCTTCCGCCTTGAGTATCTCTGTCTTGGATTACTCTGAAATCTCCGGTTTCATCATTTTGATAAATGCTGTAACCATACTGGTTTAAGACCTCAGCGCTTGCGGCAGAAATATTTGCCATGCCGGGCGTGCTGTACAAACCTGCAACGTATCCGATTGTCTGTCCCTTAGCATTGCCAACTTCGGCAGCTTTAACGGGATTCCAAGCTGAGTAAGTCATTTTCTCTCCTAGAATTTTGTTTTAAGTTCCTCGTACATTAATAAAGTATTTTTGTTTATAAAAATTGCGTAAATTGTATATACTTTTTATAAAAGCGTTGCGTCAGAAGGGTTTTCAGGCTTAACATTTTGTAACAAAATTTTTACTGCAGTTTTTAAGGTTTAAAAAGTTTTTATGCTAATATGGTTTTTATGTTAAAAGGACCATTTTTAAGCAAAGATTTTATAGGCTCTTGTGCCAAATTTAATGACGCAAAGACTGTTTTAATGGGAATGCCGTTCGATGGCACCGTGACAAACCGCCCGGGAACAAGGTTTGCGCCACAGGCAATACGCCTTGAGAGCATTGGAATTGAAACATATTCCCCAATTTTTGATAAAGACCTTGAAGATTGTAAATTCTTCGATGCGGGCGACCTTGACCTGCCTTTTGGAAACGCACGCAGGGTGCTTGATATTATTAAAGAAAATACGGAAGAAATTTATAAGCATGGTAAAAAAATCCTCGGAATTGGCGGGGAACACCTTGTAACACTGGCTGAAATTGAAGCCTTGCAAGGGTTTTACGATAATATTGCAGTAATTCAGTTTGACGCACATACAGATTTAAGAGAAGAATATTTAGGCGAAAACCTAACGCATTCAGGCGTTATGAAACAAATTGCAAAATTAATCGGCTTTGAAAACATTGCTCAAATTGGGATAAGATCGGGCGAAAAAGAAGAATTTGAATTAATGAAAACCCACTCCACACAAAAGTTTCACCACCAAGAACTTGATAAATTTAAAAATAAAAATATATTTATTACAATTGACCTTGATGTTTTAGACCCAGGGATCATGAGCGGCGTTGGAACCCCTGAGGCAGGCGGTTTAAGCTATAATGAGCTTTTAGGATGGCTTAAATATTTAAGCAGTTTTAATATTATAGGGATGGACGTTGTGGAATTAGCACCCGATATCGACACAACTAAAAATTCAACTGCAACAGCATGTAAGCTTATAAGAGAGTGTTTAATGATGTTATAAATTCTTCCGCCTTACTTTCAAGCGTTAGAACATCTAAAGAGTTTTCAATTACATAATCAGCCTGTTGAATTTTTGTATCTTCATTCCCTTGTGATTTTATACGCACCAAGGCCTCTTTTTCGGTTAAAGAATTTCTTTTCATCAGCCTTTCAAGCCTTATTTTTTCATCTGTCGTAATTAAAACGGTTTTATCAAAATATTTATCAAGCCCCGTTTCAAACAAAAGCGCAGCGCTTACAAAAAGAATTTTCTCGCCCTCATTTTCTGCAAAAAAACGGTTCATTTCATCTAATATTAAAGGATAGATGAAATCTTCAAGCTTCTTTTTGCGCACTCCGTCATTAAAGACAATGGCAGCAACCTTCTTGCGCTCTAATGTGTTAAAATTCTTTAACAAAAACTCTTTAAGAACAGAAGAATTTTCATATAAAAAATGCGTCACTTCATCCAGGCACAAAACCTTATAGCCCAAAGTTTTCAGCCGTTTTTCAAACAAACTTTTGCCAGAGGCGATATTACCCGTAATTGCAATTTTTAGCATAACTTTATTTTACCAGCAATTCATAGTATAATCCATATAAAGGATATTTTTAGGGGAGAAATAAAAATGACATCAAATCCTATGACAAACGACAGGATTTATGAAGGTGTGGTTGTTTCAGACGCACCTATGACCGTTGCAGGAACCGTAAACAAAACCTTGGCGCTTCTTGCTGTTGTATTTTTGGTTTCATGCTACACTTGGAACCTTGCTTATACGGGCATGGCAGATAAGCTCCAGGCTATAATGATGACAGGGGTTTTTGGCGGCCTTATTTTGGCAATTATTGCAGCCTTTAAGCCACAGCATTCAAAACCGTTAAGTATCGGCTATGCGGCATGCGAAGGACTTGCCTTAGGCGGAATTTCAGCATATTTTAACGCAGCATTCCCGGGGATTGTTGCCCAGGCAATTTTAGGAACATTTGTTGCAATGGCAGTTGTTTTGCTTCTTTTTAAAGCAAGAATAATTCGTGCAACAGAAACCTTTAGAGCAGTTGTAATGTCTGCAACAATAGGTATAGCAATTGTTTACGGCATAAGCCTTATTATGAGCTTCTTTTTCCATAACACAGCTTTAAGCGCCATGATTAATTCAAGCGGCACTTTGGGTCTCATAATTTCAGGCGTTGTAATTATTGTTGCATGCTTAAACTTTATTCTTGATTTTGACTTTATTGAAAGAGGCGCAAGCCAGGGTGCACCAAAATATTTAGAATGGTACGGCGCTTTCAGCCTTCTTGTTACATTAATCTGGCTGTATTTAGAAATCTTAAGACTTCTTGCCAAATTGCAAAGCAGAAGATAAACACCCGGTTTAAATGAATATCTGGAACGTAAAAATTCAAAAAAAATCTGACGATAAAGCGAGCACTCCCTTAAAAGGGGATTGTTCGCTTTATGATACTAAAAATGCCGGTTCGGCCCCTGTTTCAACGCTTGCAGTAAACCCGGTTTTAGAATCCATACTAAAATCAAGAGGAATAGAAGAAAGCGAGTTTGAAGAATTTCTAAACCCGCTTGATGTGCCGCTTTCAAGCCCATATATTTTCTCTGATATGAAAAAAGCCGTGGAGCGCATTAAAAAAGCGGTTTCAAACAAGGAATTAATCTTAATTTGGGGAGATTTTGACGCGGATGGCGTCACATCCACAGCCATCTTGTACAAAACCCTTACAGAATTAGGCGCAAACTTTGACTATATCATCCCGGACAGGGAAAAAATGGGCCATGGGATAAACAGCAAGTTTATTTTGCCATACATTGCAAAGAAAAAGCCAAAAGTAATGATAACAGTGGATTGCGGCATTTCAAACAACAAAGAAATTGCGCTTTTAAAAAATTTCGGGGTTGATGTAATTTTAACAGACCACCACAAAGCCCCTGAAACTCTGCCTAAAGCCTATGCAATTATAAACCCGAAGGCGCCAAATTCATTGGATGAAAAGTTAAGCGTATCTGAAATTAAACACGTTTCAGAACTTGCAGGGGCGGGCGTTGCCCATAAACTTGCAACAGCGCTTCTTGAAGAAAACGACAACACCACGCTGAAAGACGAACTTCTTATATTGTCCTGCGTTGGAACAATTGCCGACGTTGTGCCGCTTTTGTATGAAAACAGGGCAATTGCAGCCCAGGGCCTATCGCTTATAAACAAAGGGTGTCACAAAGGGATTGATTTTTTATTTAAAACCAACAGCAAAGAAAACGGCGGAATTTCAAGCTATGACGTGGCTTTTATTTTGGCGCCAAGAATTAATGCCGCAGGAAGGCTGAAAACCGCAGAGCCTGCATTTAAGCTTTTAACAGAAACTGACGGAAATGCGCTTCAGGCAGCCCTAAAAGAACTTGACAGCTATAATAAAATCCGTCAAAACCTTTGCGATAAAATTTTTGAAGAAGCGCTTGACGACATCAGAAAAAACAAAAATTTTAAAAAAGAAAAGGCAATTATTTTATTTAACGAGGACTGGCATATTGGTGTCATCGGGATTGTGGCCTCTAAATTGGTTGAAAAGTTTTATAAACCGGCGTTTTTAATTACAAAAGATGACGAAAATATGGCACGGTGCTCAATTCGGGGAATTAAAGAATACAATGTTGCAGAAATTTTGGATGAAAACGCAGAACTTTTTGAAGGCTTTGGCGGACACAGCCTTGCCGGCGGCTTTTCATTTGATTTATCCAAAACAAGCTTTGACACCGTAAAAAATGCAATTTTAAACACGCTAAATGCCAAAGAAGATGTGAAAATTAAGGGCTCCGTGCTTGATATTGATATGGAGCTTGGGGCGGAAGATATCACAGAAGGCTTAATTGAAACAATCCAAAAGCTTGAGCCCACAGGGCAAAACAACCCTGCGCCAATTTTTGCCATAAACGACATCACCCTTGTTTCCAAAAAAACAATGGGCAAAGAAAACAACCACATATCTTTCAGAGGCAAAAGAGACGGATGTGATTTCAACTGCATTTGGTGGCGCCACGCGGAAATCCCTGTTCTAGAGGGAGAAACATTCAGCCTTGCGTTTGAGCCGAAATTAAACGTTTTTAACGGAGAAACTTCAATTAGGCTTTATGTTAAAGATTTAAAATCCAAAAACAGCGCCGCACAAGGCGTTTCGGATTTAAAATTTTACGACCACAGAATGAAAAAAGGAATTTTGGCGCAGATTGAAGAATATGTTCAAAGGCCAAATGTGGATATTGAAATTTTTGCACAAAAAATTAAGACAAAAACAATTTTAAAAGATTATCCGGGGCTCACTTCAAAAATAACCGGCAGCGCAGACACAATAGATTCCGGCGCCGCAGAAACCGGCATTGATATTGTAAACCCGGGTCCTGTGGAAGATTTAATGTTTTTTGATTACCCTGCCGATTTGGATGAATTTATCGACCTTTTAAAAGAAAAACAAACAGGCAAAGTACATTTGATGGCAGAAGTTTTTGACACAAACATTGAAACTTATATAAAACAGCTCATCGGGATGTTGAAATATTCTACAAACAACAAAAACGGTGAAATTTCAATTTTAAACCTGGCAAAAATGACCGGCACCACAGAGGCCTTTATTCAAGGAGTGTTTGAAATTTTAGAAGAACTTGGGGCAATTGAAATTTTGGATGTGGATAAAATTAATTTTCTAGCCCCGCCGCATATGGACAATTTTTACGGGCACCCTTCCTATGAAACCTTGAAGGCTGAATTTGACAGGATAATTGATGTCAAAAAATATATCGCCCAAGCACCCTTGGACGATATAAAAAATTCACTGATATAAAAAATGCTTCAAACGGCTAATTAATATTATCGTTCAACATTTTCTTCATTTTTTCAATGTTTCTCATTTTCTTTTGAAGCGCGGAATATTCCTTTTTAAGCTTGGAAAGTTCAGCTTTTCTGTTTGAAACGTCAAGCTCTTTTTCTTCCACAAGAGTTTTGTAGGTTGCAAGTTTTTCTCTGACATCCACCTGGGCAGATTCAAGATTATTTACGGCACTTTTAAATTTCTCGTTTGAAAGCGTTTCTGCGGCACTTTGTGTATTTACGGCCTTCACTTCGGCATTTTCCGCTACAGGCTTAATATTCACTTCCTGAACCGCAGTTTGCGTTTTGGAATCAAACACAGCGTCTTCTGCAAAAGAAGCGCCAAAACCAAGGGACACAACTGCCATAAGCACTGCAAATTTCTTTATTGTTTTTGACATGTTTTTCTCCTCTTTTAAAAATAGATAACAATATCGTAATTTTAAAAAAAGAAGGTGTCAAATTTTTAATACAAAATGTTTAGATATCTTCAATCCAAATGGCATTCACCGGGCAAACAAGCGCTGCGTCAATACAATCCTGCTCATTTCCCTGAACTTCAGCGTCATTTACATGTGCAATCACATCAACAGAAAAAACATCTGAATTTATCGCCTCACACGCTCCGCAAGCCACACACCCGTCCATTATGCAAACGTTCATAAAATTTTCCCTTCCCCTTATTAATCTCTGTTAAATTTTATAAACATTTTATTGCCCAAAATAAAAATTTTAATTACCCTAAGAGGTAAAATTTAAACTAATTTCAGCACCTTTTTAAAAATGAAGCAAAAATGCAAATAAGGCACAAAAAGTGTAATTCCAGGCGCAAGCGCACTATCCGGCCATTCTTTTTAAAAATCTCTCACACTGCATTTGAATGTCATACCCTAAAATTGCGCCCAAAATAAAGTCTTCATAAGGATTTAAAGTATTTAAGGGTTTTAAAAAGGTCTTAAGTGCTGCAATACATTCCTTTTTCCCAAAAAATATATTCACTTTGTTAAATTCCAAAGGTTCAATTAAATATGCAATTTTAAGTTTTTTAAGCTTAGTTTCAATTTTTAAAACAAGCTCATTTTCAACCGTTACAAGCGCAACAGGCTTAGTTCCTTTAGAAATTTCATAAAGATATGTATCAAAAATCCTCAAAGTTTCCATCTTTTTCTCCTCTTCCACTAAGAGAATTGACGGTTTTTAATGTTTTTTGTTCCGAAAAAGCACCCGAAGACCGGCTTTAAAATAATTTTTAAACTCTGCAAAGGTTCTAATTTGAAATAACATCATCAAAATGTAAGGGATTCTTATATAATAGCCCCGAACAGCGCTTTTATGAATTTCAAAAACCCGCTCTTTTGAAAGATGGTGTGTGTTTACGCTTGGATAAAAATACGGAAGGTCATAGTTTAAATCCCCAAGATTGTGCTCTTTTACATAATCATAAAACCTGGAGCCGCAAAGAGCCGTTGCTGTATAATAGCTTACAAAGTGCGTATTAAGCTTCTTTGAAAACTCTATTGTTTCTTTTGCCGTTTCTTCTGATTCCCAAGGAAGCCCTAAAACATAATAAGCATAAACCTTTATGCCCTTTTTCTTAAAAAGTTTTACCGTGTTTTTAATATCATCAAGCGTAATTTTTTTGCCCATTTTATCAAGCATATACTGTGAACCGCTCTCAATTCCGATTGAAACAAGGCTGCAGCCTGCTTTTTTCATTAAATCGACAGTGTCTTCATCTGCGGTGTCTGCCCTTGAATTGGTTGAAAAGGTGATTTTCATCCCGGAATTTATAATGGCTTCACAAAGCTCGTGCACCCAATCTTTGTTTAAATTAAAAATGTCAGACCAGAAAATGAAATTTTTAATCCCATATTTTTCATAGCATTCCCTAATTTCCCCTAAAATGTTTTCAGAGCTTCTGTATCTTACCTTTGCGCCTGAAATAGGGGTTGCAAGGCAGAAAAAGCAATGAAAAGGACAGCCGCGCGAAACCTTCACAACTGCCTGAAGTTCGCCTGTGTCAGGGCGCCTGTAAATATTATTGTCAATTAAATCCCTTGCAGGATACGGAAGTTCATCCAATTTTTCATTAAAGGGTCTTTTTTCGTTTTGAACTATTCTATCACCTTCCCTAAAGGTTACACCAAGGGTTTCAGCCAAGGGAACGCCTAAAAGTATATCTTTTAAAGCTAATTCCGCCTCACCCATTATTGCAATATCAAGCGCCGGGAAGCTTTCAAGAGCTTCTTTAGCCAAGATATTAAAATGTGCACCTTTTGCAATAGTTTTAATATTTGGAAATTCACGCTTTACAACTTCAAGCGGCGACAAATCCGAATTTAGGGTCGGCGTTGCAGCGTTTAAAAGAAGATAATCAGGCTTAAATTCTTTAATATCTTTGATTAAATCCTCAATCGTTTCGTTTTTCAGGCTGTAATCTTTAATTTTTGGCTCAAACCCTGCCATACGGGCAATTGAAGCCAAATACATTAAATCAGAAGGCGGCAGGGGCGGAATAACAATTAAATCATCCGTCGGCTGTTGACACCTGTCTTCCCTGTTCATTACAGGAGATGGCGGGTAAAGTAAAAAAATCTTCCCTTTGCTTTCTTTGGCCTCTAAAGCCCCACCCTGTATATCATTAAGCTTATTATTTTCCATTTTTAAATTTCCTTACTCTAAAATCCAAAGTTTTTCTTATAATCAAATTCAACAAAGCCTTAGGAATAAAGCTTGCAAAAGCTGCAAAATGCGCGTCTTTACCTATTAAATAAGAATGTTTCGGGTATTTTGCAAAAAGTGCCTTTTTGATTACCCTTGCAACATGCCCCGGCGTCACACCTTTTACAGCATTATTTTTAGCGTTTTCAAGAAGAAATTCGCCAATTTCTTCATATTCTCCGTCAAAATTTTCAAAATTTTCTTTGTTTAAATCTATACAATATTGCCAAAATTTAGTTCCCACAACCCCGGGTTTTATCGACACTGTACGAATTCCCGTTTCAAGTTCAAAGGCGTTTAATAAAATATCTGAAGCAGATTTTGAAAGGCAATAGGGCGAAATAAAGGGAAATATGCCAAAAGAGGCCATTGAAGAAACATTTATAACGCGAGAATTTTTATCCAAATTCGGATAAATAAATTTCAAAATCCTTGAAAGCCCCAAAACACAAACATCAAGCTGTTTTTTTAAATCTTCCGTCTTTAATTTCACAACAGGAGAAGTCACCGCAACGCCGGCAAAGTTAACAACAACGTCAATTTTTGTCCCTTTAAAATATTCGGCTAATTTTTCAAAAGAAGCTTCATCGCAAATGTCTAAAAACAAAGGAGTATAAGAGCCTCCGCCCTCTAGCTTTAAAGAGGTACTCCCTGAAACCTGCTTTCTATATGTGGCCCAAACATTACAAAAAGGCAAAAGCTTTGGTATAAGGCTTTTTGCAATGTCTGAACCTGCTGCAACAATTAATACATTTTTCATAATTATAATTTATCAAATTTTTCCCTATTTTGTCCTATTTTTAACAATTTGACACACAAAGTGTTTCTATGGTAAAGATAAGAGTATGGAAGAGAATTTAGACATAATAACCATTGGGGAGAGCTTAATAGAGCTGTCTGCGGCAGATTCTTTAAAAAACAGTACTTGTTTTGATAAGTATTATGGCGGAGATACGCTTGTAACAGCAATTGCGGCGCTTCGAAGCGGCTCCCGCGTGGGGTATATAACAAAGGTCGGAAATGACAGCTTTGGCGAATATTTGCTGGACGCCTGGCAATCCGAAGGCTTGGATTCAAGCAGGGTAAAGCTTTCAACCGAACAAAACGGAATATATTTTGTCGGAAACAATGACCACAAAAGAGAATACAGGTATTACAGGCAAAAAACCGCCGCAAGCACGCTTTGCGTTAATGATATAGATTTTGATTACATTAAACGCACAAAGCTTGTTTATGCAACAGGGTTTGCCCAAAGCCTTTCTTTAAGCGCAAGAGAAGCCGTCAGCAAGGTTTTTGAATTTGCAAAAGAAAATGATATTTTAACCGCATACGACCCGAATTGCCAAAAATGCTTTAAAAACAAGGATGAGGCGCTTGAAAATTTTAATTTAATCCGTGAATATATTGATATTATGTTCATTGAAACGGAAGATGGCATGAGCCTTTTTGACACGGAAAGCATAAACATGCTCATAACAAAGCTTTCAGACCTTGCCATCAAAACCGTTGTCGTGAAAGACAAAGACAAGGGCGTGTTTATTTATGAAAATAATGACACAATAAACATTCCTCCGCTTGAGTATGATATAGTAGATGTAACAGGCGTTTCAAACGCTTTTAACGGTGCATTCTTAAGTAAATATTTGGACGGCGAATCTGCAAAAAATGCAGCAAAATACGCTGACGCACTGTGTTTATTACAAATGCAGAATATGGGCGCAATTAAGTCCATTCCTTATAAAGATAAAGTAGAAGAGTATTGCGAGAAAATTTATGGGTAAAAGAGTATTAATTTCAGGTTATATAGGTTTTCAAAACTTTGGAGATGACGCCATATTGGGTCTTTTAGTGAGATACTTAAGAAAATCAAATTGCAGCATTACTGCCCTTTCTTCAGACCCTGAACTTACAAAAAAAATGTTCAAAATCAACGCCAAAAACTATATGAATTTCTTCCAAATTCTATGGAGCATTTTTGACACACAGGTTTTGATTTCAGGCGGCGGAAGCCTTTTGCAGAATGGCACAAGCTCTTTGAGCCTCCTTTATTACCTTGCAATTATTTTCCTTGCAAAGCTTTTTGGCAAAAAGGTAATTATTTTCGCCCAGGGCATAGGGCCAATTTACGGCAAGGGATATCAGTGGCTTTCAAAGAAAATAATCAAAATGTGTGACCTGATTTTGGTTCGAGATGTGTTCTCTCAAAGAATTTTAAAGAAATGGGGAATTCATTCAAGATACGTTCCGGACCCGGTTTGGGACATTAAATGTCCGCCGTATGAACCAATGGGCTATGTTGGCGTACAGCTTAGAAACTACAGATTTTTACACCCAACCCTTCTTAAAGAACTTGCAAAATACATTGGCGTTTACTTTGGGGATAGAAAAATTAAAATTTTCTCTTTCCAAACTTCGCAAGATTCAGAGCTTGCATACAAGTTTGAATATTGGCTAAAGGCACAGTGTTCAGACATTGCAACAGAAGTTGTAATCCCAAATTCGCACAACCAATTAATCGAAGAATTTTCACACCTTGAATATTTATTCGCAATGAGATACCATGCGGTTCTTTTGGCCCTCAAAATGGGGGTTAAGGTTCTTCCGATTTCATACGATGTTAAGGTTCAAAACCTTGCAACCGAATTTGATATTCCATACATTGAAGCCTGCGAAGAATCTGACTATTACTCATATATAAGAGATTTAAAAGGCTACACGGAAGATGAATACTTTGAAAGAAGAAGGGGCGAAACCTTCGATTGGGAAGTATTAAACCGCTTTGTAAAATAAAACACCGGGGCAGGGCGCCTGTTTCAGGCAGACATTTCAAACAGGCAACCAGCCCCAAAACAAAGGAAGGCAATAAAAAATGATTATTCCAAGCATAGACCTTATGGACGGAAAAGCAGTTCAATTAAGGCAAGGAAAAGAAAAAGTTCTTGAAAAAGAAAATGTTATAGAACTTGCAAAATATTACGCAAGGTTTGGCGAAATTGCCGTGATAGACCTTGACGCAGCCATGAACAAAGGAAAAGACAATGAAGAACTTATAAGACAAATCTGCAAAGTTGCAGAATGCAGAGTGGGCGGCGGAATCAGGACTGTTGAAAAAGCTAAGAGAATAATCAGCTATGGTGCCAAAAAAATCATCATAGGAACTGCGGCAGATGAAGCCTTTTTATCAAAACTGCCAAAAGACAGAGTAATTGTTGCAATTGATTCAAGAAACGGCAAAATCACAGTTGATGGCTGGCAAACAGACACCGAAGTTTCCACACAAGCCCATGTGCAGAGGTTTGGGGATTTTTGTTCTGGCTTTTTGTACACTATCGTTGAAAAAGAAGGAATGCTCCAGGGTACAAATATGGAAGCATTCAGAAAAATCAGAGAAATTACCAAAAAGCCAATCGTTGCCGCAGGCGGAATTACAAGCATTGAAGAAATTCAAGAGCTTGCTTCAATGGATATCTCATGTCAGTTGGGCATGTCAATTTATACAGGAAAAATCAACCTTGAAGACGCATTTTGCGCATGCCTTGACTTTGAAAAATCAAAAGACGGCTTAATTCCAACTATTGTACAGGATAAAAACACAAAACAGGTTTTAATGCTTGCCTATTCAAATAAAGAGTCTGTTTTAAAATCCTTAACAACAGGGCATGCCACATATTACAGCCGTTCAAGACAAGAGCTTTGGACAAAAGGTGAAACATCAGGCAACACGCAAGAACTTGTGTCTGCAAAGTTTGATTGCGACAAAGATACAATTCTATACAAAGTTATTCAAAACGGAAACGCCTGTCACTTGGGCACATACAGCTGCTTTGAAGACAAAGATTTCTCGCTCCATGAACTTTATCAATTAATTTTAGACAGAAAAAAGAAAATGCCTGAAGGCTCTTACACGACAAAGCTTTTCAACAACGAATTTTATCTTAAAAGAAAAATTATGGAGGAAGCTTTTGAATCCGTTAATTTTGAACTGGGGGATGGCCTTGGCTGGGAAGCAGCGGATTTAATCTATCATTTGCTTGTGTTTATGGCAATGCATGATGTTGCGCCAAATGACATTATAAACAATTTGGCTTCACGCGCAAAATAGGCTTTCGCCAAGCTTTTTGGGGCCCAGTGTACATTCTTTTGGGCAAACTTAACAAAACATTCACGGATTTAAAAAATGAAAATTTACAATCAAGACGAACTTAAAAACGAGGAATTTTTAAAAAGTTTCTACACAGAAATTGAATTTGAAACCCTGACAGATGTTGCAAAAATCATCGAAAACATTAAGGCAGGCGGGGATTTAGCCCTCATAGAATATTCTAAACGCTTTAATGACGGGGATTTTAGAAATGCTGATGATTTTTTAGTAAAAGAAGAAGAAATTGAAGAAGCATATAAAAAAGTAAGCCCTGAAACGATTTCAACTATCAAGACTGCACAAAAAAATGTGCTTGAATTTGCCAAAAAACAGTTTGAATGTTTAAAAGAACTTGAACTAAAAATTAATGATTCAATTTTGGGGCACAAAATCATCCCGCTAAACAGGGTGTTATGCTATGTGCCGGGCGGAAATTACCCGCTTCCAAGCTCTTGTATTATGACCGTGACCCCGGCGAAAGTTGCGGGCGTCAAGGAAATTTGCCTTACATCTCCAAAAATAAAGCCGCAAACAATAGTTGCAGCACACATTTCAGGCGCAGATAAAATTTATAAACTTGGCGGGGCGCAAAGTATATCCGCATTTGCATATGGGACAGAAACCATCTCCCCTGTGGATAAAATCGTTGGCCCCGGAAACAAATTTGTAACTTTTGCAAAAAAATACGTATATGGCATGTGCGACATTGATTTTCTTGCGGGCCCTTCTGAAGTTTTAATTGTAGCAGATGAAACCGCAGACCCAAGGCTTATAAGCGCCGATATGCTTGCGCAAGCAGAACATGACAAAGACGCGAGAGCTTATTTAATCACTACAAGCAAAAAATTAGCGCAAGATGTTGAAAAATCTGCAAGAGAGCAGCTTCAAACCTTAGAAACTAGAGAAATTGCAGAAATTGCCTTTGAAAAATCTGTCTGCGCTATCGTGGACAGCATCGATGAAGCGGTAAAAATGGCAAACTTAAGGGCGCCTGAGCATTTAGAATTAATGTTTGATAGAGCAGACAAAAAAGCAGACGATTTTACAAACTACGGCTCGCTTTTCATTGGCCAAAACTGCGCCGAAGTCTTTGGAGATTACTGCTCCGGCACAAACCACGTGCTTCCAACAAACAGGGCCGCAAGATATACGGGAGGTTTAAGCGTTTTTGACTTTATAAAAATCTTAACCTACCAAAACATTGATAAAGAAACTGCAAAAACCCTCGCAAAAACCGCCTCAAGCCTTGCTGAAGCAGAAGGGCTTTTTGCACACAAGCTTGCTTCAGATTTAAGAAAATAATTACATTACATGCTTTTGTAAAGCTTGCGCCGCAAGGCGAACCACACACCATCAATAAATCAGGGAAAAACGGATGAAAATCAGAATAAAATTTTTAGACAAAGAAAAACAATATAAACTTTTTGGGTTCCTTGTAAAAGTTGCTTTTCACATTAAAAAACATTTTTACGATTGCAAAGTTATAAACTACCCAATACACCTAAATGGCTGCCTTTTTGCCCTTTGGCACTCAAGGCAGTGCGGCGTATACGGAATTCCTGAAAGGGAAAAACTTCACTGCCTCATAAGCAAATCAAGAGATGGCGAAATCATTGCCACTGCGGCGGAATCCCTTGGAATTAAAACCGTCAGAGGAAGCCAAAAAAAAGGCGGGGCACAGGCTTCGCTTGAAATTTTGGATGTCCTAAAAGAGGGAAACAACGTTGCCATCACAATTGACGGCCCCCTTGGCCCAAAAGAAGTTGTTAAAAAGGGAATTGTTGAAATAGCAAAGCTTTCAGGCGTTCCGATTGTACCATTTGCTTGGTATAGCCCGTCTAAAGGCTTCATTAAACTTAAAACCTGGGATGATTTTTGTTTCCCCCTATTGTGCAAAAGGCTCTGTCTTCTTTGCGGCGACCCGATTTATGTCGACAAAGACGCTGATGAGAATGCAATCGAAAAAATAAGGCTCCAAATTGAAAACAGCCTTAAAGCCTTGCAGGAAGACCTTGAGAAACATTTTTGGGAATATTTTAAAAACGGCACACATTATACAAAAATTAGCAAATAAATCTTTTTTCAGGGTTTAAATAAACAAGCCTCAGGCATATTGCAAAACTGCACAACGCCAAAACCCGGGAGCGAAAGGATTTTAAGAGAATGATTGCGCCAATTTCAAATATAAACATTTCAAACACAAATTTTAAAGGCACTGTAACCTATGTAAACAAAAAGGCTGCAGCAGAAAGCATTTCAAAAATGCCGATAGAATATCAAAATGCCCTTGTGGACGCACTTAACAAAACAAAAAGCGCAATTGAAGCAGCCACAACAGATGACGCCAGTTTTATCCTTGATGTGTATGATTACAAGCAATATGACAAGAGTTTAGCCGAATATAAAGGGGTTGTCGTTGGCATTGGCCACAAAAAAGAACAACCGAAATATAAAGGTTTGCCGCCTGAATACTTTTATGCAGCGGCAATTGACATGTCTGACGACCGATATGCAGATTGTGTTTACTTTGATATTGAATGCGAAACAAAAGAAATCAAGGATGAAGCTTGCTTCAACCATACAAAAGAAGGCCTTGAGAGGTTAAAAAGTTTTTTTACAAGAAAACATCCAAAGCCCGTGAACCTCAACGGCACAAAAGAAGACATCTTAAATAAACTGGTGTAAAGATGAGAATTTCCCCAATTGTATTTAATTATGCAAACAATAAATCTGCAAGAATGGGTAAAATGCCCGAATTTTCCGCTTCAAAGAAATCTGAAGCAAAACCTTTAAACTACTCTCCCGCAACAAGCATTCAAAAACAACTGCCTACTCTAAATCCTGAAAATTTACAGGCAAATTTTGGTTTAATAGGTTCTACACCTCAGAATTCCACATCCCTAAGCTCCACGCCGCGCAATTTCACACCACAGGCAAAAAGAGTTCACAGAAAAAATGTCCCAATTGTCCGTTTTGACGAAAGTATCAGGTGTCCTTGCTGCGGCGAAAGAATGAAAAAATTCGACGTCAGCGAAGCAAGAAAATTATCAGACAAAATTGCCTCAAAAAGCGGGGAAGAGCTTGCAGGAATTTTAAAAGAAAATATGGGAAATTTTCAAGCAAATAAAAGAAAGCTTGTAAGAGAAATCGCCAAGACTGCGCGCAAACACCCCGATAAAAATCTTTCAGAGCTCCTCGAAACCCTCTCTCCTAAGTATATTGACGCCCTTAGGATGAAACAGGTCAATATAGTAATGCAAATTGCGCGCGAAATTTCAGACTTGACCCCGGCGCAAGACTCTAAAATTAAGGAATGGCAGGCAGAACAAGTCTATGCCATCATAACTTCCCGCAAGGAAAAAGGATTTAGGAACAAAAATCTTATAGTTTCTTTCATCAATATGGCGCGAAAAAACAATCTGAAAATTGATGAAGACAATATTCGAAGATATTTCGACAAACTTCCAAAATCCAAAAAAGACCCGGAGGCTTTTGTTGTCAAATATCAAAGAAGAAGCCCACAAGAAGCGGCATACAAGATGATTAAAAACACGGAACCCACAATTGAGCACATTATTCCGTTCTCCGAAAGCAAAAGCAACAATATTGAAAATCTTTTAGTTATGTGCAAAGACTGCAACTCCATCAGGGAACATATGAGCTATGACGACTTTATAGCCCAAAGGCCCGAAATGTTACAAAACATAGACAAATATTTTGCAGACATAAGAAGGCTTTTGCGCAGCCAAAGAAATCAAATGTCCGACGAGGACAGGAAAAAATATACAAACTATGTACAAAATGTACAAAAAACGCTCGAAGAATATTCACCCGAATATTTTGATTTTAAACACAGGGACTAAGCCTTGAGCCTTTTTGCAAAATTATCGCTTATTTTGCAGACATTTATTTTGATTTTATAGAGTTTATAGCGGATTTTCAAGCCTGCGAACAAATTCAGGAATTTTATACGCTTCAATTGTTCCTGGAATTACCTCCCAGCCAGGCAAAGCCGCTTCCAGCTCTTCTTTTAAATCCGCCAAAAGCCCTGGTATTATAAGCTTTTTATTTTTAACTGCGTGCAAAACACTGTTCGCACTTACCACACGGGAGGCAATTTCTGCCGTAATCTTTTGTGCAGACCAGGCCGTAAGCACGCTCATCCCCTCAGATGGCGTAATCACAAGGTACGAGCCCTTATGAAGGTTTGAAATCTCATTTGCAACCGCAAAATAACTAAGGGCAAAGTTTGTAGTTAAAAACACATACGCATTTTCATCCGGATTGTTAAATTCATACACCTTAGATTCAACTTGCAAGGGCATTTCAGGGTCAGTATAAATATTTTGTCTTAGAGTGTAAAGAGTTGTAAACAAGGCTTCATCAAACGTATCAAAAACAAGACAGGAAGCATATTTACAAATATAAGCACTTGCTTTTGCACAAAGAGTTTCAACATTGTTGTCTGCAAGATGAAGATATACAGGCTTTGAAAAATCCGAATTGCGCTCCACTATTGCTTTATGCCTAATTTCTATAAGACTTTTTAAAGTAGTTTGAAAATCCCCATCCGGAACATTTTGCAAAGCCTCAAGAGCCTTTTGCGGAATAAAATTCACACCCGCCGCTTCAATTTTGGCCTTAGCCTCTTCAAATTTTTCACTGCCTGTAGGATTTTTTGAAGAATTTTTAAGCAAAACCCCTTCAATAGTAAACTCTTCACCAATATTTTCTATTTTAAAATTTGCAATACGATTTAATTTTTCTTCAAAATCAGAAGCCTCAAAATCAAGCTCCACAAGCAAAGGGGGCGGATTTATAAAAGTTTTTTCATGGCGAAACATAACCTTTTCGCCGCCAACAGTTAAAACCCCTGTACTGCCTTTAATTTCAACGGTTTCTTGCTGCACCTTTCTTGAAACACTAAGTTTTTCAACCAATTCCACAGGCGCAAAGGGGCAAGAAGCAATATCAGCCTCGTTTTTTGCCAATTTCACAGCAAACATCATACACCCGGCACAACCGCATTTTTTACAGTTTGCATTTTCCGTTTTCTTTGCCGCAGGAAGGGTTTTAAAGATATCCATAGTTCCAAGACTAGACATTTAAAGCACCTCCGGCGTTTTGCACCACTTCGCCCATTGTGTTCAAATGTTTTTCAGAAACCAGAGGGAGCATAGCCTCGATGGTTCTTGGGTTTTGACAAACTATAATATTTGCCCCGGCACACAAAAGTGCAGTTGAAGTTGCAATTTCAACAGTCGCAGCGCGCGTTTCAAGCTTGCCCCTTGTGTCTTTAAAATCATCACTTTTTGATTCTTTGGATTTGAAACTTTCTTCCCCGGAAAATACGATTATAGGCGGATTCAAAACCACGTCGCCATCTTTTCTTGCAAGAATAAGCCGCTCAATTATGCTATAGCCGTAATCAAGCCCCATCCCAACACAGCCCGTGTCCGTGTCCATAATAATATTCCCGCGCGGGAAACCTAAATCTTCACACAAAATATTCAATTCTTTTGTAAGGTTGATATCAATCGGCGCGCGCAAAACAAGCCTGATATCAGCACAACAAGTGGATTTTAAAATGCTTTTTACAATTGGTTCGTAATTTAAATCCTGTGCAAAAGCAACGATAGAAGGCTTTTTTATCCTTTGCACAATCTTTGGCAAAAATTCACCATCAAAGCCCTTTTGGCCAGTGCCTCTAACGATTAAAGGCAATTCCGTCCTGTCTTGAATTTCTTCAAAAAGTTTTAAATTTTCATCAATTTTTGAAAAATCATCATCGATATTAAAGTATACAGAAAGATAGCTTGCCCCAATGTTTTTAGCCTTTTTTTGCGCCAAATCAAACCAGGAAAGAGGATTTTTAATAACCTCCTCGCCCCAAAGGTCACAGAGGGGTTTTGGAAAATTTTCCCTAATGTTTACAAGGATTTCCAAGGCAAAATCAGGCTTTAAAGACTCCATAGATTCACCGCGCCTGTCTATACAGAAGCCCCGGGAGCGCCATCCCCTCTTTGAGCCCTAATTTTTTCCATAATTTCTACAAATTCAGTGTCATCAAGGGTTTCGCGCTCTAAAAGTTCGCGCGCAATCTTTCTTAACATATCTTCGTTTTCGCGAAGCAATCTGCGGGCAATTTCATACCTTTCATCCACAATTTTCTTCACTTCTTTATCAATTTCAGCCGCAATTTCATCCGAAAAATCACGGCTGTGCCCAAAATCACGCCCCATAAAGACATGCTCCTGGCTTTTTCCATATTGAAGATTACCCATTTTATCCGACATGCCATAAACCGTAACCATTTTGCGCGCAATCGCCGTCACCTTCTCAAGGTCATTAGAAGCGCCCGTAGTAATGTTTTCAGGACCATAGATAATTTCTTCAGCCACCCTTCCGCCAAGCGTCATAGTAATTCTATCTAAAAGCTGGTTTTTTTTCAGCGTCAAATGGTCTTTTTCAGGCAAAACCGTAGTAATTCCAAGCGCCATGCCGCGCGGAATAATTGAAACCTTATGAAGCGGGTCGCAATTGTCCAAAAGCAGCGCTAATAGGGCATGACCAACCTCATGGTGTGCCGTATTTTCCTTTTCCTCATCAGAAATAATTCTTGATTTTTTCTCAGGACCCGCCATAACCTTGTCTATAGCTTCATCCAGGTGCGCAAAGGTAATTTCTGAATTGTTATGACGCGCGCTTAAAAGTGCCGCTTCATTAAGCAGGTTCTGCAAATCTGCCCCGGTAAACCCCGGAGTCCTCTTTGCAAGCACCTTTAAGTCAACATCTTTTGCCAAAGGCTTATTTTTAGCATGGACATTTAAAATCTGCTCGCGGCCCAAGATATCGGGCCTGTTGATTATAATTTGACGGTCAAAACGACCGGGTCTTAACAGCGCATTATCAAGAATATCAGGCCTGTTTGTTGCCGCAAGCACAATAATATTAGTGTTTTCGTCAAACCCATCCATTTCAACCAAAAGCTGGTTCAGGGTTTGCTCCCTCTCATCATGCCCACCGCCCATACCGGCGCCCCTTTGGCGGCCAACAGCGTCAATTTCATCTATAAAAATAATACAGGGCTGATGTTTTTTTGCCTGTTCAAAAAGGTCGCGAACGCGGCTTGCACCAACGCCGACAAACATCTCAACAAAATCTGAACCTGATATAGAAAAGAACGGCACTCCCGCCTCCCCTGCAACTGCTTTTGCCATAAGGGTTTTGCCGGTTCCAGGCACACCGACCAAAAGAACGCCTTTTGGAATTTTTGCGCCCAATTTTGTATATTTTTCAGCATTTTTCAGAAAATCCACAATCTCTTCAAGCTCTTGTTTTTCTTCATCAATCCCGGCCACATCTTTAAAAGTCACCTTTACCTTATTTTCAAGCATCATTTTGGCCCTTGATTTGCCAAAATTCATTGCGGCAGAACCGCCTTGCTGAATTCCTCTTAATATTAAGATTATTAAGCCAATAAAGAAAATTGGAATTAAAATTGACCCCAAAGTCCCTAAAATAGAACCATCCTGGGGCTTTTTGAGAACAACTTCCACCCCATGCTGCTCCAAAAGCGGGTAAAGCCCGGGGTCATTTTCAGGCACGCGCACTTTATATTGCAAAGTCGCAACCTCTTGTCCCGTAGGCATTACAAACTGCGAAGCAAAATTATCAACAGGATTTTTTGCCACTCCATCATTTTCGGAACCGTTTTCAGTCACCGCCTTGGTTTCAGCAGTTTTATTGTCCTTAGGCACAGCAATAACAAGGTCTTTAGAGATTACAGCGGACTTAATCTCACCGTTTTTAACCTTTTCAATAAATTGGGTGTATGAAATTTCGCTTGTTGAAGTTACAGGCCCTGCAAAAACCATCGCAAGCACAATAAGCGCAATGATTCCAACAATTATATAAACCCCTAAAGACTGATTATTCTTCATTTCTTATCCTTTTTAAAAATTTTAAAATATGCCTGTTGCCATTATATCAAAAGAATAATAAAATGTTAATTACAAATACAGCACGTAAAGAAGAAAAGCAAATGGCACTCGTACTGCTCTCCCTGGGCTCAAATAAAGGAGATAGACTGTCGCAAATCCAGCAGGCAGTTAACTTTTTGACCGCAGACAACTCTATAAATCTTGTTGCAAGCTCCGCCTTTTATGAGACGGAACCCTGGGGTTTAAAAAATCAGCAGTGGTTTGTAAACGCTGCAATTGCGATTAGGACTGAATTGCAGCCTGTTGAGCTTTTGAGAATTTGCCAGAATATTGAAGAAAAATTAGGTCGAAACCGCGACGCAGAGGAGCGTTGGGGCGAGCGCGCCATAGATATTGATATATTATTTTACGATGATTTAATTTTGCAAAATGAAATACTTGAAATTCCCCATAAATACGTACACCAGAGGGCTTTTGCCCTTGTTCCCCTGCTTGAAATCTGCCCAAATTTTATCCACCCGGTGCTTAAAAAAAGTATTTTAGAGCTCCATGAAGCCCTGGAAGCCCCTGAAGACGTGTTTTTATACGGTACAATTCCGACAGATGAAGCTTATGAAACAAATTAAAATTGCAATTGTCGGAACGGGGCCAAGCGGCGTCTACTGCGGATTACAGCTAATTGAGGAATTTCAAAAAACAGGCTTAAATGCTTATTCTATCACGTTTTTCGACCCTCTTCCCACGCTCGCAACAATTTTGCCAACCGGAAACGGCCGCTGCAACTTAACTTACGCCGAGTCTGATTTTAAAGTTTTTGCAAGCAATTATCCAAGGGGCGAAAAGTTCCTATATTCAATATTTTCCAGATATTTAACGACAGAAACTCTTGAATACTTTGAAAAAATAGGAATTAAAACCTTCACTCAGCCCGATAACAGGATATTCCCCGTATCACAAAGCGCTAAAACCGTTCGGACACAAATGATTTCAGCTTTAAAAAACGGAATAAGTGTAAAATTTAATCAAAAAATCGTAAAAAATCCCGAAGAACTTGATGAATACGATATTGTGGTACTTGCCACAGGCTCAAAGGACCGTCATTCGCTGGCTGCACATTTTGGCCACACGGTAATTCCTTTTGTACCTTCACTTTGTGGGTTAAAGATAAAAAACAAAGGGGCGAATTTCCCCACAGGAGTAAGTATACACACGGAAAATGGGGGCATAATCTTTACCCACGTTGGAATTTCAGGTCCTGAAATTTTTAAAATTTCATCAATTAACGCTAAAAAAGCCTACCCTTATGATATAAAAATCCCAATAATGAACCCTGACACGGTTTTAGAGGCACTCCACGCAGCCCCGAAAAAATCTTTCGGCAACATAATTTCAGAATTTATTCCAAAATCGCTCGCAAAATATTTATTCGAACAATACGGGATAAACTTTGATAAACAGGCGGCTCACGCCAAAAAAGAGGAAATAGAAAAGCTCAAAAACCTTGAATTTACTATAACAAGCCCTGACGGCAAGGGCGAAATCGTCCATGCGGGCGGCGTTTCCTTAAATGAAATTGACAAAAACTGCCATTCAAAAATAAATGAAAAGCTTTGGATAATTGGTGAAGCGCTTGATATAGACGGATTTTGCGGGGGTTTTAACCTTCAAAATTGCTGGAGTACAGCGGCAATTGCAGCGCAGGACATTGTTCAAAAAATCAAGGAACATTGTTAAAAACACTATCTTAAGGCTTGTATTTCACGCCCTGTCTTGTATTTCGCTCCCAAAGAATTCTGTCAATTTTATTCATGGTTTCAAATTTATTTCTTGCCCAAAGCGGCGCAATTAAAGAAGTTGAAAGGCCGCTGCCCCCAACCCTGTGCACCGTTGTTTCGGGCGGCAAAATTTCAATAATATCACATACAAGGTTACAATATTCATCTTCAGATAAAAGTGGAATAGGATTTTGGGCGTAAACACGCGCCAATGGAGTGTTTTCAAGCACTGTTAGGGCATGGAGCTTTATGCCGTCCACATTAAGTTTTGACAAAATTCTTGCTGTTTGAAGCATGTCCTTTGGCGTTTCACCTGGAAGGCCCAAAATCACGTGAACACAGACTTTTATACCTTTTTCTTTAGCTAAAATATAGGCTCTTTCAAACGTTTCGAAATTATGCCCCCGGTTAATAAGCTCTAAAGTCTTATTATGAGCGCTTTGCAGGCCCAATTCGAGCCAGGGATTTTTATACGTTGAAATTAAATCCAGTTTTTCGGCGTCAACACAATCAGGCCTTGTCCCGATTGAAATTCCAACCACTCTGGGGTCCGAAAAAGCGTCGTCATAAACTTTTTTCAAAGTTTCAAGCGGTGCATAGGTGTTTGAAAAAGCCTGAAAATAAGCTAAAAAAGCCTCGGCCTTGAACCTTTTTGGCAAATTTAAAATTGCGGTTTGAACTTGCTCTTTAATTGAAAGCCTTGAGGAATGTGCCTGAGAGAAGCTCCCGGAGTCGTCACAAAAAATGCAGCCGCCCTTTGATATTGTCCCATCCCTGTTTGGGCAGGAAAAACCGGCGTCCAGCGTTATTTTATATACCTTTTTCCCGAATTTTTGAAAAAGGTAATCATTGAATGTAAAATAGCGCTTCTTTGAAAACCTGTCTACAGAAGCATTTGAGGCATTTGAAACATCTAAATCAGGCATTATTCCTGAACTTCATCATCCTGATTTGGCGGATAGATATAGTGCTCACCGCATTTTGGGCAAACAACTTCCTGCTGCTTATTATCTGATAATACAACAACCTCAAAAAGCTCTCTGCAGCTTGAATTTAAACATCTAATAGCCCAGGTGGGTCTTACTATTCTTGCCATATTTGACTCCTCATCTAAAAACTCTAGTCAAAAATATTTTATAATATATGAAATAAAATGGCAATAAAAGTTATGATATAATAAGGAAAAGATTGCACAATTTTTAGGAAAAATTTTAGGAAAAAAGTATGAAAATTTTAATTGCAAACGACGACGGCATAACGGCTTTAGGCATAAAAGCCCTGATGACAACATTAAGCAAGGAGCATGACGTGTATGTTGTGGCACCAGACCGCGAAAGAAGCGCTGCAGGGCACTCTTTAACTTTGCATACTCCGATTAGGGTTGAAGAATTGGAATCAAAATTCGGCGCAAAAAGAGTATGGGTCACATCAGGAACCCCGGGCGACTGCGTGAAACTGGGGCTAATTGAGCTTTTAAAGGAAGATTTAAAACCGGATTTAGTGATGTCAGGGATTAACCACGGCCCGAACCTCGGAATAGACATCCTCTATTCAGGCACAGTGAGCTGTGCTATGGAAGGAGCCATGCTGAATTACCCAAGCATTGCGGTAAGTTTAGCCAGCATGAGCTGTGACCCTGTGTATTTCGACGTTACAGCTGAATTTATTTTGAAATTTTTACCAAAAATTGAAAAGATTAAATTCCCAGAAAAAACAATTTTAAATATCAACACGCCGGCGCTTGAAGAGGCCGATATTGCAGGGGTTGAGATTACAAAATTGGGCTCCAAAATGTTCACGGATGAATATGAAAAAAGGGTTGACCCGAGAGGCAAAGTTTATTACTGGATGGCCGGAGAGCTTACAACCAAGCACGAAGAGGACGGAACAGACATAAGCGCCGTGCGTGCAAACAGAATTTCTATTACGCCAATAACCTTTGAAATGACCCATAAGGCAATTATGGCAGAGCTTGAACGGGAATTTTGCAAAGACGGAATCTGTGATTGGTACGGTTACGGGGCAAAGCAGGAGTAACACATCCAAGATATTCCGTTTTAAAAGTTTTAAAAGCGTCTGAAAATTATATCAGGCGCTTTTTAATGCTTGAATTTACTGTTTTTGTTGTACAATTTTTAGTATACAAGGATGTTTTGAGGTTTTTTATGAAAAGAGCGTATATAAGTGTTTTCGACAAAACAGGAATCGTTGAATTTGCAAGCAGGCTTGAAAAAGCAGGCTATGAAATTGTTTCAACCGGGGGCACATTTGATCTTTTGGCTAAAAACGGAATAAAAGCCGTGGAAAGCGCTGATATCACAGGCTTTAGGGAACTTATCAGTGGAAAAGTTAAATCTCTACATCCAAAAATTTTTGCAGGAATTTTAGCAGATTTAAAAGAGCGCGAAGAGCTTTCTGCGGCTGATTGCAAAGCTTTTGACCTTGTGTGCGTAAATCTTTACCCCTTTGAAGAATATAAAGGAAAAGATGTTGACATTGAAACGCTTGTGAAAAACATTGATATAGGCGGTGTTGCGCTTTTAAGAGCGGGGGCGAAAAATTTTGAAAACGTTGTTGTAATTTCAGATGTTAAGGATTATGAAATTGATATTGAAAATGTTGATTTAAAAACAAGAGAAAACCTTGCAGTTAAAGCCTTTCAGAGAACTTCAAAATATGATTTTGAAATTATGAATGAATTTGAAAGACGTTTCAGGGAAACCTCTGCGGATGTGGCAGAAAACGAAGAACAGGGTGCACTTTTAGAGCATGAAGCTTTTTATTTAAACAAAATTAAAGATTTAAGATATGGCGAAAACCCGCACCAGGCAGCCGCTTTATATAATTATGGCGAAGAGATTGAATATGAATTTTTAAACGGCAAAGAATTTTCATATAATAATATTTTGGACGCGACCGCAGCACTTAACATTGCGGCAGAATTTTTTGATGTAAACGCTGCAGTTATTATCAAGCACACAAACCCATGCGGCGTGGCGCTTGGAAAGACGCTTCTTGAAGCCTGGCAAAAGGCGCTTGACTGTGACCCATTGAGCGCATTTGGCGGAATTGTTGCTTTCACAAAAAAAGTAGATTTGGAAATTGCCAAAAACCTTACTGCTATGTTTTTAGAGGTTGTAATTGCGCCCGAATTCACAGAGGACGCGGTTGATGAGCTTAAGAAAAAGAAAAACCTGCGCGTGGTGAGGCTTTTAACGCCACTGGATAAATATTTAAAATTCACGCAAAAAGAAATTCGCTTAACGCCTTTTGGCGCGCTTTTACAGGAAAAAGATTCCAAAGAGCTTGACCCCGCAACATTTAAGACCGTCACAAAAGAGAAGCCAACACAAGAAATGGTCGAAGATATGGTTTTTGCGTTTAAAGTTTGCAAGCACTTAAAATCAAACGCAATTGTTGTTGCCAAGGATTTAAGAACCCTGGGGCTTTGCGGCGGACAAACAAGCAGAGTGGGGTCTGTTGAAATTGCCCTAAAACGGGTTTGTGACAGCGCAAAGGGCTCTGTTATTGCAAGCGACGGATTTTTCCCTGCAATTGATAACATAGAAGTTGCAGCCCAAGAGCGCGTTGCGGCAATTATTCAGCCCGGGGGCAGCATTAAAGACCCGGAAGTTATTAAAACTGCAGACAAACTGGGGCTTGTAATGGTGACAACAGGGATAAGACACTTTAGGCACTAGGCTTCAAGAGGGGTTGAAATTTCACCGGCTTTAGCGGTATTATATGATTTTGCGGCCAAAAACATTGCAAGACAAACAAAAACACCTTTTAGTACAGGAAAATTTTATGAAAAATAACGCATTGGACAACACAAACGCATTAACGGCAAATAAAAAGGCAATATTCGGGCTTTCAATGGGGCATTTTATGGTGGATTTGTACGCTTCCGCGCTAATTCCCTTATACCCTTTTTTAACATCCAAACTTGGCATAAAACTTTCAACAATAAGCCTTATAATTGCCTGCGGACACCTTTTTTCATCTATGATGCAGCCATTATTCGGGTTTTTTGCAGACAGAATGCGCCACAGAACCTTTATGGTCTGGGGGCTTGTTATGGGGGCAATTTTCATTCCTTTAACGGTTGCTGTTGATAACCTTTGGCTTGTGGCGCTTTTCTTGCTTCTTGGGATGTGCGGCAATGCGCTTTTTCATCCTCAGGTGACAAGCCTTGTGAACACTTTTAATTTTAACAATCCAAACCTTTCAAAATATATGGGCGCCTTTATGGGGCTTGGAACAATAGGTTACGCCCTTGGGCCTGTTATGTCATCCACGCTTGTAGAGCATTTTGGGCCGTATTCGCTCTCATATGTCACGGTTTTAGGGATTTTAACGGCAATTGTTCTTTATTTTGTCGTGCCAAAAATTCCGTCAGACGCTGTGGTTAAGGCAAAGGAAAATTTCTTTAACATAATGAAAGAGATTTTAAAGAAAAAAACCTACCTTTCGCTTGTGTGGATTGCAATCGTGAAATCCGGCATGAGCATAAGCTTTGGCACCTTTGTACCGTTTATTCTAAAAGACAGAGGCTTTACCTTAAGCCAAATCGGGGTAATTGTTACAGCATTTTTCATCCTATCCGGCGTTTCTATGATGACAAGTTCCAAAATTGAAAAGAAAATCGGGGCAGAAAACATCATCAAGTTATCGTTTTGGACAATTTTGCCATTAGTTTTATTGTTCATCTTTACAATTGATAAAGCTCCGCTTTTGGCTGTTGCCATCTTTATTTTAAGCGGATATTTTATCTTCCTTTCCGTTTCTGTCACAATTGTTGCGGCGCAAAACCTTATGAAAGAGCACAAGGGCGTAATTTCAGGAGTTATGCAAGGCTTCAGCTGGGGAATTGGCGCTTTGAGCCTTGCGCCATTAGGGTATATTGGCGAAGCCATAGGCGTTGAGAAAATTCTCGTCATAATGGCAGCTTTGGCCTTTCTTACCGGCTTTTTCGGCATAACAAAAGACTTAAAACAAGTGTTCAAAGAATGCGTCTAAGATATCAAACATTCTTTCATCCCAAAAGCCGTATCCAAGCCTGGTATTTTGTTTTTGTTAAGAAATGTTAAGCACTTTTAAATAAACCGGGCAATTTTTAGAAAGTAAAATACTTTATTAAATCAGGAAGAGGTAATTAAAGTTTTAAGGGAGCCAAAGGAAACTTAAAAGGATAAGGCCTCAAAAGGTAAGGGATATAATTTTATAGGGAGATAAAGGATTATGGCAATCGGCGCAAGAGATAGAATAGATGCAATGCTTGTTAGAAAATATGCAATGCAAAAAGTGGATAACCCAATCATCCAAACTTCAATGGTAAATCCGGAAAAAATGTATGAGGCAATGAATGATTATGCACAAATGCATTTAAGCATGCTAAACATTCAACAAAAGCTGAAAAGCACTTGTATTAGCGCAATTTCAGGAAGTATTCAATATACAAAATCAAGAAACATAAAGCTTAAAAAACCGCCGGAACTTGCAGCGGCAATGCCTTAAACAACATAAGAGCTTTTATGGTAAAATTGGTGATATGAAAATACTTTTAGCGTCAAACTCACCAAGAAGAAAAGAAATTTTAACAGAAGGAAAGATTGATTTTACGGTTGTAAAATCAGGTTATAAGGAAGAAAGCTTCAAATTTTATAAAGAAAGCTTTATAAAAAAGAACTCTCTGAACAAAGCCTTGGACGCCGCAAGGGGCATAGATTTTCCTGCGGTTGTTATCGGGGCAGATACAATGGTAATCCTCAGGGAAGGTAATAGTGATGTGTGTTTATTAAAGCCTCAAAGTTATGACGAGGCTTTTTTAATGTTAAAAAAACTTTCAGGAAAAACACACAAGGTTGTAACTTCAATTTCACTTGTAAAATGTCCAACTGAAGCAGGTTTCAAGGAAAACTTAACAAAAGAAACCCAGGTTTTAACAGAAATTGAAGAAACTTATGTGACATTCAGGAAACTTTCAGATGATGAAATTCATGCATATTTAGAGCTTTTTAAACCTCTTGATAAGGCGGGAAGTTACGGCATTCAAGACTTTTTGACACCCGATGAAGTTAACAATCCGCCGAAAAAAAGTTTTATAGAAAAAATTGAAGGGGATTATTTTAACGTTATGGGAATTTCCCTTGAAAAATTAAAATCTATGCTTGAAAAATTTTGCCCAAACGCCTTGAATACAAATGACGCATAACAGACAAATTAAACAATAAAAATAATTCTCATCCAAATGGCCCTTATTGCTTGCGCATTTGGCGTTTGTGTAGTTTAATGGACTTAGGAGAAACGTGGGCAAATGCTTGAGATTTTTAAAACGCAGGAAGATAAAACCCTAAAAACTTTAAGCCTGAATGACGCTGAATCAGGCTCCTGGTTCAACATGATAAGCCCAAGTTTAGAGGAAATTCAAAAAGTTTCCCTTGTTTTAGATTTAGATGAGAGTTTTTTGAAAAACTCTTTGGATATGGACGAAAGATCCCGTATTGAATTTGAAGACGGAAATCTTCTTGTCATTACAAATGTGCCTTTTATGGATGAGGAAGGAAATTTTGACACCTTGCCTTTGGGTATAATTTACACGCCTGAAAGCATAATCACGGTTTCGTCTATGGAAAATAAGATTATAGGCTCGTTTTCCCAGGAAACTTCAATGTATTTTGACACAAGAAATAAGACAAATTTTATGCTAAACATCTTATTTCGCGCAGCAAAATTTTATTTAAGATATTTAAACATAATAAACAAACATTCAGAGAGAATTGAAGATTCGCTTAAAAAAACAACCAATAACAAAGCGCTTTTCCAGCTTATGGAGGTGCAAAAATCTCTCGTATACTTTACAACTGCCTTAAAAGACAACCAAATTGTACTTCAAAAGATTTTAAGACTTGCAAATTCTTCAAGTTTACAAGGGGTTTTGAAATTCAGCGAGGATGATATTGACCTTCTTGAGGATGTAATTATTGAAAACAAGCAGGCAGTTGAGATGGTTGAAATGCACAGAACCATCTTAGAGAGTATGATGGACGGGTTTGCTTCAATCATAAACAACAATGTGAATGTCATTATGAAATTTTTGGCGGCAATTACAATCATCCTCTCAATTCCAACCATGCTTGGCACTTTTTGGGGAATGAATGTCGTTGTGCCTTTTGGGCACACACCATGGGGCTTTTTAATTATCATCAGCCTTTCAATTATTGCAGCATTTGCAGCAGCTGTATTTTTCAACAAAAAAGGAATGTTTTAGTTCTAAATCCCTTGCAGGATTTTTTAGAAGATTATTCCGCATTAAGGCTTGCGGCCGTAATTTCGGGGTGCCAGGAAAAAAGAATTTCATCAGTTGAATAAATTATAATCCCGTTTGTGCAAACTTTGTTTTTTACATAGCGGGCGGGCGTTAAATTGCCTTCAAGCTCGTAATATTCAGCCCCGGGCCTTAATTTAAAACCAAAAAATTCATTAGAATACTCAGTTCCGCCTGAAATTACAAAAGATTTGTCATAACTTTCAAAAACATTTCGGTTAAAAGTGAAGATTTCACTTGATTCAAACCTGCCTAAATCAAAATCCGTTAAACAATTTCTGCCATAACGGTAGAGCTTTCCGGATCTAAAACTGAAAAATTCATCCGCACGGAAAAAATTATCATCGTCCATATTGTCGCAATTTAAATAGACATCAAGCTTTTCGCTTTTTAAATCATAAGGTTCCGCCTCATAAATCATTATGGCAGATTTTTTATAATCTTTTATAATGTGCGGCATATCCCCTTCAAACTGCGCTTCCCTTATAGGTTTTTTATTACTGTCAAGCTCTATTATCTTGTCTTCATTCTTTATAAAATTAGAAGGAAAAATATCTGCATGGTAAACCCGGCTAAAGCGCCCAACAATGTCGTTTGCGTCCTCATAAACATTTTCAAACCTGTTTAAAATCGGGTAAACATTTTGCTTGATTTTTCTTGCTTTTGAAAGCAGGGGTTTAATATCCGGTTTATCCTCATTTTGCACATTTTGCATAGTTTGGCAGATATTTTTTACAGAAGACTGCGCTAGTGCCTCCCTTTTGTCCCGCCTTTCTTTAAGTTCCCAAATATCAATTATGGATGTAAAAGCGAGCGTTTTCATGCCGGCCGCTGCTTCTTTTGAAAAAGCTCCTGCAGCACCACCATGCAGGTTTTCATTTAAATTATTTTGCACATTGTTGCAAGATGAGGTCAAACTGTTTGCACAGCCTAAATTTTGGGGGCAAAAATTCCCCGTCTTTTTATATAAAGATGTGCATATTTTATCTGTTCTCATTTTTAAGTTCCAACTGGCAGGCGGCTTTGAGGCTAAACCTGTTGCGCTTGAAGTTTTTAAGATATTACAAATTCTTGCCGCAGCAATTTTTGTTTTTATGCGTTTTTACCGCAGCAATTTTTATATTTTAAGCCGCTTCCGCAGGGGCAAGGCTCATTTCTGCCTATTTTTTCTTCACCGCGAATTGGGTTGTTTGCAGCACCTTGGGCACCGTTTTGCGCTGCAGGGCCTTCAATGTTATCTGAAATTGCAGACTCATTATTTGTAGAATTTTTCAAGGCCTTTGTAAGCTCTGTTTCAACTTCCCTTTGGGAAAACGGATAAGGCTGTCCTTCTTGAAGATTTTGTGCCGGTAATTCAACAGGAGCGTCACTTAATGCCAGGTCTGCAAGCTCGTTATTGTCTGCACTCATAATCTGAACGCCAAATTTTGTTCTCATTAAATGCCTTACGGTTTCAGATTGTATATCAGACATCATCGAATTAAAGAGATTGAAGGCACCTTTTTTGTATTCAATTAAAGGATCCTTCTGTCCGTATGCCACAAGGCCAATGCCGTCTTTCAAGTCATCAATGTTTGCAAGGTGGTCAATCCATTTTGCGTCAATTACCTGTAATAATATATCGCGCTCAAGAGAGCGGATAACATTATCGTCCGAAAATGCTTCCTGTTTTGGCTCATTTAAGTTATATTTTTCAATTACAGTGTTGAAATTATCAATTGTGAGTTTTTCATGGTTTTTATATGCTTCTTTTGTCAGGTTTTTCAAGTGGTTTGACATTTCATTAAACCTGAAATTCTTGATATCATCCAAAGAAAGGGAAGAAATCTGCGGAAACACGGAATGAAGCTCGTTCATCAGCATATTCATTTCATCCGGAACATACTCTGCGGGGGACATTTCAGGCGAAATATACTGCCTTAAAATTTTATCCACCTCTTTTTCAATCATATAAACAATATCAGGGTTTAAATTCTTTGAATTAAGCACCTTTTTCCTTTGTGCGTAGAACTTTTCCCTTTGAATGTTAATAACATCATCGTATTCAAGAACAGATTTTCTTATGTCAAAATAGTGAACTTCAACCTTTTTCTGGGCTGATTCAATCTGGCGGGAAATCAAGGGCGAATTTATCACCATATCATCGCTCATAAACTGTGCAATAATATTTCCGCCAAATTTTCTCATCAAATCATCTTCCAAAGAAAGGAAAAATTTGGTCGACCCCGGGTCTCCTTGCCTTGCGGCACGGCCACGAAGCTGGTTATCAATACGGCGGGATTCATGGCGCTCTGTTCCTATAACATGTAACCCGCCAAGTTCAATTACTTTCTTATGCTCTTCTTCTGTTATGCTTCTTGCGCGGGCAAGAGCTTCTTCTTTTTTAGTTTCGTAATCTTTTGTGTTTTCAGGCGTAATTCCTAAAGAATCAAGCTCTTCTTTTGCAAGATATTCAGGGTTTCCGCCAAGAAGAATGTCTGTACCTCTTCCTGCCATATTTGTTGCAATTGTAACAGCGCCGACACGACCTGCTTGCGCGATAATATATGCTTCTTTTTGGTGGTGTTTTGCGTTTAATACGTTATGTTTTACGCCCATTTGGGTTAAAAGAGAAGAAATTAATTCGGATTTTTCAATGCTTATTGTCCCAACGAGCACCGGACGGCCGATTCTTGCCATTTCAACAATTTCATTCACAACCTCTTTATATTTTGTCACCTGTTTATTAAAAATGGCGTCCGCCTCGTTTATCCTGATATCGGGCTTATTGGTTGGGATTGCAGTTACAGGAAGATTGTAGATTTTGCCAAATTCCGCCTCTTCTGTCATTGCAGTACCCGTCATGCCTGATAATTTCGGATAAAGCCTGAATAAATTTTGGAAAGTTATACTTGCAAGGGTTTGGGTTTCATCTTGAATAGGCACATTTTCCTTAGCTTCGATTGCCTGGTGAAGCCCGTCAGACCAGCGCCTTCCCTGCATTAGACGGCCCGTGAATTCATCCACAATCATAACTTCATTATCACGAACAACATAATCCGTGTCTTTTATAAAAAGTTCTTTTGCCTTGAGGGCCTGCAAAAGGTGGTGTGCGTATTGCGTTTGAATGTCAAATAAATCGTCAACGCCCAATAATTCCTGGGCCTTATCGATACCGTCTTCTGTAAAAATTATATTTTTATTTTTTTCATCAACCTCATAATGGGTCACTTTTTCCAATTGCGGCGCAACTTTTGCCATCAATCTATAAGTATCTGCGGATTTTTCAAGACGCCCGGAAATAATTAAAGGAGTTCTTGCTTCATCAATTAAAATGCTGTCAACTTCATCGATTATTGCGTAGTTATAAGGCCTTTGAACTAAAGCCTGCGTGCTTGTTGCCATATTGTCACGTAGGTAATCAAACCCAAATTCGTTGTTTGTGCCGTATGTAATGTCGCAATCATATGCGGCCTTTTTCTTTTGAAAATCAAAGCTGTCTGAGGATAAAATTACACCTACTGTAAGCCCCAAAAATTCAAAGATTTTACCCATCCAGTCGCGGTCACGCTGTGCAAGATAATCGTTCACCGTAATTATATGAACACCTTTTCCTGTGAGCGCATTTAGGTATGCAGGCAAGGTTGCAACAAGGGTTTTACCTTCCCCTGTGCGCATTTCGGCAATGTGACCTTCATGCAAAAATATGCCGCCAATTAATTGAACGTCAAAATGGCGCATATTTAAAACCCTGCGGCCCGCTTCACGCACGGTTGCAAAGGCTTCCGGGAGGATTTTGTCCAGTGTCTCTTTTTCCAGGGCACGGTCTGTTTTAAAATCGGGCGATGTTTCTCTTTTAGATAAAATCTCTTTAAATTCAGCTGTTTTTGCCTTGAGCTCATCATCCGAAAGCTTTGTAAATTCCTCTTCAAGGTGGTTAATATGTTCCACCACAGGCATTACTTTAGAGATTTTACGCTCGTTTGGATCTTTAAAAACTTTAAGCAATACGTCAACAACGCCCATTTATAAAATTCTCCCCAATAGATTTTGTTTAATAATGTGATTTATATAGCATGTTATATGCCTTTCAGAATTTTAACACAAAAACGAAAAATAAACCGCCAGATTTAATAAGCCCGAATGGCGAAAGGAAAATCAAAAAACCTTGCCCAAATTATAAAAGTGGTGATAAAATATGATTTATGGATAAAATCAAAGAAGAGAACAAAAATCTGATTGCCCTAAGAAACAATTATTTCGCAATGACTTTTATCATTGGAGGCGGTACAGCAGGATTGCTTTTTGTAAAAATTAACGTTTTTCTTTTTATTTTTTTATTTATGGGCGGTATATATCTTTTGTGTGTTTCTGTTAATGAAATACGAAAGAAATCCACCGAAATACGCAAGAATTTAGAAAGGATGTCTTAAAATGGATGTTCATATTCAGCTTATAGCAGGGATTATACTAAGTCTTACCTTGTGCATAGGGTTTACTTATATCAGCATTAGTGATGATAAACAAAAAGCCAAATAGCAGGATTTGCTTTAAATAACCCAAGATGAAATCGTCAGGCGCTGCCTGACCTACGGACTAATGTGTGAGTCGAATATAAATGCAAATGGATAAATGCTTGCATCGCAACCAAATATCGGAGCTTCCTCATTAAATTCTAACTCTAAATCGTGAGCTAGTTTCTTCATGAGTTTCAGTATTTCATCAAGATACAATTGCATACTACTCTTCACAAAAAAATCGGCAGCAGAAAACCTTCCCAATTTCCATTCTAAAAAAATACCGCCGCAATGACCAATTAAGTTATTTCCAAAATGTATCAAATGGTTTCGCATTTTTTTTAATTCTCTATATTTTTTCATATGAGTTGTTTTTCTTATACTCTCAACATTAAAGCCATATAGTTCATATACCTTGCTAAACTTCTCTTCTGTCGAAGAGTGCAAAAACTCAGATAGTTGCCTTGTATCTTTAACTTTCTCAGTTAATATAGCATTTAATGTATTTTCAACCATAGTTGCAAGCATAATAATAACCACAAAGCCATGTTTAATATTCGAAGCAAGCACCTGCTCATTTGAATAATGGTCACATTGTCTATTGTCATCAGTCATGCATTCAATATGCATTTGTACAATTTCAAGGCATATTGCTTGTAAATTAAAACGATACAAAAATGACATAATAAACTTGCCCGAATTACTTGCTTCTACTTTAATAAATATAGCACACTTGGGTTTAAAATTGACTAAATTGTTTCAGCGGGTAGAATTAATGTAATTGGGTAAGATTAAAAGAGGAGAATTCTTGTGGAACAGATACATCAGTTTGCACAGAATAACGCAATTATGCTGTCTGCGACGATTTTAATTGTTGCATATATTTTTATTGCCTGGGAAAAAATTTCAAAGGTGACAGTGGCGCTTTTAGGTGCTTGTGCTACTTTGTTTTTAGGGCTTTTAAGCTCTGAAAAAACCCCCGAAACTTTGGGGCAATATTTTATAAACTACATCGATTTTAACGTAATATTTTTGCTTGTTTCAATGATGTTAATCGTTCACATTTGCGCGCGCTCCGGCATGTTCAAATGGATGGCAAATGAGATTTTAAAATTAACAAAAGGAAAACCAAAGCTTGTATTATTCGCCCTTGCGCTGTTTACAGCAATTGCAAGTGCATTTTTGGACAACGTAACAACCGTAATTTTGGTTATGCCGATTACCTTTGTTGCCTGCAAAAAGCTTGATTTGGACCCAATTCCTTTCTTAATTACAGAAGTTTTATGTTCAAACATAGGCGGAACGGCAACCTTGATTGGTGACCCGCCAAACATTATTATAGGTTCAGCCGCAGGCTTCAGCTTTATGGACTTTGTTAAAGAATTAACAGACATCGTAAGCTTAATTTTATTTGTAACAATCGGAATTTTAGTATTCTTATTCAGAAAGCAGCTAAAAAGCACACCTGAAAAAATGGAGATGGTGGCACAAATTGACAACTCGAGAACAATTTTACATAAAGGCCTTGCAATAAGATCAGGCGTTGTTCTTTTGCTTGTAATTTTAGGCTTCATTACACACGACATCACACACATTCCAACTTATTTAATTGCTATGATGGGCGCAGCCGTTCTTATGGTGTTTGAAAAACCGGCAAAGCTTTTAATTAGCGTTGAATGGAACACAATTTTCTTTTTCATCGGTTTGTTTATTATAATCGGCGGATTGGAAGCTGCAGGCGGAATTGACCTGATGGCAAAATGGTTGCTACAGGTGACGGAAGGTTCTCAAGCCGCAACCTCAATGATTATCCTTTGGGCCTCAGGCATATTGTCAGGTATTATTGATAACATCCCATACACCGCAACAATGGCGCCAATGCTTGCAACAATTCAATCAATCGAAGGGGCTGAATATACACATCCTCTTTGGTGGTGTTTATCATTGGGCGCATGCCTTGGCGGAAACATGACAATCATCGGTGCTGCCGCAAACGTTATTGTTTCTGAAACCGCACACAAAAATGGCTATCCGATTTCATTTATGCGCTTTTTAAAATATGGTTTTTCAATAACCATGCTGGCGCTTTTAATGAGCACAGCCTACATTTACCTAAGATTTTTAAGATAGTTAAGTTATAAAACTCGCCAAAGATCCTGAAACAAGTTCAGGATGACAGGCGAGTTTTATTAAAAAACAATGATAATATCAGATGACGACAATAAAAATAGCTCCCTAAAAAAGGAGAATAATATTCAAAGGCTGCCCCAAGAGAGGATTAGCGAGGCTAAAGTCGGAAAAGTTAAAGCCGAAAAATCAAAAGACCTTGAGGCAGCTTCTAATGAATTTGACGAAACCTATGAAAAAACCATCCGGCCAAAAACTTTTGAAGAATATATCGGCCAAAGCAGTTTAAAAGAAACGCTTAAAATTTCAATTGAGGCTTCAAAAAGGCGCAATGTGCCTTTGGACCACCTTTTGTTCTATGGCCCGCCAGGCCTTGGAAAAACAACCCTTGCAAACATTATTGCAAACGAATGCGGTGTGGATATTAAAATCACTTCCGCCCCCGCCTTGGAGCGGCCAAGGGATATTATAGGAATTTTAATGTCCCTAAAGGGCGGCGAAATTCTTTTTATTGATGAAATTCACAGGTTAAATAAAGTTGCAGAGGAGATTTTATACCCTGCAATGGAAGATTTTTTTATCGACCTTACAACGGGAAAAAGCCAGACTGTTAAAACAATGCGGGTTCCCGTGCAAAAGTTTACACTCATTGGCGCAACAACAAAAGCCGGGGCGCTTTCAGGCCCATTGAGGGACAGGTTTGGAATAATTCACAGGCTTGAATTTTATACGCCTGAAGAACTCCAGCAAATTGTAAAAAGAAGTGCCAAAATTTTAAACGCAGAAATTGATAAAAAAGGGGCAATGGAAATCGCCTTACGATCCCGCGCTACACCAAGGATTGCAAACAGATTAATTAAAAGGGCAGGGGATTATGCGCTTGTAAAATCTGACGGCAAAATTACAAAAGAAATTGCAAATTTGGCGCTGAATAATTTAAATATTGACGCCCTTGGGCTCGATAACACGGATAGGGCCCTTTTGAAGCTTATAATTGAAAAATATAACGGAGGGCCTGTTGGCGTAGAAACGCTTGCAGTGGCTTTGGGTGAAGACATTAGGACAATTGAAGATGTTTATGAGCCGTATTTATTGCAATCCGGGCTTTTAATGCGCACGCTTCGCGGCAGAACGGTTACAAAACAGGCTTATGAACATTTAGGATACAAGGTTCCTGGGCATTTTGACAACGGACAGATGGGGTTGTTTGATTAAACTTTAAAACTTTTTGTAGTTAATTTACAAAAAACACCGACAGAAGCGACGCAAAAAATACAAGTACGTAATATATTAAGCCAATTTGCGGAATAATTTCAACCTTTTTAGGCTGCATTAAAAAGGCTAGAATTACAGCAAAGATGAGCGATAGCACCACAGAAAAGATAAACCAGATAAAAAGCCCGATTAATAGGGGCAAAATTAAAAATGTGCGTGAAATAAAAACAACATCAATCAGAGAAAAAATTGTAAAAATTAACCCTATAAAACCAAAAATTCCAAGAGAGTTTAAAAATATATATACCATTTTTACCTCAAAATATCGTGGTTCGATTTTTAAAAATCTGACAGTTCGCGAAGGAAGATGTTTGATTTTGCAAGGATTTTTTCCCTCAAATTCACGGTATCTCCAAAAGAAACCTGCAAATATTCAAGCACATCCTGATCCACTGCCATAATATCAGGCTTAACGGACACAATTCTGTCTGCAAGGTAGACGATTCCTGCCGCAAAAGGAATTTTAGCCTCCTTTGGAGTGTGGTGATAGCGAATTGTATCCACCAAGATTTTTGGCATTTCCCATTTCTCGCAAAGCCTTGCACCTATTTCACAGTGTGAAATCCCGAATTTTTCTTTTTCATGGCGCAAAAGCGCCTCATAATCCCCCTTGCATTCTTCATGCATTTGGATAAATTCGTTTGAATGTTTGGATTTTAAAATCACCATCCCAATATCATGTAAAAAGCCCAAAATAAAAGCGTCATCAGGGTTTATGGTTTTATACTCATTTGCAAGAAATTCACATGCCGTAGCACAAGCAATTGAGTGCGGAAACAAATTTTTAGGCCCTTCATCATCATATAGCTTTTGCAAAACAAGCGCTATAATTATATTTTTCACCTTCATTGCCCCAAGGGACATAAGCGCCTTATTAATTGAAGCCAACTGGCGGGATGTTCCTGAAAAATAGGATGAATTTACCAATTTAAAGGTTTTACTTGCAAGAATAGTATCCTGCAAAAGCAAACGGGAAAGCGCCCTTGTATCTGCCTGCGGCGCACGAATAGCCTCAAGTGCCTTTGCCATCGGTACAGACAATGGCGGCATATAATTGTCATATTCTTTTATAATTTCATCAATTTCAGGCATATTACCCTTTGTTAAATCTCACAACAAAATTTGCAGTATTAGCCCTCAACCTCCAAAAGGACCGCACAAGCTAAACCTGCAAGTGCTTTTTGATACTCATTAAGCTTCCGCCTGCGGCAAATACCACGCCCATAAGAATAACAGAAACCACAACAAGCCCCTGCGCAAAACCGAATACAGGAATTGCAAAGAACTCATGCATTTTCTGCAAATACCCCTGCACAATGTTTATCGGAATAACTGCAATTAAGGCACCCGCAAAACCATATATAGCGCCTTGAAGCACCAAGGGGCATTTGATATACCAGTTGCTAACGCCCATAAGGCGCATAATTTCAATCTCCTCTTTTCTTGATTGAATTACAAGCTGGATGGTATTATTGATAATCGTAATCGTCAAAAGCGAAGCCACAATCATAACAACCAAAGTGACCGTATGGCTTATTTTATTTAACATTTCAGCCTTTTGCGCAAGCTCTTTGGCATAGCCTGTATCTTGAATATCGGGAAGTTTTTTCACCTCCGTCATAACCAAGTCAATATTTTTCATATGGTCAACTTTTACGCGCAAAACGTCAGGAAGCGGGTTTTCAACATCCGGCATGTTGATTTCCCTTTTCATGTCATTCCAGGATTTTTCCTTGGACACAAAGCTTACATTTTTTACACATTTTAGCTTCTTAACATTTTTAATTGTTGCACTAACATCGGCCTGCGGCTCAAGATAAACACTTAATTCAAGCGCCCCGCCCATCTCTTCCACAATGCTTGAAAGAGAAAGGGTGGTTCTAAAGATTGAACCAAAAATGGTCAAAATGGCAGCCATAGTGCCTATGATTGCAATGTTAATCAAAAGGCCGGATTGGTTTATCCCCTTAAAAGTTTCGGCAATAATCCTTGCTGTAATTCTGATTTCAGTGAGCCAATCTTTCGGTATATGAGATTTTACCTTTTGTTTTAATCTGTTTCTGGTTGAGCCGTTAGTCATAAGTTCCCGCCTGTACGTCTTTAATTATCTGCCCTTTTTCAAGGGTAATTACGCGCTTTCTAAAATGGTTTACAATAGCATGATCGTGCGTAGATACTAAAATTGTAATCCCCCGTTGGTTAACCTGTTCTAATATTTGCATAACTTCCATAGAGTTTTTAGGGTCAAGGTTTCCCGTTGGTTCGTCTGCAATCAAAAGCGGAGGGCCGTTTACAATTGCCCGCGCAATTGAAACCCTTTGCTGTTCGCCGCCTGAAAGCTCTGTCGGTTTTGATTTCGCCTTATCTTCAAGGCCTACAACCTTTAGAGCGCCGTAAACTCTTGCCTCAATTTCCTTTGAAGAAATCCCCATTGTGCGGATTACATATGCAATATTGTCATACACAGTGTGGCTTTGAAGGAGTTTATAGTCCTGAAATACAATCCCCATGCAGCGTCTAAGGTTTGGAATTTTATTCGGGTGAAGATTTGCAATGTTTATCCCGCCGACCAAAACCTGCCCGCGCGTAGGCCTTTCCTCCATGTAAAGCATTTTCATCAAGGTAGATTTGCCTGCACCGGATGAGCCCACAAGGAAGACAAATTCGCCCGGGCTAATGTGCAAATTCACATTATAGAGGGCAAATTTATTTTTATACTGTTTAATAATATCTCTTAAAACTATCATTTATTTTTTCCGTTTTTGCTTGTTTTTGTAAAATTTTTAAAGGTTTTTTAACTGTTTATTTCATTAAAAAAGATTTGATTTTTTCGTACAATTTCTCTGATGTAAGGCCATATTGTTCCATTAAAACCCTCTGTTCGCCGCTTTGGCCAAAAACATCGTTTGTGCCAATTCGAAGAACTGGCGTTGGGCATAATTCTGAAAGCGTTTCGCACACAACAGAGCCTATTCCCCCAATGATACTGTGGTTTTCGATTGTTACAACCTTGCCGGTTTTCTTTGCACTTTCAACCAAATCATTGGCGGCAAAGAAAGGTTTAATTTGCGGAGTATGGAGAATTTCTGCTGTAATTCCGTCTTTTTCAAGCATTTTAGCAGCATTTATCGCCTCAATTAAGGTTTCACCGTTTGTAACAACGGTAACATCCTTGCCTTCCGTAATTTTTACGGCAGATTTAGGGTTAAATTTGTAATTATTTTCATCAAAAACAGTTTTTAGATTTGTCCTTGAAACCCTGATATAAAAAGGGCCATCAGTCTGCGCTGCATATCTTACAGCCTCTTTTACTTCGTTATAATCAGACGGCACAATTACCGTCATGCCAGGAATTGAGCGCATAAATGAAACATCCTCAAGCGCCTGGTGCGAAGCTCCGTCTTCTCCAACGGTAATCCCGCCGTGGGTTGCAACAATTTTTACATTTAAATTCGGATAGCAGATTGAGTTTCTGATTTGGTCCAAACATCTTGCTGTTGCAAACATTGCAAAGGTGCTGACAAAAGGAATTTTTCCTGCAAGCGCAAGTCCTGCGGCTGTTGTCATCATATCCTGTTCTGCAATTCCTGAATTAAAGAACCTTTCCGGGAACTTTTTGTGGAACATGCAGGTTTGGGTTGAACAACTTAAATCCGCGTCCAAAACAACAATGTTATTATTTTTTTCACCAAGCTCCACAAGGGTTTCGCCGTATGCAGACCTTGGAGATTTAACTTCACCGTCAACTTTTAGAAAAGATGTGTTAAGACTCATTATTTAATCTCCTCCATTGCAGCCTCGAGCTCTGAATCCTTTGGCGCCTTGCCATGCCAGCCTGCGTTATTTTCCATAAAGGAAATTCCTTTGCCCTTAATTGTGTTTGCAATAATTGCAGAAGGCTTATTTGCAGCTTTTGCAGCATTTAAGGCTTTGGTGAGTTCGTCTTCTGAATGCCCGTCCACGGTTTGAACTTCAAAACCAAATGCTTCAAGCTTTTTATCTAAATTTCCCAAAGATTTTACATCGTCGCAAGAACCGTCAATTTGAAGATTGTTTCTGTCCACAATTACGACAATATTATCAAGTTTCCTGTGAGAAATTGCCATAAGGGCCTCCCAAACGCTTCCCTCTTGCATTTCCCCGTCCCCCATAAGGACATAAACTTTTGCAGGGTTTTTATCTAATTTTAGCCCCAAAGCAACGCCTGAAGCCATTGAAAGCCCTTGGCCCAAAGAGCCCGTTGAAGCCTCAATTCCCTCTAAGCCATATCTTGTTGAAGGGTGGCCCTGAAGCCTTGAACCAAATTTTCTAAACGTCATAAGTTCATCGGGGCTAAAAAAGCCTAAACGCGCCAAGACACTATACAGACAGGCGCTGGCATGGCCTTTTGAGAGGATAAACCTGTCCCTTTTTTCAAAATCAGGGGATTTTTTCCACTCCACGGGCACGTTTAAGATTTTAGTATACAGAACAGATAATATTTCAACGCACGATAAAGAGCCGCCCGGATGGCCGGATTTTGCCCCGTGAATCATCTTTAAAATGTCGCCTCTTACAGTGTTTGTAAACTCCTTAAAGGAAATATTTAAAACATTACCGTTCATACTTAATCCTTACTCCCCAATGCTTCTATTATACTGTGAAAAAGGAATAATGGCAAAGTCGGAAATATTCTTTTAAACCTTTCGGGTTGTTTTATTGTCCGATAGAGCCACTCAAGCCCAAGTTTTCTATAGATGGGCGGTGCAAGCTTCACACAACCTGCCATAACATCAAACGTGCCGCCAAGGCCGATTGAGGCCACCCCTTGAAGGCTTACTTTTAATTTATCATTGAAAAATTCTTGCTTTGGAGCGCCAAGCGCTGTGAATACAAGGTTTGCGCCGGATTTTTTAATTTCTTCAATTATTACATCTTCATTTTCAAAATACCCGTCATGGCTATACACTATGTTTAAATTGGGATATTTTTCGGATAAAATTTCAACAAGTTTTGTATTAACTTCAGGCTTTGCCCCGACAAGAGCCAGTTTATAGCCGTTTTTATCCGCAAGTTCAATTAAACTTTGTGCAAAATCTACACCCCTGATTTGTTCCTGATTAATTCCCTTAAACTTAAGCGCTAGTTTAATTCCAACCCCATCCGGCACAACAAGCTCTGCATATTTTAAAACGTTTGCAAAATCTGGGTTTTTCTTTGCAGCCTCGATAAATTCAGGATTAATGGTTACAATTTGTATATTTTCACCGTTATCAAGAGATGTTTTAACAAAATTTAATGCTTCTTCATATTTTAAAAGGTTTATTTTAAAACCTTGAACTTTAGCGGTATTAATCATAGCTCAATCATACCATAAACTTTCAAAACAATTGACTTTAATTCATTATTTTATACAATTAAAGATGGAAAAAGAGGGGTTAAAACTCCGATTACAAAAGGAAATTCAAGGCAAAATTATTATGGAAAAAGAAAAAAGAAATGTTGGAGTTATAGGCTGCGGAATTTGGGGTCGAAATATTGTAAGAAATTTTTACAATCTTAACGCCTTAAACACTGTCTGTGACATTGATAAAGACAATATCGAAATGATTAAGAAAAATTACCCGAATGTAAATGTCACAAACAATTTTGAAGATTTGTTAAATAATAAAGACATTGAAGCAGTCTGCGTTATCACCCCAAGCCACACCCACTTTACAATTGCAAAGAAGGTTTTAGAAGCTGGAAAGCACGTATACATTGAAAAACCCGTTTCAACAATTGCTGATGAAGTTTCAAAACTTAAGGAATTGGCTGATTCAAAGGGTTTAATATTAATGGTGGGGCACCTTCTTTTATATCATCCTGCGGTTAACAGGCTTCAAATGCTTATTGCAGAAGGGGTTTTAGGAAAAATTAAATACGTTCAAAGCGACAGATTAAATATAAATTATTTCAAAAACGACAGAAGCGTTATGTGGGATTTAGCGCCGCATGACGTTTCTATGATTGCGCATGTACTTGGAAAAGAGCCTGTTAAGGTGTTAAGCGCAACAGGCTGCTGCAGCGAAGAAGACAATATTTATGATATCACCCACCTTACAATTCAATTTGAAGATGACATCATAGCACATGTTTCAGACAGCTGGATTCACCCGCAAAAAAGAGTGACCCTGCTTGTTCGCGGCGAAAAAGCAACAGCAATTTTAGATGACACCTTAATGGAAAACAAATTGCAGGTGTTTGACAACAAAACGCCTGCGCAAAAAAGCATTGAGCTTTTTGACTATCTTGAAATTGAGCCCCTAAAGCTTGAATGTCAGCATTTTATTCACTGTATTGAAACAGGTAAAACTCCGCGCTCTGACGGGGAAAACGGCTATATAATCACAAAAGTTTTAGAGGATGCCGAAGAAATTCTTCTTGATTCAACAAGAAGGAAAAAGCTTGACAGCGTTGACTTTGCACTTTCAAGGTCTAAAAGATAAACTAAATGGTCTAAAAAATAAGCTAAATTAAATTTATTTAAAACTCCGGCTGCAATATAAGCCGGAGTTTTTTAACCCACTTATGGAGTTTTTTGTTAAGCCATTCATATTTTTTACAGTGAAATTGCGGCAAAAAATCCCCATAAAAAAACAGAAAGCCGCTTCGGGTGGAGGTTGAAACGTCTTCCTGTTTTTTTGTTTTGTAAGGCTTAACTGAACAAACCTTGACGGGGTGGTGGAGGTGTCAAAGCCTGCTCAACCTTACTTTCGCCAATGAAGTCACCGATTAGGCATTGGCGGTGGTAACCGGTGCCTTCAATAAGTATTATAGCAACCTTATTATTTTTTTCAAGGAATTTTTTAAAATTTTTTTAATATTTTTTAATAAGCCCGCTATAGCAAGCTATAAGAGAATATGCAGGAGGGTAAGCGAGATTATATGCAGATATTTAGCATATGAGACTGGCGCTTCCTGTAAATAAAGCTACCCACCAAGCTTTCTTGCCTTGTCCATTGTTCTTTTAATTGTCTTAAACAATGTTTCATCAATGTTTGAATTTATAAGAACGTTGTTGCCAACCTCCGTGCAGCCGCCAGGCGTTGTAACAGCACGAATAAGTTCTTCAGGGGTGTCCGGCGTTTCAAACATCATTTTTGCAGCACCAAGCGCGGTCTGGGCAGAAAGCGTTAAGCATGTTTCATAATCAAGGCCGAGTTTTTTCCCAGCCTCTGCGATTTTTTCAATAATGTAATAGTAAAAAGCAGGGCCGGAACCTGAAATTGCAGTAACAATGTCGATGTCTTTTTCTTCGATATAAATTGCTTTGCCAAGCTTTGAGAACATGTCGTAAACAAATTCTGCGTCATAGTCATGCGCAAACTTTCCCTTGCAAACAGCGCTCATGCCTTCTGAAATAAGCGCCGGAGTGTTTGGCATAACCCTTACCACCCTTGTGTTTGGAAGGTTGTTTTCATAAACTTTTAAAGATACACCGGCTAAAATTGAGATTATAAGATGGTTTCGAACTTTATCTTTTATTTCATCCAAAACATTTTTAATCACAAAAGGCTTTGTTGCAATTAAAACTATAGAAGATTTTGCCATCAATTCTTCAACAGAAGAAACGGTTGATATATCCAAATTTTTTGCGGCAATTTTTGCGCTGTCTTGATTTACATCAAACCCTAAAATATTTTCTTTTGGCATAAAGCCTGATGATATAATTCCCTTGATAATGGCTGAAGCCATTCTTCCAAGGCCGATAAACCCGATTTTTTGTTCACACATCTTGTTCATAATATTATACATTCTCTCCTATTAAACTTGACAGTGGAATATGTCTAAACTATTATATTTCATACTGATAATAGAAAAATGTCAAGGAGAAAATAATGCGTCGCACACTTGAAGGCACAAAAAGAAAAAGACAGAGAGTAAGCGGTTTTAGAGCAAGAATGGCAACACCTCAAGGCCAAAAAACTCTTAACAGAAGACGCGCCAAAGGTCGTCACACACTTGCAATCACCGCCAAGAAACGTGCTTAAGAAAGAATTTCGATTAAAAAAGAACTCATCATTTAAGGCAACTTATCTTCAAAGAAGGATTGCCTCTGATGAGTTTTTTGTATTATATGGCGGAAGAACCAAGGAAAATGCAGATTTTCCAACAAAAACAGGCTTTGTTGTAAGCAAAAAAATTCACAAACGCGCCGTCAAAAGAAACAGGATTAAAAGGCTTGTAAGAGAGGCTTTTCGCCTTGCTCAATTAAGCGGAGAAGCAAAAAACAGTGATTTATTTCAAAGCCTGATATACGTTGCAAAAGAGGGTGCTTTGAAATTAGATTTTAAAAAAGCCCAAATAAGTGTTACAAAACTTATAAATAAATTAGCAAACAAATTTATTTAGGAGTATTATAAATCTATTATGAACAGTTTGCTTGAAAATATCGAAACAAATCATGATAAAATTCAAAAACCGAATTTTGAAACCCGCATGGGAAGAGAATTTCTTGCGTTTTATTTAAAAACAAAG
>CAJULR010000025.1 GCA_910587375.1 Candidatus Gastranaerophilales bacterium | reverse complement strand
CTCATACGCTTTCTTTTCAAGGAATATACAGCCTAAATTATAATAGGCTTTATAGTATTCAGGGTTCATAATTAAGGATTTGTTTAAATTTTCAACAGCCTTATCTACATCTTTTTTATCTTCATAAATATTTGCAATGATGACATATACTTCCGCGTCTTTTTTATCCAAAGGCAGGTTGTTTAAAAGCTTTAAGGCTTCATTGCCGTTATTTGTATTATAAAGCGCATAAGCCTGCGTTTTAACATCAATTTCATCCGCACAAACAGGAAGAAACCCTAAAAACAAACAGAGCACAAGGGCGTATGGGCTTAAATTTTTAAATTTTAAAGAATTTTTCATAAAAAATCACCAAGTCCTTTAGTTTTACAATAAAATAGTAACATTTAATTAATTTGTTTTGCAACTGATTATTTTTAAAGTATAATCTTTTGGTAAAACTATAGTTTAAAAAACTCAAAGAGTAAATATATGAATCAGTTATATGATCCAAAAAACGCATATAGGCCGGCAATAAAGCCCGTAAGACGTAAATCTTCAAACCAAAGTTTGGCTGGAAGCTTTTTCAGATCATTCTTTGGAAGCCTTTTTATACTTGTAATTATTGCAGTAGTTTTATACAGAAGTGATGTTGCAAACTTTCTGGGCGATGTTGGAGCGCTTGCAGAAAAAGTTACAGACCCTGAAAAAAGGGTGGAATTTTCGCTTCCTTTCTCCCCAAGAAGACAAAATATTCTTGTTATGGGCGTGGATGTGTCAGAAAACGAAGACCCCTTCAAAGGAAACCGCTCTGACGCTATGCTTTTAGTGAGCATTGCCCCGCATGGAAAAAACGTTAACGTGCTTTCTATTCCAAGGGACAGCAAGGTTTTCATCGCAGACAGAACAAAGCCCGATAAAATAAACCACGCATTTGCATATGGCGGAATAGATTTAACCGTTAAAACCGTGGAAGAAACATTTGGCGTGCGTGTAGACCATTACATCGTCCTTTCAAACCAGGGGCTTGTGAAATTTATAGACACAATTGGCGGCCTTCCTATATATATTGAAAAAGATATGTATTATAACGATTCAACCGCAGGGCTTCACATAAACCTGCCCAAGGGCGAGAGAGTTTTAACAGGAAAAGAAGCTGAAGGATATATGCGTTTTAGAAAAGACGCACTTGGCGACATCGGAAGAATTCGCCGTCAGCAATGGTTCTTTAATGCGCTTGGCGCAAGGCTTAAAGACCCGCAAGTTTTGGTTAAAATCCCTGAAGTTTTAAAGGTTATGCCAAAATATATCTTAACAGACCTTTCTGTTTATGAACTTTCCCAATATGCCGCCCTTGCAAAAGGAATTGATATGTCAACGGTTCAGGTGGCAACGCTGCCCGGGTCTCCTTCACAGCGCGGAAGCATTAGCTATTGGATTTTAGACCCTGAAAAAACTCAGGAAATTATAAACCGCCTTGTATACAGGGACAAACCAAAGGCGCCAAGCGGCCCTTTAACGGTTGGAATTTTGTATAATTCAAACCAGGAAGCTAAAGCACAGGATTTAAAAGAAGATTTAGAGAAAAACGGCTTTAACGTGAATTTAAAACAGGGAATTAAACTCGGACACGACCACATTGCAATACATAACCTTGATTTACCGACAGATACAATAAGTGTACTTAAAAGGTCAATTCCCGAAATGAAAGACAAGCAAACGGTTTATGACCCCATTGGATTAAACAAAGCCGCAAGAGATTTTACAATCGTCCTTGCCGGGTCATAAAATTTGGTTCATAAAGTTTAGTTTGAAGCAAGACAAGGCTTATCAATTATCAATTGTTAAGGCATATTATGTTAAGCCATATTAAGACTGCTTAATAATTTTAAATATTTTCCGCATTATTTGGGCAATTTTTTAACGAGTATATACTTTATATATAAAAGTATTATTTCAGAGCAAAAAATGTCCGTTTCAAACATTAATTCCGCATATTTAAACATAGAGAAAGAAAAACTAAATCCCTTACGCAGCGCTTCATATGACAGGGGTTTTACTTCAATATCCGATAAATCAATCTTTGAAACAGACTCAATAAAATGCAATTCTTTTACAGGTAATGAATGCGATAAATTCAGCTCTTTAAGCTTTAATAATACAAAAGAAACGGAAATATCTTCATCTTTAACTTCAAGGCTTTATGAAATAAAAGATGAACAGGGGCTTTTAGGAAAGGCCTGGGACGGCTTTAAAAATTTAACAGGAATCGGAGCCTCTTCAAACAAGGCAGAAATGGCTATAGAGCAATATGAAAACGGCGAAATCAGCTATGAAGAAGCACAAAAGATTTTGGAAAAATACGAAGACGGACAAAATATGGTAGTGGATGTCATTGGCGATATGACATCAGGCATAGTTGCCGTGGGTGCTGCTATGGCAGCTCCTTTCACAGGCGGCGCTTCCCTTCTTTTTGCAGGCGCTATAGGGGCAGCAGTAAAAGTAGGAATCAAAGGAACGGATTCCATCATCGGCGGAAAGAAATACGGATTAAAAGAAATTGGCTATGATTTAATTACAGGCTCAATAAACGGTGCAATGGCGCCTTTGACAAATGCCTTGGGCGGCGCGGCAGGAACAGGAATTGCAAAAGTTTGCGGACTTAACGTTGCAAAATCTGCCGCAAGCGAAGGGGTTGAAGCTGCCGGAAAAAGCTTATTAACAAGACTTCTTGCAAAACAAGGAGCGGAATATGTCCTAAAAGAAGGAGTTGAAGCCACATTAAAAACAACCATTGCAAAGGTTGCAGCATATGGAGTTGATATGGCAATTGACGGTGCCGTTTCAGGTGCAACAGACGGCTTTGCAAGAAGCCTTGCTTCCGGTGATTTTGATAATATGGATGACAATATTAAACAAGGTTTCTTTGGCGGCCTTATAACAGCGCCAATAATAGGCGGAGGCTTTAAACTTGCAGGAAAAGCAGGAAGTGCCATCGGAAAGAAACTGGGAAGCACAAACCTTGATACTCCTGATTTAAATTTAAAAAACCTGGAATTAGATTTAGAAGGCGACGGGCTTTCTTTAAATAATTATTTAACGGCTGATATTAGAAATTCGGCCGATTTCAATGCAAGGGCAAACAAATTTAGTGCCGATTTTAAAGAATTACAAAACAACTTAAAAACAGGAGAAATTTCAAAAGCAGACGGAAACAGGAAATTTTTTGAACTTATTTCAGAATTAACAAACGACAACACACTGTCTGAATTAGCAAATGATTCTGAAATTGACCTTGTATATCTTAGCAATGCCTTTAATCTAAGCAGGGCAACTTCCTCTCTTGAAGCGCTTAAAGACGCCAATACGGCAGATATTTTTAAACAAATTCTAAAACTTAACAATAAATCAGTTAACCCATTTGAATGTGCTGTTGCATATTCAGGGCTTGATTCTTCATCAAAAGAAATTTATACAACCCTCCTTGAAATGGCACAAAAGGGCGATATAGACGCTTCTGTTTTAAGGGGTTGGAAAGATTCAATTATTGACCCAAAATTTGCACAAAAAGTTTTAACATATAATAAGGCAATTCAAGACGGGCTTTCAGATGTTGAAATTAAAGATTTATTCATTCCAAGAACTTCATCCCTTGAAGAAGGGCTTTCAAAAGTTGCCGTTGGGGATTTATTTGATTACGACGGGAAACTGTTAATAAAACTCTCTGACGGCGCATATGAAGAATTGAAGATTTCAAGAGATACATATTTTAACCTGTTCCCCTTTGTTGACCATTTTTCCCAAGGCAAAGCAAGCGATTGCTATTGCCTTTCTGCAATATCTTCAATGCTTGATGACCCGAATGGAAAAGCGGTTTTATTGAAATGTTTTGAAGAAACTGCAGACGGGAAATTGTCCGTTTCTCTTCCTGATGGCAAAATTCAACTTACAACAGATTTATCAGGCACATTGCCTTCTGATAAATTAAAATTTGAATCAAGGTATGCAGCAGGCTCAAAAGGAGTTAAGCTTTTAGAGGCCGCCTTGGGAGATGAACTTACATATAAAAGAACAAGTGTTGTCATTGAAAAACTTGAAGCCTTGCTTTCAAGCGGCAAAATGAACGAAAACCAAAGAAAACTCGCAGAAGACATTTTAGATTCCCTATCACAAAGCCCGGACGCTGCGCCAAAATATGTTTTAACAGAAACTCCAAGACAAGCGCTGAACCAACGCGGCATACAAACTCCGATAGTAATAGGCGCAGGAGAAGCAGGAAATTTGAAAAATTTGGCGCTTGTGTGTTTTGAAGATTTAAAAAAAGCCACAGAGCTTTTTGGCGAAACATCTGAAATTTATTACAGGGCAAACTCCGGCAACCCTGTTGAAGTATTTAATATGTTTGGTTTTAAAGGTTTTAATGACAATGGAATTGAACAAAAATGTAAAGTAATTCTTGATTGCACACCAGATGAACTTGCAAACCCTAAAAAACATTTATTTACAGTATCTGTTGCAGACAAAACCGGCACAATCAAAGGAACAGAGTCCGTTCTTAACTTTGACCTTGGAATGTTAAACAATCATTCATATTCGCTTTCAATAAAAGAAGGGCCCGTTGAAAATTTATATATTTTAAGAAACCCATATAACTCTTCAAGGCAGATTGTATTATCTGAAAGCGAGTATTTAAAATATGTTAAAAGCGTTGGTATTGCAGAAAAATAATGATAAAATTAAAAAATGGAAAATGCTTATAAAAATTTCATAGAACTTTTTAACACACAATTTGAGAAAACCAAAAATAAAGACTTTAATTTTTCCGCATATATAGTTCTTATAAGGCTTTTGGATAAAATTCTGGAACTTGGGCAAAAGCTTAATACTGACACAAAAATTTATGCCCAAAAAAAAGAGGAGCTTTTAGAGGTTTGCAAAAAACACGGTTATACTTTTAAAGACTAGTCTTGTATTAAAAGCGTTTCTAAAGCCTTTTTGAATTTTAAAATTGTTAACAACTTAAAACAAACCCTTCCAATGAAAATCCGCGAATGATAAAATAAATTCGGATAGAATTTAAATAATGAATTTTTAAGCGGAGGGAATATGTTAACTTTTAAATTAGGGCCAAAGAAAGACCAAAAAACTAATAATAAAAAACTTAAGGTGCTTATTGCAAGTGCAGAAGTGGCGCCGTTTTCAAAGGTCGGGGGCCTTGCTGATGTTGTGGGCGAACTTCCTCCGTTTTTAGAACAAGAAGGAGCCGAAGTTGCAGTGTTTACCCCTTTATACGGCTCAATTAACGAAGAAAAATGGGGCATAAAAGAACTGCCAAATTCTGAACTCACGCTTGATATGGGAAATTCCCGCCACATTTTTAAATTAAAAACCTGCAAACACCCAAAATCAAAAAATGTTAACATTTTCTTTGTTGATAACCCAAAATATTTTTCCTGTTTTGATGTAGTTTATCCTATGTGGGTGGATGAAATGTATGAAATGCAAAGATATGTTTCTTTTTCGCTTGCGGTTTTAGAATACGCTAAACTTTTAAATTTCAGGGCAGATATAATCCACGCAAACGATTGGCACACGGCAATGCTTCCTGTTTATTTAAAATCTAATTATAAATATGACGATTTTTATAAAAATACAAAATCAATCTTCACAATCCATAACCTTGCATATCAAGGAAGCTGCGACAAGGCTATAATTGATTTTTCAAACATGCGCTGGGACAACGTATACCACGATAATTGCGTTGAACATTACGGAAGGGTAAATTGGCTAAAAGGCGCACTATACTCTGCTGATAAGATTACAACAGTGTCCCCCAGATATGCAAGAGAAATTTTAGGAGGAGAATTTGGCGAAGGAATGGACTACACGCTTCGCGGGCAGACATACAAACTTTGCGGCATTTTAAACGGCACAACGTATGACAAAAAAGCCTTTGATAAAAAAGAGAAACCAAAATTTAAAGAAGAGGTTCAAAAAATGTTCGGGCTTCCAACTAACCCGGATAGGCCTTTGATTTCAATGATTTCCCGCCTTACATACCAAAAAGGGCTTGATTTAATTGACTTTGCAAAGTTTGATTTGATGAATATTCCTGCAGACTTTGTCTTTTTAGGAACAGGCGAAGGCGGATATCAAAATATGCTTATCTGGAGCAGCAATAATTCATCAAACATCCGTGCCTGGATTGATTTTAAGCCGGAGCTTTCAGAAACAATTTATAAAGGTTCCGATATGTTCTTAATGCCCTCGCTTTTTGAACCTTGCGGCATAAGCCAAATGATAGCCTTAAAATACGGAACACTGCCAATTGTTCGCGCAGTCGGCGGGCTTGACGACACAATCGTTGCATACCCGAACGAAAAAGCAAACGGCTTTAAATTCTTAAGTTATGACGCACGCAGCATGGTGGATGAAATTAAAAAAGGCGTTTGGACATATATTGACAGGCGCGATGAGTTCAACAAAATGGTTGATAATGCGCTTCAGTGCAAATTCACCTGGAATGATTCCGCAAAATGCTATATGGCGCTTTATAAAGACGCTCTTGGTGTTTAGAGTATTTGATTAGTTCCCTTATGATATCTTGAAAGCCAAAATTATGATAAATGTAATAAAAAAATATATAGAAGAAAACAAAAAAGAGGCGGCGGCAATTTTTGCAATATGTGCGGCAGCCCTTGTTTTAAGGCTTATTTCGCTTTTTTGCGCCGGAGATTTATGGCTTGATGAAATTTACAGCTATTATTTTTCAAGCAAAAATTCTGTTATTGATGTCATAAGAACCTTATACACAGAGGATTTACACACCCCTCTGTATTTTGTCCTGCTTCATTTTTGGATAAAATTCTTTAACATTTTTAACATTGGTGAAAACGACACAGTTATGCGCCTTTTAGGGTTCATTCCTGCATTTTTAACAGTTCCATTGGCATTTTTTGCGGGAAAAACACTCTTTAACCGTAAAACCGGGTATTTTGCCGCCATAATGCTTGCAATAAGCCCGTTTGCAATATATTATTCAACCGAGTTAAGGTTCTACGGATTTGTGCTTTTTCTCTCCCTTTTAAGTTCATTTTTCTTTGTTAAATATGTAAATTCCATAAATTCAAGCGGTGAACTTAACCCTGAAAAACTTCTTTCAACAAACGCTTTAGCACTTATAATTTCAAACCTTGCCCTTTTGTACACCTTTAACATAAGCTTTGTGTTTGTCTTTTTCCAGTTTTTGTGCGGTTTGTTGTTTGTCATAGATAAAAAAACATTCTTTAAAACATATGTTTTAACAGGGCTTTTATACATCCCCGCCTTTATTATGACAGCCCACGGCATTTTTGCCTACAAAAACGCAATATGTTCTTTTGCACAAGATATTTTCATCTATAAACCAAAGTTTATAAGCATTTTCCTTCAAAGTTATTTTACCGGAAGCTTTTATTATGCATTGAATAATATGTATCAGATAAACGACAGGATAATTTCAGAAATTCTAAAGCCAAAACAGCTGTTTCTTGTCCTTTTCCCCGCGCTTTTTTGCCTTACGGGCTTTTTTAGGGCAGTGTTTGATAAATATATCCACATTTTAAAAGAAAAAATACTCAAAAAAAGTGACGGCGAGCGCCCTGTGGAAAATAAAAATTTGCTTCTTTTTCTTTTGCCCTCCCTTGCGTTCCTTTTGTTTGAATTGATTTTTGCGCATTTTGGCCTTATGTCCTTAATTGTAAGGTACACTATTGTTTCATATCCTGCAATCATCATAGTTTGCGCCTTCGGCCTTTCTTTAATGAAACCCAAAAAGCTTCTTTGCGGGCTATTTTTGGCATTTGTAGTTTCAGTTTCTTTCTTTTTATTTTCAAAGGAAGAAAATGTGATAAAAAAAGAAACCCTGTTTGGAACCCCTGTAGAAGAGATGTTTGGCGGGTTTCAAATAAGACAGGATGATTACATAATAGTTCCTATGATGGGAAAACTTTACAAAAGATATTTACCCAAAAATGCTACCTACATTGATTTTGAAGTAACCGATATGCTTTTAAACGATGTGAGGAAATATTTTCCCCTTGTTTTTGACAGCGAAACGATTGAAAACTTAAACAGAAAAAATGCAAGAACTCTTTTAAAAGATTTTGTAATTGATGAAAGCATAAACCCTGTTTTGGAAGAGCATTTCAAAACACAATATTTTGACAAAATGAAAAAGGGGCAAGCCTTTATTGTTGTGGTTTATGACATAAACACGGTAAAAATGTTAAACAGACTTTACATATTGCCCAAAGACAAAAGGGACAAGCTTTATGAAGTTGGAGGAATGTATTACTTTTTATCGGCCAAAATCACACTTGATACGCTTGAAGTTGCAAATAAATATCTAAAATCCCTAAAGGCATATACAATAAGCAGCAACAAAAGTTCCGGCGACAACACGGGAGTTTTTGTGTTCTTAAAAAATTAATTTTTAAAACAGGATTTAATGATTTTTGCCCTTAATTTAAATGAATTCACCATAAACTCTAAAACATCATTCAAACCAAGCTTTGAACACCCTTTTTCTCTGTCTTTAAAATCAATCGGAACCTCAAAAACCTTTGCCCCGAGGCGCACGCACTCAAAAAGAATATTCATTTGAAAAGAATAGCCGTTTGCGTTTAAATTGTCTAAATCCACCTTTTTTAAAACGTCTGTGCGAATTGCCCTAAACCCGGATGTACAATCTTTAATGTTATAAAGCCCTGCAATTAGCCTTGCAAAAACGTTTCCATATCTGCTGTTTAATTTTCGAATTAAAGCCCAATCTTTTGGAATAGAGCCGCCTTTAATGTATCTTGAACCTATGACAAAGTCATAACCCTCTTTTATAGCCTCTAAAAGCTCTCTCACCTTTTTTATGTCATGCGAAAAATCAGAATCCATTTCAATTAAAACATCTGAATTAAAATTTGCCATCGCATGCTTAAACCCTGCAATATAAGCTCTTCCAAGCCCCCTTGTGTTATTCATTAAAAGGTTAATGCAAGAGTCTTTTTCCATCAACGTTTTTACAACATCTGCAGTGCCGTCCGGGGAATAATCGTCCACGACAAGAATATTTATGTCAAAGCCTTCTATGGTCTTAATTTCGGCGCAGAGCCCCTTTAAAAAAGGTTCTATATTTTCTTTTTCATTATATGTTGGAAGAACTATCGTTGTTTTCATAAATAAATCTTACAACAAAAACACCGCAGGATGTTATTAATCTTACGGTGTTTTCAAATTATTAATTTCAGTAAACAAGTTTTATTTGTCTATTTTTTGCCAAAAACATCTACTACAGCTGACCCAACAGCTTTTACATATTCAAAGGCAAGCTTTGCGCCGTCAGCTACAGCATATTTTGTGTTCATAAAAGCTTCAGCTCCTTTTATAACGCCCTCCGTAGCCAAGTTTGAAAGCTTAGCGGGGAGCCCTTTAACTGTGGCAACAGGGTGTTTAACCGTATTAAGTGCACCTTTGCCTGCTTTTTGGGCAAAAGTAACGATATCGCCGGCTTTAACTTTGCCTGAAGCAACGCCTGCACCCAAAATTACAACGCCGGCTAAAGCAGCAGCGCCAGCGGCAACTTTTGCTTTGCTTGGTTTTTTAGCTGCAGCATTTTGGTTTGCCCCTGCAAATGAAACATTGTTGTTTACTGATAAATTTCCCATTTATGTACCTTTCCAAATAAAAGCTTACATATTTATAAAACACATAAAAATAAAATGTTGCTATCATTAAATGTTATAGTTTTTAAATGTTTACATTAGCTTAACATTTTAAACTCAATAAATTAACTTTTGTAACATTTCATTACATATTTTACATTATTATAACAAAAAAATCCCCGCGCATGTTTATTACTGATATAATCTAATTTAATAAATATAAGGAATTTTAAAAATGGGAACGAATTTTAACCCGACCGGCCTTAAAACTTTTGCCGAAATGGGTTTTCAGCCTCAATTTAATATAAATAGAACTCCCCAAAACATTCAAACCATACAGGCTCCTGTTGTGCAAACGGCCCCGCAGGCTATGCCAATGCAGCCTCAGGTGCAAAACCCTTCCCCACAGGTAGTTCCCCAAATTCAAAACAATCAAAACATCAATCTTGAAAAAACACCAAAAAAAGATACTATAACCATTGCAGGAAAAGAATTTAAAAAGAAAAATGCCTTGCTTACAGGGCTTGGAATAGCAGCCGCAATAACTGTTGCAGGAATTCTTGCTTTTCGCGGCAAAAACAAAACGCCCATGCCTGATGATGTTAAAGTGGCAAGCGATACTGCAAAAAGCCTTATAAGCAGAGCAAAAAACACTCTTAGCAATGCAACAATTTTTAGAGAAGAAGGCAGGGAAAGCGTAGATAAGATATGCGCACTTGCCGATGAAGCAGATACAATTGCAGACAAAATAAACAGTACAATCGAAACAGTCACAAGACGCTTCCATACAGACGATCCGTTTGATGTAGCGGAAGGAATTACAACACAAATTCTTGATGAACCGGACAGAAAGATGAGAGTGCTACAAGAATTTATGGACGAAAACACGACACCTTTCAGGGTAAGTTTGTTTAATAAAGATGGCATAGTGGAAAACATTACAGAAACTATGGCAAACGGCAAAAAAAGCATTATATCTATCACTGAAAAAGGAAAGGTGCACTCTTATGAAGAAGGAGTGGCAGAACTTTCAGACAGAACCGTAACAGATAAGATATTAACATTTGAAAACGGAAGAGTATCAAGATATAAACAGAACGTTGTAAAATTTGCAAACGGCGAAGAAGAAACAGCAATGGTGCTTGATTTATTGAACGGCAAGCCGCAAACATATATGGAAGGCATTAAAAAAACAAAAGGCGAAGTTGCGGTTGAACACATTAAAAGAGCAATTGATTTTAAAGACGGAAACATTCAAGAATACAGAGAAGGTATTGAAATTCAGGATTCAAGCCTTTTGCAGATAAAGAAAAAGTTCAACTATGACGAAAGCAAATATCAGGAAAATTACACAGCAAATTATTCTGAACGCACCGAAACAAGAGAAAGAACCATATTCCTAAACGGCGATAAGCCAAAAGAATATGAAGAAGGGGTAGTCTGCGAAAATGATACGCTTTCAAGCATACAAAGCACTGTATCGTTTATTAAAGGCAAGCCGCAAACATATATGGAAGGCATAAAAGTTACGGACAAGGGCGCAAGAGCAGTAGAAAAAATAATAAACTACACGGACGGAAAACCAAATTCATATATGGAAAACTGCAAAATCGCACAAAACGGCACAACAAGTGCAGGAAGAGAACTCGAAATAAAAGATGGCGAATGGATTGAAATTACATCAGATTCTGCCACAATATAAAAATTAAAAGATGTCTTTTAAAGACATCTTTTTTATTTAAAGAAAAGAGAAGTTTATGATACGCATTAACAGCGCAACATATAAAGCATACAGCCCAAATTTCAAACACAATCAACAAAAAGAAACAAGTGCGCGGGAAAAATCAGCACAAGAACCGAAAAAACAAACGGAAGGGCAGCCTGTAAACTATATACCGCACTATATAGCAATGCAAATAAAACCACAGGATAAACTTTTGGGCCCCGCCGCTATGCCCCCTGAAGTTTCTTTAATGTATATAATTGCAAAGAAAATTTCCGATATAATTTCTGACAATATACCAAAAATAGACGGTGATTTTAAAAATGCCAATGTCACAATAGCTTTTGATAATAAAGGAAGCATTATTCATATTTGTAACAACAGGGCAGTTGGGGAATATGAAACAGAAGAGTCTGAATTTCCTGAATATTATGATGAACTAAAGTATATTGTGCACAAAAATTATACTCCGCTTTTTATTTCAAACAAAGGAAAATTTCTTCAATTGAAAGATTTGCAAATGAAAGACGGAAAACCAATAAGCGCAAATATACAAACAGCACAAGGGGAAGAATCTTATAAAATACGCTATAAAAACGGCCTCATGTCCCGCTTTGAATGTTCAACAAATGTAAATAAAGACAAAAAAATTATTCAAATCTTAAACTTTGAAAACCAAAGGCCCACACACTATATAAGGCTGATATCCCCGATACAGGGCGCAAGCGAACCGTCTTTGCAGGGCAATATAACATGGGCAAAATTTTACGATTTAGATGGAAACATCTGGAGAGCAACCCCGCCTGACGGTACATACAAAGAAGAGAACATAAAATATAATCCAGATTAATTTTTATTACAGAGGTTTGACGTTTAAAAAACTTAAGGTACAATAAAAGACCGCACTTTTATTTTTTGTTTTAAGTGCAAAAAATATGGCAGACAAAAATGCCAAAAATACCACAAATTAGCCGAGAGTTTTTAAAGAGAAATTAATGATTACAAAAATACACGCATTCAATGCGGAAAGGAATTTCCATCCTCTTAAGCCGCAAGGCCCTGGGCCCGCCTGCCCTTCTTTAAACAAAGAATTGACAAAACAAATAAGCTTTATGGGCAATAATGAACACATTACAACAGAAAGCACCGCGGCAAACAAAAATACGCAAAACCTTCCAAGCGACGTTGCCCTTGCATACGCTTCTGCCCAAAATATGCTTCAAAACATCTCAAACACAGCAAAAGACGCTGTTCAAACAGGAATTGAGGCACAGTGTGCAGCAAGAGAGGCAAAAGAAAAAGTAAAAGCTCTATTTGCTGCACACAAAGGAAAGGTTCCTGCCCAAGTTTCCATTGAAAATGAAGATGGAAGCGAAGATATTGCATTTTTTACAAACGGAGCTTTAAGCACATATAGAAAAAACGTAAGAAAATTTGGCGAAAAAACCCAAATTGACAAACTACTTGTATTTAACAACGGCAAATTAATATCTTACAAAGAAGGAATTACAACATCCAACAACAAAGGAAGCGCCAGAAAAGATATTATAATAGAAAAAAGCCTTGAATATAACAAAATAAGCACAATTTATAAAGAAGGCTTTAAAAGCATTGCAGGAAGCCCAATTCAAACAAAAAAGATTATGTGCCTGATTTTTGGAAAGCCTTGGTACCTTGAAGAAGGAATAACAGAAAAACGAAAAGAAAAGCCGGGGGAAATAAAAAGGCGGCTTGAATTTTCAAATAAAGAAAAAACAACCTATTCTTATCAGGAAAATATTAAAATTTACGATGACACAAGAATTTCAAAAAAAGCTCTATATGTTGAAAATGACGCTCCATACAGATATTCTGAAGAAGAGAGATTTTCAAAAAGCGCGTTTAATATGTTTAATTTATATGGAAACAAAAAGCTTTTAACCCTTGTAGACGGCAAATGGCATATTGAAACAACATATTAACAAATGTAACAGTTTTTTAAACACTTAAAATTTCTGCCACAACGAGGTTTTTATTATATTATGAGGGCACAAGTGTGTTCAAAAAACGAGGGTTAAAAACCAAAAGTGATAGAGTTAAACGTAGATTTAGCATACCTTTCAAGATATTATGAGTTATCCACACAAAGGATAAATCAGTTTAGTGCTGAAGATCCTGACAAAATGATAACCATAGAAACCATGGCAGGCGCAGTTACGCTTGACCGCGAAGAGTTGCGCGCCCTTATGACACACCCTTCAAAGGTTGCAAAAATTCTCGAACTTCAAAAACCCAAAAACAGATATTTGATAATTAAAAACCTGAATGCCGAAGATTTAGCAAAGCTTTTGCCATATTTAAGCTCTGAACAGCTTGCCTGGGGGCTTCAATATTTTACATCCGAAAAGCTTGAAACCCTCATAAACCACCTTCCGACAGAACAGGTGGCAACCCTTGTGTTCCAACACTTTGGAATGATGGACATTTTAAACCTTATGGATGAGGACAAAATGGACAACTTCTTAAAGAGCGAAAAGCTTGAAAAGAAGGATGTTATGAAATATTTCGAAGGGCTGGACGATAAACAGTTTGAACGCATTATGATGCAGCAATTCGGCCCAATAATGGAGGGCAAAGGCAAAGGGCATTATCTTACCGTGATAGACGAAATGAGCCCTGATAAATTCACGCAATTTTTGACAAGATTTGAACGCAAGGACAAAATGCAGCTTATTGCAGGACTTGTAGAGATTAACCCTGAATATATTTTGGAATTTGAAAATGAAGATTTGTCAAAACCGTTTATGTTAATGGACAAAGAAAAAATTATGAAAACCATGCCCATCCTCGACCCTGAGTTTCTAATTCCAATGATAGAAGAGCTTCCGCCGGATTTAATTCAAGTTGTTGCAACACAAATTGACCCGCAGATTTTTGCAGAACTCATTGTGGAAGAATTCCCGGATTTAATTATGGAAATGCTTACAATGTAAAGCTTTTTGGCCCTGCAGCCAATTTATCAGCATTTTGCAAATTCGGCAAGATGAACTTCATCTTTTATATCGAAGAAAATTGAGCCGCTTTTTTTAAATTCTTCAGGGGCGGATGATACATAAAATTTAAACGTGGAAAATGCTCTGCCATCTGAAATTTTTGCTGGTTTTGAAAAAATTAAATCTTTTTTTACAACATCCACAAGATATTTTGCAGGGTCTATAAATTCAACCGCGGGCGCAAATTTAGATAAAATCGGCGCTAAATACGGAAAATGTGTACACCCTAAAATCACCTTTTTGCAGCCGGCGTTTTTTAAATGTTCCGCCTTCTTTTTAATGTATTCAACAGCGGAAGCGTCATTGTACAGCCTGTCTTCAACAATTCGAACAAAATCCTGACACTCAAGCTCAATCACTTCCACATTTTTATTCAGTTTTTTAATTTCTCTTGTGTAGGCAAAACTCTTTACAGTGGCGCTTGTTGCCATTATGCCTATAGTTTCTTTTTCATCCTTAAAAAATGGTGCAACGCTTTGAATTAAAGGGAAAATCTTAATTTTATCCGAAAATTCAGCGCAAAGTTCTTCATACACAAGGGCAGAACTTGTATTACAGGCCATAACCGCACAGTCTACCTTGTTTTGGACAAAAAACTCCATAATCTCTCTTGTATAGGATAAAATTTGTTCCTTAGATTTTGTCCCGTAGGGCACATTTTTTGTGTCCCCAAAATATATAAAATCATCATTTATGCCGTCTTGAACCATTGCCCTTAAAACAGACAAACCGCCCACCCCGGAATCAAATAACCCTATCATACAAAAAGCCTCATACCCATTTTATTCTTCTTTTGCCCCTTTGTTTTTCAAAAATTCCATAATTCCCTCTGTAATTGCCTTTGCAATTTCAGACTGCCTCTTTTGGGTGATAATTGCAGCCCTCTCGTCTGCATTTGAAATAAAACCTATTTCAACAAGAATGGCAGGCGCTTCTGTATGGTTTATAACATAAAACTGGGACTTAAACAAACCACGGTCTTTTGTTTTCCACTTGTTAAAGTTTTTACTTAAGTGTTTATGCACGGTTTCAGCATATTTTACACTATCTTGTTTCCACCAGTGCGTTTCAACCCCGTAAATTGCGTCGTTCACACTTGAATTCACATGGACGCTTACAAATAAATCCGGTCTTGTTTCGTTTGAAATATCACATCTTTCCTGCAAAGACACTGTTTTATCTTTTTCAAGGGTCATTGTGGTCTTAACGCCTTTATTTCCAAGATTTTTTTCAATCATCTTTGCAATTGAAAGGGTAATATTTTTCTCATAAATTCCATCCCTTGTGGCACCAACGTCAGTTCCGCCATGCCCTGCGTCAATTACAACTTTATACAGGTTTGAAATTGAAAGCTCTTTTTCCTTTTTCTTAGAAATTGATTCCACCTTTTGTTCATGGTGTTTAAAAACCGCCTGAATTGTCTTTGAATCAGGCGTCACCTTCACTTGAACATTCAAGGTTTCTTCTTTAACAGGAAGAACAACACGAAGCTTGTCTAAGGCAAGCCTTACTGTTTCAGCATTTTCATAAAGTTTCTTTAACTCTTCAATAACCCCTTCTGCCGCCCCCGAAACATTGTTAAAATCAAGGTATAAATTTTTATTTTCCTCAAAAGCAGAAAATGCGACGGGTGCTGTAAAATTAAATTCCAAAGTATCAGCAAAACTTCCCTTTTCAAAAAGAACAGATTTTACCAAACTTTCAGTTTCAGTTATTTTTGTATTTATAACATCAGAGCGTTTTGCAATATATATATTTTGAAGATCGGGCGAAATAACCACCCTGTAGTTTTTAGCTTCATTTCCCTGAATTACAAGCCTTGCAACGCTTTGGGTATTTTGCCCGAGCCTTAAAATTTCCCTTGGCTTAATTGTCCCATCGGGCTCTGTCTGCGCGCTTCCAATTGGAAAAGCCTTATTGCTCAAATTCTTTGCAAGCACAGCATCGTCAAGGTCAATCACCATTCTGTTCGGGTTTTCAAGGAAAAACGCAGGCTTTAAGCTTACAAAGCCTTCGCCCTTAATCATAATCCCGCCCGTATTTTGCTGAATTGAGCTTATATAAAACTTTGATTTCAGGTGATATTCTTTTTCATCCCCATTCATTTTTTCATTGTTTTTATCAAACATTTTATTAAGCTCTGCAGAATTCCCGGAAGCACCGTTTGAAGCCGTTTCAACGGAATTTACAGGAACAATCGGGCTTGAAACCAGGGAAGAAGTTGTATTTTCAAAGAACGTAACGCGCCCGTCATCCCCCGTATTTGAATATGCCACCTGTTTCAGTTTTGCTTCGTTCAGTTTTTTTGTATACCTTACAGCAATTGCTTTATCGTTTGAAACAACGTTAAACTCATTAAAAGAGGCTGTTTTATCATATGTAAAGACAATTCTTACAACGTTTGGATTAACAGAAAACTGCGACATCCTTACGTTGTTAAAAATTGAATTTTTTAATTCATAATTTTTAGAGCCCCCGACAAGCGTTGCATTTGAAATGTCCACATAGGCACGATTTGGGTCTTTCAAGAAACCTTTTGAAATTTCATTATACGCATAGTTTATATCCTCAGGGCTTTCGCTTTTTGTTGCGTTCACTTTCCCGGTTGAATTTACAAAGACAACATTATCGGAATTATCGAATGTTAAGCCTGTAATTTTCAGGGAAGAATCCGCAAACGAAGGCAGCAGCGCATTTAACAACAATGATATAAATAAAAATGCAGCGGCGAATATATTTTTAAATTTTATATAAGTTATAGTATTGTCCATATTATTGTTATTTGGCATAACAAAAAAATAATACACCGTAAATGGCATAAGGGCTAGTTTTTTACACCAAAAAAACAATGAAATTTTCTTTCGCTCCGTTTTAAAAGCAATTCAGGGACGCGGTCCCGTCTATGACTCCTGTGTAATTTCATTTCCCTTCGGCGAACAAGCCTCTTTTACGGTCCCTTCATTGCTTTTAAAATTCCGCTTTTATAGAAAGAAAATATAAAGAATATTAAGTAACTAAATGTAAATACAAATTTATTCCACAGGCTCAAGGGGCATGGTCAATTGTAAAAAAATTTTAACTAAACTTCACTTGATTAGCATGCGTTGTTGCTATTTAATAAAACCAAGTCAAGGAAATGCACAATTTAAAAAGAGCTGAAAGGAGTGATGGCTCAAGCTTTTTACGGGATTTACCACGGAGAAGTTAATTTAAGAATTAAAGAGGAATGAAATTAAAGATTTATTAACAAAAAAAGATTTAAAGCAAAGGCTACTAGACTTTTGCATTGAGTGAGGAAAAAATTATTTAAGACACCTAGAAAAGGTGTCTTTTGTTTTGGCAAATATTTTTTGCCCCTTGGCAATAATAGATGAACCAATGTTTTTATTAATATAAACCATTGCAAAAACAAAAACTGCAGAATTAAAAAAATGTTAAACATAAACCCAGTAAGCACAAAAACGGCTGATTACAGTAAATATAATAATATTGCGGCAAAAAAAGTTCTGAATTTGGAGCACAAAACAGACAGTGTATCTTTTAGCGGCAAAAAGAATGCCGAAAAAAAATCAAAAACAGGCTTTTTTGAAGGCGTAAAGCTTGTCTTGGGCGGTGCAAAAGACAGAATAAAGGACTTAGTCTTATATCCGATAAAACACCCCGTTGAAACCATAATAACAGGGGCTGTTACAACCCTTGCGATGAGCGCCCTTCCTCTAATCGGAATTTCAACCTTCGCAGGAGCTGCGGCCCTTGGGGTTGCCTTTGCCGCATTCAGCACATTCAATATGGCAAAAAATGTTAAAAACGCCGTTGGTGACTACAGAGCAGAAAATGATGAAAAATTCAGGGACGATTTAAGGAAAATTGGCGGCTCCTGCGTAGATATAGCACTTTGTACAAAAAGCACAAAGAAAAATTTAAGAACCCTAAAACACCAGTTTAAATACGGAAAAATTGCCCTAAATAAAGATTTAATCAACGATTTTAAGGACAAAAAGAAAATATCCGAAAAGCTAAAAACAATAAGCAGTGCAAATTCAAAAATTAACACACAAATTAACAAATTTGCAGGAATAGACAAACTCCAAAGAGAATTAAAATTTTCAGACGAGATAAAACAGGAATATTTAAAACTTTATGATATAGAAGATAATGAAGAATTTGTAAGCCGGGCATACAAAAGGCTTACGACGGATTTAGGCTACAGAAATGCAAAAAGAAACAATGCACCCGTTCTTGTTTTTGACACCTCAACAGACAAAAACTATATTGCAGCACACGACCTGAATAACAACACGATAATTATAAACAGGAAAAATGCAGAACTGTATGATAAAAGCAACATCTTGGCTTCATTAAGGCACGAATTACAGCATTTTCAACAGCATGTGGATATAGAAAGAACACAAGGCCTTGGCCTTGAAAAAATGTATATGCTTGAAAAAGAGTCAAACAACCAAAGAGCTCTTTATGAACTTGAAACCAACGCGGATTTTAGCTCGTCAACAGAAGAAAAGGCTGAAGCTTTCATAAGAAATTTTAAAGAAACGCTTGAACAACCGGAAACAACTTTTATAAAAAACCCGCACAAAGAGTTTACGGACGGCAAATGGCATTCAGATTTCAGTTCATATGACCCGATTATGCTTAATTCCAAAGACAGGCGCAATCTTTTTACAAACATAAGAAAAATTGCACAAGAACAAGGGGAAATAAAACCGGGCACAAAAGCTGCAAAAAGGTCAAAGAAGCTTTTTGACGCCTATGTAAACTATTCAGAAGCGCCCTATAGAAAAAATTGCAAAAATATATTTGATTATGCCGTAAAGTTTTATAAATATTACTTTAACCCTATGGAAGTCGACGCACAGCTTGCCGAAGAAGTAATAACCCCGTTTTCATTTTACATGTGGAAAGATTTTATATTCGGAACAGCACATGTTAACAAAATAAAATCAACCGGAAAAGATTAACTTTTTTCATTAAAGCTAACCGCATTGAGCTATTTTTTATATTTACTTAACTTGATTTTGTTTTTTTGTTAGAATATGAAAGAAGAAATATAAAAGTAGTACGGGAATTAATAAATGAAAAACAAAATCATTCTCTTTTGGGCAATTGTAATAATAGTTATAGCCTCCCTTTTTGTAATTAAAATGAAACCAACTTCTTTGGGTTTAGATTTAGTTGGCGGCTCAAGGCTTATGCTTGAAGCGCAAACATCAGAAACCGTTAAAAAAATCACACCTGAAATTATGGACAGCTTGCAATATGCAATTGAAAACCGTGTAAATGCTTTGGGTGTTGGCGAAACGGTTGTGCAAAAAGTTGGCGAAAACAGGCTTTTAATTGAAATTCCAAACATTTCAGACACAGCAAAAGCTAAAGAATTTCTTGGTGAAACCGCAGAACTTGAATTTAAAGAACCTGACGGCACCGACAAAGAAGGAAACCAGCTTTGGAAATCCACAGGCCTTACGGGCAAGGATTTAAAGAAATCTTCAGTTTCAACTTCTCAAACAGGAGAATGGATTGTATCACTTGAATTTAACGCCGAAGGCGCTAAAAAATTCGGTGCTCTTACAAGAAGACTTGTAAACCAGCCAATGGCAATATTCTTTAACGGCAAATTACAGTCTGCCCCAAGAATTAACGAAGAAATTACAGGCGGAAACGCACAAATTACAGGCGGCGGAGATGGATTTGAATATAAACAGGCAAAAGAAATGGTAGATTTATTGAACGCCGGCGCTTTGCCTGTTGGTGCTGAAATTATTGAAGAAAACTCAATCGGGCCGACACTTGGCGCAGACAGTATTGCAAAATCAAAATTTGCAGGGCTCATCGGTCTTTCTTTAGTTATGATATTTATGATTCTATACTATAGATTACCCGGCGTTGTTGCCTGCGTTGCACTTTGCATTTATAGCGCTATCGTTTTTGCAATATTCAAGATAATCCCTGTAACATTAACCTTGGCGGGCATTGCAGGTTTTATTTTGAGTATAGGTATGGCAGTGGATGCTAACATATTGATATTTGAGAGAACAAAAGAAGAATTGAAAGCAGGAAGGAGCCTGTTTACGGCAATTAATTCAGGCTTCGACAGAGCGTTCACAAGTATTTTCGATTCAAACATGACAACAATTATCACCTGCGTTATCCTTTATGTGCTTGGAACAAGCATTGTTAAAGGCTTCGCACTCACCCTTGCAATTGGTGTTTTGGTTAGTATGTTCTCCGCAATCACAGTTACCAAAAACTTTATGCACTTATTGTTCGGCACGGGCGAATTAAAACACCCGGCACTTTTCGGGCTTAAAAAATCAGACATTCAAAACGCCTTTGTGGCCTCCGAAACAAAGAAAGAAAAGGCAAAATTCGGCGTATTGGATTAAGAGATTTGTAAAAAGCCTTATAGGAAGCTTATGGCAAAAACCAAACGGGCTTACATAAAAAGTTTTAAACAGGAGAAAATTATAAAATGGCAAACCCTAATTTAATGAATCAAAAACAGATAATAGATGTCGTAAAGTTTAGATGGCTTTGGCTTGCAATAAGCGCAATCCTTCTGATTCCTTGCGTTGCAGCAATTATATATTTAATGGCAACACAAGCAAATCACGCCCCTGTAAAGCTTGGAATAGACTTCACAGGCGGAACGATTCTGCAATATGCAGTTAAAGGCGATGTTACGGTTGATAATATCGGAAAAATCAGAGATGATATGACCAAAGCCGGTTTCACAACACCGATTGTTCAAAACATTAACAACACAGGCGTTGAAAGCGGCAAAGACACAGGCATTAAAAACATAATCTCTGTTAAAACAGGGTTTATTGATGATAAAACAGGTGAAACCACAAACAAAATAACAGAAATCGTGTCAGGTGCGGTTGATTCCCCAGAACTTGTGCAAACAACATCTGTTGGCCCGTCTTTAGGGTCAGAGCTATTAAAAAACTCTGTTGTAGCCTTGCTTTTGGCGTTCCTTGGAATTGTTGTTTATATTTCATTAAGATTTAAAGCGGATTACGCCGTAATTACGCTTCTTTCTTTAATCCACGACGCTTTGTTTGTAATCGGCGTTTTTGCAATTATGTCAATATTTTCAAACGTTTATGTGGACGCACTCTTTATCACAGCTGTTCTTACGGTTGTAGGTTTTTCAGTGCACGATACAATTGTTGTGTTTGATAGAGTACGTGAAAACAACAGATTTTTAGCTAAAAAATACACATTTAATGAAATTGTAAACGCTTCTGTTAACCAAACCCTTGCAAGAAGCTTGAACACTTCAATCACAACCCTTTTAACACTAGGCGCGCTTTATTTCTTCGGCGGCTCCACCACAAAAGAATTTATCTTTGCAATGATTTTGGGTATTGCGGTGGGTACATATTCAAGCATTTTCTTTGCAAGCGTGCTTTTGGCTTGGGATAAAGAAATTAGAGATAAAAAGGCTGCTAAAAAAGTTGCCGCATAACAAATAAGCAACAAGGCTTTGCTTTTTAAAATTTAAAAGGGCTGGCTGTTAAGGCCGGCTCTTATTGTAGAAGGAATTTAATATGCACAAAGAAGTTAAAAAATATTCAACCCTTGCACAGTTTGTATCTGAAACCAGGGAAAAACTCGGGCTTTCACAATCAGGCCTTGCAAAAAAGTGCAATTTAACCACAGAAGAAATCCAGGGAATTGAATCCGGGATTGAACTTTTCTTATCTTCAACCATAAGACAAAAGCTTGCAAAAGGCCTGAAAACAAGTCTTTCAGAAATTAAACTTTATGAAAAGAAAGAAGATTTTCATTTTGCCACAAGCGCAAGCCAAAACACGGAAGAACTAAAGCAGCTTATAATTGAAAATGAAGGAAATAAAGGTTTTGCGCCGCTTTGCCCGGTTTGCGGAAATAAACTCATAGTGCGCGTTGCAAAAATGTATGATCTTGAAGACAATTTAATGCTTCATCCAAAAGCCCGCTGCAGCCGCTGCCCCTTCCAAATAACGTAAAGTTGAAGTTCTAAAAGGCAAAATGCCAAAATCTTTTCAGCTTCTATATCATCACCTGGGTCATAAAATGAATGGCGTTGCTGTTTAAATCTTTAACTGCACTGCCGTTTTGTGTATAGGTATAATTCAGGCTGAACCTTAACCTTTGGCCTATAACATAATAATTTAGCCCTGCCGTATATTTTTGGACATTATCACCGGATTTTTTTACATCATTATCAAAATTATCATACCGAAAAGCCGCCTGAAGCTTATCTGTAATATCATATGCCGCAACGGCATAAAAGCCCTGCTGCTTTTTCGGGTTATACTTTGAAGCGTTTGAACCGTCTGCATAAGCATATTCTGCGTTCAATAAAAACTTTTTATACTTCCACTCGGCGCTCAGCCCCGAAACCGTGTAGCTGTGGCCTCTTTCGCCTGTGTTTATTGAGGCTGCAAGTTTAAAATCCTTAAACAAAGAGGGTTCATCATTATAAAACGGCTTAAAGCCAATCCTTCCTGCAAATTCCACCCCGTCTGTAATGTCTTGCAAACTTCTTGTGCTTGAATATCCACCAAGGTCATAATCTATATGCCCAAAATCCCCTCTAAACCTTACTCCTAATGCCCTTGCGTTCCCAAAATGGCTTGCAATCTGCGCCCTTTTTGCAAACATAAGCCCATACTGGCCTCGCCCACCCTCAAGGCCAATAGGAATTCTTGAATTGCCGATTAAAACCCTGTGCCCGTTATGACTGTCGCTTATTTTTCTTTCATAATAAACATCAGAAAGCTTCCCCAAAAATTTATTGTCTAAATTATCTACATTTTTTGTAAAATTCGACACTGCGCGAATGACATTTTTCCCATCACCAAACTTTGCTTCGCCCCCGCCTTCAATAATAAAAGGGTATGTAAAATTATTCCCCTCATCCTCAATGTCAGCGCTGTATGTGCCTTGAAAATTTAAAATTGGCGAAAATTCATTTTTAGAAACTTCTCCAAACAGCACTTTCTTTGGCCCGTCCAGGGGAAGTTCAAAAGCAACGCCCCGCTTAAAGTCTGTACTTTCTTCAAGTGTGATTTCTTCAATTCCAAATGAGGGCAAAAAAAGCCCCGGCAAAAGAAGTGCAAATATCAGACATATCTTTTTCATAAGGAATTTTATAATATCATAAATTTTCATTGAATGACAAATTTATCTTTTTTATGGTATACTTATTCTATGCTTTTGCTTGAAGCTTTAAAAGCGTCTACAATTCAGATAAAGCAAAGCATAAAGACAATTTGCACTTTTATTTAAAAGAGCGGCCTAAAACCCGCTCTTTTTTAAGGAAGAAAGTACGAAGAATATGTTACAATTCAACAAAAAACAAGTTTTGGAAAAAATTATGCCCGTCATTGAAAACACGGCAATGCGGTATAATTTAATTCCACTTGAAGTTTCTTTTGAAAAGGAATCAGGACACTGGTTTTTAAGGATTTTTATCTATTCGCCTGACCACCCTGTTAACCACAACGATTGCGAACACATAACCCGCGGCCTTGGAGATTTGTTGGATGAACTCATTCCCTTTAAATATTACCTTGAAGTGTCTTCGCCGGGTTTAGAGCGGCGTTTAAAATCCACAAAAGAATATGTAATATTTAAAGGGCACAATGTCATTATAAAGGTTAAAGAACCCGTGGAAGAAGGATATCCAAAAAAATTCAGTGCAAAGCTTTTAGATTTTAACGAAGGACCTGGCCTTAAAGTTTTAACAGAAGACACCAAAAAAGAATATACAATAAATTTAGACAACATTTTTTCTGTGCGCCTAAATGACATCGACGCACCAAATGAAAATTAACCGCCCAAAGCCTAAAACCGAAATCCAAAACCTAAAAAGCCGGGGAACGGGCACCAAACAAAGATTTACAACCAAATAAAAAGGAGAATAATATGATTAAGATTGGAACTGCATTATTCGAAGCCGCAGAACAGCTGGAGCGCGAAAAAGGAATATCTAAGGACGTTTTAGTGTCCTCACTTTGCGACGCTCTTGTTGCAGGCTATAAAAAACATATTAAAGATAAAGACGCAGAAAACGTTGAAGCCATTTTGGATGAAACCGCAGGCGAAATCGGCGTTTTTAGAACAAAGCTTGTTGCAGAAGAAGTTGAAAACCCTGACACGCAAATTTCACTTGAAGACGCTAAAGAAATTGATGATGAAGTTGAAATTGACGATGAAGTGAAAATCGAAGTAACCCCTGAAAACTTCGGAAGAATTGCCGCACAAAGCGCAAAACAGGTAATCACACAAAGAATTAGAGAAGCAGAACGCAAAATGGTTCTGGATGAATTCCTTTCTAAAAAAGGCACCTTAATTACAGGGATTGTTCAAAGAAAAGATGAAAGAAATAACGTAATTGTAAACATCGGTAAAACGGACGCTGTTATGCCAACAAGAGAACAAATCCCCGGTGAATATTATAAGCCCGGAAACAGAATCAGAGTCTTTGTTTTGAACGTTAAAGAAACAACAAGACTTCCGCAGGTTATTGTTTCCCAAGCGCACAGCGAAATTGTTCGCGAACTTTTCGAACTTGAAGTGCCTGAAATTGAAGACGGCATTGTTGAAATTAAATCAATCGCCCGCGAAGCAGGCTTTAGAACAAAACTTGCAGTATGGTCAAACGACCCGTCTGTTGATAGCGTTGGCGCTTGTATCGGGCCAAGAGGCTCTAGAATTCAGACAATTGTGGGCGAATTAAAGAACGAAAAAATCGATATCGTAAGATATAGCAACGACCCTGTAGAATACATCGTAAACGCGCTTTCCCCTGCAAGAATTATCTCTGTTGATATCCTTGCAGATGAAGAAACAAGAAAAGAAGCTTTTGTAATCGTTCCAGATGACCAGCTTTCTCTTGCAATCGGCCGTGAAGGGCAAAACGTGCGTCTTGCCCACAGGCTTACAGGCTGGAAAATAGACATTAAGAGCGAATCTCAGGCAGCGCAAATGGAAAAACAAGCTCAAAAAGAAGCTCCTGCCGAAATAGAAGCTGAAGAAGAAAACGTTGTTGAAGAAACAGTCGAAACTGTTGAAGCTGTTGAAACTGCAGCGGAAAGCGTTGAAGAAGCAGCAGAAACTACAGAAGAATAAAAATATGCAGGTTGTTGTTGTCGGATACGGCAAAATGCTTGCCGCTTTAATATCAGGCGCAAAAGCCCAAGGACACAATGTCGTTGGTGCGTTTAGAATTGACAGGGTAAAATATTCAGATTTTACCCTGTTTTTCAAAGACATTTTTGCCCCAAGCGCCGATTTTTCCTTCATAAAAAGCCATAAAATTCACGATATTAAAGCCCCTTCTGTTAATTCGAAAGAATTTATCAAAGAAATTAAAAAACTTTCACCGGACATTATTCTGGTTGGAAGCTGGTCTGAAAAATTTAAGGCAGAAATTTTAAACCTGCCAAAATTTGGTATTGTAAATTGCCACCCTTCGCTTTTGCCCAAACACAGAGGGGCAAACCCCTATTTTTGGGCGATTTATTCAGGCGATGATAAAACAGGCGTCACCTTCCATTTAATGGATGAAAATTATGACACAGGAAAAATTTTAATGCAGGCAGCGTTTAAAATTGAACCCGAAATGACCGGGGGAGATTTAAGGGACAAGGCCGCAAACATTGCAAGGTTAATGGCTTCAGAGCTTTTGGATGACATTCAAAATAATAAAATTATCCCTGTGGCACAAGAAGAAAAAGACGCAACTTATGACAAATACCCTTATCAGGGCATTGATTTTATTGATTTTAAAGAAAGTGCAAAACGCGTATACGACAGAGTTCGTGCGCTAAAGCCCTGGGGAGATTGCTTTTGCAACATCGAAGGTGTAATTTGTAAAATAAAACAGGTTAAAATCCTTGAAAAAACACCGGATTGCCCTAATTATGACACTCAAGAAACAACGCCTGCCCGCCCTGATTGCACAGCCCAAGAAAAAACAATAAAAGAAGGAACTGTGCTTAAAAAAATGCCTGACAACACTTTTTTAATTCAATGTCAAAATAGCGCCGTTGAAATTAAAATCTTTTAAAATTAACCCCTTCATCCTCCACATTCAGGCAAACTGCAAGGGATAAATTGTTTGCAATATCTTCTCTAACAGCCCCTTTCGGATAATTTTTCATCTGCGTTGCTAAAAATTCATACTCATAATTATATGCGTCAATTTCAAGCGGGTTATTGTAATATTCTCCATTTTTCTTGCTTTGTTCGCTTTTTGAGAGCAAATGTTCCTTAATTGACCAATATCTGTTATCTTTTGGCAACATAGAAAATTTAAACAGTGCGTTTTCATCAAAAACTTTTTTCGGCTTGTAATTTAGCCCATAATTAAGACTTTGCAAATCCAAATCTTCTTCGCCCTGAACATAAGGCTTTCCTTCAAGTGCTGCCATTTCCTTTTTTGCTTCTACAAGCTCTTCAAGCGCACCTTTTAACTCGGTAAAATACGTCTTATATTCTTCCATACACCCTTTTGTTGAACAAAGCAGGTGAGTTTGAATACAGTGCCTTAATTCGTGTGCAAAAACGCTTGAAATATAGAGTTCTTTTTCAGAATCATTCAATTTTTCTTTTGTAATTGTATATTCAGGGTGTTTTGCCTGTATATCATCCGAGCTTTTTTGCCCTAGCACCTTTATATCAACTGTTTCACCGTTTTTATCTTTGATGTTACAAAGGTAGAGATTGCCCTCAAAAAAGCTTCTGTCCTGAATTTTAATTTTGTTAGTTCCGCATATGTATGAAGCAAGAGCGCCGTCTTTGTTTCCGCCAAAATCAAGCGGCGGCTTTTGAATGTTGAGTTCTTTTGTTATCGGGTTTTGTGCCATAACTATGTCATAGGTTTTGTTGTATATCTCTTCCACTCTTTTGCTGTTCCAAACCCCTGTGGCGGCAACATTTCCACTTGCCTGCACAGGAGCATTTTGCCCTAAAGGCGTCATGGCGGCTTGCCCTTCAATGCTTCTTTGAAAAACATCCTGCGTCGGGCCTAAATTTATCGGGTATGCCCTGTATTGCACAGCGGGCAAAGCCGTCTGTACATAGGCATTGTACGGGTTATATGGAATGTAGCCATTATTGTATACGTTCATAATTTGCCCAGGATTGTTGAAAAAAATCCAACGGAAAATAATCCTTAATCTTTATATAATTAAAAAAACAAAAAAGTAAAAAGAATTGCCAAAAAAACGTTTAAAAATAAGTATTCTTAAGCACTTTTGAAACAGAATACGCCTTGTTTAACGTGTAAAAATGCAGGCCCAAAACCCCGTTTTGAATAAGGTTTTCTGCCTGAATTGAAGCCTGTTCAATTCCTGCCTTAATTATATCTTCCTTTGAATCTTTATATTTTTCAAAAGTGTTCAAAACCTTTGCGCTTGGCTTAATCCCTGATAACTGCACCATCCTCATAAGCCCAGAATAGCTAACAACAGGCAAAAGTCCCGGAATTACAGGAACATTCACCCCGTTTTTTTCTAAAAGTTCAAGATACTTGTAAAATTTGTCATTTTCAAAGAAAAATTGGGTAAAAATCACGCTTCCGCCTTTATTCACCTTGTTTTTTAAATGTTTAACATCTTCTTCAAGGCTTTTTGCGTCAATATGCCCCTCAGGATAGCCTGCAACAGCAATTTCAAAATCTGTCTTGGATTTTATAAAATCCACAAGCTCATAAGCGTATTGAAAATCCCTGTGGCAAACTTCAATATCCTTGGGCTCATCCCCTTTTAGGGCAAGAATATTTTCCACCCCGAATGTTTTTAGAGTGTTAAGATAATCTTCAATAAATTTCTTTTCGGAGCAAACACAGGTAAAATGCGGCATTACGGCATTATAATCAAACTTTTTTAAAATTTCTTCAACAATAATATCCGTTTTTTTGCGGCTCAAACCCCCTGCCCCATAGGTTACAGACACAAGCGCAGGCTTTAAAATACTGTTTAATTTTGAAAGTTCAGAAAAGAGTTCTTCGTTTTTCTTTTGAAGTTCTGCTTCTGCTGCTATATTTGGAGTGTTTAAGCCGCTTGGTGTTTCAGCCTTGGTTTTTGGCGGAAAAATTTCAATTGAAACAACGGGTTTGTCCCCTTTTTTATAAAGTTCACTAAGCTTCACTTTTTTCTCCAAAATTCAACTCAGACAAAATATATTCAACATCAACATCCGCTTTTAATTTCAGCGCCAAAACAGGAAGAGTCACATCCTCAATAAACTCCGCTATTTTAACAGCGTCCTTTTCTGTTGTAACAAGGCATTCTGCGCCGCGTTTTTTTGCGGCAGATTCAATATTTTGAATGTCCTCTTTTGTATACGCATGATGATCATCAAAACTCATCACAGCAGAACTGTTGAAGCCATCAAGTTCAGCCAAAAGATAATTATAGAATAAATCCGGCTGGCCAATTCCTGAAAATGCAAACGCATAGCTAATTTCAGCCTTGTCCACATTTTCGCCCGTTTTGATATTATAAAAAGAATCGGGCTTAAAATCGGCAAAAAACACAGGCTTTTTGAATTTTAATTCTATAAATTCTTTCAAACTCTCTTTTTTTGAAGTTCTAAAAGCACTGTTTTCAGCGCCCTGCCCCTCTTTATCAATCAAAATTACCCCATCAGCACGTTTAATCTCACTCAAGGGCTCTCTTAGGGGCCCAAAAGGAAGTACAGCGCCGTTTCCAACAAATTTATTTACATCAAAAAGCAACAGGGACAAATCTTTCTTAATTTTTCTGTTTGAAAACCCGTCATCCATAATAATAATTTGCGCGCCAAGCTCATCTATTGCCTTGTTTGCGCCCAAAACACGGTCTGAAGATACAATAACAGCATACCCTGTGCTTTCTTTTGAAATTAATTGAACCTCATCCCCTGTTAATTTTGGGTCATCAATTAAAATTTTTTCAAAATCCCTGATGATGTTTGCGCCCTTTAACTTTCCTTTGTACCCGCGGCTTAGGGATGAAACTTTATATTTTTTTGATAAAAATTTACAAAATTCAATGGTGACAGGAGTTTTGCCGACACCCCCCGTGGTTAAATTCCCGATACAAATAACCCTCGCCCCTGTTTCTTTGCCTTCAAAAGCGCGCTCATGCCCTTCTTGAGAATTTCCCACACATGTTTCAGATAAAATTCCAATCTTATAGAGCAAATTTTTACAATAAATTGCGATGAAATAAAAAATTGAGGCAAAAAGCAAAGGTAAAAAAAGCAAAATGCCAAAAAGCACGCCCCAAGGACCTTTTAACCCTTTGTAGTGAAATTTTGTAATCTCCTTGGCAAACCCCATAAGCTAAGACCAACTAATTAAAACATTAACCTAAAGAGCAAAAATCTCTTGTTCAGCTTTTCAGAGAATTTCTTTAAATTCCTTGCGGTCACAACTGTGTCAGAAAGCGCAGATGATACCGAAAGTTTTTCTGATTCGTCTAAATTTCCGTTTGCCTTTTTCAAACTTTGGTTTATGCCGCAAATTGCCTGGTTCAACCCGGAAATTGTCGCTTTCAGGTCTTTTTTCACATTATCATCGTCCGTAAATTCATTCACATATACAGAAATATCAGCCAAATTCTTTGAAATGGCATTCAAATTGGTTATAATCTCTTTTGTGCCTTTATCTTCGACGATTGTGTTGATATTATCAGAAAGCCTTCCGACAGAAGCCACAGTTGTAGTTAAATTCTGCTGCAATTCTTTGTTTGAAGCAATATCGTTAATATTATCAGACAACACAACAAGTTTTTTAATTAAAACATTGGACTGCGACAATACAGAATTTAGTTCATCCTTTGAAGAATCTAAAAGCGCGTCCGCCTTATCCATTGTGCTTGTTGCCTTTGCGGTCAATTTATTAATATTTTCAACAGAATTTTTAATTTGATAAATAAATTCATCAGATAAAATTTGGGTAATTTTTTCGTTTGTTTCTGCAAGCCCCTGGGCGGATTTATACTGTAATTCAAGAAAATCACTTATCCTCATAGGTTCAATTACTGTATATGGAGAACCTGTTTTTGGAATATTAATTTCTTCGCCGTTTCTTAAATAGAAAAGAATTCTGTTGTTTGAAAATTTGGCGTCGATGTTGGAAGAATCCAAAATTAACCCGGGAAGTTCAATTATATAGTTTAATTTAAGCGCATGCGGCGTTTTAAACCTTGCTCTGTATTCAATCGGAGCTTCTGATATCGGAATAACAGAGGCGCTTTCAACTTTCCCTATGGGTTTTGTATCCCCTTCAATATTCATAAAAATCAACTGTCCGTCTTTAATTGTGGTGGTTGATTTTGAGGTTTCAACATATGCCACCTTTGTTTTAGGGGGCATTACTTCCAAAAATTGTTCGCCAATAAGGCCGGATTGTTGGATTGAGATGGTTGAAGCGGGCGGAATTTCAACGTCTGTTTCTGTTATAACAAATTTAACCTTAACATAGCTGTCTTTGCCGTTGATAACAGGGGTGATTTCCTCAATCTGCCCTATTCTAAGCCCCATCATTTGAACGCCGGAACCCGGGCGTATGCCGTTAACGTCATGGAAAACAACTTCAATTCTCTCGCCCGCAGAAAGGGTTCTGCCCTTAATCCAAAGCACGGTAAAGATTAAAATCGTAAGCGCAACAACCGTTAAAACGCCCACTTTTAATGATGATGAAGTTTTTCTATCCGTATTTTCCAAGCTTTTTCCTTTTCCTTTGGCCCATTAAGCCTTATCTTTTAAGCCTTCTGCCATTAAGTTTTATAGGTCAATTATACAATAAAAAAAATAATGTAACCGCATAAATTATGAATTTTGAAAATTCATAACCAGCGCTGAAATTACGTTGCAGATTTTATCTCCATCGGCCCTTTAATTGAAGCCTTGATGAATTGTTCCGTATAAGGGTTTGTGCCTTTTAAGAAATCTTCCGTAGAGCCCTTAAACACTATCTTTCCTTCATAAAGAAGTATTACCTTGTCACAAGCCCTTGTTATTGTTGACATTTGGTGGGTTACAACAATGCAGCTTGCCATTAATTCTTTTTTCAATTGATTAATATAATCTTCAATCAAGGTTGAAGAAACAGGGTCAAGGCCCGCTGTAGGCTCGTCATAGAGGATAATTTTCGGGTTTGTAACAATTGCACGCGCAAACCCAACGCGCTTTTGCATACCGCCTGAAAGCTCTGACGGAAATTTATTCTCAATCCCCTCCAGGCCAACAATTTTAAGCTTTTGAGCCACAATTTTTTTCAATTCTTCCCTTGAATATTTGCCCTTAAACTCTTTTCTTTCTAAGAGAGGAAATGCAATATTATGAAAAACATCCAAAAAATCAAACAAGGCAGAATATTGGAAAGTCATTGCAATATCAGAGTTTTTGGTGGTTTCAATTTTGCCCGAATCAGGGTATAAAAGCTTGCTTATGATTTTTAAAAGCGTAGATTTGCCGCTTCCTGAAAACCCAACAACACCAAGGGTTTCACCGTCTTCTACGGAAAATGAAACGTTGTCTAAAACTTTTTTATTATTAAACGTTTTAACTAAATTTTCAACTTTTATTGTCATCTTTTATCCTTAAAAGTTTTGCGCCTTGAAGCCTTAAAATCCTGAAGTCCTAAAACCTTGGGGCAAAAACTGTTTTTATTATAAATAAAACATCGCAGCAAAGATATAGTCCCAAATTGCTATTGCAAGAAAAGACCACACAACCGCACGCGTTGTGGATGTTCCAACCTCTTTTGCACCGCCGCGCGTTGAATACCCGGAAGAGCAGCTAATTAAAGCAATTGTCCCCCCAAAAAATGCGGATTTCAACATTGCAATTAAAATATCGCGGACATAAAGCCCATGCCACAAAGAATCCACGTAATTTAGCATACTAAGCCCCGCAGTCCAGTTTGCAACATATCCTGCACAAAGAAGCCCGACAAATGAGGCCAAAATAAACACGACAGGCATCATTATGACCCCTGCTAAAAACCTTGGAACAATTAAATATTCAATCGGATCAACCCTTAAAACCCGCATTGCACTTATCTGTTCACTTACTGCCATTGAAGCAAGCTCAGAGGCAAAAGAAGACCCTATCATTGAAATTATCGCAAAACCCGCCATAATGGCTGCCAATTCGCGAATCATAACAAGCGCCGACAACATCCCAATATAGTTTTCGGCCCCCTGCTTTGCAAGTTCTGGGGAAATTTGCATGGAAATAATAATACTTGTCATTCCAACAATAGTAAGGGTTATAGGAAGACTGTCCACCGCAAAACGGGAAGATTGCTCAAGTGTCGCCCCAAAATTTATTCGAAGCCGAAGGATGTAAAAAAGTACCCTGGTAAAATCCTTGCCAATGTTACCAAGCGTTTCCAAAAACGATTTAATCTCTTCCAAAAAATAAGAAAAAAATCGAAAAAGCAGAGTATCCTTCACGTCAATCATCTACTTTATAATATATTACACAAAGTTTTTTTGCAAAAAATCAGATTAAAGTGTCCAATGTATTTGGGGCATTTTTGCAGGCGGTTTTTGCCATATCTAAAAAACTCGCTTTTGCTTGCCCCACACAGGTTTTAAACCCAAGAGCTAGTGCTGTTCCAAGCGCACCAAGCACCCCCATCGTTCCAACGGCAACGCCTGCCCCAAAGGTCCCGGCCCCGGCGGCCACAGGAGCAGCCGCAAGCCCCTTGAAGCTTTCATTTAAAAAAGCGTCATTTGAAAAATTATCCTTTTTTGAATTTACACCATAGTTTAAAGCATGGCCAATATTGCCACACAAATCTTTTTGCTCACAATTAGCGTCAGCACCCTTTGCCGCGCCAAAATTCAGCACGCCAAAACCAACAGTCTTAACAGACATTCTTAACCCTTTCTTTCCTTATGGCGTATTTAAAAACCGTAAAAAATTTTCTTTTCATTTTTTACGGTTTTAATGGTTAAATATTAACTTTTGTGAAGCCAATTTTTCAAAGACAGGCCGCAAAACCCATTATAAGCGGGGTTTTTGCACTTTCTATATTTTACACGTTCAATTTTACAAATTCCGCTTCGTAAATTCCGTCAATCTTTGAAATTTTATCAAGCGTTTCTTTGTTCACTTCATTATCCGTGTTTATAATCATCATGCTCTTTTCATCCGTCTTTGCGGCGTCTTTTTTGAACGATTTTTGAACAACCTGCATTCTTGAAATATTGACGTTGTCTGTGCCCAAAACCGTTGCCACTTGCGCAATCATACCGGGCTTGTTCACGTGCGGAACAAGAAGCATAAATTTTTCAGGCTTGATTGAAGTTGAATAATCATTTAACTTCACAATTCTTTTAATGTGTTCTGCAATCATAGCGCCTGAAACTTCAGCACTTTCCTTGTCGCAGTTAAGTTTTACAGTAATTGAGCCAATATAATCCGTTGATTGGTGAGATTTTTTAACTGTAACATCAATACCCCTGCTTTTTGCAATTAAAGGCGCATTAACATAATTCACCCCAACAAGGTTATTTGACAAAACGCCCTTTAAAATTGCAACTTCCAAAGGAGAAACATCCAAATCCGCAAGGCTTCCCTTAACCTCAATTTCAATATTTTTAAGGTTTCCTTTTGAAATTTGGGCCGCCAATTGCGCAATATTTTCTGCAATTGACATGTAATCCTTCACAGGCTCAAGCTTTTGCGGCTTCAAAGACGGAATATTCACAGCAGAAGTTGCGTTTCCGCCTGATAAAACCTCTTTAACCTGCTCTGCAACATCAAGCGCCACATTAATTTGCGCTTCAGATGTGCTTGCGCCCAAATGCGGCGTTAAAAGCACGTTTTTACCAAAACTTCTTAAAACACAATCTTGAATATTTTTTTCATCTTCAAAAACATCCACGGCACAACTTGCAACTTTTCCGCTCTCCAAGGCAGCTTTGAGGTCATTCTCATCAATAATTCCGCCGCGCGCGCAGTTTACAAGCCTTACGCCATCCTTCATTTTGGCAATTGTTTTCTCGTTAATCATATGAGTGGTTTCAGGCGTTTTTGGAGTGTGCACCGTGATAAAATCAGGCAAAGCCCAAAAATCATCAAGGTTTTCAACATATTTTCCGCCAAATTTTTCAACAAAATCTTTTGTTGTATAAGGGTCATTCACAACTAAGTTCATCCCTAAAGCAAGCGCTGCACGGGCAACATGCTGACCAATTTTTCCAAAACCAATTACACCAAGGGTTTTACCAAAAACTTCAACCCCGGTAAATTTTGACCTCTCCCAATTGCCCTCTTTGGTTGATTTTACAGCTTCTGGGATATTTCTTGCCATTGAAAGCATTAAAGCAACGGTGTGCTCCGCTGCCGCATGGGTGTTGCCATCAGGCGAATTTACAACAATAATACCGTTTTCAGTCGCTGCGTTAAGGTCAATATTATCAACCCCAACCCCTGCGCGGCCAATAATTTTGAGGTTTTTGCCGGCTTCAATAACCTTTCTTGTCACCTTGGTCTGGCTTCGAACCAAAAGTGCGTCATATTCGCTAATCACCTTGCAAAGTTCATCCTCATCCATCGTTGGCAACACAACAGGCTCTGCCGCTTCACGCACGATATCTGCGGCTTTTTCGTTAATTTTGTCCGTTATTAAAACTTTCATAAATTTATCTCCAAAATCCCCTAACTATCAATATTTAAAAGCCCATATATGGGCAAAACCTAGTCTAAATCATCGCTTCCCGACTTTGGAAGATATCCTTGCGGGTAAATATAAGATTCTCTAAACCCAATCTGTTTATACATCCGATATGCAGCCTCATTTGCTGTATCAACACTGGCGTTAAGCTCTTGCAGCCTTACAAAGCCGGATTTATTCAATTTCACAATCTCTTCAACTGCGCTTTTTAACATAACTTCAGACAGATTTAAACCCCTATGCTCAGGCACAATGCCCACAAGCGGGATATTTCCGATATAATCGCCTGTAATATTTGCAAGGGCAAAACCTGCCACTTTGCTTTCTGCCAAAAGCACTCGTGAAGCCTGTGGCAGGAATTTTCCGTAAATTGAATTTGTAATTTTTTCCAAAATATCTTTGACCCCTTCTATTGTTCTAAATCTTGGGTCAAAATTGGTGTCAGAAGAGTTCCTAAAGGCCTCATAGACAACATTTACAAGGTCATTAAAGTATACATCCCTGTAAGGAGTTATTTTATAGCCGATTGGAAGGTCTGTAAAGCTTATCTGTTCAAATTCTTTGATTAATTTTTTGTTATTAATTTCAAAAACAACAACTGCCAAATCCACAAATTTAAAACCATATTTTGCGGCAACATCTTTATAACCCGTTTGAATTCCAAGCATGGGATAGCTTACGAGAGCCTTTTTCCTTTTTTGTGCAGTGAGTTCAAGAAATTTTTCCAAAAGGCAATTTTTCTTTTCTAAAATATTTTCAGACCCCAAACAGTGGATAACATAGAGCTCTATCGCCTCTTCCATGGCAGCGCTATAGGCCAAAAAGCCCGTCGGAATGTCATCTTCCAAAAGTAAAACGCAATTTAAAAGGCCTTTTGAAAAATATTCCAAAAAATCATTATATTCAAGCGGGTCAAGCTCAAATTTGTAGTCAATACGACATTTTCTGCGGAAATCGTTATACACGCCGCCAAAAATTTTAAAATATTTTTCGTCTAATACCTGTGTCTGATACATATTTTAGGGTAATTACCTTCTGTATGGAATAAATTTATACAAATTATACCATAAAAGCACCCTGTTTCACAAATTTTTTTATTTTTACAGCCTATATACCCGCCCCGACAGGGTTTTTAGAGGTTTCACCGGAAGCCGTATAGAGGTGGTGCATTTTTTCTTTTTTTGTTTCAATATATCTTTTATTAAATTCGTTAATTTTTGGCGCAAGGCTTACTCTATCAACGATTTTAAGCCCATACCCTTCAAGCCCTACAATTTTTTTCGGGTTGTTTGTAATAAGTTTGAATTCGCTATAGCCAATATCTACAAGGATTTGCGCCCCCGTGCCATAATCTCTTAAATCGCTTTTAAATCCTAAATCAAGGTTGGCTTCAATCGTATCGCGGCCCTTATCCTGCAGCTTATAGGCCTTAAGCTTATTTATAAGGCCAATTCCGCGCCCTTCATGGTCTGTAATATAGACCAGTGCGCCCTTTCCATACTCATTAATAAGTTTCAGAGAATCCAAAAGCTGCTGATTACAATCACATTTCAAACTGTGGAAAATATCCCCGGTAAGGCACTGGGAGTGCATTCTGACAATTGGAGTTTTATCTGAACCATCATCCTTCACAAGGGCCACATGCTCCACGCCCGTTAATTCATCAAGATATCCATATATTTCAAACTCACCAAATTCAGTAGGCAAGTGGGTTTCCACCATTCTTTTAACATGCCTTTCAGCGCGCATGCGATATTGAATTAAATCAGCCACTGTAACAAGCTTCACACCGTGCTTTTTGGCAAATTCAAAAAGTTCATCCCGCCTTGCCATCGTGCCGTCCGGGTTTAAAATTTCACAAATTACCCCCGCAGGAACAAGCCCCGCAAGACGCGCCAAATCCACCGCAGTTTCTGTGTGTCCGGCCCTTTTTAAAACCCCGCCCTCTTTTGCAATTAGGGGGAAAATGTGCCCCGGACGACGCAAATCCTCAGGTACACTGCCTTCCTGTATCATAATTTCAATGGTTTTAGCCCTGTCAAATGCAGAAATTCCTGTCGTGGTGCCAAATTTCGGGTCAGCATCAACTGAAACCGTAAAATTCGTCCCCTTAACGTCCGTATTTTTTTCAACCATAGGCGAAATGCCAAGCCTCTCCGCAATTTCAGCCGTTATAGCATGGCAGACAAGCCCTCTGCAATTTGTTACCATAAAATTTATCCATTCAGGGCTTATAAAAGCGGAGGGCAAAATCAAATCACCTTCGTTTTCTCTGTCCTCGTCATCGGCCACTATCACCGGTTTTCCGGCTCTAAAATCTTCAATAGCCTCTTCAATTGTGTTAAATTTCATGGTTTCCTCCCTTGGAAAAATCGTTTCCCCATTGATTTTTGGGTCTATAGACCCGAGAAATCGCGCTCTGAGATGGCCTAAAAGCCATTTTCTATCAAAAATTTTTCATCAATTTTTGACGTTTTTTCCACCTTATTATGGTCCAAAACAGTAAATTTTTCAATATATTTTGCCAAAATATCATATTCAACATTAATTTTATCTCCGGCCTTTAAGTGTTTAAATATTGTGTTTTGAAGGGTGTGTGGAATTAAACTTACCTCTACAAGGCCATTTTCAAGGCTTGAAACGGTTAAACTTACTCCATTTAAGGTTATTGACCCTTTTTGAACAACGTAATGCGTGTCGCATTCGATTGCAAAAATCCTTGAAAACCCGTCCTCTGTTATTTTTTGGATGGTTCCAACAGTGTCAATGTGCCCTGATACTATATGTCCGCCAAACCTATCAGCCACACCCATTGCAAGTTCAAGGTTTACAGGCTCACCACCCTTAAAATCCCCAAGGCATGAGTGTTTTAAGCTTTCATTCATTAAATTTACACTAAAACTTCTCTCCGCCAGGGAAACAACTGTGGTGCAAAGCCCGTTTATCGCAATAGAATCACCTATTTTCACCGTATCAAAACCTGAAAATTGAGAATTATCAACTGATATGGAAAAAGTTTTCCCGTTAACAGTTGATTTTACTGATAAAACCTTGCCTATATGCTGGATAATTCCTGTAAACATAAGTAAAATTTAGCATTAAAAAAGGCGCCTTGCAATTAAAAAATTGAAAACGCCAAATTCCTTGTGAGAGAATGTTTTCTAGGCAAGATAATTTATCTTTTGCCCGCAAACACTGTGCTCTCTGGTGCCGCAGCAGTTTATATTAAGCTTTTCGCCTTTTTCAAAGCGGTTCATTTGGTTTTCATAGGCTGAAACGCTCTTTGCACCGAAAGTTACAGGGTTAGTTACCCTGGTGGCAGCTGCTATGGCATAATTTGAGGTAATTGGTTGAATCATTTTAACCTCCTTGCTTCCATTTCAAAGCTCAAAACAAAATCTTGAGCTTTATAATTGTAGTAGAAACAATTATTTCTGTCAACCCGCCCGTTTTGGCAGTTCGGGCCAACATCATAACAACATCTTAACAAAACTCCTGAATAAAAATTTTTGCACAAAATATTAAAATATTTTAAAGCACAAAAACCCTGGAAAAGCGCGTCTTATCATCGTTAAATTTTTATTTCATAGTAAAACACAGGCTAAACCTTGGTTTTAACCCCGTTTGCCAAAATCACATAGTCATTTTCAACAACGTCGACAATCGCCCACCTTACAGGCTCAAGCCCTGCTTGGATTATAGCGTTTTCAACACGTTCAACACTTGGTATTTCGCCATCTTTCAGGGTTAATATAACTTTCTTTTCAACAATAGCCATAGTTTTAACCTGTTTTTAACTTAAAATTGCCCAAAATCCTTGCGCCACAAGGATTTACTTCGTAGAGTGCCCTCAAATCCAGTCTACATCAATATTCCAGCCATACATGCTGACACGTAGGAAGCAAAGGTACCGCAAATGAGCGCTCTAATGCCTAATTGCGCCAGGTCGCTTCGTCTGGAGGGCGCAAGCTCGCCTATACCGCCTATTTGGATGGCAATGGAGCCAAAGTTAGCAAACCCACATAGGGCAAAACTCGCAATTGTCAAGGCTTTGGGCGTTAACAAATCCTTGATAGCCGCTAAATCACTGTATGCTATGAATTCGTTCAACACCAATTTTTCGCCCATCAAAGCGCCCACCGTAGAAACATCCGGCAAAGGAACGCCCATAACAATCGCAAAAAGGCTAAAAAATGCGCCTAGCAAGGTTTTTAGGCTAAGGTTTGAAAGGTCCAAAAATGGCAAATTTATGTGGCACACGTTCACAAGCAGGTGCCCCAAACCCCCTAGTATCCAGTCTATCATGGCAATCAACGCAAGCAGTGCAATAAGCATTGCAATCACGTTCAAACTCACTCTCATGCCGTCTGACGCACCGTGGGCAATGGCGTCAATCAAATTTACGTGCATTTTTTCAATATTTACGGAAACTTTGTTCTTGGTTTTGCTCTCTTCGGTTTCAGGAAAGACAATTTTAGAAATCACCAAAGCCCCTGGGGCAGCCATTATAGAGGCGGCAAGCAGAAACTTTGCAGGAACGCCCATCGCAATATAAATTGCCATCACACCGCCTGCAATACAAGCCATAGAGCCTGTCATGCTGGCCAAAAGCTCTGATTTTGTAGCACTTGCAAGGTAAGGACGAATCATAATTTGGGCCTCAACCTGCCCTACAAAAGCACTTGCGATATTTGAAAGGGCCTCTGCGCCTGATACGTCCATAATTTTATACATAATTTTGGCGAAAAAGGCCACCACACGCTGCATTATGCCAAAATAATATAAAATATTTACAATTGCCATAACAAAAATAATCGTCGCCATCACTTTGATAGCAAAGAGAAAGGAGGCTCCGGGGTAGAAAAGCTCGTCTATACGGGCACCTGAGTTGTTTAAAAAGCCGAAAACAAAGTCTGCACCTGAATTTGAGAACTGTAAAATTTTCTCAATTCCAACGGCAACAATTTCAATAATTTTTTGCCCAAGGGGCACTTTTAAAATAAAAACCGCAAGAAAAAATTGAAGTAAAAGACCCGATATCACTGTTTTTAGGCTGATTTTTTTCTTGTTGTTTGACATCAAAAAACAAATTAAAAGTATTATTGCAATCCCAAAAAATCCGACAAATCTTTCCAAAATTTCCCTGCTTTTCCCTGTTTTCCTTGTATAACACGCTTTTGAAGCCTTGGCGCCTACATTCGCGCGTGTTATACGTATTATAGTCCGAATGCCCCCAATTTTGCAAGAACCCTTTTTTGTTATAAAAATGAGAGTTTTTGGGCACGTTTTGTAACAAAATTGCAACAATATTTTTTTCAAATATAATATAGGCAAAAGCCCGGTAAAATTGGAGGTTTCAGGACAATGGCAGAATTTTTAAACATAGAAAACGAGGCTGAAATCAGGCTGCTTGCGGATTTAGCGGGGGAAATCTGGAATGAATATTGGCCGCCAATTATAAAAGAGGCGCAAACCCGCTATATGATTGAAAAATTCCAATCATATGAGGCTATAAAAAATCAAATTCTAAATGAAAATTATATTTATAAAATAATCCGAATGAATAGCGAAAACGTCGGCTATTTCGGGGTTTCCGTGAAAAACAAAAAAATCTGGCTTGAAGGGGCGCCCGATTTGGGTTTTGAATTTTTATTCTTATCAAAACTTTATCTAAAAAAAGAACACAGGGCTAAAGGCCTTGGGCGGGAAGCATTCGAAGCAGTTAAACAAATTGCGTTTGAAAAAGGTCTGAAATTTATATATTTGACGGTTAATAAATTTAACACAAACACGATTAAAGCCTATGAAAAATGGGGCTTTAAGACGGTTGAAACCGCTAAAACCGACATAGGGCAAGGGTTTATAATGGATGATTATATTATGTGCCTTGATGTGCGCTAGTTTAAAAAGCTGCCCCCTTTGCGGCATTTTAAAAACAATTTAGTCCTCAAATGCCATCGGGGTTGTCTTTTTCAGCTCCCGAACGAGCTCTAAGTCAACTTCTGCGTAAATTCCGCCTTCTTTTTCGCCTGCGTCCGCTAAAATATCGGCCAGGGGAGAAATAATTTTTGAACCGCCCGTATTGCCCAAGGGGCCTGCTTCTCCGCACTCGTTTGATGTCACAAAATATACTAAATTTTCATTCGCACGGGCAATGCTCAACGCTTCAAACGCAGTGGCATTTTGGGTTTTCTGGTTCTTAACGCTTTTTAAATATGCCCAAGCGGCAGGATTTACAATGATTTCAGCGCCTGCCTGTGTCAATTTTTTATAATGAAGCGGATATTTTATGTCAAAACAGATTGCAAGGCCAACTTTTCCAAAGTCTAAATCCGCCACCACAATTGAGTTTCCGGGGGTAATTCTTTCGTTTTCCGTGCCGCCAAAATATTTAAAAAGGTGGATTTTTCTATATTTTGCAACGGTTTCGCCTGTCCTGTTCAAAACAAATAAGGTATTATAAAGTTTACCCTCTTCTTCAGTAATAACGGTGCCTGCGACGATATTTGCATTATATTTTCGCGCTAAATTCGCAACAAACTCTATCGGCCTGCCGCCATTTTTTGGGTTTGGATTTTCAACATATTTGTGCGAAACGCCGGTTGTGAAAAATTCAGGCAAAATTATTAAATCTAAAGGCTTTTCTTTGGCTAAAACATCCTTAACGGCTCCCTCTAAAAGGTTTTCAACCTTTTTAAAATTTGCTTCAGGCTCGTTTAAAACGGGCTCAAACTGTATGCTCAAAATCCCTGCTGTCGCTTTTTTGGCCAAATTTTCCACCGGTTTTCTCCTTTTTTCTTTATGCAAATTATACCACGGTGAAACTTTGTGGTATAATTTTTGGCGGAAATTTCCGCATTACAACAAAAGCGAGGCATAAAATGAGTATTTTTGAAGCGGTCATGATGTTATGTTTTGGGGCCAGCTGGCCTTTTCAGGTTGTAAAAACCTACAAAACAAAGAATGTTGAAGGAAAAAGCATTCTTTTCCTTTGGCTTGTAATGATTGGCTATGTTTCGGGGATGATACACAAGGTTTTACACAATCTTGATTGGGTAATTTACCTGTATTTATTGAATTTGGTGCTTGTTGCATGCGACACGTTTTTCTATTACAGATATAAAAAACGGGGGTAAAGCCTTGCGGGAAAGCGAATCAATATTTTGGTATTTGAATAATGGACATAAACAAACAAGTTGCACAAAGAATAACTGAATTAAAGAAAAATAGTGGCTTAACCCTTGAAAAACTTGCCTGGCGCGGCGGGTTATCAAAAAGCTGTGTGGGTTATGCAATTAAAGGAACTTTTGATACAAAAATTTCAACCATAGCAGGTATTTGCGCTTCTTTGAAAATTTCTCCCGCAGAATTTTTCAGCACATTCACGGAAGTTCCCACCGTTGAGGATGAAGAATAGCTAATATTATTCGGCGTCTGCAGGGGGATTGCAGGATGGGGCACCGCTATATTTGCAGTAAATTTTGTACATTTTTGCTATTTTTTCGGCAAATTCCTTGTCACTGAAGCCTTTTGACTCCTTTGGAAGAGTTGCATAATTCGGGTTAATTGAAATAAGTTTTGAAACATATTTCACATCCGAAGGAGATTTTAAAAACAGCTCTTCAAGCGTGTTATGCCTTGTTTTCAGGGTTGAACTTTTGGTTTTAAGGGCGGGGCTTTTGGTCGTAAAATAATTCCACAAAAACCCTTCAAGCGCGCAGGAATAAGTTTCTTCATTCAAAGAATCTTCTTCATCTAAATGCACCGCAATTGAAGCAATAATGGTGCTTAAGGCCTCCTTTGGAACATTGTTTTTGTGCTTTTTATTTACATAAATATAAAGCCTGTCGTGTTTTTTCCAGCCAATGGCGTCAAAATCCGCAAAATCTGTAAGGTTTTTAAAACTTATTTTTATGGGCTTTTTAGTTGGATTTTCCCCTAAAATTGCCTTATAATAAGTTTTTGCAGGGGTTTTTTCAAGAAGCTTCACGGCCTCTATAATTTCACCATTTTTTGAAACCTGCCCCAAAGACGCTGAAAAAGCTTCATCTGCCTGTGGCTCATCCGCTAAAACTGCAGCGCCCAAGGAAACTGCAGCAAAAAAGACGAACAAAAAGCTTGCACACAAATATTTTAGCATTTTGAAATTCGGCATATCCTGCCCCTAGTCTACAATTGCGTCTTTTGGAACAACTGTAATGCCGCCTTCTGAAACGTAGAAGCCGCGTTTTAGGTCTTCTTCTCTGTTATAGCCGATTTCTGTATATGGCGGAATTGCAACGTTTTTGTCGATTATCGCGCGGTGAATTCTTGAATGACGCCCAACTTTCACATTTTCAAGCAAAATCGAGTTTGAAATGTGGCAAAAGCTGTTTATATGCACCTTTGGCGACAATACGCAACGTGAAAGCGAACCCCCGCTTATGATACAGCCCTCTGACACCATGGAATTTTTCGCCACACCAACCCTTTTATCCTCATCCCAAATAAATTTTGCAGGCGGGAAGTTATAGTTAAAGGTGCGAAGCGGCCAATCCTTTGAATACAGGTTCAATTCAGGGTCGTAATCCAATAAGTCCATATTGGCCTGGAAATAGCTGTCTACGTTTCCAACATCCCTCCAGTAGCCCTTTTCAGACGGGGTCATCCCCGGAAATTCATTCTTTGCAAAGTCGTATATGAACACTCTTTTGCCCGAATTTAGCATATTTGGAATGATGTTTTTGCCAAAATCGTGCGCGGAATTTTCGTCCGTTGAATCCTTCTGAACCTCGTCAATTAAGACTTCTGATTTAAAAATGTAATTTCCCATTGAGGCAAGACACATATTCGGCACGTTTGGTATGTGTTTTGGGGTGGTTTTGGGCTTTTCAATAAAGCCTGTCAATTGCCAATTTTCATCCACTTCCATAATTCCATATTCACCCGCAAGCTCAATCGGGATAGGGATTGCAGCAATTGTTAAATCTGCTTCCTTTTGAATATGATATTCGAGCATTTGCCTTACATCCATTTTATAGATGTGGTCACCCCCAAAAACACAGATGTTTCCATAGTTTCCGTCTGTTATTTGGTTTATGTTTTGATAAATAGCGTCTGCTGTGCCCTTATACCAGTTTCCATCCGTTCTCATTTGCGCCGGAACGCAGTCTACATATTGGCCAACGGAAGCTGAAAGGTTCCAGCCCCTTGATATATGCTTGTTTAGAGAATCAGATTTATATTGGGTTAAAACTTTAATTTTATAAAAACCTGAATTTACAAAGTTATTCAAAACAAAATCTATGATTCGATATCTGCCGCCAAAAGGCACTGCGGGCTTTGCACGGTCACGCGTTAAGGGAAAGAGCCTTTTTCCCTGGCCGCCTGCAAGAATCATCGTCAAAACTTTATCTCTTGTAAACATTTGCATTCCTTTTAAAACGTCTTATTTCTCTATTATATTTACCGTAAGGAGGCTTTGCAAAAATGTAACAAAACTCAACCCTTAATTTTAACTATGCTTTAATTTAACATTAAAAAACCGCCCGAAACATTCTTCAGGCGGCATAAATCAAGTATATAATTATTTATTTAGACTGCTGCTTGTCTTTTTAAATAACATTCCTTGCAATAGATTTCTTTGCCTTCGATAGGCTTAAAAGGAACTTTTGTTTGCGCTCCGCATTCAGAGCAAACAGCGTCATACATTTTTTTCCTTGAGTTTCTTTGTCTTCTGTCTTTTCTGCATTCAGGACATCTTTTTGGCTTGTTTACAAGGCCCTTTTCTGCATAAAATTCTTGTTCCCCTACTGTGAAAACAAATTCTTGTCCACAATCTTCGCATTTTAGGGTTTCGTCTTGGTACATTCTTTGGTCTCCTTTGTTAGTAATTATATTCAGGACCTAAAACTTTGGTTTTAAGGCTCATTTTACAAAGCCCTTTTGCCCTTGGCTTAGGCTGAATACAATCATTGTACAGTCTTTTTTAAGGTTTTGCAAGCGTTTTGTGTGAATAATGATACGCAGGAGCCATAAATTTAGGATGGTGTTGAAAAAACGGAAAAGTTTGGTTATAATAAAGACATAGGGAAAAGGCCCCAAGAGGTTGCTTCTCTTAAGGCCTTTCTTAACTTCCCTTATTTGATGATTTTGAGCGCTATGATTATCAGCAAGATAAGCCATAGCGCTTTTTCAGTAATTCTGAAAATCATCTTTCATCACCTCCTTTAACTGTCATTTTCTGCTTAACACGTCTGTGGCAGTGGAGGCAAACGGGAAGCTTACCCTTTTTGATATTTAATTTTCAAACTATATAATTCACCGCTTCTTTATGCCCAATTTAAGCTTAATATATTTGCGCGAATTTTAAACCATACACTTTGTTGAATCTGTTGCACTTTAGCAATAAATTTTTGTATTTATCTGTTAGGATTATTCTAGTGAACAAAAACGGAGAAATTATTATGCCTGAAATAAAAATCGACATCTGGCTTACGGATTCAACCACGGAAATGAAACTTAACAGGCCCGAAAAAATAGCGGAAATTTTCCCGGAATTTGCGGAAAACGAGCAAAAAGCGCTTGAATACAGGGCTCTTGCCGAACATTTTCTGGACACACTCAAAAGGATGAACAGGCTCATAAAATAAACTTTTAAAGTCTTTGGAATTATTTATGCGCTGAAATTTGGAATCGGTTTGTCTTAAAATCCCCTGATATCGCTTTAGTTGGGCATTTTGCCCGACATTTTCGTATGCAAGAAAAAGGGGCACGAAGGTTACAAAACGCGCCCCGAGAAATTGTTTATCGTTTAAAAACTGTCTATTAATTGGGTTTCATCCGTAGGTTGGGTTTTAACCCAACATCATTTTAATGCCGGGGCTTTTGGCCCCGATTCATCATAGCCCCACTGCCTTGTATTCAAGGATGACCATACCTTTGCCGCCACGTCCTCCTAGGCCTCCTGTTTCGTTTATGACTGCTCCTCCGCCGCCTCCTCCTCCGAAGGTCCCATCTTTTCCATTTGGGGTTGAATCAGAACCATTGCAGAGAATTGAACCAGTTAGAGCTGTTAGG
>CAJULR010000024.1 GCA_910587375.1 Candidatus Gastranaerophilales bacterium | reverse complement strand
TTTTTGGGTTAAAAATAACAGTTTTAGGATGAATTTTATCTATTCCACAAGAATCACCGAAAAATAATACTTTACCATTGCCTAATTTTGCAGAACTAACATTATTTATTTTCACATTACCATTATCTATCAGATAAAATTTTCTCGTCCTAGGATCATAATACTCACTTTGATTTCTGCCTGCAAATAAAACTCTGCCATCATCCAATAGAATAGGCTGCGCTATATGATGCTCAAGATGCATATTCCCTACCCTCACAAAATCGCCTTGTTTATGAGGAGTTATGAAAGACCATTCTGCAGGGAAAAAGTTTTTCATAATAAAACAGAATGTTAATATTGCAATTATTATTAGAATTATTATTTTAATTATTTTCTTAACTTTCATTTTATATATTTCCTTTTTTTATTTTTTATTTTCATTATATTTCTTTTGTTTTTCAAAGGTTTATTTGTTTCTTTTCCGTATCATTTTTTCTTGTTTTGTTCACCAAATTTTTATTAAAAGAAATTTAAAAGAAGAAACAAGTATATATACATAAGTTAAGGAAGGAAAATATTATGGACATTTTAAATTTGCTATCGCCAATATTAGAAAATGTTGGGTTTCCAGCCCTCATTTTTTTAATTTGGTATGTTTATCACAATTCTCAAGTTAAAGCTATGAATAAAATTATCAAGAATAATTTTGAAATATTATTTGCTTACGGTTTAACATTTCTATACACAACAATTTCATTTCAAAGTGTTCATGGTAGTATTTTATTAAGTTTATAAGGATAGATTTTAAAGTTTCCCCCTAAAGGAATAGAAAAGCAGGTGAATTGCGATGTTAAATTTATTATCAAAAAACCCGCTTAGCGGAGCCAAATTGCAGGATGTTTTTTCAAAACTGAAAGAAATTTACTGCATAAATGAAGTATCTGAAGAGAGAAAGAAATATTTAACTGAAACAATTCAAAAATATGGCTATTTGCCATATCCCCATTATAAAGTTTTAGATGAGCTTACGCATTCTGAAATTATGTTTGCTTTTGTTGAAATTTTAAAGCTTGAAGGTACGCATGATGAAATTAAGCTTAAAGACATAGCGAACCCTTCGCCTTTGGTTCGAAGGAAAATTAAAAACTCAAACTGGTTTAAAAAAGAAGGCCACAACATAAAGCTTATCTCGCTTTCTGCCCTTGGGGACGGCGAAAAAAGCCAAAAGACGGGTGCCTTCATTGAATGGATAGCGCAAATTTTGACGCTTCCGCGCGGCAATGAAAAATTTGAAATTTTGGGGGACACAATCTATCTTCTTCCCTTCCACCCAAGGGAATTTGGCTGTGCATATCTTCCTATGTCAACAGATGTCAGTGAAAAAATCGAAGATAAAAAATTAAGTAAATTTTTGGGGCTTGATGTGAAATCTCAGGTGAAGCTTTTCATAACGCTTGCCCAGCTTTCAGGCCACCCTGTAATTTACGATATTTTGCCGCAAACGGGAAGATTTTCAAAGGTTGTCCTTTTAAAACCTTATGTTGCAAGGTGGTTTGACATTAAAGATTTAATGACAGACCTTACCAAAGAAATTGAAAAAGTTTCTATGGCGCTAAAAAATAAATACGACGCAAACGAGGTTGAAAACGCTGCAAAGCTTTATCTTGAAATCTTAAACGGTTCCAAAAAAACCTTTAAAAGCGGAAATGAAGAAATTTTAAAAGAGTTTGACGATATGATGCTTGATATTAAAAAAGTGTTGTCAAACCAAATGATGAACAGATTCAGGCAGGATGATATTTTAAAGAAAGTTTATCCTGTAATTGAAAAAGTGAACGGCAAAAAGCCTGCAAAAGAAGAAGACATAACAAAACAGCCTGAAATTGTTAAAGCTTTAATAAAAGAAGGCTTGTGGCCGGCGCCGGGCGGGGCTTGGTGTTCAGCAGGGGTTCCTGTGTTTGACAAAATGCACTCAAGCAAAGAATATCCGATGTTCAGGCACTTTGACTATGAAGATAAAGACGTGACGCACTTTGCAAACCTTGATTGTCAAACGCCATACTATTTTGTGTTCTTTGAAAACGGTAAATATAATAAAAAAGTGACCGATTTTTACTTTGAATATACAAGAGATATCGCGGAAGAATACGGTTTTGACGGCTATAGAGTGGACCACATTGACCACATTGTAGACGCATTTTCAGAAAAAGGAAAAACGCCAATCAGCTATAGGGCGCCAAGAGAGGTTTTAAACAAGCTCAATGCCGTAATTAAAAGGCGCATTCCGCACTTTGCAACTTTGGCTGAATATATGCTCTGGGACGATTTTTACAAAGAATATCACCAAGATATGGGCTTTGACCTTCTTTGGGGAAATGATATTGTTTCTCAAAACACAAAAACGCCCGCACAAATCATTCACGACAACGCAAAACTTGAAAAATATAATTCAAGATATGGCATTTCAAATCCGCTTTCAATTTTGAAAACATATAATAACCAAGATGGCGAATTTGAAGCAATAGACCAATATCCGGGCCAATTGGGCGCAGAAGGTGCACTCTTCAAATGGTTTAAATATAAATTCCTCCCCGGAGGAAAAGACGCCGGACGTCCGTCTTTATATATTGATGGCGATGAAAGCTTCACAAAACGCGGAATAGAATATGTTATCGGCAACGAAGTTTCCATGAAAAGAAACAAAGACTGGAATTTCTATGAAAAATTCAATGCCATAAACTATTTTGCGCAAAACTGCCCTGTAATTTTAAATGGTAAAGCTTGGCTTGTCCAGGAAAGCAAAGCAGGGCTTTCTGTTTGGGAAATTTTATCGGATGATGGAAATTTCTTAATCGTTGCAAACAACCAAAGCCCGACAGAAAAAGTTTCCGTGACAAAAGAAGACGGCACTTGCGCTATGGAAATTAAGCGCGGAAAAACCATCGAAGGCACAGAAATCAGCCTTAAAGACAGGGTTTTAGTTTCCTTCTTTGAATTTGACTATGATGAAATGAACAAATGTCAGTTTGTTGAAAAGAAACTTTTATCAAACATCGAAAATTCAATTAATTTCCAAATCATAAAGCCTGCAGAATTCAAGGTTTACAGGTTTAAAACAAAAAGTGCGAAAAAATAAGCACCCGGGGTAAAATCTTAAAATCGTAAAAAGGCGCCTTTTGAAATACACTTCGGAGGTGCTTTTTGTACCTTAAATTTCCCTCCCGGGCTTTTTGTAACCATTTTGTAACCAAAATTTAAAAAACTAAAAACGATAGAACAATTTGTTTAAATCAGCTTCCTGCCTTGGTTTTAGTGTATCGCGCAGTAAAACTTATACATCATATCTGCAAGGTTTTTGTCCTGATACATTGCCTGCGCAATCTCTTTCACCATATCCTGTGGCGCAATCCCGGGCGCGACGGTGTAAAACTGGTAAGGCTCAACCTCAAGCGCCCTTGCCAGGCGAAAAAGCGTAATTTGTGTCGGGTAAACCCTGCCGCGTTCAATGTTTGAAAGGTTTGATTGTTCAATGTTTACAAGCTCCGCCAAATATTCCTGCGTGTAATTTTTCAAATCTCTGTAATATTTAACCCTTTTGCCGAACAAAACCTTAAAATCGTTAAATTTTGCCTCAAACTCCTCGTCTTGCAACATATCTTTTTCTTGTGTAACCACCGCTTAAATTCCCATCCTACACTCTATAATTCGATTTTCCTTTGAAGATATGGAAAAAATTATATACTATTAAGCATATTTATCTTGATTTATTTGTTAAAATTATATAATATAGTTATTAGGTTATATTTTACGAAAAATATGCGTAATTATATATAGACAAATGGGTAATATGAATTATGATTAGAAGTTTTCATCTAAAACGGCTGCTGCTGCCGTCAATCTGCAGCAAATTTTCGGCTGAAACCCAGCTGACAAACTCGGCTGAACCGCAAGGGTCGAACACCGTTAATGCAAGTGACTGGAAATCATCCAATGGTCACCGTCATTGCGAGGATTCAACTGAAGCCCAATCAATGAACGGGGACCAACTTTGTCATTCTGAACTTGTTTCAGAATCTAAAGCGAATTCGGGACAGACCCTGAAACGAGTTCAGGGTGACGGCTGTACATTAAAAACCTGTCAAACCCGTAGGTTGGGTTTTAACCCAACATTATCCCATGCGGCGTTTTCTTTGGTGGAAATGTTGATGGCGTTGTTGGTGGCGTCGTTGTTATTGGCGGCGTTAGCGCCTGTAATGACAAAGCGCATGGACGAAGCAAAAATAAATATATCGGGCGTTGGGGCTGCCCAATATGATAAAGACGCAATTGTTACAATTTTTAACAATGATGAAGTCTTTAATGTTCCAAACGATGTAAACAATATTAAACTTACAATGATAGGTGGTGGCGGAGCAGGCGGAAACTCTTTCTACGGTAAACAAGAAGTAACAACTTCA
>CAJULR010000023.1 GCA_910587375.1 Candidatus Gastranaerophilales bacterium | reverse complement strand
TGCTTGGTTTAAAACTGAAACCGCTTTTTTAAGACCGGTTTTAAATTCTTGTTGGTTTGTATTTACGATAACAGAAGGAATAGTCATAGCTGCAACTACACCAATGATAGCCAAAGTGATTAAAACTTCTGCTAAAGTAAAGCCTAAACTCTTTCTCATTTGTTTTTACCTTTCATATCACATCTAATTACTTTTCGCACTTGGCAAATTATGTTATTAATTATAATACGTTTTAATCAAAAAATAAACTCCAAATAAATAAAAATACACTGATAAGTCTATAAAACAGGCGAAATATCTATAAAGTATATATCCTTTACAAAACTTAAAATAAATCTCATTTTTAAAATCTTCACCCCAAAATCCGCACCCATAAAAGCTTTAGAGAGTTTTATTCAAGCCTGTTTTTAAAGGAATAATTCGCCGTATAAAGCGTAAATATTGAAATTAAAATAATTGGAATTAAGTTTAAAATACATAAATAAAAGTTAATATTTTTTAATATTATCCCCTTTGAAATCACAAGAAAAAACCTCAAAGGATTAAACAGCGTAAGGTTTTGAAGAAATTCAGGCGTAATATTTTCAACAGGCGCGCTATACCCTGATAAAATCATGGCAGGAAACATAAAAACAAAAACACCGAGCATGGCTTGTTGCTGGGTTTTGGTTAAAGAAGAAATAAAAAGCCCAACGCCCGAAACCGAGATAAGAAAGCAAATAAGGGCAAAAAAATAAAGAGCCATATTCCCCAAAAGCGGCAACCCGAAGACAAACTTTGCCGCAAGCAAAATTATAACCCCGTCGACACACCCGAAAAATATGGGCACAACAAGCTTTCCAAGCAAAATTTCATAAGGTTTCAAAGGAGAAACCAAAAGCTCGTCAAAAGTGCCGGATTCCTTCTCGCGCGCTAAAGAAAGGGCAGAAAGCAACAAAACCATAGACATGGATAAAATCCCCACCAAGGAAGAAATTATAAACCAGTGATAGTAAAGGTTTGGGTTATATCTGTTTCTTGTTGAAACCATAATCATGCCATCATTTACATTTGATGTTTGCGGCACAGAAAATGGCAAAACAGCAGACGAGGCCTCAAAATCCGCCGTAATTTGGGTTAAATATGCCCCTATAATCTGGCTTCCATTTGTGTGGCGCCCGTCCAAAATAAGCTCCACCTCTGCCCCGCCCCCTTTGCCCGCGTTTTGGGCGGCAAGATATTTTTTTGTAAAATCATTTTTAATATACAAAGCCCCGCGCACAGTTTCCGTATCAAGTGCATTCTTCAAGCCTTCAAGGTTTTTTACAAAAATTATTTTCTTAAAATATTTTGACCCAGAAATTTTTGACAAAAATTCCCTTGAAACAGGCGTAGAATCTTCACATAGAACCGCAAGAGAAATGTTTTCGATATCAAGAGTTGCGGCATGGGAAAACAAAAAAAGCTGTAAAATTGGCGGAATAAAAAGCAGAGAGCGGCTTTTAGGGTCCCTCCAAACGGAGTGAAATTCTTTTATAATAAGCGCAAAAAGCCTGGTAAACCTCGCCATGCTCCTACCCCTCCAGCCTGTTTGGCGTAATTTTATACACCAAAACAAACATCACAAGCGCAAAACCCCCTAATATCAAAGAATCCCGAATTATAAGCTCAGGAATAGTTCCAGATAAAAAAAGGCTTGTAATTGAAGAAACATAATATCTTGCAGGAATAAAAAGGGTTAAAACCCTTAAAAACCAAGGCATAGAGTTTATCTCATAAATAAGCCCGGATAACATCATAGCGGGCATAAACCCAACCACGCCTGCAATTTGGCTTGCAACAAACTGTTCTTTGGATAAGGTTGACACAAAAAAACCAAACCCAAGCGCGCCAAGCATAAAAAACGAAGACACGGTAATTAACGCCCAAAATGAGCCGTAGAAAGGCACTCTGAACAAAAAAATAATCAAAACAAGACAAAAAATAATCGATAAAATCGAAAGCAAAAAATATGCCGCATATTTTGAGAGCAAAAATTCACCCTTGGTAACCTTTGTGGTTAAAATGGCCTCCATTGTGCCCCTTTCCCATTCGCGCGCAATGACAAGCGCCGTAAGAACCGTGCCTGTCATCGTCATGATAATTGCAAGGGAGCCTGGCAGAATAAAATAGGTGCTTTTCAGGGCAGGATTGTACCAAAATCGCTCAATAATGCTAATTTTAGAGCCGCCTTGTCCTCCTGCTTGTCCTGAGGCATTTGCCACAGCAGGCGCAGAATAAGCCTTTATGGCCCCATACACAGAAAGCGCCCCTTGAACATAAGAAGACACAAACTTTGCAGTGTTTGGCTCTGAACCATCTGTTATAACCTGAATTTCAGGCAAAACACGGCTTTTTGCGGCAAAATTTCCAAAGGGCACAGCACCCCTAATTATAGAAACCCCCAAAACCCCGGAAGAAGCCCCGGCGGCAAGCCCCGGAGAGCCCCCGGTGGAACTCTGCGCAGAAGCGCGTTTCAGACGCCTTGTAAAATCATTCGGAATGACCGCATAGCCTCGAATTGAGCCTGCAAGAAGGGCGTCATCCGCCTCGCGCCTTGAATTAAAAACTTTGACATCCAAAAACCGGCTATGGCGCATAGTATCAAGTATTTCAACCGTTGTAGGGTTCTTATCTTCAATTATAACCCCGATTTTCACCGTGTTTGTGTCAAAATTTATCCCAAAACCAAAAAGAAAGAGTAAAATTATAGGCAAAATAAAGGCTATAAGAATGCTTGAGGGGTCGCGGACAATTTGCGCCAACTCTTTTTTAACAAGGGCAAAAACCCTGCGTAGATTCATTATGCACCCTCCTTACCGGCCCCCGGGCTGTCCTTTTGATTTATCCTTGCCGATTTTGCGGCATTTTCAGAATTTGCAGCGCCCTCTCTTAAAATAAGCTCTATAAAGGCGTCTTCCATTGTGGGGTTTGGGTTTTCAGAAGTTTTCACCATATTTTTAAGCCCGTCAGGCGTTTCCGTCACAAGGGATTTTCCTTTATAAATCAGGCTTATTCTGTTACAAAACTGGGCTTCATCCATAAAATGTGTCGTCACAAGCACTGTCGTTCCGCCTTTTGAGAGCAAATTTATCTGTTCCCAAAATTCCCGCCTTGAAATCGGGTCCACGCCCGATGTGGGCTCATCCAAAAACAAAACAGGAGGCCTGTGCACAATGGCACAAGAAAGCGCAAGACGCTGTTTATACCCTAATGGCAAGCTTTCTGTGTTTGTGTTTTCATATTTTTTCAAATCAAAAAATTCAAGCAATGCTGCAATTCTGCGGTTTTTTTCAAAGCCAAAAAGCCCATGAACCCCTGCAAAAAAGTTTAAATTCTGCTTTGAGCTTAAATTTCCAAAAAGAGAGAACTTTTGCGCCATATACCCAAGGTAGCTGCGCGCCAAAACAGGGTTTTCGCTCATTTTAACCCCCATAATAGAGCACACGCCTGATGTTGGGCGGATTAGCCCGCAAAGCATTTTAAAGGTTGTGGATTTTCCTGCGCCGTTTGGCCCTAACAGCCCAAAAATTTCCCCTTTTTTAATCTCAAAACTTATGTTATCCGCGGCGGTAAACGGGTTTTTGCGCGTGCCATAAACCTTTGTAAGATTACGAGCGCAAATTGTGACACCATTTTTTGGAGCTTCAACCTCTGATTTTTCTTCCATAAAGCGCACAAAAGCCCTGCCCACACTTGTTTTCGGCCTTGTTTCTTCAATTTTTTTAATTACAAACCCCTCAAACCCGCCGCCCAGCTCAATTTCTGGCCCTTTTGGGCTTCCATCATAAATTTTTTGCCCCTCTGAAAACAAAAACACACGCTCGAATTTTTCCGCCTCATCCAGATATGACGTGGACCAAATAACCGTTATGTCGTTTTCTTTTACAAGTTTCTGCACAATATGCATTAATTCGCGGCGGGAAAGCGGATCCACCCCGACAGAAGGCTCATCCAAAAGCAACAGTTTCGGGTTTGAAACAAGCGTGCAGCAAAGGCCAAGCTTCTGTTTCATTCCGCCAGAAAGTTTCCCTGCAAGGCGTTCCCTAAAGGAAGAAAGCCCAGCAAATTCAAGCAGAGTGTCAATTTCATCTCTTTTGCCATTATTTAATTCTACATACAAATTCAAATTTTCTATTACGGTTAAATCTTCATACAGGCCAAACTTTTGCGGCATATAACCAATAATTTCCTTTACCCCGTCAGGGTTTGAAACAGGCGAAAGCCCGTTAATAAAGATTTCACCGGCACTTGGAATTAAAAGCCCGCACAAAAGCCTTAAAAATGTGGTCTTTCCCGCCCCGTCCGGCCCCACAAGCGCCGCCATTTCGCCCTTTTGAAGATTTAGCGAAATGTGTTTAAGCGCAGGTTTTACATTTTCACTAATAGCACCTTCCTGGCCGCCAAAAACTTTGGTGAGCCCCAAAACCTGCACCAAAGGCTTTTTTTGGACATTATTCTTAAAAGAAGCAACACCCTGCTGCATTTAGCCCCCTAAAACCGTACTCTCGAGAGGAATTTCAATATTTACCGGCATGCCCTGCCTTAAATAAAGATTTAAATTTTCATCCTCATCATCAATAATCACACGCAAACGATAGACCAAATCCGTCCTTAAAGAAAGTGTTTCAACGGTTTTTGGGGTAAACTCCGCAACGGGCGAAATAAATCCTATATGCGCCCTAAATTTCTTATCAGGCATTGAATCATTTGAAATATAAGCCTTTTGCCCCAGTTTTATCTTCCCTAAATCCTCTTCTGAAATATAAGCGCGCGCCCAAAGCGGCCTGAACAAAGAAAGGCTGTAAATTGGCATGCCTGCAGACACAATGGACCCAGGCTCCATTATTCTTGTTAAAATTATCCCGTCATTTGGCGCCCTTAAAGTTGCGTCATTCAGGGCAATTTCGGCGTTTTGAAGCTGCGCGTTTGCAAGGTCAAATTCTGCTTCGCCCTTATTTTTATTTGTTAAAAGATTTTTGCACTCCTGCCTTGAAACCGTCCCATCCGCGCACAGGGCGAGATTTCTTCTGTAAATGTCGTTTGAATTAATTTTTACCGCCTGAGCGTCCATTTTCCTTGCCCGTGCTTCAATTAGCGCAGTTTCGAAGGTGTCAAAGTCTAATTCCCCCAAAACCTCCCCCTTTTTAACATAATCGCCCTCTTCAAAATAAATATTTTTAAGGCGCCCTGAAACCCTAAATGCCAGGTTCACTTCGCGGATTTCAATGTTCCCAAAAAGAATTATTTCGGGTTTTTTGGGCTTTTTAAAGTGAAAATACAACAAAACCCCGATTAATATAACAAGAACCGTCAAAATAAACATTTTAACCCCGCGGGAAACATTATGCAAAACGGGCTCTGACATCTTACAAACACCCTCCCACAGCTTTAAACAGGGAAATTAAATCTGCAAACTTTTGCACCTTTGAATTTAAAACCTTTGATTTTTCATATAAAAAATTATTATCCGAATCAAGCATATCAAGCCTGTTTGAAACCCCGTAACGATAAGAGTTTGAAACCCTTACAAAATTATCCTCTTCAAAATTCAAATTTTTAAGATTTGAATTATAACTTTGAATATCCGTTTTCAATTGATACATAGCGTCGTTTATCTCCTTAATGGCCGCTAAATCTGCCTCCAGATATTCATTTAAAAGCCTTTCGTATGCAAACTTTTTTGCTTTTAAATTAAAAATTCTTTTTCCCCCTGAAAATATATTTTCCGTAGCCCCCGCTAAAAGGTTCGCAACAGCACCGTCCCACCTGAAATTCGGCGTCAAAGTTGAAAACATCAAAACCCCAAAAACATTTATATTGGGCAAAAACTCTTTTCTTGCAAGGGTGATGTCAATTTTTGCCTTCTTTAAGGCAGCCTCTTTTTGAAGAACATCGGGCCTTTGAATTGTGACATCAGAATTTATACAATCAGGAATTTTCCCCCCAAATTCAATATCTTCAATTCTTGAAAACTCATAATCCTTTATGCAATCAGGCGCTTCGCCCGTTAAATATGCAAGGTTTAAAATAAAACTTTGCCTCTGTTTTTTGTAATCATTCAGGGTAATTTCCTCATATTCCGCCTCTTTTTTGGCATTATTCAAAGCCTGCACCCCCAAAACCCCTCTATCAAAGCTTTTTTGAACACGCCTTAGTCTTTCTTTTTTGTTTTGAATAATCCTTTTTTGAATTTCAATCTGAGAATTTAGATTTGAAATGTTGAAATAAATCCCCGCAACCTCAGACGCCAGAGCAATTACCGCCCCCCTTTCATTATAAATTGCAGAATCAACATCAAAATGCGCCATATCGATTTTGTTTTTTCTTTTACCAAACAAATCAATTTCCCAATTTGCAATAAAAGGAAGGGCAAAAGCATTGTCCCTAAAGCCTTGAAAAGGAATTGCAACACGCGGAATTTTAAGCCCCAAATAATTTGCGCCAACACTAAAGCTTGGAAATTGCTTTGAAACTTCAATGTTTTTGGATTCTCTGACCTCGTTTATCCTTGCCCTTAGGGATTTTAAATTGTAATTATTCACAAGGGCACAGACAATATATTGAATTAAAATATCGTCATTAAATTTTTGAAAAAAGGGTAAATTTGCATATTCAAGCCTTGAATTCGCCTCTTTAGCGTGTTTTTCAAAAGCAAGTGCGCTGCCTTGAAAAATACTGCCTTGGAAAACGCTGCCTTGGAAAATACTGCTTCGCAAACGGCCATAAAAAAACGTCCGGCCTTGAAAAGGGCTGCCCCAAAGAATTAATATCAGAAGAAAAATTGTCACACCTTTGAATGCCTTGGGCAACTTATACCCTCCTTTATAATCTACAAAGAAATAATATATGTTATTATTAAAAATAGTTATTGGAAAACAAGGTATTAACCACATAAGCGAAAACAGGTTTTAAAAAGGAGAAAAAATGAACAACTTTGAATTTCAGGCGCCAACAAAACTCATTTTCGGACGGGACACAATTAAAAAAGTTAAAGACGAAATCCCAAAAAACAAAAAAATCCTTATGACATACGGAGGCGGCTCCATTCGAAAAAACGGAGTGTATAAAAAAGTCATGGAGGCTCTTTCTGAGCACACCGTTATGGAATTTGGCGGAATTGAGCCAAACCCTAAATTTGAAACTTTAATGCAGGCGGTTGAAATTGTAAAAAAAGAAAATATAGATTTCCTTTTGGCCGTTGGCGGGGGCTCTGTGCTTGACGGCACAAAATTTATCGCAGCCGCCGCAAAATTTGAAGGCGACCCCTGGACAATTTTATCAGAAGGGGCAGAAGTTAAAGACGCAGTTGACCTTGCTGATGTTATCACCCTTCCTGCAACAGGCTCTGAAATGAACAACGGTGCCGTAATTTCAAGGCTTTCAACAAACGAAAAACTTGCTTTCCACGCAGACCCTGTTTATCCAAAATTTTCAATCATAGACCCGGAAGTGACCTATTCCTTGCCCGAAAAACAAACTGTAAATGGCATTATAGACACATTTGTACATACAATGGAACAGTATGCAACATATGAAGTAAACACTCCACTTCAAGACCAGTGGATGTTAGGGCTGATTAAAACTCTTATGGAAGAATCCAAAAAAGTGCTTCAAAACCCGACAAATTACGAGGCGAGGGCAAATGTCTTTTGGTGTGCAACCTGCGGGTTAAACCATTGGATGGCGCTTGGCTGTGTTGAAGACTGGTCTACTCATATGATAGGCCACGAACTTACGGCCTTTTACGGACTTGACCACGGAGAATCTCTTGCAATTGTTCTTCCAAGGGTTTGGAAAAACAGAAAAAACGACAAAATGCAAAAGCTTGCAAAAATGGCGGTTGAAGTTTTTGGGGCAAACGAATTTTTGCCAAAAAATATTCTTGCCGACATCACGATTGACAAAACCAAAAAATTCTTCAAATCTTTAGGAAGAAGAATTAAACTTTCAGACTACGGCATAAACAAAGAAGAAGCCGCAAAGAAAATATCAGACAGATTTAGGGAAAGAAAAATGGTGCTTGGGGAAAAATGCAACATCACCCCCGATGAAGTTTATGACATCTTAATGCATTGCTAAATTTTATCCTTTTTCAAGTGTATAATAATTAGCAAGGGACATTAAAAAAACAGGAGAAAAATTTTATGAAAAAAATATTTACATTATTTACAGCCGCCGCTGTAATTTTTACAGCACAAAGCGTTTTTGCACACCACCACACAAGAAATTTTGACACACAAAACCACCATAACGATTATTATCAAACCTTAAACCAAAATGGCGGCTACACGGGCGCCCAAACCCAAGCCGCAGGCGGATATGCCGCAGAAACACGCTCACAAGGCACGCGCGGCAGTTTTATTACAGATGAAACAAACGCCAAATTCACAACTGTTTTAAGCGCCAAAAGAATGGGAGACAACAGCTACGTAAGGCTTAAAGGCAAAATTGTTTCAAAAGTCGGCAAAGAAAAATATCTTTTTAAAGACGCAACAGGCACCATCCAAATTGAAATAGACGATGATGATTGGAACGGCGTTCAAGCAGGCCCAAAAGACCTTGTTATTATTGAAGGAGAAATTGATAAGGACTGGGATTCAATTTCAATTGATGTTGACACTGTTGAACTTGCAAAATAGCGCGCAATTAAGCTTATAAAGCGTACAATTGAGCTTATAAAGCCGCTTTTAAAATAAACATATAAATGCTTTAAAGGAGTCCATAAAAAAGGCTCCTTTAAAGCATTTTGCAGCTAAAAATTAATACTCCGTTTCTAAATATTCAAACAATCTTTTAAACCCCGGATACAATTCATCAGGCAGCACATCCTCCGCCATCTCTATTGTAATAGTCGGGATATCCCGTTCCACTCCTGAATATGTCCCAAAACTTCCGGGCGTAGGGTATCCTATATCACTTTCAACAGGATATCCTGTAAATTCCGAGATTTTTTCAGCCAATTTAAGCGCTTCACCAGCCCTGTTCCCGTCATAATTTACAATTTTATAAGGGGCATGGAGCGTTATCACGGCGTCAAACACAATTTTCTCCATTAAAGACACAATAAATTTTGTTTCCTCTTCAGAAGCAGCATAAGGCCCGCCATAATAATCCAAAGCGTTTTCGCCCGCAAGAGACGTGTCTTTTCCCCAGTTTTTGGTTGGAAAATTTCTGTTTAAATCCACTCCGTTTTTGTTCACACGGGTTTTTTCAGAATTAAGCCTTGGAATATAATAAAGATTATTTTTTAATTCCGCCCTTTTTTGTGCACCGCCGCTTTGCATGCTACCGCTTTGTATGGCGCTGCTTTGCATGCTGTTATAAGGCATGCTGCTCTTTTGCATAGCGTCACCCCGCATGCCTGCCTTTAGCCCTTTGTCGTTATTGACATCCTCTAAAAATTTATTTATTAAAAATTCGCCTTGTTCTTCATCTCCGTGAAAAACACCGATAACAAGAATGTTTTTCGCTTCTTTGTTATCGGTGTTTAATCTTTTAATTAAATCTATCGGCATATAATCTTAGTTAATTCTTTGGAACATATACCCAATTCCGCGTGCTGTCAGAATGAGTTCCGGGTTTGCAGGGTCTGCTTCAAGTTTTGAACGTAATCTTGAAATGTGAACGTCTACAACCCTTGTATCAATTCTGTGATCCGGCGGATATGCCCAAACATGCTGCAGAATTTCATTTCTTGAATAAGCTTGGCCTGAATTATTAACCAATAATTCTAAAAGGCTAAATTCCATGCCTGTAAGCCTTATTCTTTCATTTTTTCTGTATACTTGGCGTCTTGCAGTGTCAATTTTTATGCTGCCTGTTGTGATAACGTTTTTCGCCGTTTTCCCTGAAGGAGCAGAAATTTCTTTTGTCGTTGTACGTCTTAGAACCGCTTTAACCCTTGCTTCAAGCTCTTTTGGGCTGAAAGGTTTAATAACATAATCATCCGCACCTAATTCAAGGCCTGTTATTCTTTCTGAAACATCGCCAAGCGCTGTCAATATAATAATCGGAACATCGGATGTTCTTCTTATTTCTCTTGTAACACCATAGCCATCCATTTTTGGCATCATAACATCCAAAATTACAAGGTCCGGAGCAGTTTTGTTATAAACATCCACCGCTTCTTCACCATCTTCTGCCGTTACGACATCATAGCCAACCATTTTAAGACGGGTTTCCAAAATTCTTCTGATACTGGCTTCATCGTCAGCAACCAAAATCTTTTGTTTTACTTCACCCGTTTCATTTTGCAAGTCATCAGTCATTTTTCGAAAAAATCCTATCTTCCTTATCTTATTCTAAATTCTATTACAAAATATTTATTTTTATAAACTAATATTAACACATATTAAGTTTTTTTGAAAACAAAATTTA
>CAJULR010000022.1 GCA_910587375.1 Candidatus Gastranaerophilales bacterium | reverse complement strand
TAAACATATTTCCCCTTTTTTTTTTTTTTTTGTATAATCTAACTTAATTATATTAGATAATTGGAATTATGGCAAAAAAAGTTCTTATAATCGATGATAGTATTACACAACTTAGCAGCTTGAAAATCTTTTTCAGGCGCGCAGGCTTTGAGGTTGAAACCGCACAAAACGGGGTGGAAGGTTTTGTAAACGTTTATAAAACAGCGCCCGATTTAATTATCTCTGATGTTTTAATGCCGCATTTAGGCGGGTTTCAGCTATGCAGGCTTTTAAAAAGCAACCCTGAAACAAAACAAATACCAATTATTGTGCTTACGGTTTTAGACAAAAAGCTCGATAAATTTTGGGCTTCTCAATCGGGCGCAAACAGGTTTATACAAAAGGATTCAGACTTTAAAAACATAATCCAGATTGCTGAAGAAATTTGCGAAGAATTCCCGGTAAGCCAAAGGTATAAAGACACGCTTAAAACCTTTGAATTTGACGAAGAGGGAATTATTCCGCAGATAAATAAAATTTTGGATGACGCTCTGATGAAATCCACAATCACAAATAAATTCAGGGATTTAACCGATTACACAAGCGACGATAAAGTTATTGCAGAAAAAATATTCAGAATTTTATCCACAATAATTGAATATGAAGCAGCCTGCATTTATTTCCATTCGCCTGATTATTCAACCAAAAAAAGGCTTATTTTTAATACACAAAATTGCAAACTGAAAGACAATGTATTTTTAGACATTTGGAGACAAATTCTCCCGGATTGTGTTGACCAGTTTGAAATTGAAACTGTCGGCGAAAACGAAAGCGACAACATTGTTGAAAATGCCGATGAATTTCAATCAAGAAAAGAGTTTGATTTTTACTATGAAAACAACCTTATCGGAAAAGTTTGCTTTTATTCTACACAAAGTGTGGAGTGGAACAAACTTAAATTTATGCCCGCAGCAAAAACGGAATTAGATTTATATTTAAGGCTTAAATATCTATACGTTAAAACCTGCTATCTTTCTATAACTGATGAACTTACAAAACTTTACACAAGGCGCCATCTTGAAAGCGTTTTAGGACAAGAATTCGAAAGGGCAAAAAGATACGGTACGATAATTTCTGTTGCGATGGCAGATATAGATAACTTTAAAAAGATAAACGATACATATGGCCACCAGGCAGGAGATTACGTCTTGTCTGAAATTTCAAAGATTTTTATCGAAACATTAAGAAAAACAGACTTTGTATACAGATATGGCGGCGAAGAAATTTGCGTTCTAATGCCTGAAACCTGTATACAAAACGTTACAATGCCTTTAGAAAGACTCAGAAAAAACATTGAACACAAACAGTTCATCCATAACGGAAAACAAATAGATGTTACAATAAGTATTGGAGCCACAACATATTCAAAAGATATGCGCTCTGCTTCAGATTTAATCGAAAAATCCGACGCCGCTTTATACAAGGCAAAGAAAACCGGCAAAAATAAGGTAGTAATTGAAAATGAATGAAGTTGCAATCGCAGAAAACATTCAGGAAAATGATATTTTTATATTTGTAAAAATAGGAAATTCTTCTTACGCCTTTCCTGCGCTCAATGTGCTTGAAATCATAAAGCTTGTGGAACTTGAATACCCCGAAAAAATGCCTTCTTATATTGCAGGCATACTTGAATATAAAGGAAAAGTCATCCACATTATTGACCTTCGAACAATTTTAAAAATTGAAGCAACGGATTACGATGTTAATACACATATTTTAATAATTCAGGGAAAAGACAGTATTTACGGCATAATATGCGATGAAATTTCGGATATTAAAAAAATAGATACAAAAATCATCGCCCCGCCGCCATTTGCGCTTGGAAGCAGCTTTACAAAAGGAATTTATCTAAACAAAGGCCACAACATAACTGTTATAAATTTAGATTCCCTTGAAAATTGGATGAAATCCACAAGCGACGAGGAAACGGCCTTTAGCGAAAAAGCAGCAAGACTTCTGCCCAGGGATATTTCTTCAAAAGAAATTTTACACCAAAGAAAACTCCAGCTTTTAGAAAAAACGGACAACATTCCATATACAGGAATGCAAAACAAGGATGTTTATATAAGTTTTCTTGTCGGAGGCAGCACATATTGCCTTGAAATTGTCCATGTGGGCGGGTTTTATAAATATTCAGAAACAAAGATAATAAAAATCCCCTGCACGCCAAGCTTTGTTGCAGGCCTCATAAGCATAAAAGGCGATTACCTTACAGTTATTGACCTTAAAAGATATTTTGACAATGAGCCGTCAGATATTACGGATAAATCCACAATTATTGCAATTCAATCCAAAGATTTTAAAATCGGCTTTATTGCAGATGAAATATCGGATACATTAAACATTCAATCAACCGCCCTATATTCAGGAAAAAATAAAAACATAAAAGCAGACAACAAAAACGAAATCGTAGAATATGTTAAAGACAACAAGCTTTACCTTGTTTTAAATGTGACAGAAATTTTAAACAACGAAAAAATTTACGTAGGTTGATTTTTTAAAAACCTGTATTATATAAAGAATTATGAAGAATATTCTAAAAATCTTAACAATATTTGTTTTTGGCGTTTTTATTTTACAAACGCCTGCTTTTTCAAACGAAAGAGAAACGTTTGATGAAATTTATGAAAACCTCATGCCTGCAGATTTTGAATATATGTTTGGAATTGACCCCTATCAGGCAGAAGATTACACAAAATATATGTACTCGCCATATCCATTGTTCAGAGTTGGTGTGCCTTTTATATTTAAAAATATAGAAATTAAACCCGGATATTACATCTTAACCCCAAGAAAAAAGGGCGGAAGAACCTTTGTTCTTTTTAAAGAGCAAGGAAGGGTGAAATATTTAATTCCCGTGTATGACGTAGATATTGTAGATCCTTTGTTTTACGACCAATATATCCCCGAAAGAAAAAAAGGCTTTTGGGAAAAAGCGGGGCAAAAAACGTCAAACTTTTTTGGAAGATTATTCCCTAAAAAAACCCAAAGAATGCCTGCCCCAAAAGCATATATTGAAGTGAACGATATCGACAGAGAATATTTTCAGGTAATTCTATTCTATGGGGCTCAAAAATACTATATGATTTTTAAACAAAGATGATAGAATAAGAAAAAGAGGAAAAAAGAGTAATGAAGAAAAATTTTATAATCTTTGTTTTTATGATGTTTATAATGCAGGGGGCAATTGCCAAAACTACAGCAGATGAAAACATTAAACCTGTGCTTTATAACCCGCAAAATATACTAGGGCAGGAAAAAACCGATAAAGCACAAATTAAAGAGCTTTTTTATAATCTTAATAAATATTCAAACGAACATAATACAGAAGCCATAAAAGCGTTCTATTCAAAAGACTATATAAGCTATGACGGCTTTAATTTTGACGCATTTTTTGCTTCCGTTGATGAAACATTTAGAATTTACCCTGATATTTCATACAAAAGCAAAATAAAGTCGATAAATGTCATTGGAAACTGGGCCGCAGTTGAATTAACAGATATTACAACATCTGAAAAACAAGCTGCAACTCAAGCCATTAAAAATAATAAGCCTGTTTTGGATAAAGAAATTAAAGGCATTATGGAAAGCCGCTGCCACTATGTTAACTATCTGAGAAAAACCGGAGGCGTATGGCAGATATATTCAGATAATATTATAACGGAAGAAACTACGATAAAATACGGCAAAGCCTCTGAAATTGATATGGATATTTTATCTCCTTTAATTGTAAAAGGCGGTGAAGAATACTGTATAAGCCTTAATGTAAAAAACAAACCGCAAGGTGCCTTGGTTTTAGCCTCCTTGTCGCGCGAAGAAATTAAATATCCGCCCGCAGCCCCTGTGGATAAATTCAGAAAAATTCCATCCGATGGCACACTGGAGCGTGTAGTTACGGCAAATAAAAAGGGAATAAATGAATATTCAATGGCCTCTGTTGGCATAACAGAAATTTCCTTAAACGAAGAAAAAACAGCTATAAACTATGAAATGGCAGGCGTTGCCTTTTTGATGAAAAGAGTAAACGTTTATGGAGAAAGAAACGCCGTTGATGTGAAATATCTAAAAGAGTATAAAGAAAAAGCAAAAAAAGACACTGAAAAACAGGCAGAAAAGAAGGTAGATGAAAAGGATTTATAATGCCAAAAGATAAAAAAGCCTTCATATTCTATATCTTAACAAGCCTTGTTCTTTGGCAATTCGGCACAAGTGTCAGGGATATCTGCATAAAACCAAACATGCAAATATCAACACTTGAAAACCCTTTCTTTTCTTTTGTATATTTAAAAAACACAGGAGGCGCATTCAGCCTGTTTAACGGCCACACAAACTTTCTTGCAGGCTTTGGAATTCTTGCTTTAGTGTGCATTTTAATTTATGCGTATAAAAAACTTGAATTTTGCCAAAAATTCAGAATCTTAACTCTTGTGTGCCTCACATCAGGAATTTTAGGAAACCTTATTGAAAGGCTTGAAAACGGATATGTTATAGATTTTATAAAATTAAACTTTGTAAACTTTGCTGTGTTTAATTTTTTCGACATTTTAATCACAACTTCAATTATTTTACTTGCAGGATTAATCGCTTATGAAGAAATTGGAAAATACCTTAAACAACACAAGGGTTGATACTGCAATACTTGGGCTTGCCCCTGAACTCAATTTCAGCCGCTCTAAAATTCAAAAAATGATTGAACTTGGAAAAATTACCGTAAATTCAAAACTTATTAAACCCTCTTTTAAGTTAAAAATCGGGGATATTATAGAAATTAACGAAGAAAAAGAAAACGCAATCCCAGTTTTGCCTGAAAAAATTGATTTAGACATTATCTTTGAAGATGAAACTTTACTTGTTTTAAATAAACAAAAAGGAATTTTAACCCACCCAACCCCTTTAAATAAAACGGGCACTCTTGTTAATGCCCTCCTTTATTATGACTGTACGCTTTCAGATGTTCAAGGCGAAGAAAGGCGCGGAATTGTCCACAGACTTGATAAAAACACACCAGGGCTTATTTTAATTGCAAAAACAAACGAGGTACATATAAACCTTCAAAAACAAATCCAAAAAAAAGAGGCAAAAAGAAAATATCTAGCCGTTGTGCATGGAATAATTGAAGAAAACGAAGGAATAATAGACAAACCCCTTGTTCATTTTATGCAAAAAACGGTAAAGATGAACATTGCAAAAGAAAATGAGGGACAAGAGGCCATAACGCTTTTTAAGGCTTTAAAAAGGTTTGAAGATTTAACCCTTGTTGAACTTGAACTAAAAACAGGCCGCACACACCAAATTCGCTGTCATATGGCCTCAATTAACCACCCTGTTTATGGCGACACATTATATGGGGCAAAAGGGTTTAGAAGCAAATTAAATTTAAAAACAACCGAACAGCTTTTAATGTCTTATTATCTAAAATTTACACACCCAAAGACGGGTGATATAATGGAGTTTAAATTGGAAGAAAACCAATATGATAATGATTTTAAGCGGTTTTTTGCCATAATGAATAAGGAGAATAAAACACTATGGAATTAATAACAGAATTTTCAATATATAACGCCATATATTTTGCAGCCGGTTTTTTGTGCGGAGTTATTTTAATGTTATTTGCCATAAAAAACTTAAAAAAGGAGCAGTCAAGACTTAAAAGGCAGTATGAAAAAACCTCTGTCGGGGCAGATGATTCAGAACTTCGCGTAAAAACTTTGGAAAATAAAATCAAAACCCTTGAAGCTGCTTTGGAAAAAAGCTTGAAAAAAGACTGATTCCATAGATTTTGCATTTTTAAACCGCAAAATCTATGCAATAAAGACAAAAGGCAAGTTATTTCTTTATTGCCCAGAGGTCTTTGTGTAAAATCGCTAAAAATGGAATTAATTCAAGCCTTCCAACCAGCATATTAAACATAAAGATAAATTTTGTCGCAGTTTGGAGCCCGTCAAAGCTTCCCATTGGCCCTAAAGCGCCAAACCCCGGGCCAATATTTCCAAGAGTTGCAATTGAACCCACAACAGCGATTGTTGAATTTTGCTCAATAAAACCTGTGATAAAAGCCGTTATTCCAAAAAGCGCAAAATAAAATACAACAAATGCCATCATCTGCTGTGCCGTTTCAGAGCTTACAACCCCGCCTTCAAGGCGTATCGGATACACCCCGTTTGGGTGCATAATTTTATTTAATTCCCTTTTTATATACTTAAAAACAAATATCCATCTTGTAATTTTTAAGCCGCCACAGGCAGAAATTGCAGAAGCACTCACAAACATTGAAAGAAAGAGAAGAAGTTTGCTTGAAAAATCCCATTGGTTAAAATCAACAGAGGCAAAGCCTGTAGATGTCATAACGCTTATTGTTTGAAAAAGCCCTGCAATGAGTCCGTCTTTTGGGCTGTATCCTGAATTTATACAAAGAGAAAGTGCTGTAAGGCCGCCCAAAATAAGGACAAAGAATAAATATGTCATAAATTCTTCGCTCTTAAATGGGGCCTTAAATTTTCCCTGAATGAAAAATTTATAAAGGATGATAAAGTTTGTGCCCGCAAGAAAGGCGAATATCATAATCACAACGGTTATAAAGTTGCTGCCATAGCCTATTGTGCTTTCCGCATTTGGGGAAAAGCCGCCCGCACCAACAGTTGAAAAGGAAGTGCATATGCTATGATAGAAATCAAGCCCTGCACACCTTAAGACAATAATCTGCAGCACTGTAAGCCCGACATAAATTGCCCAAAGCCAGCTTGCCGTGTGGCGAACCCTCGGGGTTACTTTTTCTTCAGCCGGGTTTGGAGATTCTGCAAAAAACATCTGCCGGCCTGCAACAGAAAATTTCGGCAAAATTGCAATAAACAATACGATAATTCCCATGCCGCCAAACCATTGGGTCATAGAGCGGTAAAAGAAAAACGTTTTGGGGAAAAGCGAAAAATCATTTAGGATTGTTGCCCCTGTGGTTGAAACCCCCGAAACCGCTTCAAATAAAGAATTTACAATGCCTAAATCATAAAAAAGATACGGAACTGCAGCAACAAGGGCAAAAAACACCCAGGAAAAAAACGCTGTTGCAAGGGCTTCCGCCTTATTTATTGTGTCAATGTCTTTTTCTGAAGCCTTATTTAGAGAAAAAAGCCCGCCAAGCAAAAGGGAAATAAGCGCCCCTGATACAAAAGGCAATATAGACCCGTATTCTCCATAGCAAAGCGCAAATATTACAGGCAAAAACATCACAATTGCAATGTAGCGTAAAATTATCCCGACCGTATTTATAACAACGTATAGACGCATTATTCTTTCACCAATTTATTAAAATATCCTCTGATTGCCTCCGCGTCATCGGCTTTTGTAAAGATAATAAGAGAATCTTTGCCGCGAATGAGCGTTTGCCCCTTTGGAATTATAACCTTTGAGCCCCTTTGAATAATCGCCACAACCGCACGTTTTGGAAGAGTAATATTCATCAAGGCCGTATCTTTAAAACTTTCAGGGATGTTTATTTCAAGGATTTCAGCAAGGCCCATCTCAACTGTGGCTAAAAGCCCTTCTTTATAATCTACAATTCTGTTTTTAATTTCATTCAATGCTGCTTTTTTTGGAGAAACCGCAACATCCACTCCAACCTTTTCAAACAGTGAAGCTGTTGCCATTTGCCCTACGCGGGTTATAACCCTTTTTGCGCCAAGCTGTTTTACAAGAAGGGAGCATAATAAATTCTTTTCATCACTATCTGTTACAGCAATTGTCACATTGCTCTCCCCTATATTTTCCTGGGTTAAAAGCTCCAAATTCGTGCCATCCCCGCTTAAAATTAAGGTTTTTTTCAAATTTTCTGATAAAAATTCACACCTTTTATAATCTTTTTCAATTAACTTAACCTTAATAGGAGTTTTTTCAAAAGATTTTGCAAGCTCCAGGCCAACCGTGCCCCCGCCAATAATTGTAACGTTTTTAAGCGGATTTTTTTCTTCCACAAAAAACTGGGACGCTGATATATCAAGGCCTTCAGCCGTTCCCATAAAAATTGCCTTGTCGTTTAGTTTAAATTCATCGTCGCCCTTTGGAATAAAAAGCTCTTCATCCCTTTTAATCCCAACAACAAGAACTTCTTCATCAAACGATATATCTTTAAGTTTTTTATCCAAAAGAATTGAGTTTTCTTTAATCCTGTACTCTAAAAGTTTCGCCCTCCCTTGGGCAAAATCTTCCACGTTTATGGCGTCAGGCACAGTTACAATTTTAAAAATTTCCTGCACCAAAAGTTTTTCAGGCCAAATCACATAATCTATATGAAGAGCGCCGTCTTTTTGCATGGATTCTTTTACAATGCTTAAAGAATTTCTGCATTCTTTTTTGGACACAAAACAGGCGGTTTGCGCGTTTGATAATTGCTTTGCCATAAGACAGGCCACAATGTTTGCTTCATCAAGACAGGTGCATGCAATAAAAACATCGGCATTTTTAATGTCAGCCTCTTTTAGCACGTTTATATTTGAAGCCTCACCCACAATTGTTGATAAATCAAGGTTATTAAACTTTTCAAGGCGCTGAGCGTCAGAATCAATCACAATTATATCGTGGTCTTCAAAAAATTCCGTTGCGATAATTGAACCAATTTCATTTGCGCCATAGATTATAATTTTCATAGCACCTTTTATACTCTAAACACTTTTTTTTTACAACTTTGTTAAGTTATGCAGACAATAATTTCAACCCTGTTATGCCGCAAATAATAAATAAAATGCAAATTATCCTTAGAATATCAAAAGGTTCCCTAAAAAGCATAATCCCTAAAATTACAGTTCCGATTGTTCCAATTCCGGTCCAAACGGCATAAGCAGTTCCAAGAGGAAGATTTTTCAAAGAAAGAGAAAGAAAATAAAAGCTCAAAATCATGCAAAAAACCGTAAGCACACTTGGTATCGGCTTTGTAAAGCCAAATGAAAACTTAAGCCCAATCGCCCAGCTGATTTCAAACAGCCCTGCGATTAATAAAAAAATCCATTCCATATTTTGCTCCTTTTATTAAATTTATTAATTACTAAAAAGCCTTGAAGAAAAGTTTCTCCCAGGCTTTTATCCTTCCGTGTACACAAAAATTTTCGTGAGTTTTCTCTCGGACCTGCCAAATACTAATTGCGGAACCCTAGAAAACATTTAATATATTAAAATTTATTATCAAAATAATTTAAAACAATGTAATTGTCAATTTTTCCGTAAAATTCCTTCTTCACAATTTGCCGTATTCAAAGGTTATAAGGTATGATTTTAGGCAGAAATTTCCCTGGAGTGTTAAAGTTTACGGATTTTAACAGAATGGGGATTCAAATCGTTGTTGTGGGGCCGTAATTTTCACGGTTTAAGATTGAATTTTCAATTACCGCCCGGCAAAGTTAATGTTGTCCGGCCAAATTACCCATCACACAAAAGACACAGCCGCACATTGAAAATTTTCTTGAAACAGAGGGGATTTCAGGGGTGAGGACCGTTAAAAAGATTACAGCACTACGATTGAACAAAAATGCTAATGGTCTGCGGCTTCGCCCCGTGTCCGAAAACCTGAAATCCCTGAAGTGAAAAGAAAAACAAGCAGCTCTGCGACTACAAGTCGGGTTATGGCGCCTTGCAGTGCTACAAACTGAGTGGCGGCTGCCCGGGCTCCGGCAATAACAACTGCTACCCGAACTTTATACAGGCAGGCACATTGGTGAGCGGTGACAGCAGCAAATCTTATGAGGCATACCTAGAAAATGGCGTATTTAAACAGAGTAGCTGGCCACTTACATATGCCCGCGGTGTGCGCTGTGTCCTGGATTTGAATAAATGCCATATTTTTTGTAATTATTTTTGTCACCATGATAAAATTATAGCGACTAAAAAATAGGGTAAAAATTTATGACAAACAAAATTCCAACAGAAAAAACCGGCAAAAACCAAAGAAAACAACTTTTTATATGGCTCTTTGCCCTTTTTGCGGGCGCTATTTTAGGGTGTTTTGGAATTAAACTTTTAAATGAATTTTTTAATTTTGTTGCAACAATATATACAAGGCTCTTTCAATTTATTGCAATTCCAACAATTGCACTTGCTGTAATAATTACTCTTTCAGAACTTAGCGCAAAGAAAAACACAGGGAAAATTTTTGCACACACAATTTTTTATACACTCCTTACCACCTTTGCCGCAGCAACTGTAAGCCTTATTTTATATATTCTGTTCACCCCTGATAATATAACTATTGATACGATTGCACAAAATGCTTCAAACATAACAACAAACGGGCTTTCATATTATGAACATCTGCTTTCAATCATCCCAAACAACATTTTACAGCCTTTAATTTCAGGAAACATACTTTCTGTTATATTAATAGCCGCAGCAGCAGGAATTGGACTATCTTTTGCGCCAAATACAGAAAACAAAACAGCCCTTATAAAAACACTATACGGCCTTCAGGAACTTCTTTTTGTGCTTATTCGCGCCTTGCTTTGGTCTTTGCCCCTTGGCATAATGGCTTTTTCCGCCCAACTTTCAGCCCAAATTGCTTCAGGCTCTGCAATTAGCGCCCTTGGAAAATATACAAGCATAGTGCTTGGCGGAAATATAATTCAGATGTTTATTGTAATTCCTTTGTTTCTCTTGGCCGCAAAAATTAACCCCATAGACACTTTCCGCAAAATGTCGCCTGCACTTGTTGTAGCATTTTTTACAAAAAGCTCCGCGGGAACTTTGCCTGTAACACTTACTACGGCAGAAAATAATTTAAAAATTAACCCTTCAGTTTCAAGATTTGTACTGCCAATTTGCACAACCGTTAATATGAACGGCTGTGCGGCTTTCATCCTTGTGACTTCGTTTTTTGTTATGCAAAATGCGGGAATTGAACTTACATTACCTGTGATGATAAGCTGGCTCTTTATTTCCGTGTTTGCAGCAATTGGAAACGCAGGCGTACCTATGGGCTGCTATTTTTTAACACTTTCTTTAATGTCAGGAATAGGCGCACCTGTCGGGATTTTAGGAGTGATTTTACCTGTGTATGCGATTATTGATATGGTTGAAACCGTTGAAAATGTTTGGTCTGACTCTGCCGTCTGCGCTATGACAAATAAAGATTTAGCAGAAAAACTATAGTTTTCACCTGAAACGTTACTTAATTTAAAAGTTCTTTACGAACTTCATCAAATTTGCACACCATCCTTTTTATAGTACAATGTTGCTATAGAGGCAGGTTTTAATAAAGGAAAAGGCATGACAGATACAACAACAAATCAAAGTTATGATGCCAGTAATATTAGAGTATTGGAAGGGTTAGAAGCAGTTCGTCTTCGTCCCGGTATGTATATAGGTTCGACTTCTCAAAGAGGTTTGCACCACTGTATTTATGAAATCGTTGATAACTCAATCGATGAAAGCCTTGCAGGATACTGTACAACAATTACAATCACAGTTCATGAAGATAATTCCGTAACCGTTGAAGATAACGGTCGTGGCATTCCGGTTGATATTAAGCCGGATAGCGGAAAATCCGCTCTTGAAATTGTTCACACGGTGCTCCATGCCGGCGGTAAGTTTGGTGATGGCGGATATAAAGTATCAGGCGGTCTTCACGGCGTTGGCGCTTCGGTTGTAAACGCGCTTTCAGAAAAATATATTGTTGAAGTTTCCCGCGAAGGCTGGGTTCACAGACAGGAATATTTAAGAGGCGAACCCGTTAACCCTGTTGAAAAAGTACGCGAAACACAAAACAGAGGTACAAAAACAACCTTCTGGGCAGACCCTGAAATTTTCACAGAAACAACAGAAATTGACTGTGACGTTATTGCAAACAGATTTAGAGAAATGGCCTTTTTGAATAAGGGCTTAAAATTAATCTTTATTGACAAGAAAAACAACAAAGAACACACCTTCCACTATGAAGGCGGTATTGCAAGTTATGTTGAACATTTAAATAAAAACAAAAACGTAATGTTTGAAAAACCTGTATATATTGAAAAAACGCTTGAAGGGATTGTCGTTGAAATTGCAATGCAATATACAGACGCTTACACGGAAAACGTTCTATGTTTTGCAAACAACATTAACACACACTTTGGTGGAACACACCTTACAGGTTTTAGAAACGGTATTACAAGGGTAATTAATGACTATGCAAGGAAAAACAATTTAATTAAAGATAACGACCAAAACCTTGCAGGGGAAGACATTAGAGAAGGTTTAACAGCAATTGTTTCCGTGAAAATTCCAAACCCAGAGTTTGAAGGACAAACAAAAGAAAAACTCGGAAACGCAGAAGTAACACCAATTGTAAACGACGCAGTTCGTGACAAATTTATGGAATGGCTTGAATTTAACCCAAAATTTGCAAAAACTATTATAGATAAAATTTTGCAGGCTCAACGCGCCCGCGAAGCCGCAAGAAAGGCAAGAGAGCTTACAAGAAGAAAATCCGCTCTTGAAACTTCAACGCTGCCCGGAAAACTTGCAGACTGTTCAAACAGAGAACCAGAAAAATGCGAACTTTACATCGTAGAGGGAGATTCAGCTGGCGGCTCTGCAAAGCAAGGCAGAAACAGAATGTTCCAGGCAATTTTGCCCTTAAGAGGTAAAATTTTAAACGTTGAACGTGCAAGATTGGATAAAATGTATAACAACAACGAAATCCAGTCCTTGATTCAAGCTATGGGCATAAACATTTCAAAGAATGAAGAGGAAGTAAACATTGAAAAGCTCCGCTATCATAAGATTATCTTTATGACAGATGCGGACGTTGACGGTGCACACATCAGAACCCTTCTTTTAACATTCTTCTTTAGATATGCAAAACCCTTAATTGACAACGGTTATGTTTATATTGCGCAGCCTCCTTTATATAAAGTTACAATTGGAAAAGTGGCTGAATACTTATATGACGACAGAGCGCTAGACAGAATGGTTAGAGAGCGCGGCATAAAAGGCGTTGTTTTATATGACAAAGCAAAAACAAAATCTTTAACAGGCGAAAACCTTGAAAATATTTTGTATGCAATGTCAACATACTACAAATCCTTCCATAATCCGATTATTAACCAAATGCCATCTGTTATTGTAAGGGGCTTAATTCGTTCTGAAATCAAAGAGGAGGATTTTGATAACGAAGACAGGATGAAAGAAATTCACGAATATCTTGCACATTACATTGAAGACCACGCATTGAATTACGGAATTGACGAAGCGAAAAATTATTCAGTATCATTGGCTCAAAATCCTGAAACTTCAAAATATTATATTAAGGTGAATTTAGGAGAAGACATTGAGCCTGCAGCAGTTACAGCTCATATGATAAAATCAAATGAATTTGAAAGATTGAAAAATTCATATCCTAAAATCAGAGAATTTTTGATTGAAGAAGAAAAAGCGTTAATCTTTGAAACGCCCGAAGGTGAATCTGAAATCACTTCTTTTGCACAACTCCAAAGGCTTGTGGATGAAAGAGGCAAAAAAGGTATGCAAATTCAAAGGTTCAAAGGCTTGGGCGAAATGATGCCGCAACAGTTGTGGGAAACAACGATGGACCCTGCAAACAGAACCCTTTTAAAGGTAAGTATTGAAGATGCAATGCTTTGCGATGAATTGTTTGATATATTAATGGGCGACAACGTTGCTCCAAGGCGTGATTTCATTGAACAAAACGCCGTCTACGCAACAAACATTGATACGTAATAAATTTTATAACCATATTAAATGCCTCCTAAATTTAGGAGGCATTTTTAAAACACTTTATGAGCCAAAGAGGCGAATTCTTTTTCAAATAGGGTTTACAGATAATTTTCAATTTCCCAAGCAGAAACCTTTGTTCTGTAATCATCCCACTCTTTTTCTTTTGATGAAACAAATTCATTGTAAATATGTTCACCAAGCGCGCGTTTTACAAGGTCATTTCTCTTCATCAAATAAATTGCTTCGTTCAAAGCGCCCGGAAGTGAAGCGATACCTTTTTCAGCCCTTTCTTTTGCGCTCATATCATAAATGTTTTCTTCTGTTTGCTTTGGCGGATTTGTTTTATTTTTAATACCATCAAGCATTGCAGTTAACATCACAGCAAACACTAAATAAGGATTGCAAGAAGGGTCTGGGGAGCGAAGTTCAATTCTTGTACCGTTTCCACGTTTTGCAGGCACCCTAATTAAAGCACTTCTGTTTGCAAGGGACCATGCAAGATAAACAGGTGCTTCATACCCTGGAACCAACCTTTTATAGCTGTTTACGGACGGGTTTGAAACTGCTGTAAAGCCCATAACATTTTCAAGCAACGAACCGATTGAATACATAGCTTCATCTGAAAGCTGATATGGTGCATTTTCATCATAAAAAGCGTTTTTGCCGTCTTTAAACAAAGAAACGTTACAATGCATACCAGAACCGTTTATTCCAAAAACAGGTTTTGGCATAAATGTTGCATAGAGATTATTCTTTGCAGCAACCGCTTTTACTGCATACTTAAAAGATACTACATTATCCGCAGTTGTCAGAGCGTCTGCGTATTTAAAATCAATTTCATGCTGGCCGTCTGCAACTTCGTGATGGCTTGCTTCAATGTCAAAACCCATTTTAGTAAGCGTTTCAACCATTTGTGCACGGACGTTTTCGCCTCGATCATCCGGGCCAACATCGTAATATCCTGCCTTGTCGTGGGTTTCAAGGGTCGGCCTTCCGTTTTCATCCATATTAAACAAGAAAAATTCAGCCTCCGGTCCAACGTTTAAAACATATCCCATATCGGCAGCTTCTTTTAAAACTCTTTTTAAGTTGCACCTTGGACAGCCCTCAAAAGGCGTTCCATCTGCGTTATGGATATCACAGATAATTCTTGCAACATTTGTACCTTCTTCTTCGTTTTTCCTCCAAGGAAGGAGCGAAAACGTTGATAAATCAGGATAAAAATACATATCAGATGTTTCAATGCTTCTGAAACCCTTAATTGATGAGCCATCTAACATACATTCGTTGTTTAAAACTTTGTCAATCTGGGTTGCAGGCACTGCCATATTTTTTACTTTGCCGTTGATATCAACAAACTGAAGCCTTATAAAATGAACATTATTTTTTTCGATAATGCTTTTAATCTCTTCTTTTGTTAATGCTTTTCCTTGTTCAGGGATGTAATCCATTTTAATTCCTCCTGGTATTTTACCCCCTTATTATTACCCAGCATGGCAGTATAAGTCAAAAAATTGTAACATTTGTTACAATCGTAGTAAATAGTTATAACACAAAACCCTATAAAACATAAAGTTATGTAAATATTAATTGAATTTTGTTAAAATTTGGGGATAATTATATTAAAGGCTTTACTTATAAATGCTTTTTACATATAGTAATAAATAGAAATATAATTACTACAATAATAACTAAACGTTAAAACAATATGAGGGTCACATAAAGTGGAAAAGTTCAGACTAGATAACTACGACAGAAAAACAACAGATTACAGCAGGTTTTCTTCCCAAGCTAATATCAAAGTTATTGGTGTTGGCGGCGGCGGCGGAAACGCTGTAAATCGAATGATAAAAGCAGGCCTTGGCGGTGTTGAATTTTGGGCAATGAACACAGACGCACAAGTTTTAGAAATGTCTTCAGCCCCTAAAAAAATTCAGCTCGGTGCAAAGCTTACAAGCGGCCTTGGCGCAGGCGGTGACCCATCAGTTGGCGAAAAGGCAGCCGAAGAATCAAGAGAAGATTTATTAGTTGCACTTGACGGTTCCGATATGGTGTTTGTTACAGCCGGTATGGGCGGCGGAACAGGAACAGGTGCTGCTCCTGTGGTTGCAAAAATTGCAAAAGAATTGGGCGCTCTGACCATCGGTGTTGTTACAAAGCCTTTCGGTTTTGAAGGTAAAAAACGTATGAACCAGGCCGTTGCAGGTTTGGAAAAATTAAAAGAAAATGTTGACGCCCTTATTGTTATTCCGAACGACAAATTGATTGAAGTTGTTGAAAGACGTACAACAATGAGAGATGCTTTCCTTGTTGTTGATGAAGTTCTCTTACGTGGTGTTCAAGGTATTTCAGACATCATTGTTATCCCCGGCTTAATCAACGTTGACTTTGCCGATGTACGCGCAGTAATGCAGGCTTCAGGTTCTGCCTTAATGGGTATCGGTAAAGCTTCAGGCGAAGGCAGGGCAATGGAAGCAGCTAAGCTTGCAATCAATTCCAAACTTCTTGAAACTTCAATTAACGGTGCAACCGGTATCATTATGAACGTTTCAGGCGGCCCGGATATGACACTTCATGAAGTTAACGAAGCTGCAAGTGTTATTCACGACGCTGTTGCAGACAATGCAGAAGTTATCTTTGGTTCTGTAATCGATGATAGAATTCAGGGAGAAATCCAAATTACTGTTATCGCAACAGGTTTCCAACTTAAAGACAACAGTGTTCCGCAAGCACAGGAAAGAAAACTCAGCGCAGCTGACATCTTTGGCGGCGGTTTGTCTTTCTCTGATTTAGGAAATAAGCCGGCTCAACCACAGCAACAACCAAGCCAAACTTTCTTTGAGCCATCAAGGCCTTCTCATGAACCAACAGGCGGCGGTTTGCTGGACATTCCGGAATTTTTAAATCCAAAAAGATAATCAAAAATTTTAAAAAACATAACAAAAAGGCAGGTTTCAAATTCCTGCCTTTTATATTGGCTAAAAATCATACATTTAAAGCTTAACAAACCGTAAATGCAAGCTATAAAATGGTTTTATGATTATTCAGCTCGTAAGCGATTACTTATCATATCTTGAAATTGAGCGCGGCCTTAGCAAAAACACAATAGCCGCCTACAAAAACGACCTTGTTTTTTTCTTTGATTTTTTGAATGATATAAATAATGTCGAAGACATTAAACGACACCATCTGAGCGAATACATAAAATATTTAGGTAAAAACGATCACAATACAGCCACAATAACAAGAAAGATTGCCTCTATTAAAGGTTTTTTTAGATATTTATGCGCCACAAAAGAACTGAAGGCAAACCCGGCACTTTCAATTGCTTCCCCAAAAATTTCCAAAAAATTGCCAAAAGTTATGAGCGCAGATGAAATTGAAAAACTTTTTAAAGAAAAAATGGACGCACGCGAACTTGCCGTATTCGAGCTTTTATACGCAACAGGCCTCCGGGTTTCAGAGCTTGTAGAATTAGATATTAAAAACATTGATTTTCAAAATAACACAATAAGGACCATAGGAAAAGGAAGCAAGGAGCGGGTTATCCCAATTGGAACAAAGGCAAAATCCGCTCTCAAAAATTATTTAAAAGAAAGGGAGATGGACATCAAACTTTCAAGCTCAAAAAAGAAAGATGAGAGCAAAGTTTTTTTGAACAATTTTGCAGAAAAAATCACACGCCAGTGGGTCTATAGCTTCATACATAACCTTGGCGACATTATTCATAAATCAATTTCCCCTCACACCGTAAGACACACATTTGCAACACATTTGCTTGAAAACGGGGCAGATTTAAGGGTTGTGCAAGAACTTTTAGGCCACGCAAATATAGTCACCACACAACTTTACACCCACATTTCAAAGAAACACCTAAAGGATGTATATTTTGCAATCAATGGATAATAAGAAAAACCGTGTGCAATTAAATAACCTGAAAAGCCCTGTTGTTAAAGAAATTTTGCACAATAAAAAAGATTTTATGGACATTCTTTTAATTGGTGATGAAGAAGAAAGGATGATTTTAAAATACTTAGAATCCGCAAAGCTTTACGCCCTCTATGATTTAGGGATTTTAAAATCTATATGCGCTGTTATAAAAAAGGATGATAAAACAATTGAAATAAAAAACCTTGCAACATATCCAAAGTTTCAAAACACAGGCTGCGCAAGCTTTTTAATGAATTTTATCTTCGAAAAATATAAAGATTTTGAATATATAATTCTTGGCACGGGAGAGAATGAAAAAACACTAAATTTTTATAAAAAACTTGGGTTTATTGAATTTACTCGCATTGAAAATTTCTTTACTGAAAACTATTCTCACCCGATTTTTGAAAACGGAATTCAACTAAAAGATATGATTTATTTAAAGAAAAAGCTTTAAAAAGCGCCCGATAACGGGCGCTTATTTTTATAAATACAAATTATACTTAAAAAACGCTTTTTTAAGTTACGCTTTTGGACGCATTGTCGGAAACGCAATAACATCCCTAATTGAAGGAGAATCTGTTAAAAGCATTACAAGACGGTCAATACCAATCCCCATACCTCCTGCAGGAGGCATAGCCACTTCAAGCGCTTCAATGAAGTCCTCGTCAATTCCCATAGCCTCTTCGTCACCTGCTGCCTTAGCTTTTGCCTGTGCTTCAAATCTGTTTCTCTGGTCAATCGGGTCTGTAAGCTCTGAAAACGCGTTTGAAACTTCCCAGCCGTTGATTCTGGTTTCAAACCTTTCTGTAAGCCTTGGATTGTCCCTGTGCACTTTTGCAAGCGGCGAAATATCCCTTGGATAATCAAGAATATGAACAGGCTGGATTAATTTTGGTTCAACCTTTTCTTCAAAAATCTTATCCAAAATTTTGCCCCAAGAGTCTGATTCTTCAACCTCTATGCCCATTTTTTCAGCCTCTGCTGCGGCCTCTTGAACGGTCAATTTTTCGCTAAAATCAACCCCGGTAAATTCCTTAATGGCACCAAGCATTGTCTTTCTGTCCCAAGGCGGCGTCAGGTCAAGTTCTTTGCCTTGGAATGTAATTTTGGTTGTGCCCAAAACATCCATAGCAACTGAAGAAACCATATTTTCCATCAACACCATCATATCGTTATAATCAACATATGCCTGATACAATTCAAGCATTGTAAATTCAGGGTTGTGGCGAATGTCTATGCCTTCGTTTCTAAAGTTTCTGTTAAGTTCAAAAATTTTCTCATTCAAACCGCCCACAAGAAGCCTTTTTAAGTGCAATTCAGGAGCAATTCTCATATACATTGGCATTGAAAGCGCATTGTGGTATGTTTCAAAAGGCCTTGCAGAAGCGCCCCCTGCTTGCGTTTGAAGCATAGGAGTTTCCACTTCCAAAAACCCTTCGTTTGTTAAATATTCTCTAATCTTTTGAATAATTAAGCTTCTTTTTTTGAAGGTGTCGCGCACTTCCTGGTTTACAACCAAGTCCAAATATCTTTTTCTATACCTTGTATCCACATCCACAAGCCCATGGAACTTTTCAGGCAAGGGTCTTAAGGATTTTGACAAAAGTTTTAAATCAAGCGCTTTAATGCTTAATTCGCCCCTTGGGGTTCTTCTTATTGTGCCTGAAAACCCTACAATATCGCCCACATCGAGAAGTTTCAAAACGGCAAGCTTGTCTTCGGATAAATTCTCTTTGTGCGAAAAAATCTGAATTTTGCCGGATGAATCCATAAGGTCAATAAACATCCCCGTGTTGCGCATTGCCATAACACGCCCTGCAACAGAATAGCTGTCTTCGGTTTCTTCGCCCGCAGGCAAGGTTTCATAGCGCTTTTGAAGCTCGGCCGCGCTTATATTTCTGTCGTATGAATACGGATATGGGTTTATTCCTTTGTCGATTAAATCGGTAAGTTTTTGAATTCTTGCCTCTCTAATCCCGTCAATTGTATTATTTGTCGATTCCATAATAATTCTCCAAACTGCTTTATATAAAAAATTATAATTGAAACATAGAAAGTGGTAAATATTTGATAAAAGAAAGCGTTCGCTGACGCTGCCATGTCCTACAAAATCCACAAAAGAAAAGGGCATTGAAAGGTTACAAAATCAATGCCCGAAAAGTTGTTCATCTAAAATTTTAATTTGATTGTCTTGTCATATGATGTTCAGCCCCCGTAGGTTGGGTTTTAACCCAACATCATCCACCCAATGTCACCATAGCCAGCAAATCAGGCACCGCCTGACATCTTCTATTCCCCATCTCCCCAATCCCCAAAATATATAAACACATAACCACCCATGCCCTTGGCACCACCCTGTGCCCTCGGTGTTAAGCTGTATTTCCAGGCTCCGCCTCCTCCGCCTGTGCTTCCTGCGGCAAGGTTTTGAATAATACTGCTGTTAAAAGCCTTGTCTGATAACACTCTTGAAAGTGTAAAAGGTACATTGCTCTCTGCGTTTGTACACTGCCAGGTGGTTTCCTTGTTTACAACAATTGAACCTGTGTTTAAACCCCCGCAAGGAATTGCATTTAACCCGGCGTCATTTGTTGCAAGAGGAGAAGTTTTAGGGTTAATTCCGCCATTTCCCCCTATGCTTGTTTCTTCATCAGTGCTCTTAATAGCGTCTGTACCTACTGTTTCATTCGAATTTTTTGGGAAAACATCGCCCCCGTCTGTTTTTGTACCTGTTGCAAGCTTGCTTGCCACCCCTGCTTTTCCTATTTCAGGAAGCTTTCCTGTGTCAGGGTTTCCAGGGATTCCCGCTGTGCCGCCTCCTCCGCCTAAAACCTCATATTTTGCAACCTTAATGTCGCCTCTTGTAATTTCAACAAAGCTTGAGCCGCCATCAACTCCTTTTGCGTTAATAGAACCGCCTGCACCACCATGCCCCACCTGCACTTTAATTAAATCTTTCGGGCGAACCTGAATATTTTTAATATGAAGCACAGTTCCTGCGGCTCCTCCTCCGCCTCCAACGCCTGGATATGTGGGCGAATGCCAGGCTTCAACCCTTCCGCCTTCGCCTGAATTACCGTCTGCACAAACTGCGTCCGTTGCGCTTGTTCCCTGTTCACATGTGCTGCCGTTTCCGCCTTTTCCATATGTTGCGCTTCCTGAACTTGTTGCCCAGGCGCTTGCTCCGCCATATCCTGCACTTTCAAGTGTGCTGTTTCCTGAATTTCCTGCCTTTCCTGCAACAGATGTCACGGCTTCAACAGGTAAAAGGTTGCATTCAAGGCTCACGCCGCCTGATATATTATAGTTTTCGCTTGTTTTATCAAAATATATACAGTTTTCAGTCACTGCTTTGCCGTTTGTACCGCCGGAACTTTTAGAAGCTCCAAGCCCCGGGTTTCCGCCTGGTACGGTTAAAGACCAAAGAAGAGTTGTGCCATCATAGATTTCAACCTTGGATGAATTTCCTTTAGCACCATAACTTGAGGCATTTTCTTTGTTTCCGCCCCTTCCGCCAAAGCCTGCATAGGTCACAATTCTTGCCTCATCATTTTTTACAGCCTCTGAAATTACACTTGATGGTACATTTAATTCGACATAGCTTCCTGAACTCCCACCTCCACCGAGATATGGTGTGAATGATTGTGTTTCCTCCAGAACACAACGGACAGTTGCAGCAAGCCCAGGTCCATATTTACTAGCCAACTTGAAACCTCCAGAGCTTCCGTTTATATAATAAAGCGTCTTGAATGGTTCCGCGTCACGTATTGTATCGGACCAAATATGATATGGTGAACATCTTGCACTATCAGTAGTTGTAGTTGGATAATCACGAGTACCATGACACGCTGTCTTATACAAATTGTCACAACGAGAAAAATTATATGCAGAACTGCCAGCTTGACATAATTGCAATCCAGTTGAATCATTATTTAAAACATATGGCGAGTTATTTATATAAGGCGCCCAAGCTTCAAACTCACTTAAATGCGGTAATCTTCCATAAATTTGCCAATTTTGACAAATAGCATTTGCCGCATTCCACTGACACACCGTTCTATATCGAGCGTCATATGGTCCATTTAACTTCTCTGTTCCTGCGTCTGTTGTACTTGTTTGATAATTTGAATTATTATTTCCATACCAGCAGCAATTACTATCTGTTATACAAGCGGTATCGCTTGTACTTTCTGTCGAATCCATAGGATAAAGTTTTACACTGCTTGGTATATCAGGACTACCGTTACGATTTTCCCCGGGGTTGTACTTAGACACACAAACGGCTTTGCCGCCGTTTTGCGCGGCAGAAACATAGACACCAAACGGTTCGCAGTCTGCCTGGGATTTTGGTGCTGCAACACCGCTTGCAACATAGTTTCCGCCACCTCCTCCAGCGCCTGCACCGGAGATTTTTATTAAGATATTTTTTGTGCTCTTATCAAAAGCTTTGGATTGAATGTTGTAATTTTCGCTTCCGTTTGAGCCTGTGCCGCCGGTTGCTGTTACTAAGTTTTTCAAGCTGCTTGAAGACACCATATCCGCAGCACCTCCGCCACCACCGCCGCCGGAAGCAATAATGACACCTGCGTTATAGCTGTTTTCAGGAACTACACACCCGTCCTTTTCTGTTAACTTTTGTAATAATTCGTTACCATCATTTACATATCCGCAATAAACCTTTGGAATAATTGCACCACCTGTGCCTGAAACTGTTATGTGTTCATTAATTTTTTTTGTCATCACAGGGGCAAGGGCCGCCATTAACAATGACGCCACCAATAATGCCATAAGCATTTCAACAAGGGAAAAAGCTTCGATATTTCTTGATATTACCCGATTGGCTAGTTTAAACATTATCTACCTCGCTATATACATTGTATTGTTTTATTCGTATTTTAAATACGAATTACAAATCAATATTAACACTAGAATTGAATTATGACAAGTTATAAAAGCAAAGCCCAAACTATAATTTCAAAAAACCTGAAAAAATACAGGGAACTTGCCGGCATTACCCAAATTAATTTAAGCGTCAAAATACGAAAAAGTTCTGAATATATTTCGAGAATTGAGCGCGGGGTTATGCTTCCCGGGGTTGAGGTTTTGTATGAAATTGCAGATGTTTTGGACATCAACCCTTGTCTTTTAATTTCAAATAATAAATAATAATTAGTGGCAAAGGTAAGTTTTTATGCTTGAAACTTCTGACATAAAGGAATTAATAATGGTTTTGCTTGCAAGAAAAGGCTTGTCAATGAGAAAACTTGTTAAAAAAATGAATGAAGCTGGCTACCCAGAGATGACAATCGGCGGGTTTTCAAAAATGTTAAACACAAGATCAATAAAATTTACAAGAGTACAGGAAGTTTTAGAATTTTTAGGCTATGGACTCAAAGTGGTTGAAAAACCACAACAAAAAGAACAATAAAACACTGCATTTTTTCAATAACATATTAATAAAATCAAACACAATAAAAAATCCCGCCTTTAAAATTAAATGGCGGGATTTTTCGGTATCTTGCATATAGATTTTGTTTGTAAAGACTTACTTAATGTTTGAGAATGTCCAAGCGTCAAGATTTGGATTCTCAGCCATTTTGGAATCATCTTCATCTTCCATACCAGCTTGTGTACCAGCGTGAGCAATCGGTTTATACAATCTGTTGTAGTATTCAACAACCATTCTGTCAGAGTTGAAGTAAGCTTCTGATGTTCTCATAGCTTGTCTCATCAACCTTGCCCACTCTTGTTTGTTTTCGTAGTATGTCGGAATGATTTCGTTTTCTAATGTGTTCATTACACATTGATGATCTTTCCAGTGTCTTTCTTCCCAAGGAATATCGTCGTCTAAACCAGGGTATTCAACAGTATAGCCGTTAATTCCAGGGAATGTACCTTCAACTGTCCAACCATCAAGGATTGAGAAGTGAAGCGCACCGTTCATATTGGCGCTCATGCCGGATGTTCCTGAAGCTTCGAAAGGTCTTAAAGGTGTGTTTAACCAAATATCTGAACCTTTTTTAAGTCTTGCAGAAAGTGCAAGTTCATATCCAGGAAGAACAACAACGTTTTTCATGTTGTAAGATTCTTTTAAAATCTTGTTGAACATTTCTTTGCCCATAGTATCATCCGGGTGGAATTTACCTGCAAAGATTAATTGTACTTTGTTTTCGTTTAATAATTTTTCGATACGCGGTTTATCCATTAAGATAAGCCAAGCACGTTTATAGTCTGCAAATCTTCTTGCCCAAGTAATTGTAAGAACGTTCGGATCAAACCTTTTACCTTGAACGTCAGAAATGTATTGGAATAAATCCTTTTTCATTTCATGCTTTGCATTTAATAATTCTTCGTCGCTGTGAGCATTTGCAATTCTCGGGTCTTGCCAGTAGTGTTGGTTTACAGCGTTTGTAATTGCCTTAATCGGACATTTACCGCCTACCCAATCCCACATTTTCTTTGCAACAAGGCCGTGGAGCTGAGATACAGCGTTTGCAATACGGCTCATTCTGAGTGCTGCAACGGTTAGAGAGAAGTTTTCACCGCCAAGTTCAACCGCAACTTCACGAGAAGCACCCGCAAAGAAACCGCCCTCAACAAGAGTGTCAACCCAGTGAACTTCGTTACCTGCAGCAACAGGTGTGTGAGTTGTGAATACAACTTTTTTCTTAACTTCTTTAAGGTTACCGTTATATTGTCTTAATAATTCAAATGCGGCAGGAAGTGCATGGCCTTCGTTCATATGGATAACATCAAAATTGTATCCAACTTCTTGAAGAATTCTAACACCACCGATACCAAGAACAGTTTCTTGTGCCACACGGATTTTTTCATCACCGTCGTATAATTTATGGCAAATTCTTCTTGCCCATTCAGAGTTTCCGTCAACATCTGTTGTTAAAAGGTATACAGGGCAAGAACCAAACAAGTGTGGTTCCACTCTATATGCTTTAACAATAACATCTTCACCAAAAACATTTACTTTTGTTTGAACATTTAAGTCTGTTAAAAAGTCGTAATGTTTTCTGATATATGCAACTTCAACTTCTCCTTTTTCATCGATTCTTTGATCGTAATAACCGTATGACCAAAGGATAGTAACACCAACCATAGGCATTTGAAGGTATCCGGCTGATTGCATGTGAGAACCTGCCAAAAAGCCAAGACCGCCTGAATAGGTTGCTAAAGATTGATCTAATGCGATTTCCATTGAAAAGTATGCTACGTTAGGTAATGACATATTTTTCGTCCTTTATTATCTAAACTACTCTACATTCAAAATATTAACACAAACATTTTTTTGCTTCTAAGCGAACTAAAAATCTAGTCCTTTTGTATTAATTATTTTGCCTTAACAATTATATTTAAAAAAGGGATAATTTCAAACCATGAACTTTTCTTTGCAACAAAACTTAATAAAATAAGCACCTCTTATAATGCAATATATTATAATCATTGAGGTTTACTTGGGTATAAATCACCCGGAAACATCCAAAAGAACCCCCGGGTATGTTGCTTTTGCATACTTACCAACTTCTTCTTTTTCAAAATCGCTCAAACGTTCACGAGGCGCAAAAACAAATTCCGTCCTTATTTCATAATCATCAAGATTAAAGCCCTCTCTTCGATGAAAGAGGTTATAAAATTTTTCACTGCACTCTCTTTGAATTTTCTCCGTATCATCCTTATAAACACGCTTAAATCTTGAAATTGCGCCTTGCTTGGTATCGGCAAAACCAAACCAGGGGTCTATTACAATATCCTGTTTTTTGGCTACATTTAAATCAGTTACAGCAAAACTGTGGTCTAATAACCTTGTGAGCGAATAAACCACACCTTGTGTTTCTTTATTTACAACGCTAACCTGATATTCAAGCCCTGCCCTTGAAGAATTATAATATCCGTTTGCAAAAAGCACGGCAAGCGCTGCCTTTGCATTTTCTTCACAGTTTCCTGACTTAATTTTTGAAATGCGCTCTAAAATTGTCTTATAATTTTCCACCAAAGCAGAATTCCCTGAAAGCATACTCAAAATATACGCATTGCTTCTTTCTGCATTAATTTTGCCTTCCATTAGCCTGAAAAGTACTTTGGCTTCGCTATCAATATCTTGAACATCTTTTTTAAAAATCAAATAATTATCCGCCATATACGTAGAACTTAACATCGGAAAAACGGCTCTTGTCTTTCGTTCGATGATATCAGCTTTTTTTACTTCCTTACTTTTGCAAAAATTAGGAGAAATATTAAATCTATATGGAGAAATCTGCATAGAGTGTTAAACCTTGAAAATAAAATTCTTTGCCCCCAAAGATATATTATTAAAAATTTAATCACGCTTTAATATTGAGTGCAGTCTTAGGATATTGTTCTAAAACAAGTTCACCTAATTTTTCTTTTTCTTCTTTAGACGAAAAATCGCTGTAAAGCCTGTTAAAAAGAAATTTTGTCCTCATTTCATAATCATTTGGGTTAAATTTTTCACCCTTTTTTGCCTTTTGTTCTGCAAAAAGCTTCTGCTGCATTGTTTTAAAATGCTCCGTTTTATCCAAATAAACCTGCTTAAACCTTGAAACGGCTCCTTGTTTAAAATCTGCAAAGCCAAACCAAGGGTCAATTACAATATCTTGTTCTTTTCTTGTGTTTAAATCCGTTGTCACACAAGAATGATCAAGCGAATTTATCGCAAAATATTCAACCTTTTTAGTTTGCTTATTTACAAATTCTACTTTGTAACATAAAGAAACACGCGAAGAATTATAATATCCGTTTGCACACAATACAGCCATAGCAGCCTTTGCGGATTCTTCGCAATTTCCGATTTTCACTTTTGAAATTTGCTCTAAATCAAACATGGACTTTTTTTCAAACGAAGAATAAGCCGCATACTTTTCCGCGTATTCACATTTTTCCCTTAAAAAATAAACCTTGTCCCAAAGCCCTCTTAAGATTTTGCGGGATTTTTCCCTTCGTTTTGATTTTGGCCTTGTACATTCATACAAATCATCAACATAGCTTGCGCTCATCATAGGAAAATTTTGGTTTGTCTTGCGCATAATAAAATCAGCACGCTTAATTTCCTCGCTTTTGGCAGAAAAGCTTGGAAAATAAGATAAACAATAAGCACTACTATTATATGGTGAAATCTGCATAGAATGTTAAACCTTGAAAATAAAATTCTTTGCTTATTTTATTCAAATAATATGGCTAGAAATCAAAATAACAATTATAATCAGGCCTTAATATTTAAAATGGTTTCAGGGTATTTTTCCCTCACTTTTTGCCCAAGTTTTTGCTTGCAACGCAAAGTTTTCGGACTCCATTCCATAAATGTAAATGTCGTTTTAATCTCATAATCATCAGGGTTAAACTCTTCGCCCATTTTTTCTTTCTTTTTTGCAAAATTTTGTTTAAACTCTTCTGTCATCTCAAATAAATCATTAGAAAATGCCTGTTTAAACCTTGCAACCGCACCGGGCGCATAGTCTGCAAAGCCAAGCCACGGGTCTATTACAATATCATTTTTTCTATCCCCGGCCCCTTCACCGTCTTTTTTAAGATCCGTCACAACAAAACAGTGCGGAAGCTTGCCGCCATTTTTATATTCTACCTCTCCACTTTCTTTGTTTACAAATTGCACCCCATAATACACATACGTTTCAGCCGAATTATAATACCCGTTTGCGCACAATGTGGCAAGTGCCGTTTTTGCACTTTCGTCACAACAGCCTACTTTCTGACCTTTCACCCATTCTAAATTATTTAAAAAAGAAGTATCGTCTTCATAGTCCCTTCTATTTAAAAAACCAAACGGCCCATAATTAGAAAAATCTCTGCCCATAAGGCTTGCAAGACTTCTTTGCAGCTGGATATCAGCCGTCATATTTTCTACAATGCCCCGGGCTCGATTATAATATTTAGATTCCGGCCGCATTGTATAATAATATTCTTCAGCATACGTCGCACTCACCATCGGAAAAGAAGCCCGCGCCCTTCTTTGAAGGTCATCAGCCTTTTTGATTTCCTCGTTTCGGCTAAGAAAACCTGGCTTATAACTATTTAATCTATATAAAGAAACATGCATAAAATGTTAAACCTTGAAAATAAAATTCTTTGCACTTCCGTATTGCTCCGGCCCGCTTCCGTGCTTTTCTTTGATTCTGCAATTCTTTGCGTATACCGAATAATTTTCTCTATATATAAAAATAGCTCCATATCTCCTATTGACGAATTTTCAAAATGGTGGAAAAATAAAAGATGAAATTAAAATATAAAAAGGACAAAAAAATGAAAGTAGCCAAAAACCTCTGCGAATTGACCGGGAACACCCCGCTTGTTGAAATAAATAAGCTTAACAAAGAAGGATTTGCAAAAATTTACGCTAAACTTGAATGTTTCAACCCGGCAAATTCAGTGAAAGACAGGGTTGCCCTGAATATGATTGAAGAAGCAGAAAAAAGAGGGGAAATAACACCCGAAAAAACAACCATAATTGAGCCCACAAGCGGAAATACAGGAATAGGGCTCGCCTGGGTGTGTGCAATTAAAGGCTACAAGCTTATTATAACAATGCCGGACACTATGAGCATTGAACGCCGCCTTATGATGAAAGCATACGGCGCAGAGCTTATTTTGACCGAAGGCGCCAAGGGGATGAAGGGTGCTATTGAAAAAGCGGAAGAACTCCGCGCCAAAACCCCTAATTCTATTATCATAGGCCAGTTTGTAAACCCCGACAACCCAGCTGCACACGAAAAAACAACTGCCGTAGAAATTTTAAACGACACAGATAAAAAAGTTGATATTCTCGTTGCAGGGGTCGGCACAGGGGGCACAATTACAGGGATTTCAAGACGCATTAAAAAAGAATTGCCCAATTTTAAAGCAATCGCTGTAGAGCCTGAAACTTCCGCCGTTTTATCGGGCGAACCTTCAGGCCCGCACAAAATCCAGGGAATAGGCGCCGGTTTTGTCCCAGATACGCTGGACACAAGCGTTTTAGATGAAATTTTAAAGGTATCAAACGAAAATGCAATCCAAACAGCGAAAAATTTAGCCAAAAAAGAAGGAATTCTCTGCGGAATTTCATCAGGCGCAGCAATGTTCGGCGCGCTTGAAGTTTCAAAAAGACCTGAAAACAAAGATAAGATTATTGTTGTAATTTTGCCGGATTATGGCGAAAGATACTTATCCAGCGTGCTTTTTGAAGATTTAAAATAGCCGCAAAATCTTAAATAGAATGCCTTTATAAAGCCCTGCCTTGCAAAGCTTTGCGGGGCTTTTTTAGCTTTCAGTTTCCTTTGTCAATTCTTTTATGGCATTTTGAATGTCCAAAAGAGTTATCTTTGCTTCGCCCACAAAAGAATTTATCATCAAAAGGATGATGTCTGTTTCTTTTTCGCCCATAAGTTTTTCATAAAGTACATTGCTCAAAACCTCTGCTTTTTCAAGGGTTTCAAAACATTTGCTTACCAGCTTTTGCACATCTTCTGTCATACTTTTTCCTTTCTTAACTTCATTATTAATAAGTCATTATTAATGATTGATACACAATGAAGTATAACAGATAATTTAAAAATGGACAAGGAATTTGTAAAAAAAATTGCAAAAAAGATAAAATTTCTGCGCGAGAAAAGACATATGTCCCAGTTAACACTTGCGCTTGAAATCGGCGTCACACCAGGTGCCATTGCAAATATTGAAACCCTTAGAAGCGATATAACCGCAACAAGGTTAAATTCTATTGCAAAAGCCCTCGGCGTCGAACCCTACGAACTCCTCAAATTCGACTAAACTTTCAAACTAATGCCCACCCGTCATTGCAAGGTAAAACAACTGAAAACTATTCAATCCCCACGTCATTGCGAGCGACCAACGGAAGCGCAGCAATCCAGAAAAACTATATTAAACCTTCAGACAAATCTTTCCAGTTTGGATTAACACTTTCAATCAAGGTTAGCTTCTTTTTCCTTGAGCCCGCTTTAATCTGTTTTTCCCTTGCTATTGCTTCGTTTATATCTTCAAAAACTTCAAAATATCCAAGCTTATCAACACAATATTTTTTGCTGAAACCTTCTGAGGTTTTGTTCTTATGTTCCCAAACCCGCTTAACTAAATCAGAAGTAACACCCGTATAAAGAGTTCCGTTTCTTTGGTTAAAAAGGATATAGACATATGATTGTTTGAACATTTTTTAATAATATTTATTGAACATTAAAGTGTCAAGTTTTCTGGATTGCCGCGCTTCCGTTGGTCGCTCGCAATGACGGTGTCCATTAATTGAATTTTTCCACCTCTTGCTTTGAATCGTTTAAAAATGGTATAAAATATTGTATAAATATATTCTCTTGGATTATTGCGTACTCGGCTGCGGGGCGCTTTTCAACAAAGCTCTCGCAAAGGGCGTTCGCTAACGCTGCCACGCCCCGCAAAATCCGCAAAAAAAAAGGAGCGCCAAGGTTACAAAAGCGCCCCGAAAAGTTGTTCATCTAAAATCTTAATTTGACCATCCTATCATACGGTGCCCAGCGTCATTGCGGGGGACATATCACCTAACGGCCACCCGTCAACCAGCGTGCAGCCGTCATCCTGAACTTGATTCAGGATCTCAAACTTTAACGCAAAACCTTCCCTGATTGCCGTGCTCCCGTTCGTCGCTCGCAATGACAGACGTATCACCAATCACATTATTCCCCGCCTCCCCAATCTCCAAAATACACATAAACATAGCCGCCAAGGCCCTTTGCCCCGCCTGAAGCCCTCGGCGTTGCGCTGTATTTCCAGCCTCCGCCGCCTCCGCCCGTGCCGCCCGGGGAAAGAGTTTGAAGAATTGAACTGCTGAAAACTGAATCGGAAAGCACCCTTGAAAGCGCAAAAGGCACGTTGGAGCCCGAATTTGTGCACTCCCAGGTGGTTTCTTTGTTCACTTTAATTTCGCCCGTGTTCATTCCTCCGCAGGGAATTCCGCTCGATGTACCGTCTGTGGGCACAAGGGCCGAAATTTTCTCGTTAACACCGCCGTTTCCGCCAATGCTTGTAAGTTCATCTACGCTCGCCACAGCGTTTTCACCCCTTGTGTTGTCAGAATTTTTTGGGAAAAATTCGCCGCCCGTTGTTTTTGTGCCGCTTGCAATTTTGCTTGGGGCACCGCCCGTACCGATTTCAGGCGCCTTGTTTGTGTCAGGGTTCCCGGAAACCCCGGGCAAACCGCCGCCTCCGCCAAGAACTTCGTATTTCCCGACAGAGTTTCCACCCCTCATAATTTCAATATAGCTGGAGCCGCCATCCGCCCCTTTTGCGTTCACGGAACCGCCAGGGCCTCCATGCCCTGCTTGTACGTATATTAAATCTTTCGGGCGAACCTGGATGTTTGAAATGTGTAAAACCGTGCCTGCGGCGCCTCCTCCGCCCCCAACCCCGGGGTATGTCGGTGAGTGCCAGGCTTCAACTCTTCCACCCTGGCCCGCGCCGCCATCAGAGCACACAGCGTCCGTGGCGCTTGTCCCTTGCACACAGCTTGCGCCGTCCCCGCCTTTTCCAATTGTGGGTGTGCCGCTTGCAACCCAGGCGCTTGCCCCGCCAAGCCCTGCACTTTCAAGGGTGCTGTTGCCTGAATTTCCAGCCTTTCCTGCAACGTGAGATGTCAACCCCGGTATTGAATTACACTCTATTTGGGCTTCCGTTTTGTAATTTGCGCTTGTGGAGTCAAAATATGTACATTGACTAGTCACAGCAAGGCCGTTTGTGCCGCCGGAACTCTTAGAAGCTCCCGTGCCTGCGTTTCCGCCAGGAACACCAACTTTCCAAAGGAGGGTGGAGCCATCATAGATTTCAACATAGGATGGCGAGCCGTTCACGCCTTTTTGTGAGGCAGTTTCCTTTGCGCTTCCTTTGCCACCTGCACCGGCCAGAACGCGGATTTTGGCGTTACCGTTTTCTGTAGCTGCACTTATAACACTTGTTGGCACGTTTAATTCGACATAACTTCCGGAACCCCCGCCCCCACCGAGATACGGCGTAAAGGATTGTGTTTCCTCCAGAACACAACGAACAGAGTTGGCAGATGTAGTTGATGTACTACAACTGCTAAAAACGCCCTTATATAAGTGGTAACGCACTGTATTTGTCTTAGAAATAACTTCATGCGTTTCACAGTAACCGCTTGCACCCAAACCACCACCAGGACAACCTTTACTTAGAGCCGTAGAATTGCTGCCATAACTACTTGAAATACCATCAACAAGCTGCAAATTTGCAACACTACTGATATTTTTTGCCCAAGCAGCAAGCTCTGCTTCAGTTGGTAATCTCCCACCAGTGCCACCAGTAGGTTTCCATGCTTTACATATTGCATCAGCTGCATTCCACTGACAAGCAGTTCTATAACATTCGCTATAGCCGCCACTACTTAAACCACACTTATCAGAAGCCGTTTTATAGCTGGAATTATTATTACCATACCAACAACACCAGCCATTTGCAGCGCTGCACGAAGTTTTCACTGGGACAGAAGTTACTCCACTTACATCTGTTGACGGGCTACCGTCACGGTTTTCGCCAGGGTTATATTTTGAAACGCAAACATCCTTGCCGCCGTTCCATGCCGCTTTGATGTAAATTCCGAAGGGTTCACAGTCTGCCTGGCTTTTCGGCGCGGCAACACCTGAAGCCACATAGTTTCCGCCACCAGCACCTGCTCCGCCGCCTGCAATCTTAATCAAAATGCTCTTTGTGCTCTTATCAAAAGTTTGAACCTTTTCTGTATATGAAGTAGTATTGCTTGCCCCTGTTGCGCCGGAGGCATTTGTTAAGTTTTTTAAACTGCTGCTCACTGCCATGTCAGCAGCCCCTCCGCCGCCCCCACCGCCGCTTGCAAGGATTATACCCATTGAATATGTATTGTCAGGAACAAGGCATGCGTCTTTTTCTGTAACTTTTCTTAATAATTCGTTACCATTATTTACATACGCACAGTAAGTTTTTGGCAAAATTGCCCCGCCTGTGCCTGAAACAATAACATTTTCGTTGATTTTCTTTGTCATCACAGGCGCCAGGGCCGCCAATAACAAAGACGCCACCAAAAGCGCCATTAACATTTCCACCAAAGAAAACGCTGCTTTTTGGGTTTTATAAATCTTTCGCATTTTTTATCCCTTCCTTATGCAATTTTTGCTACATTTTTTATATAAATTTTTCACATTTTAGCATTTTTATTTCCATTCTTCCATATTTTAGCATTTTTTGCAAGGAAAATTGCCAAGTTGTGCAATAAAGAATAAAAAAATCCATATTATCCTTAATAAGAAGGGGGTAAAAATGGGAAGATTAAAAAAATTCATCGGCGCAAGAATTAAAGAAATTAGAACAAAAAGGGGCCTCACCCAAGAACAACTTTCAATCAAAACAGGAATCGCCCTTTCAACAATTTGCAGGCTTGAAAACGGGGTGAATATGCCAAGAGAAGAAAATTTTGAAGCACTTTCAAAGGTTTTGGATGTAAATATTGACGCATTTTTTAAATTTGAACATTACGAAGGGGACAGAAATTCAAAAATCGTAAAAATTTGCGATATGTTAAATAAATTAAGCGACGATGAAGTTACAATTGTGCAAAAAATTATCATCAGTATGCTCGCTTAAAACCCCTTAAACCCTTTCCCCAAAAGACATTGAGCCCATTTTTAAAAAGTTTCAGGTGTGGTAAATATATACCTTTTTTTATTTCTGAAATGAATTATTATTTAAACATACATAAGGAAACGAAAAATTTCCGCATTGCTGAATTAAACTATCTATTTGCGTGTTCACACCGATTTGCTATTTGCAGGTTGATGTAAACACGCAAAACTTTAAGGCGTCTTTATATTTTGTATCAAGGTGCGCCCAGTCAAAAAGTATAACTCCGCCGGATTTCAGCCCCCTTGAAACATTTATCTGTTTTAATAAATCCTCAGCTTCGCCTTCCATAAACCCTACAAAAAGCCCGGGGTAAACAACAGTCCCGGAGGGCACTTTAGCCTTAATTTCCTTAAACATTATCTCGAACAAAGCGTCATCTGATGTTAAAATTAAAGGCGTCAGGGCGTCGACATCCCCTTTATTTGCCCATTTTGCCCAATCCTGCTGCTTTGTTTCAAGGGCCGTTTTGTAATCAGGGAAAATTACCGTGGAAAGCACAGCTTTGCCCTTTGTTGCCTTGTGCATTTTTGCAACGTAGGAATTTATTTTATCCTGTCTGTATTGATTCCAGGTGTTCCAAAGCGGATCTTTATATTTAATATTAGCGGGGTCTTTATCGTAGAATTTTTTAAACTCTGCTCTTGCATATTCTGTATATCCCCAATTTGAGGCGTCATAGCCTGCAGATGTGGATTTTTGTGCGCTTGGATACCTTATATAATCAAGGTTTACGCCATCCACATTATAATCCGCCACAATTTCTTTCACAAGAAGAACGAGAAAATTCTGCACTTCAGGGTTTGCAGGGTCAATAAAATAGCCATTATGTTCTACAGGGTGCGGAACATAACCTTCTTTGTCAAAATTTGCCTTGTTTTTATTTCCCCAGGCGGGTTTTATTGAAAGAATTGAATTAGGGTCATTTGAAGGGTGTTTATTACCAACATAAAAACTTTCAAACCAGGTGTGCACCTTCATTCCGCGGCTGTGCGCCTCTGTTACATAGGCTCGAAGTACGTCAAAACCTCCAAATATCGGGTTTTGGCCTGTGAAATTATATGAGCGCATTGTTTTGCTTGGAAAAATTGTATACCCGTGGAAATAAGTTTCAAGAAAAACTGTGTTTATGCCGATAGCCTTCATATTATCAAGCGTTCTTCGAACTTCCCACAAGCTTTTTTCCGTCGGGCGAATCCAGGTGCCCTTAAGTTCGTTTTCAATATATGGAAGCGAATAATTTATCGCAATTTTAGACATTTCAACTGAAGATTTAGCGTAATTTACCGCCATGTTATCATTTGCCTTGTTAGATTTTCTTAAATCCTGCTTTGCACGCTTTAAATAGTATTTTGCACGTTTTTCGCCGGGGTTTTCCTGAATTTTTTTGGCACTGTCTAAGAAATCTTCAACTTCTTTTATTTTTTCTTTGGCATAAAAACGGTAGCTATCCACCGTTGTATAAGCTGTAATTGTGTTTGTTCTTTCGTCAATTAAAATATTTGTTCCTATTTTAAGGTTGTTTGTAATCCATTTTTTGGCACTGCCGTGGCCTGAAATTACATAGCCGTTTTTTGGAATTAAACTGTTTGCGCCTGTAAGCCTTACCACTCTGTCGTTTTCAACAACGGCCTCTTTTCCGAATTCGTTTGTGCCGGTTGTTCTTCCGAAGTTTTGCCTGTATACAACAAGCTGCCCCGGGCCTCTGTAGCCCGGAAAATTTGCTCCAAGCGCATTGATTACGTTTGAAGGATAAATGGCACTTATTTTAAAAGAAGATTTTGAAATTACCCTTTTATTATTTAAGATTTCGCGGTTGTCCACTTCCCATGTGCTAATCATCGGGGCACTTGAAGCAAACACCACATTTTGCGCCGCAAAACAGTTGAGCGCAAATATTCCTAATATTAATAATGTAAAAAATCTCCTCATACCCCCTTATTTTACATTAAAAAATAAAATATTAGCCATATTTAAAAAAATGTAATATAATATCTTTAAAAAGGAATGTATTACAGGAGAAAACGCGCTTATGGCAGGCAAGCACCAAGACACGATACCCATAGAAGTTTGTATTTTGACAAAAGAGCACAACATTAAAGGCACAGTGCATGTTTCAAAATATACAAACACAAACCGTGAGCTTACCGACCTTTTAAACGACAGAGAAAAGCGTTTTTTGGCTGTAACAAATGCTGAAATTATGGGCAAAGATTCTTCTGCCCCAAGAAGATACGACTTTTTAGAAGTGCATATTGACGCCATTGTAATGGTTCACCCTTCAAACCAGGTGCTCTTCAAAGAAACTTCAAAGGCACAGGAAGACATCATGCGCTTTAGAGAATTAAGAAATAAATTGAGCCAAACAAAACCATTTTAGGGTTTTAAAAATTCAAAAGGGTCAATATTCAGTTTCAGGCTCATAAAAACCATTAAAACAAAAGGAACAAATCTGCATGCCGGGTTTTTACCCAGCATAGTTTAATGACGGTAAAATCCGCAGAGCGTTTTTATTGCGCCGCACAACCACAAAGAAAAGGGCATTGAAAGGTTACAAAATCAATGCCCGAAAAGTTGTTCATCTAAAATTTTGTCTGAAAGTTTTGATTGAGCACCGTCATTGCGAGGGAAGCGATAGCGACGAAGCAACCCAGGAACCAGCGTCGCCGAAGGAGGAAAACCAAAAACACCCTCCAAGCCCAACTTTACTGGATTGCCGCGCTTCCGTTGGTCGCTCGCAATGACGAATGCATAATTAATGAGTGTCGCAAACAGAGCACCTGCCGAACAATCATCAACAACGTGTCACCAAATCACTCACTTGCGATTGGCCATTCGATTACAACATACCCGCTTGCCCCGGCCCCTCCTATGCCAAGGCCTCCCGCGTTTGTTGCCACAGCCTCAGGGTCAATTCCGCCGCCCCCGCCGCCTGCCCCGCCATTTTGGTTTGAAACGGGATTATAGCTTATTGCGTCCGTTCCGTTGATATCATCTATATTGCAGTCGTTTCCATCCGCGCTCTGCTGCTTTCCGCCGCAGCCCCCTTTGCTTCCAAGAATCGTCGTGCCGCCTTCGCCTCCAGAATACCCTCCAATATCCGTGGAGCCAGCGTATCCGCGCGTTGAAACGGCAGATGTTACAGGGGCAACAACCTCTTTATATGTTCCGTCATTTTTCTTGTTAAAATCCTCAAAATCAGGGTAGTTGCCGCCAAGGCCGCCTGCGGTTTCCCCTGCAATTGAAACGCTTGTGCTGTCAACCGTTATATTTTGAAAACCCCCTGCAAGGCCGCCCTTGCCGCCTTTGAAGACTATTTTTCTGTTGTTTTTAATCTCAATTATGGTATCACCCCCGTTTTCGCCCCCACGGCCAATTCCGCCGCCGTTTCCGCCTTTCCCGACAGTAATTGAAATAACATCTTTTGGCTGAACTTTTAATCTTAAATATTGCCTTTCGCCTTTGTTATTAAGGCCTACAGCCCCGCCTGCTCCGCCGCCTGAACCTGCAGAAGCCAGCCTGAAGGTTAATTTTGCATAGTTGCTTCCGCCGCGCCCGCCGGGGTAGCAGGTTTTTTCGATGTCAACACTCCCATCCGCCTTTCTTATCACCTCTTGAGAGCATGCTCCGCCCCCGCCGCCATAGCCATATTGGGTCGCATCTTGTCCTTTCGGGCTTTGATATGTTCCGCCCTGGGTGCCGCCTCTGCCTGCGCCGCCTGCTGCAGCCTGAATTCTAAGTTCATACACGCCATCAGGCACAATAAAAGAATATGTGCCAGGTGCGTTATAGACAGTTTTTCCCGTGGATAAAACAATGGAGCCAAGGCCTGAAACTTGAACGTCTTCCTGAACTTTCTTTGTCATAACAGGGGCAAGAGCCGCCATTAACAATGACGCCACCAATAGCGCCATTAACATTTCCACAAGCGAAAACGCCGCATGGGATAATGTTGGGTTAAAACCCAACCTACGGGCTACGGAGCTATCATTGAATGCACAGCTGTCACCCTGAACTCGTTTCAGGGTCTGTCTAGAATTTGTTTGAGATTCTGAAACAAGTTCAGAATGACAAAGTCGGTCCCTGTTCATTGATTGAGCAGCCGTCATTGCGAGGGTAGCGTCAGGGTTCAAAACAGCAAATACGGAATGCTCTGTCTTATTTTTTACCGCCATTTATAATTCTCCTTAACATTATTTCTAATCAAGCCAAAATATGCACGTTTATTGAATACTAGCCATGTGGCGTTACACGTGTGTAATGGAATAATATTATGATAGCACTAGAATTACATGTATGCAACAGCAAGATAAAAAACTACTGAAACTTATAGGCAAAAGGATTAAAAAGCTCCGAATTCAAAAAGATAAATCTTTGAATAACTTTGCCTTTAAGGAATGTCTTATAACCTCTGCAACATTAAGCCGCGTTGAAAACGGGCTTGTAGATTTAAAATTCACAACACTTATAAAAATCGCAAATGCGCTAAACATCACCCCGGCAGAATTATTGGAAGATTTTGAATTTCAATATTCTGAGCCGTTTTAAAAAACTTTAGTTTAGCAACCATACAACTAATTAAAACAAAAACAAATCCGTTGAAAACTTTAAATTTTGAGATTTTATAGCCTCATCATCAAAAACCGTTCCTGCCGTTATTCCAAAATTTCCGGATTTAAAAAACTTTGGTGTATACTTAAGTCCCACCTCGTTTTCATAAATTTTAGAATCCTGATTAAATTTGTTTGCAAAAGTAACAAAAATTTCATCCGTCAGCTTCAAACTTGGCGTTAAATATAACTTTTTTGAATTTATGCTGGCGTCCGGGTTTTGATATTTAACTTCCATGCCGCCTGTTAAAGAAAGTCTTCCTTCCGGGTTTAAAGTGGCCCCTGTTGTGGATTTATAATATTCTGTCATATAATCATCAAGGTCTTTGTTTGAATTTGAAAAAATTGAAATACCCGCTTTTTTAATCTCAAGGCCTGTTTCAGGGGCAATATATGTTTCCCTGTAAGCCTTTGGAAGGGATTTATCCAGGTTTAATTTTAAACTTTCACTTTCAATAAAAATTTCATCACCGAATAATTCTTCCTCATAAGCAAATGCTGTGGGCAACAACATTGTGCTGAAGAAAAAAAGTGATGAAATTAAAAAAAGGATAAATCTTTTCATACCAAAATTTTAAACCATTGTGTTAAAAATTCAAAGCTTTGTGGAATTTTACAAACTGATGGTAAAAATTTCAGCAAAAAGGAGTGTTTAAAAGGTTACTAATTCCCTTATTATTTCCCGTAAGAATGTAAGTATGCCTTTGAAAGGTGTTCCATATAAGATTTTTTAAATTCTTCGGATGTACATTTTTCAACAGCCGCAGGAACAACTATCATAAACAGGCAGAAAACACCCGCAAAAACAACTAAACTAAGAATTTCAAACATTCTTTTTACCTCGTTTCTTTTAAATAAACTTCCTTAATCTTTATATATATGCAGTCGGTATTTAAAAATTAAACTTTATTAATTCAGCACAAAATTTAATAAAAATTAACAAAATAACACTAAGTGGCAGTTAAAAGCCACGTGTCACAAAATGCGGAGAATTTAAATGTCAGAAGAATTCAATATAGAAAAAGTTTTGCCTTTCCTTTTTTGCGCACAGTGCGGATGTAATTTTGACGCAGACGACGCAAAACTTTTAGTGACAGGAAACGACACAGTGATTGTCAAAGTGACCTGTAAGGGCTGCGGGAAAAAATATGCCCTTGCCTTTATGGATTTAACATTCCCGATGTTTGCACAAAGCTATGGCGGGGAAGACAATTTCGAAGAAACAGAAGAAGAGTTTCCAGGCGCAGACACTGCTTTCAGTGAAGAGATGGCCAATAATATCAAAGATGAAGATTACTGTTTTGAAGAGCAATATTCAATGGGAAACCTTGGAAAAATTAGCGCCAAAGGGCATATTCAAGAAAAAAACCTTGGAAAAATTACCTACGATGAGGTTTTAGAAGCGCACGATTTTATTCAAAATTTTGAAGAAAACTGGCGCAGATATCTTGACCGCAGAAAATTTAACGCAATATAACAACAACTTGAAAAACGTTTATGCTAAAATTACTCTTAAAAAAGGAAGTCTTAAGAGTAATTTTAAGGAGCGGGTTTTAGAAAAATGAATTTTTCAAGCATAAACTTTTTGTTTTTGTTTTTGCCCGTAATTTTACCTATATATTTTCTTGTCCCAAAAAAATTCAGAAACACTATATTAATATTATTCAGTTTCATTTTTTATTTTTTGGGCGAAAAAGCATTTACGCTTTTACTTTTGTTTTCTTGCGTTTTTAACTTTTTTATAGGAAAAAAGATTGAAAAAAGCAGCAAAGAAGGTAAGGGCGGCAAAAACGGTGCCTTAATCTTTGGAATTGCAGTAAACATCCTGTTATTAGTAATTTTTAAATATTTAAATTTCTTTATAGACCAAATAAACGCACTTCAAATTTTCCCATTAATTCAAAACTGTGAAATCCACCTTCCTGTCGGCATTTCATTTTTCACATTCCAAGCCGTTTCATACTTAATTGACATCAAAAGAAAAGAAATTCAGCCCGCAAACCTTGAAGGTTTTACTCTTTACCTTTCTTCTTTCCCACAGCTTGTTGCAGGCCCCATTGTAAGATATAAAGAAATTCAGGATAAAATCTTTAACCGCACAGTTACAAAAGAAGATTTTGAACTTGGCATAAAGCGCTTCATTTCAGGCCTTGCAAAAAAGGTTATTATTGCAGATACGCTAAGTTATACTGTAGACGCCATTTTTGCCCTGAACATTTCTGAACTTTCAACTTCTGTCTGCATTTTGGGAGCAATTTGTTATACTTTTCAAATATTTTTCGATTTTTCAGGATATTCGGATATGGCAATCGGCCTTGGAAGAATATTTGGGTTTAAATTCCCTGAAAACTTTAATTTTCCATACATTTCAGCCTCCATAAAAGAATTTTGGAGAAGATGGCATATGACACTATCTTTGTGGTTTCGCGATTATCTTTATATCCCGCTTGGCGGAAACAGAAAGGGAGAAGTTCGCACGGCAATAAACATTATGATTGTCTTTGCGCTTACAGGCCTTTGGCACGGGGCAAGCTGGAATTTTATTGCTTGGGGGCTTTTAAACGGCGCCCTCATTGTGCTTGAAAGATTTCTCCATATTGAAAAATTGCCAAAACCATTTGGGCATATATATTTTCTCTTTGCTGTTGTTACGGGCTGGATAATATTTAGAAGTGAAAACCTGAATTTTGCACTTTCATTTTTAAAAACCATTTATAGCTTTGATTTTGCAAATTCAGCCGGGGCCATTTATTATCTAAACAACGAATTAATATTTACCCTGATAATTGCATTTTTGTTCTCTATTCCACTTGTTAAAAAAGTTGAAAAATATATACCTTTATTTATTCAAAACACGGTTTATTGTGTGCTTTTAGTTATTTCATCGGCCTATATTGCAGTTAATACTTATCAACCGTTTATATATTTTAGGTTTTAAGGGGTTTAAGGGAGAAACAGCTTGAAGAATTTGAAAAATTTAAATTTTTTAATTATATTTTTTCTAATTTTTATCTATATCCCGCTTTTTGGGCTTGTTTTTAACATCCAAGACGGGCTTGAAAACACAGAAAAAAGGAATATGGCAGAGTTTCCAAAATTCAAAACTGCAGAGCAATTTACAGACGGGATTTTAAAATATTTTGAAGACAATTTTGGGTTTAGATATTCTTTTATGCGCTTTGCCACAAATTTAAAGATGAAGCTTTTTAAAACCTACCCAAGAAGCGTAGATATAAAGGTTTTAAGGGGAAAAGAAGGCTGGCTTTTTTATAAGCTTGGAAATGAAACAGAAGATTTTGAAGGCAGAGTGCCTTTTACAAAAGAAAAAATTGAAAAAATTATAAAAAATAATAAGCTTCGGGCAGAAAAGCTTCGCCCTGCAAAGTTTTATATATTAATTCCGCCGGATAAAACAGTTGTTTATTCTGAATTTTTGCCTGATATCATCCTGCAAAAGGAAAACATTCAAAATTCAAGAATAACAAGTCTTTTGGCTGCAAACACAAAAAGCACTAAAAGCGCCAAGGAAAGCACAGCTTCTAGCTTAAATATAATCTATCCAAAAAATATTCTTATTCAAAACAAAGAAAAAGGGCCCATATATTACACAACAGACACACATTGGACATATTTAGGGGCATATTTTGGCTACGTTGAATTAATAAACACAATTCAAAAAGATTTTAAGGACATTGCTTTAAAACCTTTAGATATTAAAGATTTTAAAAAAGAAGAATATATTTACGACAGGCCGGATTTATTAAATATGGTAAATATCGGGGCTAAAAACACGGAAAAAAGCTTTAAATACATCTGTCCTTTAGATGAAAACCGCTCAAACCTTAGAGTGCTTGCTTTTGGAGATTCTTTTTATGAACATTTAGACCCTTACTTAAGATGTACATTTAAATATGTTAAATATATAAATTCAAACACTATTGATTTTAACGCCGTAAAAGATTTTAAACCCGATGTTGTCATTTTTGAAATTGTCCAAAGAAACATAAGGCAGCTTGAAATTTCAGATAAATAAAAATAGACAAGACTAATATAAAAGGTGGATTTTTTTGACTTTTTCAAAACTTTCGTTAAATAAAGGGTGTGAAAAGCCGTATAATATTGTGTGGTAATGTATCTTGAAACATTAAATTATGCCTTTTAACTACAGACTTCAAAAATTCTTAGAAATAAGGATTAGAAAAAAAGAGGAGCAGCTTGCTGTTGTTCAAAAATGTCAGGAAGAAGTCTTTAGGATTGAAAAGCTGATTGATGAAAATAATAAAAATATTCAAGACACAAGAATAAACATGCGAAAATCCGACCCCAGGATGTATGATGGATTTGATAAGTTTCTAAAACACCTTTATGAAGAAGGAGAAAAGCTTGAAGCCGAAAGGCAAAAAGCTCTTGAAATCCTAAAGAAGGAAGAAGAAATTCTTCACCAAAGGGAAAGGGAAGTCGACGTTTTAGAAAAGCACAAAGAACACAAAAAAGAAGAGTACTTATACGAAGAAAAAATGCGTGAACTTAAGACGCTAAATGAAATAGGTTCTCAAAAACACTTTATGAAATCCCGCGAAAATGCCTATGAAGAAGAGCTTGAAGAACTTCTTGAACAACATAAACATAAGCACTAAAGCCCAAGGTTAAATAAAAAATGAACATAGAAACCCAAGCAAAATCTTTTAATGAAAACTTGAACAATGCCAAAGGAAATTCCCTTAAAGGCGCAATTAAAAGTGCTGTAAATTATTCTGAAAACCAAACAGAAATGGAAATGGCGGCAGGAAACTCTGCAGCGCCGTCTTTTAAGGCAGAGCTTGAAGAATTCTTAAAGGGCGGACTTAACCCTGAAACGCTTTCTGGCGACAATATTCAAGATATTTTGGATGATATGGATATTGGGGCCTCCATTAACCTTGATACTTTAAAGATTGAAAAATGCGACGCGCTTTTTTTTCTGAACACACTGAATGAAGCAGGATACACAAACTATGCCGTTTCAAGTGATGGAAGCATAACAGATACGGTGAATTATAAAAGCATTGAAGTTTCAAAAACCCTATCAGACCTTCTTTTAAAAGCAAAAGACACAAAAAGCGCCGTAAGGCTTGATTTTGACAACAATGTAACGGTAATTTTAAAGCTCACAGACGGAAAAATCAATGCGCAATTCATCCCCGGCGACAAAGCAGTTGAAGAATATTTAAGAAACAATATTCCATATTTAAAACAAAGATTTGACGAACAAAACATTCCCTATGCAAATTTAAGCTATAAACAGCAACAGCAAGGCAAAGGGCAGCAAAACAAGGAGAAAAAATAATGAATGATTCTTATGTTAATGCACTGAACACCCAAAAAGCAACCAAAAATTGGATGGACGCCGTTGCCGAAAATATGGTGAATATGTATACACCCGGATATCGGGAAAATAAAATTACTTTTAAGACTTTCCTGGATTCTACATACAGTGATTGCTATATGAAAAAAACCACACAAGGTAAGGCAATCCCCGGAACCTCTGATGAAAACGTGTTTTTAGAAGGCACGGGCTATTTTGTTATAAGAAATGACGAAGGAAAGCTTGCATACACACGCCTTGGCGAATTTAAATTTGACTCCGAAGGCGTATACAAAGCGGCTGACGGCTCTAAAGTTCAGGGTTATATTATGAACGACAAGGGCGAAATCGTAAGCGGAACAAAATCCTTAAGCCAGGAGGATTTTGATAAATCCTTAGCAGAAGGTGGCGCGCTTTCAATCCCCACAACCGAAATCAAGCTTTGGATTGACCCTGATAACGGAAAATTCCTTGGAAAATATGATGAATATGAAATAAAAGAAGATGGTATATTATACGGAAAAGCAAACAGCGGCAAGGATTGTACGCCTTTATACAAACTTTCCGTTATGAATTTCCACAACCCCGAAGGCCTTTTTGAATATAAATCCGGCCAATTTGTTGAAACCGCAGAATCCGGCAAACCCGTTATGGGCAGAGGCGAAATCAGAAGCGGCCTTGTAGAATTATCAAACGTAGATTTTAAGGGAAATATTTCATATTACCAACAGGCAAAAATGCAGCTTGAGCTTTCAAACAAATTAATTTCAAGCTATAAAGAACTCCTCCAAAACGCAATCTCCTTAATGAGCTAAAGCATAAGCTAAGCCTTAGGAGAATAAATATTCTGTTGCAATTATTCACAATTAAATCTCCATATTAAAAATATGGTAGAATTTGGCCATGATAGAATTTATTATTTGTGTAATTGCAATTTGGCTTGTAATTTTAACCGTTTCTTTTTATGATTTTAAATCACGGGTATTATCAAAACTTGAACAACTAAAATCCAAACAATCTGAATCTGAATATCCTGCGGCAAAAACAACAATATTGCCCAAAAAAGAACTGTATGATTTTGAAAAATCCATCAAAATTGATGAGGCCATCAAAAATTCTGCTCAAAAAGAAGATTATGATGTTTTGTTTAACAAAATAGAACAAGAATTCGAAGAATCAATCAAAGAACAAACGCCAGCAATTCAAGATTTTAAAGACACTCAAGAAAATGATTTTGAAAATTTATTTTTTGGAAACATTTTTAATAAAATCGGCGCAGTTGTTTTAATTATTGCATTTGGAATATTTTTAAAATTTGTATCAAGTTATATTGAATTTACCCCGCTTTTAAAAATTTCAACAGCCCTTGTTTGTGGCGCAGGAATGATTTTTGGGGCAATGTTCTTGTTCAATAAAGAAAAAATGAAAAATTATGCCGCAGCTCTTATGGGAACGGGCTTTGGAGTATTATTTGTTACGACATTTTGCGCATTTTCGCTTTATCAAATGTTGAATTACTTCACAGCCTCTATTGTAGCCATATTACTTTTAATATTCTCATACCTTATCGCTCAAAAATATAAAAATATTTCAACCTTTATAATAGGGCTTATAGGCGCATATCTAAACCCCGTCATTATGACAGGCGGAACACCGTTGTCTGTAAATTTTGTTTTTGGATATTTAATTTTTGTAAATCTTGTTTCCATAGTTTACGTTTCAAGAAATATTGATAAAACAGCATTTAATTATGCAAACATATTAATAAGCTGCCTTTTTGTTCACATATGGAGCATAGGAGGTGAAAAGCCGACTATAATATTTCCCTTTATCCTTTGGGCAATGTATCTTTTCTTTGATATGCTTTTAATAAAACTTCAGCCAAAAGAAAAAACTTATATTTGCTGGGTAAATTTCTTTGCCATAATGACCTTTTTGATTTCAAATTATTTTGAAACAGAAAAGCTTTATGTGTGCTTTGGAACGCTTTTTATCGGGCTTGTTTACGGTATATGTTCATATTTTGCAAAAAAATATTCAAAAGACGTAGAATTTCAATACAAGCATGGCCTTGTTTTTGCAATGTTTGCAGCCATTTGGTTTTTAGAGTGCAGCATATATAAAATGTTGCTTTTTGCAATAACAGGAACCACACTCTCATTTCTTTCAGAAAAACAAAAATTCTTGCAAAAATGGACCTTTGCCTTTATAATGTCTGCTTTTTCAATGATAATCCCTGCAAAAGCAATTTTCACCGAAGATATTCAAAACTACAGATGTATTTTAAATGAAAGAATCTTATATTATTTAATTCCCGCTGCCTGTTCATACGGCGTTGCAAAATTTTGCAAAACACTTCCCAAGGATTTTTCGAGCACGCTTCACATTTTTGCACTTTCTGCCTGTTATTTATTCATCTCGACAGAAATTAATATCTACATGCTAAAAACCCAATATTCAGGCGCACTTAAAGCAAATGCTGCGGATTTTATAAAATGGATGTCATTTATTATCTTAGGCTTTCTTTATTCCGCTCAAATTAAGCGCCTTGGAAAAACTTTGTCCTTGGAATTTTTAGATACAATCGGAAGCATTGTATATTACATCTCAGTAGGAAGTGTTGCCATATTATCTTTCTTTATGTCTGACATGCTTTATTTCCCGATTGTAAACTTAAGAACTTGTTTAATACTTTTTACAATTGTAATTTCGCTTGTTTACAAACAAAAAGAAAAACTTGATATATACGGCTACATTGCAATTTTCCTTGGTTTTCTTTTATTAAACATTGAAAGTTACAAAATCTTAAATCTATATTACGGCGGAGATTTAGGCATAATTACAACTTCATTTTGGATGGTTTATGCAGCATTTTTAATTCTCCCCGGAATTTTTGCAAACATTAAAACCTGTAAGCTTGCAGGCATTTGGATTATAGCCCTCGGCTTGTTTAAAATCTTCCTTTTTGATATAGCAAACGTTGATCCTGTTTATAAAATATTTGCATTTCTTGTAACAGGCGTCATTTTAATGTTTGTTTCATACTACTACACAAAATATAAAAAAGATAATTAAACTTAACTATCGATAACGATAAAATTAGCTCTTGCCTACAACCTTATTCAGGCCCAAGGGTTTGTCTACATTGCGGCCAAGCTTTTGTGCGATGTTTAAAGCTAAAAGCTGTAAAATAATGACTGATGAGAGTATAGTTACAATTTCATTTTCAAACTTTTTAAATTTAACAAACAAAGGCTCCCTGCAAGCGTTGCCCGAAAGTGTTGAAACATCCCCAAGCACATCTTCCGTATCACAAAGCGCAACAATTTTCGGGTTAAAATCCTTCCGTATTTTTTCAAGAGTTTTAATTTCAAACTCGCCTGCGGTGTGTGAAAAAAGCTCTAAAATCACACTGTTTTCATTCAAAATTGCCGTGTGCCCGTGTAAAAATTCGCCCGTCGGGTATGCGTTCACATCAATGTATGAAGTTTCTTTGATTTTTAAGGCCCCTTCCTTTGCAATAACATAATTATAGCTATATCCCACAATAGGAAAGCTTTTTTGTGCAGATAAAATTTCAGCCGCTTTTTCAATATTTTTTGTGTTTTTAATAACTTCTTCCGTATCTTTTTTAATATCTAAAATCCCAAGAAGGTGTTCTTTAATATCCACTCCTTTATTTTGTGCGATATTTAAAGCTAAAAGCCAAAGGCACAAAACACCCCCTGTAAAAGATTTTGTTGCGGCAATAGATTTTTCAGGCCCCGCCTCAATATTCATCTTAAATTCAGAATTATTATAAATATAAGAATTGTTATTATTTACAAGCGCAAAACTATGCCCCTCTTTTTTATTCACCATATCAAGTGCACATTTTGTATCATACGTTTCGCCGGATTGGCTTATGAAAAAATATAGGACATCTTTATTTATCAGCCTTTCTTTATTTGCATTAAATTCAGAAGAATATTCAAAAGAAGTTTTTACTTTAGCAATGTTTTCAAAAAATTTCTGCCCAAGCCTTGCACAGTTGTAAGAAGAGCCGGAGGCCACAAATTTCACTTCACCAAAACTTGCAGGAAAACAATCTTTAACAACGCCATCCTTAATATATTTATTCACCAAAAATTCAAAAACGGAAGGCTCTTCGAAAATTTCTTTTAACATCATATTGTCTGACATAATCTGCACCCGCCACATAATCTTTATTTTCTATTATAATATTAAAATGCAAAATGTTGAACTGCACAAAACTCTAAAAACTCCAAATTCTAAAACCTTAAAACGCCCAAAAAGCGTGGAAAATCTGCCAAAAAGCGCTTATATCCACATCCCTTTTTGCAGGAAAAAATGCGCCTATTGCGCCTTTACATCTTTTGGCGCCATAAATTTCATAAACGATTATGTTAAAAAATTAACAACGGAAATTAAACATTTTTACAAAAAACAACCGCTAAAAACCCTTTATATCGGGGGCGGAACACCATCTTTGCTTGACGTTAAACATTTTGAAAAAATATTGTCCCTCTTTAATTTTGCCCCAAACGCGGAAATTACGGTTGAATTAAACCCTGAAAGCACCGATTTAAAACTTTTATTTGCCCTCCATAACCTTGGTGTAAACCGCTTAAGCATTGGTGTTCAGACCTTTGATGATAACATTTTAAAAACAATAGGAAGGCTTCACAGTGCAAAAAAAGCAAAAGACACCGTCTTTTTGGCACAGGACACAGGCTTTGAAAACATCAGCATAGATTTAATCTACGGCCTTCCGGGGCAAAATTTAAAACTTTGGATGGAAGATTTAAAAGGGGCCACAGCGCTTGATGTTCAGCATATTTCCCTCTATGGCCTTAAAATTGAAGAAGGCACGCTTTTTTATAAAAAACGGCCAAGCCATTTGCAAGATGATAGTATTCAGGACGACCTTCAAGCCGATATGTACGAATTTGCAGTTAAATTTCTTGAAGAAGAGCAAGGTTTCAACCTTTATGAAATCTCAAACCTTGCAAAGGGTAAAAATTTTCAATCCCGCCACAATTTAAACTACTGGAGCGAAGGCGAATACTACGGTTTTGGGATTTCTGCTTCAGGCTTTTCAAGCAACATAAGATACCAAAACACAACAAATTTTAAAGAATATATGGAAAACCCACTTCCCCCAAGGGAAACAACTGAACTTACAGAACAAGAAAGGCTTGAAGAAACAATTTTTCTTGGGTTCAGAAAAAGAGAAGGCATAAACACGGCTGAAATAAACGAAAAATTCAACATTAATTTTGACCAAAAATATGCCTCTATATTAGAAAAATTCTTAAATTCAAACCACCTTGAAAAAACCGAAAATGGCTATAGATTAACGCTTTCAGGCATTCTTGTTTCAAATTTAATACTGTCAGAATTTTTGTGCTAATATAAATAATTATGGAAGAAAAAGAAAAAGACACCACAAAAGGCACCCTAAAAAACTGTTCAGACAAAGAAAAAACGCCCGAAGAGGTTCAAAAAATAATTGAAGATATGCAGGCTGTTGCGGCGCAAATGGTTCAAGACGACATCGAAGAAAACCCGGATGTTGAAAACGAATTTTTCGATTGCTCCGCCTGCGGCAAAAATAAATGTATGGCAGGAAGCATTCAATACGGAAAATACAGGCTTTGCAACGATTGCGTGCTTCTCGCTGAAACCGGCTTTGCGCTTAAAAAAATTAAAACAATTCAAGAACTGATTGACGCGATGGAAGATAAAAGGCTTAGTGAAATTTGCGATTTTATCAAAAAGGATTCTAATGCACAAAACAACTAAAAACCTTGTTATATTAGGCTCCACAGGCTCCATTGGAACACAAACGCTGGAGGTGCTTGAAGGACTTGAAAAGGCGGCAAAAGACACTCACAAAGTGCAAAACGCCCCCGAAACACAAGACCCAAGCGAAAGCGCCAAAAAAAACATCTCTTTCAATGTCCTTGGAATGTCCTGCGGCAGCAATATTGAGCTTTTTATCGAACAAATTAAAAAATTCTGTCCCAAAAAAGTCTGCGTAGGTTCAAAAGAAGGCGCAAAAGAGGTTAAATCAATTTTCCCAAATCTTGAAGTTTTGTGCGGCGAAGAAGGCCTTATTGAGCTTGCAGACGATAAAAACGCAGATATAATGCTCACGGGAACATCAGGCTGTGTGGCCCTAAAGCCCACATTAAAGGCAATTGAAAACGGCACAGACATTGCCCTTGCAAACAAAGAAACTCTTGTAATGGCAGGGGACATCGTAACAAAAGCCGCAAAAGCAAACGGCGTGAACATTTTGCCTGTTGACAGCGAACATTCTGCCATCTTGCAAAGTTCAAACGGAAACTATGAACTTTTAAATAAAATTATAATTACAGCCTCCGGCGGCCCGTTTTTGCACAAAAGCCGCGATGAAATTAAAAACGCCACCTTTAAAGAGGCCCTAAACCACCCAAGGTGGCATATGGGCAAAAAAATCACAATTGATTCCGCAACCCTTATGAATAAAGGTTTAGAGGTCATTGAAGCGCACCACCTTTTTAACCTTCCATATGAAAAAATTGAAGTCGTAATCCACCCTGAAAGCCTTGTGCATTCTGCCGTTGAATTTAAAGACGGCTCCACCGTAGCACAAATCGGCACCCCCAGTATGCACATCCCGATTCAATACGCGCTTACATATCCTTCCCGCGAATATGGCATAAAATCAAACAGTTTCAGCTTTTTAGGGCAAACTTTAACCTTCGAAAAACCGGATTTTGAAAAATTTCCCTGCCTGAAGCTTGCGTTTGAAGCAGGCAAAACGGGCGGAACCCTCCCAGTTGTTTTAAATGCAGCAAACGAAATTGCCGTGCATAAGTTTTTAAGGGGTGAAATCGGCATGGGAGATATCTTTAAAATCGTTGAGCGCGAAACAAAAAATCACACGCCAATTCAAAACCCCACCTTAGATGAAATTTTTGAAGCCGATAAAGAAACAAGACAAAGAGTTTTGAACGATAAAACAAGATAGGATAAAACAAGCTTTTTTAAGCAAACATTAATAACAGAGGTCTTTTTCAATCAGGCTAAATCCGTTTGGAAGTTCATCCTCCACAAGCTTAATAAGCAAAGACGGCTTCATGCCAAGCGCCTCTGCAATTGTCCAAATTGAAACAAGCTTTGGTTCGTTGAGCCCGTTTTCAAGACGGGACAATAAAGACCTTTGAAACGAACACTCATCCGCCAAAAGCCTTTGGGATTTTCCCTGTTTTTCCCTCTGTGTTTTGATTACTTTTGCAAGAGCTTTAAAAATGATATCCGCATTTTTGTAATTAACATGTTGCATGTATAGAATTCTAATGTTAAAATAAAATTACGTTGTCTATGTATAGACATGTGGGTAATCTAATAGGATAATATTTTATGAAAAAGTTGTTCATCTTAAAAGGGCCAAAGCCCTCAAATTGTTGTGCGCATAATTTTAAAAATGCCTTAACAAAAAACCATAATTACGAAGACTTAGCTGAAACCCAATCAATAGCCGCGCGTCATTGCGAGGTTTTGGACGAAGATTTTGAATGGTCACGTCATTGCGAGGGAAGCGACAGCGACGAAGCCACTCCAAGAGGACCCATTTTGCACGAAATCAAAAGATTTCGGCAAAAGGAGGCAATCCACGGATTAGTGTTGCCGAAGGAAGAAAACCAAAAAAACCTTTCAGCGTCACATCATACTGGATTGCCGCGGTACGCTGACGCTACCCTCGCAATGACGGCTGCTCAACCAATGAACAAAGCAGTCAACCAACGTACAACTGTCGCCCTGAACTCGGCTGAAACCCAATCAATGCGCAGCTGTCATCCTGAACTTGTTTCAGGATCTCAAACCCGTAGGTTGGGTTTTAACCCAACATCATTCAACCAGCGCGTCACCCTGAACTCGTTTCAGGGTCTTAAACAATGTCCGGCCTTTTCGTTGGTTGAAATGCTCATGGCCCTCCTCGTGGCGTCATTACTCATGGCCGCCCTTGCCCCCGTTATGACAAAACGTATGGATGAAGCAAAAATAAATATATCAGGAGTAGGTGCAGCACAATATGATAAAGACGCGCTTGTTTCCGTCTTCACAGGCGAAGAAGGGGAAGATGAAACCTTTAACCTCCCGGATGGCGTTAATATGGTAAAAGTCATAATGGTTGGTGGCGGCGGAGCCGGCGGAAACTCCTTCTTTGGGCAGCACGAAATAACAACAAACCAAACCTGGAAAGTGCCTGACGGCGTGAAAAAACTCCGCTTCTTTATGGTCGGCGGCGGGGGCGGCGGAGCCTCCGGCGGCCTTGGCACAGGCACAGCAAAAATTCCTGCGGGCGGCGACGGGAATACGTATAAAGATTTCTTAACAGCTGGTGAACATACATTTACAATTCCAAGCACGGCAACAAAAGTGCCCGAGCTTGATAGCGCATGTGCCGCCAGTGGAGCCACAGCATGGACGGGGGTAACGGACGGCAAAGAATATGTCCCTGGCAAAGTTGCCGTCTCTGTCACCGCCTGCGGCGGCGGAGGCGGCGGAGGCGGAAGTCGTCCAGGCTCCTATAGTACTTATTATGGCGGAGGTGGTGGTTCGGGTGGCTATATTGAAAACGCTCAATTAACTGGAAGTTTGCCTTCAAAAATTTATGTAAAAGTCGGAGGTGGAGGTGGAGGTGGAGCAACGGAAGACAAAACTGGTCAAAATGGTGGCTACGCTGCTGGTGGTGGAGGTGGCATACGTAACTCAAATGGCGGGAGTAGTGTGGCAGTTAATCAAATATCTGGTGGTACAGGTGGAAGTGGCGGCCATAAACAATCTGCAAATAATGGTGCAACTGGCAGTGGTACAACCCTTTCCGCTGGAGGTAATGGTGGTTATGCAGTTGCTAATGGGTACAAAGGAGGTAATGGTGGAGCTGGTACTGTTTGGGCTGGTGGAGGCGGTGGAGGCGGGGTTTGGAATGGCCAATGTTATGAAGGTGGCTCGGGGGGAGGAGGAGCACCAACAAGTATTACAACCACTTTAGGTGCTTCAGATAATATATTATTTCAAATCGGAGGAGGAGGCGGTGGCGGAGGTGGAATATCATGCAATGGTTCTTGCGCTGGCGGCGGTGGTGGTGGTGGCGGCGGGTATGGTGCTGGTGGTGGAGGGGGCGGAAGTGGCTCTGTTTCGGTCGGCAGTAGCGGTAATGGGTATTCATTCCTGGCCTCATTTCTATATGTTAATAATAATGCTTCGGGCATGAGTGGAATAACGCCAAATAGTGGCAAAACCAGTAATGGTGGTGGCGGAGGAGGCGGATATGGAGGAAAATCTGGTGATGAAGCAGGGAGCTTTAGTGGCGGCAAAATAGGTAAAGATAAAACCGTATGGAAAAATGAGAATTATTGTGATGGTGGAGACGGTGGAAAAGCAACCACTGGTACCTCCGGTAAACCTGGTGCGCTTCGCCTCTACTACACCTACCCTGAATTAAAATGCGATTTCTCCCTCCCTGCCAATGGTTCAGGCGGGGGTGGCGCAGGACAGATAACTGTCGGGGAAATCGACGTAACCCCGGGCGAAACCTTGACCTTTGAAATAGGAAGTGGTGGCGGAGCACAAACTGCCGCAGGAAAAAACGGTAACCAAGGAAACTCAACAAGAATTAAAAGAGGTTCCACTGTTATCGCAGAAGCCTTGGGCGGCCTTCCGGGGCAATATTCTTCCTCTGAAACCGTAACATCAGCAGGCGGCGCCAAAAGAAACTTCGCCGTTGTCGGAAACAATTGGCTGAATAAAAGCTACGACACCAAAGCAGGCAACAACGGATATTTGGCCACTGCAGCTTCCAACAAGGGCTATGGCGGCACAGGCGGTGCTTCAATGAATATGCAAGGCACAGTGCTTCAAGGCGGAGCAGGCGGAAACAGCGCCAAAAACGGCGTTTCGCCAACAACCACAAACTATGGCGCAGGCGGTGGCGGAGGTTCGGGCTCTCCCGTCATTGGCGACACAACATTTGGCATAGGCGCAGCCGGGGCCGGCGGGTTTATATATTTTGAATATGGCGGCACAAACGGCGGCGGCGGAACTTCAGGTGAAATTGTCACAAAACTTATTACCAATTTAAAATCCAATACAACAATCGGGATTAACATTGGCGAAGGCGGCGACAACGCCACAGGAGACGGCAACGGCAAGAGCACAACTATAACATACGACACAGGAACAAGCAAAAGCCTTACTGCACGCGGCGGCATAAAAGGAAATGACGGCGGGGCAGGCATTGGAGAACATGCGGCAGAAAAAGTTCTCCCCGATACTTACGCAAATAAATCTGACCCCTTAACCAAAGGCCAGGAAGCAACAGAGCTCTACGGCGGAATTGGCGGCTACATCCAGGACCTTTGGGAAAACGACGACAACACCTGGGCGACCTATGTTAAAGCAAGCGACGGGAAAATGGCGGGGCCAATTCTTGGCGGCTGCGGCGGAAACCTTACAACGTTAATGGCGGGAATTGTTTGCAACGACGCGGCAAACACGCCCCACGGCAAAAACGGAACCTTTGGCGGAGGTGGCGGCGGGGGTGCTGTGATTAACGAAACGGGCGGCCTTGGCGGCAAAGGCGGAAGAGGCCTTGTTATTATCAAATACAAGGCAGTGGGGCTATAGACGTAAACCCAAGGGGCGGTTAGCCGCACGCAATGACAGTGATTAATCAAACTAAATTTTAGAACGATAAACAATTTCTCGGGTATTGATTTTGTAACCTTTCAATACCCATTTTTTTAGATTTTATAATATCAGACAAGTATGTCCAACATGCCTTATATGGCAATATTTTCCCCTAAACAGTGGTTTTTATTGTTACAAATTTAAAATATTATAAATTTAGCAGTTTGAGCACCTTGACAAAAAACACCTAAACCCTCTTGGCACGCCAATTTAAACGGACACTTCCAAAGAGGGGAGGTGATAGCTTATGAAAGCAAAATTTTTGTTAGTCCTATTGTTAATGTTTATCGACTTTGACAATACAAAACTAGCACTAATCCTTGCAATCATAGTGCTAGTGTTTAGAAAATAAACACAGTTAAGGTTAAAATTTAGCGGGTGTTACCAGCATTCCGCTAAAGCTCAACTGCTTTTTATATTATACCTCAATTTTTGTCAAATTCAACATGGGCCCTATAATTACCATGCCACATTTTATAACACCTTCTACCACAATGCTTTTGGCATATAGCGGGTGTAAAACCAAACAGGAACACCATCGTATTCCCCGTCGGGAAATTCATTTAAAAATTTCTCGTCCGCCCCAATTGCAACAATAGGAATGCCGGTTTCTTCAGACACCTCCTTAAGCTTGTCATAGCCTCGAATAATGTCTTCTTTTGTTGTTTCATCCGAAAGGTGCGTGTTTGAAATAAAACCTGAAAATTTCTTCCAGGGGCGCTTGTTTAGCCCTGAAGAAAAATCTATGTATTCTAAAATGCTTGCCTTGTCCCTTGTTTCAAACTTTGAAGTGTTCACAACAAGATAAATTCTTAAATCTTTTTCTTCCTCAATATTGTTTAAAATATCAAGAATATCAAGGCCGGAGGCACCATATCCCACATCGATTATCATATCGCCGTTTTTTGAAAGACAATTTATCTGCTCTGCCGTGACATAGCTTCCTGCTTCGCCAAGGCCAAAATAATCCGTCTGCGCGATAATTGAAATACCTTTTTCTTTTAAATCTTCAACAATCGGGCGAAGGCAGTATGCAGGCTCCACAGTATCCAAATCCACAAGGGTAATGTCTTTGCCGCGCCTTGCGTATTGAAGTGCACGGTTCAGGGCGCTTTCGCTTTTGCCGCTTGCATATGCACCTGTAAATACTTCAACTGTTCTTTTTAATTCTTCGCTCAAAATCGCCTCGTCCCTTGTGTTTCACCTTTTAAAGCTATGCGTTGTTTTCAACCTTATTTGCTTCTTTCAGGCTTTGCCTTTCTTCATATTCTTTAATTTCTTTTGAAGCCGCAGGCAGAATTGATTTAAACACACCGATTAATTCAGGGTCAAACTGGCTTCCTGCACGCTCTTCAATAAGTTTCAACGCCTCTTCATGGCTTAAACCCTGTCTGTATGCCCTGTCTGACACCATACTGTCAAAAGCGTCCGCAATTGCAATAATTCTTGCCCCCAAAGGAATGTCTTCGCCCGCTTTCCCGAAAGGATAGCCATTTCCGTCATAGTGTTCATGGTGATATTTAATCACTTCAATAACATCGTACAGCTGTTTAATATCCTCTAAAATCTTTACTGAATGGTGTACGTGTTTTTTAATTTCCTCAAATTCTTCAGGCGTCAGCTTTTGGGATTTATTCAAAATATCTTCCGCAACCCCAATCATTCCAATGTCATGCAAAAGGCCTGCAAGTTCGATAATTCCTGCTTGGGATTTATCTAAATTTAAAAATTCAACCATTTTAGAGGAATAAAAAGCAACACGGCGGCTTCTGCCAAGGGTGAAAGAATCTTTGGCATCAAGCGCTTCTATAATTGCTTTTATGGTGCCTGAGAATAATTCTTTTAAATCTTTAATTAAAAGTTCATTATCAAGCTTCAATTGGTAATATTCAAGACTTGCTTCAACAATATGCAAAAGTTCATCCGGCACATAAGGTTTTTTAATGTAACGGTAAATTTTTGCGTAGTTTATGGCGTCAATCAAAATTTTAACATCAGAATAGGCCGTAACTAAGAGCCTTATAGCATTTGGATGGCTTTCAGAGGATAATTTCAAAAATTCAACCCCATCCATGCCGGGCATTTTATGGTCTGAAATTATACACTGATAATCCCCGTCTTTTAATAGTTCAAGCGCCTCCCCGGGGCTATTTGCCTTTACAATTTCATACTTTCCTCTTAAGGTTCTGTATAAAAGCTGGAGGTTATCAGGCTCATCATCAACTATTAAAACTCTATACTTTGCCATATACAATATCTCCCGCCCTAAGCCTCAATCTGCTTAATTTGTTCATCAGTTAAAGAAGGTGCTGTGCCTTCTTTTTTTACAGGGTGGTTAATCGGAAGAACGATTGTAAATGTTGCGCCCTGGCCAAGTTCAGATTCAACAGAAATTGAACCGAAGTGGTTTTGAATAACGCGATAGCTTATAGACATTCCAAGGCCAGTTCCTTGCCCTACAGGCTTTGTTGTAAAGAACGGGTCAAACACTTTTGATAAATTTTCTTTTTTAATGCCTTTTCCTGTATCTTTGAATTTAATTTCAACGTTTTCGCCCGTGCGCTTCACGTTAATATAAACATCGCCGTTTCCTTCAATTGCAGCGGCAGCGTTGTCTAAAATGTTCATAAACACTTGATTAATTTGTCCACCATAAGCTTCAATTTTAGGCAAGTTTTCTTCATATTCTTTATGAATAGTAATTCTGTTTTTATATTTATTATTCAAAATATTTAACGTTGTGTCGATTTCTTTCGGGATGTCAAACTGGGTCATAACCATCTCTTCCATCCTTGAGAAATTCTTCAAATCTAAAATTATGTTTTTAGTTCTTTCCGTTCCTTCAATGCAAGAGCGGATTAATTCTTTAATATCGTCTTTTAAGAATTCTATGTCGATTTCTTCTTTCATCTGTTCAATTTCAACCCTTTTTTCAGGAGAAAGCGCCTCTTCGTTTTCAGAGTATTTTTCAATCAAATCGAACATATCTTTGTTATATTTATCCAAAATCATAATGTTCCCGTAAATAAAGTTTATCGGGTTATTGATTTCATGGGCAATTCCTGCAACCAATTCGCCAAGAGAGCGCATTTTTTCTGAATGCACCATCATCGCCTGTGCCTCTTTTAATTCATCATTTGCCTTCTCAAGCTCCAGTGTTCTTTCCTGAACTTTTTGTTCCAAAGAAGAATATAATTCTAAAAGCTGGGAAGCCATATTGTTATATGCCTGAACAAGTTCGTTAATTTCGCCAAACTTTGTCTTTTTTAATCTATAGTTGAAATTTCCGCCTGCAAACTCTTTAACACCCTGCGTTAAACGAACAAGCGGGCTGTTTATAATGCGGCTCATCATAGCACTTGCAAGAAGCCCGAAAAACAACAGCACAAGCACAAAAATCTTCATATTGTCCAACATTAAATGGATGTTGTTATTTTGAATTTTTCCTTGAGAAAGGCCGATTGTAATATTGTAATGATCAGTTGCGCCTTGAATTTCCTGAACATCGTTAAAATCTTGCAAACCGCTGTGCAAAATATTTGTCGCTTCATAGGCATGCTTTCCTTTTAAGGATTTTTCCGTTGCCCATATAATTCTGTTTTTGTTTGCATTATCTTCAACATTATACGCATAAGCATAAGCAAGCATATTGTTTGCCTTAAGCACGTTTGTAACTCTGTCTACCCTGGCATAATCCTTGCCGGAAGCATATGAATCTGCAAAAAACTGGAATACAAGGGAAGATACAACATAATTCACATTTCTTATGTTGTTGCTATAGTCAGATGAAATGTTCTTTACAAACCTTAACATATACCCGACAGTTAAAATTACAATACCTGCGATTAATATACTTGTTAAAAACGCAAAATATGTACTTATTTTAATATCCTTTTTTGCAAGCTTAAGCTTTAAAGGTGCTTTATCCATTCTTCACTCCACAGCATTTACAGTGTTTTGCTTATTTTCGCTTATTCTTCACTTCCCAAATTTTCAGCTTCCGTCATACTTCTGAAAGAATATTGAACAAGTGCAATCCTATCTATGCTTTCAATATTTTTAAATTTGCCGGATATTGACCAGGCCTCTTTTCCGTCATATTCAATCTGCTGAATTCTTATGGGCTGTATGGTGCATTTAACAGTTAAATTGTTAGACAAACCAATATTTATATTATACTCTAAATGCTCTTCAAGCGGTATATTTGAAATAAATTTCAACCCTCCGGCGGAGATATCTTCGGTTTTCAAAACAACATTATCATAATCTACAAAAGAAAGGTCGCCGTGGAAATCCACCCTTGAATATTCTCTTCTTTGAATATTTTTATAACTTGAAGGCATTTGAACCTTTATGTTCGCACCGTCTTTGTCTGTAATTTTGGTGGTGAAATAAATAAGCCCGTCATTATTAGAACCAAAAATTTCAACCTCATCCCCTTTTATATAATCACAAAGCTCAATTTCGCTTGCAATCGGAAGGTTGAAACCAATTGTTTCTTCCGTAGAATCAACTATATTGCAGATTGTAGAACTTTCAAATTTTTCCGGGATAATTCTAAAATCTTTGCCGTTTTTAATTACATTTTGCATTTTATGTCCTTAAATTTTTATTTCAAAAGGCTTTTGGCCCGAAATACAATATTATCCCGTTTTTTACTCTGCAAAAACACCCATTCGGCGGAATTTTGAATATCTGTCATCTTTTAATTCCCCGGGTGTCATGTTTTTATATTCTTCAAGCGCCCTTAAGAGGCTTTCTTTAAGATTTTTTGCCATAAGTTCAACATCGTAATGTGCACCGCCCACAGGCTCTTTCACCACTTCATCCACAATATCGAATTTCAAAAGGTCGTCCCCGGTTATTTTAAGCGCCTGTGCTGCGGTTTTGGCTTCTGCTGCGTCGCGCCAAAGAATTGAAGCACAGCCTTCAGGTGAAATTACAGTATAATATGCGTGTTCTAAAATTAAAACCTTGTTTGCAACAGCAAGCCCTAAAGCCCCGCCGCTGCAGCCTTCGCCTGTAATAACAGCAATAACAGGAACATCAAGCTTTGCCATTTCTTTTAAATTGACTGCAATTGCAATCCCTTGCCCTGTTTCTTCCGCTTTAATCCCGGGGTATGCACCCATAGTGTCCACAAGGGTGATAATCGGTAAATTAAACCTTGAAGCATGTTCAAAAAGCCTCAAAGCTTTTCTGTATCCTTGCGGCTGCGGCATACCAAAGTTATATTCAAGGTTTTCTTTTGTGGTTTTCCCCTTTTGGGTTCCTATAATCATAACAGGGTTGCCGTCGATTTTTGCAATACCGCCTATAATCGCCCTGTCGTCAGACCCTTCCCTGTCCCCGTGAAGTTCAATAAAATCTTCAGTCATAAGATTTATATAGTCTAAGAAATTCGGGCGCTGCGGGTGTCTTGCAATTTGAAGCTTTTGATAGGCCTCAAGGTTTTCATACAGCTCTTTTTTATACTCTTCTGTTTGTTTTGAAAGAGTATCAATTTCTTTATCATAATTCATATTTGTATCCATGCTTATCTTTTTCAATTCTTCAATCTTTTCCTGCATTGTATATATGGGTTTTTCAAAGTCTAGTATTTGCATGCTTTTTTCCTTTTATATTTGTTTTTGCCCGCTCCTTAAAAGGGCTTTAAATTATTTCGACGCTCCTGCCATAACCTTCGCTGTATTAGTTTTGCCTTGGGCAGTGTTATGCATAGAAATAATCTTCGACAATTTCTCTTTCATCTCGTTTCTTGAAACAATTAAATCGATTTGACCGTATTTTAAAAGGTATTCTGCCGTCTGAAAATCCGCAGGAAGCTTTTCTTTAATTGTCTGCTCAATCACCCTTCTTCCTGCAAAGCCAATCCTTGCGCCCTTTTCTGCTATCATAATATCGCCAAGAGTGCCAAAACTTGCTGTAACCCCGCCAAACGTAGGTTCTGTTAAAACTGTTATGTATAAAATCTTTGCTTCGTTCAATTTTGCAACAGCGCAGCTTGTTTTTGCCATCTGCATAAGGCTTAAGGCAGATTCTTGCATTCTGGCACCGCCTGAGGCTGTAAATACAATAACCGGAATTCTTTCCTTAAGAGCATCTTCCATAATTCTTGTAACTTTTTCGCCCACAACAGAGCCCATAGAGCCGCCCATATAGTCAAAATCCATAACGGCAACGGCGACTTTTTGCCCGTCAATTTCGCCAACGCCTGTAATTACCGCTTCATCAAGGTCTGATTTTTCTTTTGCAGATTTTTGTCTTTTTGAATAGGGCTGCGTATCCACAAAATTCAAAGGGTCTTTCCCTGTAATATTTTTATATCTTTCTTCGAAAGTATCCTGGTCCAAAACAAGCTTAATTCTTGCTCTTGCGCCTATTCTAAAGTGATAATCGCAATTTGGACAAACCATATTATTATTTTCCAAATCCTTTTTTGGAAGCTGAGAATTGCAATTGTAACAAAGGCTCCAAAGCTTTCCTACAGAATCATCAATTACAACATCATTTTCACGAAGAGCCTGCTGTTGAAGCTCTTTTCTTTTATTAAACCAATCTGTAAGAGTCATATTTAATTTAACCTTCCCCAAGCTAAAATATATTCGTTACCTAAACATTATAATATAATAGAAAATAATTGCAAAAAGGGCGTTATTTGTCTATTATTTTAATGAAGATGATAGGCACGGTTTATAAAATTCATTCAGACTTTTACTATGTAATGCCAAACGGAAAAAAAGGCGATACTGCCCTTGTAGAGTGCAAATTAAGGGAAATTTTAAAGAAAAAAAAAGAAAGAATTGTTGTCGGAGATTTTGTTGAAATTGAAAATAACAATGCAATTGTAAAGGTTTTAACAAGAAAAAATTTCTGCAAAAGGCCTGCCGTTTCAAATTTAGACCTTATGCTTGTGGTGTCTGCGCTTCTTGAGCCCGATTTAAACTTTACCCAACTTAACAGATATTTAACATTTCTTAAATATCACAAAATCCCTGCTCTTTTGTGTTTTAACAAGGATGATTTAACAAACGAAGCCGAACTTTCAATTATGAAAGAAAAAATCTCAAATATCTATAAACCATTAGGTTATGAGATTGTTTTCACCTCTGCATTAAGCAAAGACGGGCTTTGCGACTTAAAAAAACTTATAAAAGGAAAAACTATAGCGCTCACAGGCCAGTCCGGCGTTGGCAAAAGCTCCATTTTAAATGCCCTAAACCCGGAATTTAACATAAGGACAAAAAATGTCAGTGAAAAACTAAAAAGAGGAGTGCACACCACAAGACACTCTGAAATTTTAGACTTTGGCGACTTTAAAATAACAGACACACCGGGCTTTTCAAGGCTCACCTTTGATTTTATTCTTCCAAAAGACCTTGGGGATTATTTTCCTGAAATTAAAGAACTGAAAAAAGAGTGTAAATATTCAGACTGCCTTCACATTTTGGGCGAAGATGAAGAATGTAACGTAATAAAAAACCTTGATACAATTGACATTTCAAGATATGAAAGCTATGTTGAATTTTTAAGTGAAGCAAAAAAATATAAAGAAAAAGTTACATACGAAGGAACAAAGGAAGAAACAACCTCTAAAACCAATAATAACAAAGATTTTGCAAAAATAAGCAATAAAAAGCGAGCGGTTTCAAGAAAAAAAATTAACCAAGCAACAAAAAACCTTGTGCTTCAACACCGCGAAAAATATGGCCAAGAGAACGATTTGGAGAATGAATATGATTAGTGAATATAAAAAAATAATTGAAGAAAGCCTTGAAAAATATTTTGATGAAAGGCTTCAAAACCCTGAATATACGCTGTTTAAAGACGTTATAGAATCTATGAAATATACAACATGCCTTGGCGGAAAAAGGCTTAGGGCAGTTTTTTGTCTTGAAGCTTGCAGAATATTTTCAGGCGATTATAAAGCTGCAATTCCTACAGCATGCGCCATTGAAATGCTCCATGCCCAAAGTTTAATCCATGACGACCTTCCCTGTATGGACAATGACGATTTAAGACGCGGAAAACCCTCTAACCACAAGGTTTATGGCGAAGCCATCGCAACCCTTGCAGGGGACGCCTTAATTTCTTTTGGGCCCCAAATTATCATCGAAAAAACCCCGAAAAATATTCCATCTGAAAGAATAATAGAGCTTTTACGTCAATATTCAATTGCAGCAGGCGCCTTTGGCATTGTCGGCGGACAAACGGCAGACATAGAAGCGGAAAACAGAAATGAAAAAATTTCCGCCCATCACTTAAACTTTATTCACAAATATAAAACAGGCGCTCTTTTTAAATTTTCTCTTATATCAGGCGCGCTTTTAGGCGGGGCAGATAAAGACCAACTTGATACAATTGAAAAATTCGGCGAAAAATTTGGCTTAGCCTTTCAGATAAAAGACGATATTTTGGATGTTACAAGCACCTCTGACATTATGGGAAAAACCCTGGGCAAAGACGAAAATGCCAACAAATCAACCTATGTAACAATTTTTGGCCTTGATACAGCCACAGAAAAATTAAAAAACATAATTCAGGAATGTTATGATATACTTGAAAAAGACAATATAAAAACTGAAGTATTGGAAAAAATCGTTAATTCACTGGAGTAGGATAAAAAAGTGTTTTATAATACGGGACTTGAGGTAATTTTTACAGGAATAGCAAGTGCATGCTTTGCACAAATTTTGAAGGTTATTTTTTACTTTTTAACCCACAAAAAAATGAACTTTAAAATTTTTACAACAACAGGCGGCATGCCAAGCTCTCATTCGGCAGGGGTTATAAGCCTTTCTGTTTCTGTCGGCCTTGTTGAAGGCTTTACATCTGTGTCTTTTGCAATTGCCTTAGGTTTTGCCCTAATTGTGCTTCAAGACGCAGCAGGTCTTCGCCGCGCAGCAGGAAAAACCGCAGCCACTTTAAACAGGCTTGTGGGCGAAATAATTGAACATACAAACCAAACCAAACCATATGAAGTTTTAAAAGAACTTTTAGGGCACACGCCTTTTGAAGTGTTTATGGGCTCTTTGCTTGGGGTTGTCTGCGCCCTATGGATTCACTTTGCCATGCCAAACATCACCCTTCTTTCATTTTTGAGATAATTTTCACCTCCTTTAATTAAAAACAATTCAAACTTGAAATGCGTTGCATTTTTCAAATTGGATGTTATAATAAAGGATATGGGAAAACTTTTTGAGGCAAGATACGCTAAAGAAGCTGAAGAAGATTTAAAAGCTCTTGATAAACAAAATTTAAAAAGAACCTTGCGCACAGTAAGCTTGTTTGAACAGCTCGGAAAAGACGCTGTAAACTGCAGACAGCTAAACAAACAAGGTTTATTCGAAATGAAGTGCGATAAAATCAGAATTTATTTTATGTACCATAAAAACAGTATTATAATAATCGGTCTTGTTGTATTAAAGAAAACACAAAAAGCCCCCGAAAGATATAAAATTGAAGCGATGTCAAATATAGAAAAATATATAAGGAATGAAATTTTATGAAAAGACTAAAAACAAATGATGATTTGATAAAAGAACTCTTAACACCCGAAGAACAAGCAGAGTTAAAAGCAGAAGTTCAAAAAGAAGTAGAAAAATACAAATGGGGCGGAGCCCGCAAAAACAGCGGCAGAAAAGCAATTGACGAAAGCAAAGTTTTAAAATTCACAAAAAGATTATCTGAAAAAGAAGCTCTTTTTATTGACTATGCAAGAGCTCACAATTTAAACTACGATGATTTAATGCAAGGCTAAATCCCATATCAAATAAACTTTTTAACCCGGGTTTCAAGCTTTTCAATTCAAACTTTTTAAAACAAAAAGGACAAGTTATTACGCTTGTCCTTTTTATCTTTATTACGGTTACCTTTAAAGATAAGGCAATTTCCACTTCATCTATGGCACTATTTGTTGTTGCCAAAGGCGATGGTCATTTTATCTTTCGGGTTCACTCTTGTGATTCTGTTGCCTGCGCCGTCAATTACATAAGCTACTTCATCAACAGTGTTGTTGAATAAACCTGCTGTACCTACAGCTGCAGTTCTTACGATGTCCACAGGAGCTTTAACTGTTGTCTTGATACCGTCAATATAGCTTCTGCCACCGGCTTTAAATTGTCCTGAAAGGATTTCGCCGGTACCTGTACCAACTTGGTCAAACAAACCTTCAACAGCGTTGCTTAAACCAATCGCAGCACCACCAACAGTACGTCCTGCAAGGCCTAAAGTAGACCCAACAAATGTGAATGGCATTTGGATTAATCTTACAACAGGGTTAACATCTTTACATTTTTCAACTTTAGCTGTTAACACTTGTTTTGGAAGAATTTGTTTGCAGCCGTCGCAGCCAACGATTTCAGTGAATGAAAGTTTGATTGCGCCCGGGTTGCATTTAGACGGTCTTATAACTTCGGTGATTTTACCGTTTACACGGCTTCCACAAGGATATGTTACACCGTTAATTGTAATTTCATGAGTGGTTTCTGCCGCAAATTGTTCGCCAACGTTAGCATTTTTAGCATTAACCTGATCCTTCATTGTAAGTTCAAGAGTAGGAATGCAAACAGGGGTTTCCTTTTCAACATAAGTTGTCTTAGCAGGGCCCATAGCGGTCATTTCAGGAGCATTTTTGTCATATCCGCCTGCAATTCTTGTGTTTTGAAGCATAGTTGCAATTTCTGCCCTTGTAGCATTTTCATTCGGTCTGATTAAATCAGATGATTTTGAATCTTTAAGAGCACCAACGTCAATTGCTTTTGCAACACATTCTCTTGCCCAGTTTGGAACTTGGGCACCATCTCTGAACTTAGCAAGGATTTCTTCGGCTTTACAGTTGTCCATAGGACATTTCAAGCCTTTAGACATAATTGTTAAAGCTTCCGCTCTTGTAATGTGGTTATTCGGTAAGAATTTATTTGAAGAGTGACCTGCAAGCATATCAGCGCTTACGCCTTTGTTAATGAAATCATGAGCCCAGTGGCTGTAAGGAACATCGGCAAAGTTTCCTGCTTCAGTCATTTGGGTAGATTCAAGGTTGAAACCTTTCACAACCATAGCTGCCATTTCGGCTCTTGTTACGTTTTTATTAGGTTTAAACAAGTCATCAGGATACCCTACAACGATACATTGGTCTGTTAAACGGTTGATATCAGCAGAAGCCCAGTATCTATCAGGAACGTCAGGATAGCTTTGGCTGCCTAAGTGGCTTGCGCCGCCTGTTGCACAACCGCAGTCTTTCTTAGAAGTTGCACAAGTGTCACATTTTTCCATTTCTTTATAAATTGCCTGCATAGAATTTGGAGATTGTACATCAGCTCCAGGGCAGCAGTCTTCTTTAGGCGGAAGTAATGCAGGGTCGATAATCGGCGCTGCAGCACCTGTTACACAATCATCAGAAAGGCGAACGCCGGGGGTAATAGGAATTTCTGCGATTGTTTGGTCTGAAACTACTGAATTGTTTGTAGCTTCACCTGTAACTGCTACGTTTGCAGGGGAATAAATTGCACCCGGGTATGCATAAACTTGCATATTTGAGTGTGTTCTTTGGTTAAGACAGCTTGAGCCTACGCCTGTAGAGCATTTATCGCACTTTGGCTTGTTGCATGGGTCACATTTTTCTTTCACCTTGCAAGGGTCGCAATCATTTTTTTTCACTTTGCAAGGGTCGCACGGTGCTGCTGCTCCCGTTTCGCATGGGTTGCATTTGTTTCTTTTGAAATAGTTTCTGAAAAAACTCTTTTTTTTACATTTGCAAGAATCCATTGAAGATTTGCATTTTGAACATGTTGCAGTGCTCGGATTTACCTGATTTAGAGAATCTATAGAGCATGCTGACCCTGTTGAACATGCTGCAAAGCTCACGGGCACTGTAAATGCAAACATGGTTGCTACAGCCGTTGCTGTTAATACGATTTTTTTAATAGTCATCTTTCCTCCTTTAAATTAAAGATTAACTTTTTTACTTTTTTAAAAATGCAAAGAGTGCATATTTCATATCTTTTGATTGAATTATGCACTCTTGCTAAGCTATCTTCATTGCCAAAAATGACTATTTATTCGGCTTATTTTAATTTTTACTATTAGACGAAAAGACAAGAAACTTTATTGGCTTATGCCATCTAAAGCCTTTCTATGAGCCTATCTTCCGGAAATTTCTCTGATTAAATAATTTGCAACCCATTGAAAATTCATATCTTTTGTTGCGGCTTCTTTTAAAGGTTTAATTGAATCTTCACCAATTCTAATTAAACTCATCGCAGCAACGCCTCTTTGTGCGCCTTTTGCTGTTCTCACCTTATTTACAAGAAAATCTGCAGCGTCACGACCAAATTTCACAACGTCATTTTCAATGGCGTTTTTTGTCATATTATCTGCCGTATCCAAATCATTGAACAATCTTTCAAGGGTTTGGTCCAAATTATACTCTGCATTAACATTAACACTATTTGTAAGTACAGCTTGCATTTTTTCTCCTTTTTAAAGGTGTCCTTCTCTTCTTGTTTAGAATTATAAGGTAAAAAAAATCGAAAACCGTTTTTTTTAATACAATCTTTATATCTTATGTTAAGTTATGTTTCACTCGCAAAAATAGGGTCCAGCAAGGCTTTCAGCGCCCCATCTTTTTCTTGTGCAATAGAATACGGAGTTTCATATAAATAATCTTTTGCGCTCATAAATTTCTTAAATTCTTTGGCAGATAAATTTTCCTGAAGCGCTTTTGCCTTTTTCACATCATCATTTTCCGCAATTGCAAAAAATACGGTTCTATCGCCATATCCATATTTTTGGGAAAGAAGCTTTTTCAAAGCAGTTCTGTCCCCTAGCCTTTTTGCAAGCTTTCTTGTGGCGTCTGCGTCAGTGAATAAAAATATGTTGATAAATTCTTCATCATTTTTATCAGAAGCGGCTACGGGCATTGTTATAAGGCTTTTAAACTTTTTATCATCTTTAATTTCCATTAAAAATTCAATATCTTTTGCACTGATATAAGTTTTTTGTACATCATCAAGACGCATTTTCCTGTTTGCCTCTCTTAAAAGCTCTTTATATCTTTTTGTATAGGTGTCTTCTCTTCTTGAAAAGGTGTCTTCTTCCGCTTGCACAGGAATTGAAAAAGCCGCTCTCTTCTTTCTTTCAAAAGACATAATGCTTACATTGTTAAGTGCCACAGGCGCTATTCTCATAAATTAATTCCTCATTATAGTTTTATTATTCTAAATCTCCTGCAAAAATATTTTTGCGCCGAAACACTCATAAATATTAAGAAATATTAAACACCGATGGATTTTACCCAATCGTACGGGTGACAAGTGTTTCAACAGGTGTAATATTAAGTTATATAAAGTTTTTGAAAGGTTTAAAGATGTCAGGATATATAGAAAACATAAAAGCACGCCAAATCATTGATTCCAGGGGAAACCCGACAATTGAAGCGGATGTCATATTATCTTCGGGCGTTGTCGGCCGTGCTGCCGTGCCTTCAGGCGCTTCCACAGGAATAAACGAGGCGCTTGAACTTCGGGACAACGAAAAATCAATGTATCTTGGAAAAGGCGTGCTTCAAGCTGTTGATAATGTAAATTCAATCATAGCACCTGCCTTGGAGGGTGAGTATGCCTTTAACCAAAGAGAAATAGACAATTTACTATTAAACCTGGATGGCACGGAAAATAAATCAAAACTCGGCGCAAACGCAATTTTAGCAGTATCTTTGGCCGTTGCAAAAGCGTCCTCCCTTGCCTTGAATTTGCCATTATATCAATATATCGGAGGCATAAACGCAACAACTTTGCCCACCCCTATGATGAATATCATAAACGGAGGCGCACATGCAGATAACAATGTGGATTTTCAGGAATTTATGATAATCCCCGCAGGAGCCGTGAATTTCCAGGAGGCCGTAAGAATCGGCTCTGAAGTTTTTCACAATTTAAAAACAATTTTAAAAGAAAAAGGCTATGCAACTTCTGTTGGCGATGAAGGCGGCTTTGCGCCAAATTTAGAAAACAACGAAGAGGCTCTTAAAATAATTTTAGAGGCAATTAAAAAAGCTGGATATTCAATAGAAAGCGTGAAAATCGCTCTGGATGTGGCTTCGAGCGAATTTTACAAAGACGGAAAATATGAACTTAAAGGAGAAAATAAAATCCTTTCAAAAGCTGAAATGGTCGATTTTCTGGCTGAATTAACAGAAAAATACCCGATAATTTCAATTGAAGACGGGATGGCAGAAAATGATTATGAGGGCTGGAAAATGCTCACAGAAAGGCTATCCGGAAAATTATACGGAGCGCACGGCGGTTGCCAGCTTGTTGGGGATGATTTATTTGTGACAAATACATACCTGCTAAACCAAGGTATACAAAGGGGTTTAGCCAATTCAATATTAATAAAGCCAAACCAAATAGGAACACTTTCTGAAACCTTAGACGCTATAAATATGGCGCATGAAGCAGGATATTCAACCATAATTTCCCACAGGTCAGGCGAAACAGAGGACACCTTCATTGCAGATTTAGCGGTCGGAACAAACGCAGGACAGATTAAAACTGGCTCTATGAGCCGTTCCGAGCGAATTGCAAAATACAACAGATTAATTAGAATTGAAGAAGAACTTGGACTTGGGGCAAAATACCTCGGTATCAAAGGGTTTAAAGGACAAACACATACAAAAAACGCAGGCTGCACAGGCGGCTGCGCAAGAAAACCGTTCAATGGCGGCTGCAACGGCGGTTGTATGGAATAAAACTCTGAAATAAAAGAGCTTTAAAAATTAAATTTTAATAAATGTTATATCTCCACATTCCCTTGCCTTAAAACAACAGGCGCGGGGCCGGTGCAGAGCACCACTGTGGATGAAACCCCTATGCTACAAGGTTTTTCAGGTTTTATTATTTTTACCCCGTCTCCAAATTCATAGCCAAATTCTTTGATGGCCTCCTTGTAATCCTTTACGGGGGGCTCATTCGAGCGGTTTAAAGAGGTCGTAGCAAGCACCCCGCCCCAAGTTTCACCCAATTTTCCCCCATTTTCATCCCCAATTTTAGAACAAATTTCACAAAATCCCGAATGGGCTGGAATTCTAATCCCCACAGTGTTTTTGCCGGATGTTATAGAAAATGGAGTGAGTTCCGATTTTTCAAATATTAAAGTTAAGGCCCCTGGAAAATGCCTATCCATAAGGTTTTTAGCATAATCAGGCACAGAAACAACATACGGCAAAAGACTTTCAAGATTATTACTCATTAAAATCAAAGGCTTGGAGCGGTCCCTGCCCTTAATTTCATAAATTTTATCCACAGCGGTGCCGTCATTCGGCAAACACCCCAAACCCCAGACAGTGTCTGTTTCAAAGCCTAAAATTTCGCCTTTTGATAATTTACCGTCAAAATCCGTCAAGTCCACTTTTTAGCCCCGTTTTCCTATGCTTCAACTTTCCCGCGGTTTTTCACCCGTTCAATTAAATCATTCAAATATTCAATTTTTGTAAACCAGGCGCAAAGCCCATATACAACAAGCATTACAAGCCCTATAATAACAAGTTTTATCACCCCTGCCACAAAACCCCAGGCAACAAATTTGTCAAAAATTTCACTCACAAAATAGCCTGATAAAAAGGCCAAAGTTCCCGATATTATTATCTTATAGACATTTTTTAACAGCCTTGTATAGCCAATTTGTATTTTTTTGCGGAGTAAAATCCCCAAACTTACAGCGTTAAATAGGGTTACAAGGGTTGTAGAAAGGGCAATCCCGTTAATACCAAGGGGTTTCACTAAAATTATATTTAGAACGCATTTTAAAACAATGCAAGCCATAGCTATTAAAAACGGTGTTTTTGAGTCATTAAAAGAGTAGAAAAGCCTTGTGGCACTGTCCCTAAAGACATATGGAATGATTGAAAGTGTGATATAGAAAAGGATTTCAGACACGACAATTGTTGCCTCATTATCAAAAGCCCCTCTTTGAAGCGCCAAGCGGATTGCGTCGGTTCGAACGACAAAAATCGCTGTCATTAGGTAAGTTCCGACAAATATAAGTGTGCCAACCCCCTTTTGGAAGTAATGACGCACACCATCCTCATCTTTTTTGGCCACAAGCCTTGAAAACAAAGGAAATAAGGGCACTAAAATCGCTGTCAAAAGCATTCCTACAGGGAATTGAAAGATTCTGTTTGCATATCCATAAGCTGTCCAGCTTCCTTCTCTCAAGCCGGAAGAAAAGAACATATCGACATAAACGCCCAACTGGCCTATGGTTGAGCTTAAAAATGCAGGAAACAGAAGTTCTAAAATTTCACTAAAACTTTTATTTTTAAAAAAGTCAAAAGCTGGTCGAAAACTGTACCCAAGCTTCACCACAGCCGGCATTTGCACTAATAACTGCAAAATAGCACCTATAGTTGTTCCCAAAGCCAATAAATACCCGGTTTTGTCCCCTTTTGTAATTAATAAAACCGCCACAATGCCCAAGGAGAGCATGGAAGGAGATATATTAGGGAGCAAAAACCGCTTATACGTTACCAAAATGCCGTAATAAAGTCCCATAACAGAGCCAATAAAGACAATTGGGGACATTATTTTAAGGTGATATGCCGCTAAATTCACTAATTCCTGCGAACCCTCATTTATAATTACCCGCATAATCTGCACAGGGAAAAAGAAACAAAGGAGCGCAGCAGCCGCAAACAAAAGCATAGTAAAGGTTTCAAAGGTATTAAAAAGTTTTTTAACATCCTCCTTCGGCTTTGCTTTAAAGTCGGTTATAAGCTTTGAAAAAACGGCCACAGTGGCACTGTGGAAAGGCCCTCCGACCCCTCCTAAAATCACAAGCACAAGGGCGGGAATTTGGTACGCGTAAAAATATGCGTCGGACACAATTCCTGCACCATAAAAATTTGCAACAACAATATCCCTTAAAAAGCCTGCAACCTTTGACAGGAGTATGATTACGGCTATCCAGGAGGCAGCTTTAAAAAGGCCTCCACCTTCATCTTTTTTGTCCGTGGAAGTGTTGCCATCATTGCTTTTTAGCGTTTCTAAATTCTCATTTCCCATACTATTTCTCTATTTCAACCCAAAAAGAGGTTATTTTTTCTTTGTCTGCGGCCTTTAGAGGCGTAAAGGTTATTGTATTTTTTCCTTTTTTCAAATATTTTGTAATATCCATTTTTAAAATTTTGCCGTAAAACCCTCTCATAGACTGTGTAAAATGAAAATCATTCACGTAGAACTCAATCTCAGAAGGGCTTTTAGAATTATCAATATTTAAAATATACTTAGCAGAGGCTTTTGAGGCATTATATAGACGTACAACCTCCTCTTTAAGCGGATTTTCATCTATATTTGAAGGCAAAACCCCCGCCGTTGTTGACTCAATATTGTCTACATACAAATTTTGCACATAATTTTGATTATAGTTGTTATACGAAACCTCCCGAGGCATTGTCCCAAGCGTGATTCCGCTGTAGTAATGTTTTAAAATTCTGTCGTAACCCACACCCTGAGAGGCTAAATACCCTGCTCCATATTGGCTCATCCCCACCCCATGGCCAAATCCGGCGCCGTAAAAGCTGAAACCCAACGGTAACGGTATTCCAAGCCTGTTTTTATATGCAATTTTTTTACCGTTCTCAATTTTAACTTCGGCCGATTGAATTACAGGTTCTTTATCTTCAGGTTTTAAAAACGTGAAAATAGGGTCATCAGGGACTTTCGAAGGAGTTTTATCCTCCAAAACACCTGTCGTTTCTGATTTTTTTTCGTTACCTAGCATATTATGAGTGTTTTCTTTAGAATTTTTGACATTTTTTGCTATATTTTCATCGGCAATTTCATTCCCGATTTGCTCCTCATTTTTTGGCATATTTTTTTCAACAACAAAATTTCCTGACCATAAAATTGATTTGCCTTTTTTAAACACCCGGCGAATTCCAAGCTCTTTTTTCACCCGCCAAGTTCCGCCCATAGAGCGGATTTCAACCTCTATAGCCTTGCCTGAATCCCCTCTTTTTACAACACGTATATCCTCTAGGCCCCAAACTTCATCATTTGGTCCAAATGCAGGATATACAAGGCTTTTAGCCGATTGTTCACGGAGTGTCGTTGTCAAAATATCTTCAAGTTCAAACCTGCTAAAATCCACTTGCCATCTATGTTTTGGGGATTTCATATCAAAAGATGGCACGCTGTTTGTATAAAATTCTTTTAATTCCTCTTCAGATTTTGGAATTTTCAAGCTATCATTGTCTTTCACGGATTTTAAAAAAGGCTTTGGATTAAATTTACTGTTGCCGGAGCCGTAAACACACTCATAGTCTTCGGTTATGCCTCCTCCGGTGGAGGAATAGAGCGCTAATACGGGTTCTTTATTATACAGGGCAAAAATTCCCTGTGTTTCATCTACAGCCCTGTCAGAGAGCGGGTTTTCACTGTTTGCGCCATAATAAACCTGGCACGCGGTTGAATCACAAATGTCGTAATTTTTATACGCGTTTTGCGGCCTGTTTGCATAGTTTCTTGCGGCCACAGCCTGCGCCTTTAGCGCATTTAAGCCGAATGATACAGGCATTTCATTTGGCACAACGCCTTTTAAGTATGTTTGAGAGTCCAAAACATTTACTATATTAAACTTTCCCTTGTTTTCAGGATAAGCTTTTATAAGTTCCATCATCCCCTTGTAATATGCCGGATTTCCCTTCCTGTTAAGGCCTTTCACCCCAATTTTTCCTTTAGATACAATCAAAATAGGGCCTTTAGCGTTTTTAACACCTTCTTTGCCGTTAAAAGAAACGAAAAATTCCCCGTTTCTCATTTGGGCAAAAATTTCCGTATTCCTTGGTATATCCTTAATTTGCGCCCCGTTTGACATATCGGATACGGAGGTTGTATCACTTGTTACAAGGGTGATTTCAGTAAATTCAAAAGTTGAAAAGCTTGAATTTGAAAGCCCGACTCTAATGATATCTTTTTCAGACCCTTCGCCTTGTGCCCCAAGGCATACAGGGGCATAGAAAAAAAACACCGTAATAATTAATAAGTTCCATAAAAATTTCATAAATCAATTTTACTACAAATAATTTTTATGGTAGATTATTTTGTGCGCACATCTTTTGGTGGCGCAAGTTTTCAATTTAATGAGTGAGGTAAAATATGTGCCGTATCGGGGCAATTAAATCGAGCGAATATTTCCATCCGGCGAAAACCCTTGAACTTATGCGCTCTCAGCAAAAAGGCCATGATAATTCGGGCTTTGCTTTTGTAATGCAGGATTTAGGCGGAATATTCGAGCCCTACAAGGATTTGCCGGTTCTTTCAATGGCATGCACCGATATGGGAATAAGGATTGCAGAGGATATTCTGCACCAGGCAGGGTTTGTAAGGCTTATGCAGTGGACCCCGGACATTAACAAAACCGCGAAAAACCTGAATATTTGCCCTATGCCAAACTATGTTTTTGAGGTTTTTAACTACCCGAAAATGTATAAATACGCTACAGCAGAGGAAAAAGAGGAGCTTTTGCTTGAAACAAGGCTAAAATTAAGAGAAGCTCTTGAAGATGGCGATAATGGCTATGTATACTCATTTTGGCCTGATACTTTGATGTTAAAAGAAATTGGAAACCCGAAAGACATTGGCACATATTTCAACCTGGACAAGGAAAACAGCGATTTTGTTTCAAAAATTATAACCGTTCAATGTCGCCAAAATACAAATTATGACATTGTCCGCTATGCCGCTCACCCGTTCTTTTTACAGGGATATACGGTGCTTGCAAATGGCGAAAACACTTTCTATGAAAAGAATAAGCTCTTTCAGAAAAATTTATTTAAAGGCTATATAGGCTTTGAGTCTGATTCTCAGTGCTTTTTGTATACGCTGCATTATGTAAATAAAATTTTAAAATGGCCCTTGAAATATTTTAAACACGTAATTACACCCCTCGAATATGAAGAAATATTAAGAAGGGAAGACAGAGAAATTTTGCTCAGAATCAAGGCTTCTTTGGCACATTTAGAGATAAACGGCCCAAACACAATCATAGGCGTGGCTCCGGATGGCACAATGTTAGTCACCTGCGATTCTAAAAAGCTTCGCCCGGTTGTAATCGGAAGGGACGAAAAAACCGTAATCGTAACAAGTGAAGTTTGCGGCATAAACGAAGTTTTACCGAACAGGGACGCTGCAAGTGACATTTACCCGAACGAAAGAGAAACCGTTATTATTGATAACAATTTAAGGATTGAAAGATGGAAACAGTAGATATAACAGGCATTTCAAAGTCTGACCTAAAATGGCAGATTGAGCACAATCAGGATAAATGCACCCTTTGTGGCAAATGCCTTGCCGTATGCACAATGGGAGCAATTAAGGCCGATGTTCAAAAAAGAAGAAAAGTGACATCTTCAGGAGATTTCCCAACCCCCCAAGTGTCTGAAACTATTGTTCCTGTTATAAAACAGATTGTAACGAACTCTAAAAACTGCGTAGGGTGCGAACTTTGCGCAAAAGTTTGCCCGAATGAAGCGATAAAACCTGTGTTTAACGACAAAAACAGAGTAAATGTAAAATACAGAGCCCTAAACGCTGAATCCCCCAAAAGAGGCGGCAGGACAAACCTTCACACTGAAGGCAGAACCCTTGATAAAATTAAAATCGGAAGAATTTCACAAATGACAGACCCGTCTTTAGACGCTCTACGTCACACTTTCGAACTCTTGGCGCCTTTCGGGCGTGTGCTTCCGCCTGAAAACCTGCCTTTTAGCGTAGATGAAACGGGAAATTTAAAAATCGATAAGAAAATCCCGACTACACGCTGGATTTACCCTATTATTATAGGCGATATGTCAATAGGCGCGCTATCTCCAAGGCTTTGGGAAGCGATTTGCATTGCTGTTGCTTATTTAAACGAAGTTCATAACCTGCCAATCCGCATGTGCACAGGGGAAGGCGGAGTTCCGGAGAAACTTTTGAAGTCAAAATACTTGAAATATATGATTTTACAGATAGCCTCAGGACATTTTGGCTGGAACAGAATTATAAATTCAATGCCTGATATGATAGAAGACCCTGCGGGGATTTTGATTAAAATCGGACAGGGCGCAAAACCAGGCGACGGCGGGCTTTTGCTTTCTAAGAAGGTTGAAAAACACATCCAGGAAATCAGAGGGGTTCCAAAGTCTGATTTGCTCTCTCCGCCTAATCATCAGGGACTTTATTCAATTGAAGAATCTGTTCAAAAAATGTTCCTTTCAATGAATGCGGCGTTTAAATTTAAAGTGCCCGTGGCAATTAAGGTTGCAGCCTCTGTTACATCTGTTTCAGTATATAACAACCTGCTTCGTGACCCGTATGACATCGTTGGCGGCTTCTTCTTAGACGGTATTGCAGGCGGCACGGGCGCTGCACACGAAACATCATTAGACCATACAGGCCATCCGATAGTTTCCAGACTTCGCGACTGCTACAACGCAGCTGTACACCAGGGAAAACAAGGACAGATACCGCTTTGGGCCGCAGGAGGTTTAGGAATGAACGGAAACCTTGCAGCAGACGCGTTTAAGATGATATGCCTTGGCGCAAACGGCGTATTTACGGGCCGTTTAATGCTTCAAATTGCAGGGTGCCTCGGAAATGATTGGGGGAAATGTAACGCTTGCAATACGGGCCTTTGCCCCGCAGGGCTTACAACACAGCACCCAATATTAATGAAAAGGCTTGATGTGGATAAAGTTGCGCAAAACATTGTAAATTATTTCCTTGCAACCCACACAGAGCTGAAAAAGCTTATGGCGCCTATCGGAAACTCCAGCTTGCCAGTCGGAAGGTCTGACGCGCTTGTAACAGTGGATAAAAACGTGGCAGAAAGGCTTGGAATTCAGCATGTGTGCTAGGATTTCGTTATAAAAACAGGATTTTGCAAAATCCTGAGATTCTGCTAAAAAACCGGACATTTTGCACAAAATTAAAGATTTAGCAAAAGTAGTCAAACGGGCACAGGATGACCGACAGCAGCTCAAAACAACTCCAAAAAAAGAAACAGGAAAAATATATGAACGTAACCATAATCGACAGTTTACAAGATAATAAAAGGCTCTCTACGAGGGAACTTCTGGATTTAATCTACGATAAGATTAACCTTGGGTTTAACGAATTTAAAATTTTAGCCTCCGGCCAACACGACATCGGGGGGCCGCTTTGGTCAAAAAATAAGTCCAAAGACGGTGCACCGCTTGTGTTTCATGTCACAAACCCGGGCCAAAGAGTCGGTTCTATGGGGATGGTCGGAACAAAAATCATCGTTCACGGCTCTGCGCCTGCGGATGTGGGCTGGTTAAATGCAGGGGCTGAAATTACAGTGCTGGGCGATGGCGGGGATACAACCGCGCACTGTTGTGCGGGCGGCAAAATTTATGTTGCGGGCCGTGTCGGAACCCGCTCCGGCGCCTTAATGAAGCACGACCCAAAGTTTGAAGAACCTGAATTTTGGGTGTTAAAAAATACGGGCTCTTTCAGTTTTGAATTTATGGGCGGCGGAAAAGCCGTTGTTTGCGGATATGAATGTGAAGATTTAAAATCAGTGCTCTCAAACCGCTCTTGCTGCGGTATGGTAGGCGGAGTTGTTTATGTTCGGGGAAACGTTGAAGGGTTGACATCCGATGTTGATATTTACCCCTTAAATGAAGAAGATAAGAGCTTTTTAACCTCCGGCTTAAAAACGTTTTTAGCAGAAATTGAAAGACCTGAAATTTATGAGGAATTGACGGATTTTTCAAAATGGCAAAAAATCCTTGCAAAGCCTTATGATAAGAAAAAATTCGTGCCGGAGCTTACCATAAGCGAATTTCGCAAGCAAAAATGGGTAAAAGACGGGATATTCTCTGAATTTTTCGGTTCTGATAATGAAATTACAGGCCTTATAAACACAGGCGAAAACAGGCTCCGCGTGCCTTCCTGGGACAACAATTCAAAAACGCCCCCTTGTGAATTTGACTGCCCTGTTTCAATTCCAACCCAAAAACGCCTGGCGCTTTTAAGGGAAGGAAGGCTTCAAGAGGCTCTAAACCTTGTATATCAATATTCTCCGTTCCCGGGGTCTGTTTGCGGCCAGGTTTGCCCAAACCTTTGTATGCAAACATGTTCAAGAAAAGCCGTGGATGAAGAAATTAAGGTTGCAGAGCTTGGGGTCAAATCTTTTGAAAACATTGACCTTGGCGAATTTACACAAACCAAAGACAAAACCGTTGCAATAATTGGCGGCGGGGTTTCAGGGCTCTCTTGCGCCTGGAATTTATTGCGCCTTGGATATAAGGTTGAAATTTTTGAAAAAGATGTTGAAATCGGCGGAAAATTAAGACAGGTAATCCCGGAAGAAAGGCTTAACCAGGGCATTTTAAACATTGAATTGGAAATTTTAAAAAGTGCAATCGAAGATTCAAAAAGCAAAATTCACACATCCTATAACATCGACAAGGATGAATTTGAACGCATAGCGGATGATTATGATGCGGTTGTTGTGGCTGTCGGCGCCCAAAATCCTTTTGTATTGCCTGTTGAAGGAAAAGAAAGAATTATAAAAGGGCTTGATTTTCTAAAAGAAATTAACAAGGGAAATAAATTCTCTGTTGGAAATAACGTTGTTGTTATAGGGGCCGGAAACGCAGCAATGGACGTGGTTTTAGGCGCATACAAAGTGGGCGCAAAACAGGTGACCGCAATTGACATCCAAAAACCGGCGGCCTTTGAAAAGGAAATTGAGGCAGCACGCGCTTTGGGCGCAAAAATAATGCATCCTTGCTTTACTGAAAAAGTGACCGAGGAAGGCGTATATTTAACAGACGGCAGACTTTTAAAAGCAGACAGCGTAATTATTGCAATCGGCGATAGAACCGATTTAAGCTTTGTGCCGGAAGGGTTTTTAAACGAAAGGCACCAGCCTTTGTTGAATGAATTTAACCAAAGCACAAAAGCGGAGAATGTTTTCTTTGCCGGAGATTCAATCAGACAGGGGCTTTTCTGCGACGGCATAGGCCAAGGCAGAAGCGCTGCGCGGAATATCAACAGGTTATTAACCGGAAAGCCGCTCCGCAAGGAAGAGAGCGTTAATAAAATAAAACCGCACGAAGTAAAAGATGTTTATTACAAAACGTTAAGAAAAAGTGAAATCTGCGCCCTTGACACTTTAGATGAAAAGAACAGGTGTTTAAGCTGCGCCGGCTGCAGAGATTGCAAAATGTGCCTTACATCCTGCCCAAGAGGAGCAATCGAGAGGGTTGAATTTACAAACCCCGACGGCACGACAAGCTTTGCATACGTTTCGGATGAGAAAAAATGTATTGGCTGCGGAATTTGCGCAGGGGTTTGCCCTTGCGGAATTTGGAATATGAAAAGCCAGCTTGAAGGGTAATTTGCAGGCATTTCATCACAGGATGTTTTGTTGCAAGTTTAATGGTGTTGGGTTAAAACCCAACCTACGAGCTACGGACTCCAATCCTTAAGTTTTTCATAAAATTTCTTTGCTTTTGGATGGCACCTTAAGGGTAAAATGTCCCCACTCTTAAGTACAATTTCCCAGCCACCAAAAGTTTTTTGTATAGTCTTTATGTCTTCAGAAGCGCATAAAGTGTTTTTGATGAGTCCACCGTAAGATACCCCTATTATTCTTTTATTTGTTAAAACAAGAGTATAGCTTCCAAATAATATGCAGCCCATTAGGGCTGCTGCTCCAAAAAGTATATAAAGTATTAAATTTTCTCTTGTTACCATATCCACATGGATTATTTCACTAAAAAGAAGTAGTGGAATTATATATCCACCAATAAAACCACCACAAAAAAATTCTGCAGGCAAAGCGGTTGTAATGGTTGGATGGAACTTGCATATGATTTTATCCAAAGGGTATTCTTTTGTAATTTTATTCATAAGTGTTTTATGTAGCACACTTGAAACAAGAATGCATATTAAAATGCCAAGCACACCGAAAATCAGAGTCAATAACAAAGTTGCGCCTGTAAAATTAACCAAACTACCGTTAAAATAAACATACTGTGGATTTTCGCCCAAATAATCTCCACTATGTTGAATATAACTTGCTATAAAATATAAATTCATCACACCCCTATCCTACACCCATTCCATACATAATTCAAAGTGTATCAGAAATTTTTATTAAGACAAGCGGCTTAAACAATGTCCATATTAAAACCTGACCTGCAGGCCTAACGGTTAAATTTTTCTTCCGATAAAACGGTTCTTTTAAACTATATGACTTTTTCTTCGGTTTAAGGTACAATTAAGACAAGTTTTGTTAGGAGGTTTTAATGGCAAACGAAGAGATGAAAAAATTCACGACAGCACAGCTTCTGAATTTTTGTTTAGGATTTTTCGGGCTTCAATTTGCTTGGCAGATGAGAATTATCCTCTCAGGCCCTGTTACTGAAGCTCTCGGCGCAAGCCCTTTAATTTTCGGGCTTATATGGCTTGCAGGCCCTGTTACAGGGATTGTTGTACAGCCAATTATAGGCGCACTATCAGACGCAACCCAAACGCCCTTTGGAAGGCGCGTTCCATACTTAATGGGCGGGGCAATTTTAGCCGCCATAGGCTTATTCTTGCTTCCAAGAAGCGGCGACATTGCGGCACTTTTTGGGGAATCTGCCCCTGTTTGGCTTGGGCTTTTAATTGCGGCCATTATGATTTGGGTAATCGACGCTTGTGTTAACGCGGCGCAAGGCCCGTACAGAGCGCTCATCCCGGATAATATTCCAAAAGAACAGCACGCTCTTGCAAATTCATACTTAAGCTTTGCAATCGGCCTTGGCTCTGTTATTGCGGCAGGCACAGCACCTTTCTTAAAATATGCTTTTGGGTATGATATGAGCACAAATGCACAGTTTACAATGGCAGGGCTTGCTTTCTTCCTTGCTATGACCTGGACTTGCATGACAATAAAAGAAAGAAAAATTAAAGCAGAGGCAAAAGAAGCTGCAAAAGAGGAAGAAAAAACTTCATTTGTTCAAAATGTTAAAGATTTCTTTAAGATTTCTCCTGAAGTTGGAAAAATCTGCACAATGCAATTCTTCAGCTGGATTGGCCTTATGAGTATGATGATTTTCTTCACGCAATATGCCGTGCACACCGTGTTTGGCGTACCTGATTTAAACATCGGCGGAAACGTAAAAGAAATTTATGCAGATCAAATGGTTGCAGGACAGTATTTTTCATCAATCTGTTTTGCAGTGTTTAACCTTGTTTGCTTCCTTGTTGCAATTCCTATCGGAAAATGGGCAGAGCGCAGAGGAAACAAATTTGTTCACATTATCGCGTTATCAAGTATGGCTTTAGCCTACATTTTAATGGCGTTTTTACCGAACAAAATTTCTGTTATGAGTGCTATGGCACTTGCAGGTATCGGCTGGGCAAGCACTTTGGCCCTTCCTTTTGCAATGCTTTCAAAATACATAAAGTCCGGCACGGAAGGCTCTGTTATGGGTATATTCAACATATTCATCGCAGCTCCGCAGGTTCTTGTATGCACATTGCTTGCTTGGTATATCGATAAGGCAAGGTTTACAATGGAAAACGGCTTATTAAATAACCATTGGGAACATGCTTTCCTTGTGGGCGCCCTAATGCTTATCCTTGCTGCAATAACAGCAGGTTTTGTGAATGAGAAAAAGCCTTCATAGGGCTTTAATCGGACTTTTAAGGTTATAATTTAAAACCCGGGAAGTCTGTGTTTCAAGGCTTGAAAAATTAAAAAACTCCGCTTTTGTTTATGCTTAGCGGAGTTTTTATTTGAATGATAAATTTATTTTTGTTACCTTGCTATTTTTTCAGGAACATTATATTCAAAAGCAATGTTGCCTCTTTCATAATGATAATCATTGAGTTTCATCTCTTTAAAGCCATATTTTTCATAAATATGAAGAGCTGCCTTTAGCTTTGAATTTGAAATAATACAGAGTTTTTTAGCCCCGTTTTCTGTTGCATAATCCATGCAGGCCTTAAAAACAGCGCTTCCGGCGCCCTTGTGCGGAAGGTTTTTATTTGAACCCAGTTTGCAAATTTCCCAGGCCTCATCTTCCAAGGGCACAGCCATACAACAGGCAAGACAATTTTCATCTTCAAGCGCAAAAAATATCATTCCGCCTTTTGAAATATTTTCTTCGATACTGTTGAACGAATTTATGTCGTTTTCTTCAAGAAAGCCAAAATTTTCAACAATCCAGTCTGTGTTGAAATCAATAAAACTTTGTTTATATTTTTTATCATATTTAATAATTTTCATAATTTACAGATAATCCTCTCTAATTGGAGTGAAAACATCGATTACTTCGCCATCTTCCAAAACTTCAAAAGAATGTTCAATGTTAGATGGAATTGCATAGGTGTCGCCCGCTGTTAGTTCATAGGTTGTGCCATCCAGCGTTAGAATGTGCCTTCCTGAAATCACATAGCCTGACTGCTCATTTGGGTGTTTGTGGGATGAAGCGTAATTTCCTTTGACATAGTTCATTTTTGTCACCATTGATTTCTCGCCAACAGCAAGAGAATCAAGGTTTACGCCCTTAAAAACTTTTTTTATTGCACCTTCTTTTTTTACAACATTTTTCATCTTATATTCTCCATTTTTTCAATAATTGTGTTCATAGAAGACACTAAAACTTCGCAATCATCCGGGCTTAGGCCTTGTATTAGGTTTTCAATGTCGGAATTTGATTTTTTAATAAGCCCTTGCACCAAATTGAGCCCTTTTGAAGTAAGCGTTATATCAAAAAACCTGGCGTCTTTTTTAGAAGGTGTTCTTTTAATTAAGCAATCACCTTCAAAACGCTTAATTATCCTGCTTAGATAACCTTTATCAAGGTTTAATTTTTGGGCAACAAAATTTGCAGTGCATTTTTTATTTTCAAATATTTCAAACAAAATCCTTGCTTCTGCGGCAGAATAGTTTGAATTCAAGTATTTGCCAAATAAAAGCTTTGATTTTACAAAATAAAAGCGGTTAAAAAGCCTTATATTTTCAACAATTGAGAGTTTTTTATCCATAAATTAGTTGCCTTTATCAACTAATTATATTTAAAAAGTCTACCTCTGTCAAATTCTTGAAAAAAAGAGGGTGTTTTTGAAAGAAAAGCCATGCTGCCGCGTTTTAGTCTGCTTTTTCATTTGCTTTACGGACAAAATCTATGGCTTGTTTTCCTGTCATATGCTCAATTAAAATTTCCACCATACAAAGGCGCTTAAAATCTCTGTTGATTTCGTTTTGAATGGAATCATTGGTTTCTTTTGGGCAATATTTCCTTGCAAAGCTTTGTATAACGGGCATAAACTCTTCTTCATTCATTATGCGCGCTTGCCCAAAGGCGATGACGCTTCTAAAATCTGTTCCAAACACTTTAGGCACGACTTCATCTTTTCCTATGACACAGAATGAAACCTTGGAATTTTTCTTTATAGAATCTATTTTATGGCCTTCTTTTGCACAGTGAAAATAGATTTTATCGTTAAGGTAAATATAGTTCAAAGGCACGGCATAGGGATAGTTTTCATCCCCAAAGACGGCAAGAGTGCCTGTTTTACCGTTTACTAAAATTTCTTCGCATTCTTTTTTTGAAAGTTCCTGGTTTTTTCTGCGCATAGGCCTGAACATAAAAACTCCTTGATTAATTGATTATTCATATCTTGCAAAATATTTATTTTATACCGGGGCTGCAACGGTCAAAGAGCTATTAAGCTCATCTTTTATTGCTCGCAAACTCACTTGTGCCTCAAGCTAAGGAGGCACAAGCTCAAACATACTCGCTTTATACATTCGCTAAATATCTCTAATGCCCTTATGCTAACGGTATAAAATAAATATTTTGCAAGATATGCTTTTGCCAACTTATGCTTATTGTAAAATTTTTAACTTCTTACTTTCCAGTTGGCGGGGCAAGCACCATTACAACGTTTCTGCCCTCAAGAGTAGGTTTTTTCTCAACGGAAACAGAACCTTCCTCAATGTCTGTTAAAAATTTGTTCGCAAGGTCAATTGCAAGTTTATTATGCTGCATTTCACGGCCGCGAAGCATAACAACAACTTTCACCTTGTTTCCTTGTGCTATAAACTTTTTAGCGCTTTTTAAACGGACTTCATAGTCGTGTGTGTCTATTTTATAGCGCATTTTTACTTCTTTTATATCAACCGTGTGCTGCTTTTTCTTTGCTTCTTTAGCACGTTTTTCGGTTTCATATTTATATTTGCCCCAATCTAAAATTTTTGCAACGGGCGGGGCTTGGTTTGGGGATACAACAACTAAATCTAAACCTTTTTCTTTTGCCATCTCAAGGGCCTTTGAAGTTGAAACTGCTCCGTGGTTTGTGCCCTCGTCATCTATAAGCATTACCTCTCTTGCTCTGATTTTTTCATTAACCAACTCTTTGGTTTTCATATCGTTTTTACTAATTGTTGTATCTCCTTTTTTAAATGTAACAGGATAATTTTATCACAAAGCGCTTTAAATGTATATATAGTAAGGGTTTTTATAGTGCAAAAAGACCAGCCCGAAAAGAGCTGGCCTTTTAAAAACTGCTTAACTTACGCCCCGGGTACGGCCTTCGCCCTGTCCGCCAAGCTCATCGCTTGCCGTCACGGGCTTCGCACACCGTTGCGCTCGCCTGCATTCGCTAAGCCAAGTCTGGCTAAGCTCATTTGGCTTGCGTTATTTCTTCATAAGGTCTTTGAATTTTTTACCAGCAGAGAAAGCAGGAACTGTTTTAGCAGCAATCTTGATTTCTTTACCAGTTTGAGGGTTGCGGCCAACTCTTGCAGCTCTTTTTCTTGATTCAAAAGTACCGAAACCAACTAAAGTAACTTTTTTACCTTTAGCAACTGTTTTTTCAACAGTGTCTAAAAGAGCAGCTATAACTTCAGTTGTTTGTTTTTGTGATAATTTAGCTTGCGCGCTAACTTCTTTTACTAATTCTTCTTTGTTCATCCTCTGAACCCCTTTCTATCATTAGTTACTCCTTTATTATACCTATAAATCCTTTCTTTGCAAGGAGTTTACACAATTTTACATTTAAAATCCGCTTTCTGTATGGTTTTGTGGGATGGTTTCGGTGAAATTTTGAAGAATAATTTGTTTTAAATGTTTTTTATACCGTTGCAGGCCCGGTATTAAAATTATACATCTGAAGAATAAAGCCGAAAAATCCTAATACTCGTTCTTTGTTACAGAAAAGCGGATGTTTTTATAAAAATAATTCAAAATCTGATAAGCATTGTAGCCTTTGTTTGCAAGGTTGTTTGCACCATGCTGGCTCATCCCTACGCCATGTCCATTTTTCCTGATACCATCGTCATACCCAGGAACGGATTTAATATAAGGTAAATCCTTCGCCCAAACAGCGCCCGATACAACGGTTTTGCCGCCAGAAGCTGCATGGTAGTATGCAGGAATAATTTTGCCGTTATGGGTTAAAACAATACCCCTTGTTTCAAGCACAGCACGGGTTGTCTGTTTAGTTTCAGACGAAGCCCCGCCATAGGTTTGGTCTAAAGGTGTATCTTTAAGGTCATAGCCCATGGATTTTCTTTTTCCAAGGTTTGCAATGGCATAGCTTCTTGCGGCAATTGCCTGGGCTTTATGTGCTTCAACATTCCAAACGGAAGGCATTTCAGAGGGCACAACCCCCATTAAATATTCTTCTAAGGGCACATTATTTACAACAATTAACTTTTTATTATAGTTGTAAATAATCATATCGCCCCGATACCACTTTTTCTTTGTGGCAAGAAAACCTTTTGGTTCCTTGTTTTGAATAACGATATAATTTGTGCCGAGGCTATAATATTTTCCGTTAATTTTAATAACAATGATGTCGTTGTGGGCTTTAATTGTATATGGCACAAGGGCCTTTGTATAATATAAAGGTTTTTTTGTTCTGCCGTCTAAAATCTGCCCCGCTTTGGATGTTCCGACATAAGTTTGTTTAATGTTTTCATCCAGCCCGATTCTTATGGCATGCGCAGGGCCCATATTAAAAAATATAGTAAAAAGTGTAATTATTAATGTGATGCAATACTTTTTCATATTTTAATTTTATTAAGACCCAATCATATAGTCATCAAACAAATACAGTATTTATGTTTGTGTAGTATCTTTGATGTTTTTGAACGCAGAAATGATTTTAAAGGATAACTCTCTTCCTGCCTCTTTTTCCATGGCCTTTAAATATTCAAGAGCCACGAAATATTTTTTATTTTCTTCCTGCCTTCTTTGCCAAAAGCAGTCAAAAACACCTTTTTCAAGTTCTACGCCAAGGTTTTGAGCCTCTCTTATTATAAAATCTGCCATTAAATTTTTCCTCTCATCATCTGAATTTTGGATTAAATCAAGGGCATTTGTTATAACAGGATCCGCATCATACCAACGCTTGTTCATATACATAATTAAGCATAGAAAAATCTAATTAAAAAGTCAATTATGTAATAATTTCTTAAAAATTACCCAAAAAAGGCTTTATATAAGATTTTTAGAATACTAAATTAAATCCGGGCGGCGGATTTTTGTCCTTAGAACACTTTCTTTATGCCTGAATTTTTCAATTTCAGCATGGTTGCCATCCAACAAAACCTCGGGTACCTTCATACCGCGGTATTCCCTTGGCTTTGTATATTGCGGATGTTCAAGCCTGCCTTCTAAAGCCTCTGAAAAACTGTCGTTTACGGAAGATTCTTCCTTATTTAAAAAACCGTCTAAATGCCTTGAAACACTGTCCATAATGCAAAGTGCGCCAAGTTCCCCACCCGTTAGAACGTAATCCCCAAGGGAAATTTCCCTTGGTTTAAGCCCAAGCCTTACCCTTTCATCAAACCCCTCATATCTTCCGCAAAGAAGAATTATTTGGTCTTTTTTGGATAATTCAAGGCTTATTTTTTGGTTATACGGTTCGCCTTGCGGGGTAAGCATTATAAATTCAGAATTTTCGGTACGTTCAATGCTTTCATATGCTTCAAATATAGGAGGGGCCATTAAAACCATGCCGGATGAGCCGCCATATGGTGTATCGTCCACTTTCCTGTGCTTATCATGGGTAAAATCCCTGAAATTAATTGTATTTACGGTAATAACGCCTTTTTCAATTCCTCTTTTCATAATTGAATAAGAGCAATAATCCGTTATTATATCGGGAAAAAGGGTTAAAACATCATAGCGCACTTAAAAAATCTCCAAAAACATTATAAAAGCCCCTCAATAGGCTTAATTACAACCTTTTTCTTATTTATATCCACAATTGGAACAAGTTCTTTTGCAAACGGGACAAGGATTTCGCCTTTTGTTTCATCTTCGGGCTTTATACACAAAAGGTCGTTCCCGGCTGATGTTTTAACATCTGAAATTACACCTATAAAATCATCATTATTATCGAAGGCATTCAGGCCGATTAAATCCTGGATTAAAAATTCATCCTCATCCAACGATTTTTCAACCTCTTCTTTTTGGATAAAAATATTTTGACCTTTGTATGGAAGAAGTTCATCAATTGAGTTTATTTCCTTAAACTTCACAAGGGCGAAGTTTTTGTGAAATTTCACACTTTGAACAGTGAATGTTTCTTCTTTGCCATCTTTTTTGATTAAAACTTTTTTCAGCCCTGAAATCGTTTCGGCATTTGAGTATCCAACTTTTGCGATACCTAAAATACCGTGAAAATTTAATATTTTTCCTACAGATATAATCCCTTCCATAACAAAAGGGATTATATCATAAAACAAATTATCTTTTAAATTATTTTCTCTCCGGGCCGCCAAATATGTTGTTTATATAAATATCTTCAATCGGGTTTTCAAGCATATCTAAACCACTTAGTGAAGATTCATTATAAACATAGCTTCCATCTTCTAAATTATATACAACATCTGTTGTTGGAACACCACCTTTTACAAAGGTTCTGCAAACAGGAGTATCACTTGTTTCATCTTCATAATAAGCAATAGAGGCAACAGTTCCGTCTTCACGTTTTACAAATTCAATAACTTCGCCCTTTTCCATTTGATATCTTTCGATGTTTTTCTTGAAAGGCCCGACATGTTTAAGTTCGCCTTCTTTAATGGCATATTTTAAATCATCAACATCAAGACGCCCTTCTTCATCCAAGAATAGTTCAACCGTATTACCGCTTGAATATACGCTAAGAAGCTGAATTGTATTATTTTGGTCCAAAAGCATATTATATGCAGGCGTGTTATATGAATACGGATTTAGAAGAGTTATGCGATACGCGTCTTCTTTATCTCTTTCAATTCGCTTAACGTCTGCAGGCTGATAGTATTTTCCGGTCCACATGTTTTCATAGAACGTTATTGAATTATACGTATCATTGTCAAATTTAAAACCGCCGGGCTGTCTTATAGACTCTTCTTTTGTCAATATTTTCGGCGCTTCTTGCACCACTTCTTGCTTTGGAACGGGTTTTATGCTGTATTTTGATTTAAAAACTACATTGCCGTCAACATCAAATATTGCGTCTTTTACAGGCATGCCATGGTCAAAAATTGTAATACATTCAGGATAGTCAATTTCTTCATTAGCATAGGTTGCAATTGACACTATATAACCATCTTCGTCTTTTTCAATTTCAACAACAGAACCGTCTGCCTTTCTGTAGGCTTCAATAGAATCGTCGGCACATTCAAGCTTTTCAAGCGTTGGGAAAGACATCGCTTTTCCGCCCTTGCATATAGACAGCTTGGTTCGCAATTCACCTGTTATTGGGGATGTATGTTCAGAATAATCCGCCACAATCTTATCATTTTCAGAATATATTCTGGTGCTCTTAGGTTCTGTATCTTTTTCGTTTTCAAATCCTTCAATCTTTGTAACGTATTCATGTCCATTGTTAACAACTGTTGTTATAACAAACATTTCACCTTCTTTTGATTTATAACGCGTAGTTGTTTTATGAGGTACATTATATTTTGTTTCCCCTTCTTCTAGAGGCTTTAGGGGCGTAGTTTCAGACCCGGCATATGTATAGCCGACATATTCCATAAGCTGTTCTTTGTCATTAAATTTCATACTTGTTGTTACATCGGCCACCTTGCCGTTATTAATGTATATGTATGAATCATTCGGGCTGTCAGGGTCTGTTATATACCAATTAATTTGTCTGTCATTATTTAAAATCATCGTGCTTACAGGATTTCCGCCATTGCCCACAAGCTTAATTTCTTTTGTGCCGTCCGGCCTTGCTTCACTTATTCTTGCAAGCCTTTCTGTGTCATCTCCTGTAATTGCATAGAACTTTCTTACTTCAGTACCATTATTTGAGTGACTAACGCTTGTAGTCATTACAGGAATGGGTTTACCGTTTATTTTACCGTTTTCATCCAAACTGTTTTTAAAGTGTTTTGTGCGGACGGTCTTTTTGCCTTTAACTTCCCTGCTTTGAAGCATAGAATCATTTGCACGGTAAGTTGAAGTTGTTTTTGCAACATATACACCATCTTCAAAAGTTATGCCTTCGAATTTTTGATGTATTTTTCCGTTTTTATAAGTTTTAATTTCTTTTGGTGCTTCATCGTCTTTACCTTTAAAGATAAGAGATTTTTGCAAAACACCATCTTCATATTGAAGCACAACGGTCTTGCCGGATTTAAAACCTGCAACAAGGCTTCCTGTCAAGGGTTCACATTCTTCATCGTATGCAATACCGTCTTCAAAAATGCCGCCAAATTCTTTACCGTTTAATGTCACCGTCTGAACTTTGTCAGATTTTGGCGCCCCGGCTGTTTTTGCAGGCCCTTTCGTTTCTTTGGCTCCCTTGGGTTTAACGTCTTTTGCAGGAACCTTGGGTTCTTCATCATTATTTAATTTTGAGGCCGCAACACCGCCTGCTAAAATTGCACTTGCACCTGCCGCTGCAGCAAATTTTCCACCAGCTTTTTCTGAAGCTCCTGTAACCCCTTCGCCAACGGTTGCTGCGGTTTCTGCAATTTCACCCGGCAGCTCAATAACACGCGGAGTCGCAGGCAGCACAGTCTTATAATGTATTTTTTCCACAACATTGCCTGCCGCGCCTCCTGCTTTTTCAGGAAGTGCAAGCCTGTTTCCGGGGGCAGAAAGTGCGAGAATTTTTCCGCTCTGCTGCGGAATGTTTGCGTCCGGAATTATGGGAATGTCAAAAATAATTTGCCCGTTATCTTTATAAATCAGATTTCTTAAAGCGCTATCAACATAACTTGCAGAAGACCTTTCAGGAAGCGCTGGAAGCTGCCTTCCCGGCCTGATATCGATAATATCGTCATATCTGTTTCTTTTTGATGTGAAAACGCCAATGGATTGTTTTAAATTTGCACCAATATTTGCAATTTTTTCATTAAAAGGCACCCCCTTTTGTTTCAGGGGAGTTAAAATATCACTGGCTAAAGTGCTTGCAAATTTTTGAAAAGCAGGGCTTTTCTTCCCCCTGCCATACAATGCAGCGCCACCAACCACAACTCCTGTAAGGATTGCGGCTTTTGTTATGCGCTTTTTTGCAGAATTATTATCAGAAGGATTTATACCTTTAAATGAACCGTTAACTTTCATTTTTAATTATGCCCTATTTACATGTATATCTTTAAAAACGCGTAAAATAAAAATTTATTGCTTTCAAAATTATTCCATGTAAAGAAGTGTAAATTATTTTATCTTTGTAAGATTTGCCTTTCTGATCCTTACATTTTCAGGAGTTACTTCAACAAGTTCATCTTCTGCAATATATTCAAGACAATCTTCCAAAGACATTAATCTTGGCGATTGCAGAGTTACCATAACATCGGCTGTTGCACTTCTCATATTTGTAAGTTTTTTAGTTTTACAAATATTCACTGCAATATCCTGCGGCCTGTTGCATTCACCGATAATCATACCTTTGTATACTTTTGTTTTCGGGGTTACAAAAAATACGCCGCGATCTTCAAACTGATGAAGAGCATAAGGAATTGCTTCTCCTTCTTCAAAGGCAATAAGAGAGCCGTTTCTTGGGCGTGTCATTTCTCCTGCATAAGGCCCGTATTTTTCAAAGGTATGATACATAATACCTTCACCCTTTGTCATTCTGATAAATTCAGACCTGAAACCGATAAGGCCGCGGGCAGGAATTATAAAATCTATATTGTTTCTTTTCGGGCCGGATTCCATATTTTGCATTTGCGCTTTTCTTTGGGACAATTTTTCAATCACAGAGCCTGTGTATTCTTCAGGCACATCCACGATTAAATTTTCATAAGGCTCTAAAGTTTCGCCACTTGCGTCCTTTTTAAAGATAACTTCGGGCTTTGAAACCTGGAATTCATAGCCTTCACGCCTCATTGTTTCGATTAAAATACCAAGATGGAGTTCACCACGTCCTGAAACCCTGAAAACATCAGTAGAATCAGTGTCTTCAACCCTTAGAGAAACGTTCTTTTCAAGTTCGTAGTATAAACGTTTTCTAATCTGACGGCTTGTTACAAACTTACCTTCCTGCCCTGCAAACGGGGAATTATTTACGCTGAAATTCATCTGGAGCGTGGGTTCATCTACCTTAATTAAAGGCAGAGCGGCAGGATTTACAACGGCTGATAAAGTTTCGCCGATTTGAATGTCTGAAAAACCTGCAACACCAACAATATCCCCTGATTCAGCAGTTTGCGTTTCAACACGGCCAAGGTCTTTGAATTCAAAAAGTTTTACGATTTTTCCTTTTTCAAAAGAACCGTCAGCCTTTATAAGTGTTACATTTTCACCTGATGTCATTTTTCCGTTTATGATACGGCCAATTGCAATACGGCCGACATAATCGTTGTAATCAAGCGTCGTTGCCTGGAATTGAAGGGTTGCTTCATCATCCCCCACGGGAGGTTTGATATTTTCCAAAATGCAATCCAACAATGGGATTATATCTTTGTTTTCATCCGTCAATTCTTTCTTTGCAAACTTTTGAAGAGAACTTGCATAAATTATCGGAAAATCAATCAGTTCTTCATTATCCGTTAATTCTGTAAATAGATCAAAAACCTTGTCTATTGTGCCATTTGGGTCTGCACCTTGTTTGTCGATTTTATTTACAACAACAATGATTTTTAACCCAAGTTCAAGCGCCTTTGAAAGCACAAAGCGCGTTTGGGGCATTGGGCCTTCCTGCGCGTCCACAATTAAGAGGGCTCCATCCACCATACCTAAAACACGTTCAACTTCGCCGCCAAAATCCGCGTGGCCCGGGGTATCTACAACGTTAATTTTTACGCCTTTATAATCAACAGAAATATTCTTTGAAAGAATCGTAATTCCGCGTTCTTTTTCAATGTCGTTGTTATCTAAAACCCTAACCCCTGCTTCCTGGTGTTCTTTAAAAACACCTGTCTGCTGTAAAATGCAGTCTACAAGAGTGGTTTTACCATGGTCAACGTGGGCAATAATTGCTATATTTCTTATATTCTTTTTTCTCATTGTTGTTAATTTCCAATCAGCTTGTATATCGTCACAAAAAATATTCTACATCAAACAAAATTTATAGAGTTAATTTCTTTTCTTCAATGTTTTCAGCGTCTTGGGCCTCATCATCAAATTTCATACAAAAATATTCTATGCTGTTCAATTTTCCGCCCTGCGCAAAATCAAGCGTAATTTGAGTTGCAGGCTTTGAATTACCGTTATCATCCAACAAACCGTCTTCTACAAGCGCAAGCAGCTTTTTGTTCCGCTCTTTCAAGGTGTTTTCTATGTCCAGCCCTGATTCCATTTTTCTTTTAGCCTCTACATCAATTGCACGGGCAGTTTTTGCCTCTTCGCCTGTATAAATATAGACTTTTCCGTTTATTTTTCTTGGATAAACCCTGCTTTTTGAAATATCCCCGATTTGTGCCCTTAAAAATGTGTTTATTTTTCTTGAAACATCGGCGCTGTATGTTGTCGGCTTATTTTGCAGCACCCTTACAACACTCATTGTTGAATTATCGATTTTACCGTCGTCCCCGCCCCTGTTTGTATCAGACACAACCTGGATTGCACGGGTAAAATTCGGGACTGCAAGCCTTCCTGCTAAATTAATATTATTTACTCTCATTTTAATTCCTTCAAAACTTTGCCATCTATTAAACCTTCAAAATATTATTTTTTGCCCCAAGAAATATTTTTAAGGTAAAATAAAGGTAATTTAAAGTTTACTTTTTTGAGGAGGGCCAGGAATTATGGAATTTGAAATAATAAAGAAAAAAGACCCTGAAGTTGCACAGCATATTAAAGCAGAATTAAAAAGACAACAGGAAACAATTGAGCTTATTGCAAGCGAAAACTTTACATCAACCGCCGTTATGGCAGCACAGGGAAGTGTTTTAACAAATAAATATGCAGAAGGAAAGCCCTACAAAAGATTTTACAACGGTTGTGAAAATGTGGATAAAATTGAAGAATTGGCCCAAAAAAGGTGCTGTGAATTATTTGGCTGCGACCATGCAAATGTTCAGCCACACTCCGGCGCACAAGCCAATATGGCAGTTTTCTTGTACGCCTTAAAACAAGGTGACACCGTTCTTGGAATGGATTTATCAAACGGCGGACACTTAACCCACGGCTCTCCGGTTAATTTTTCAGGACTTTATTTCAACATTGTAAGTTACGGAATTGATGATAATGGCGAAATAAATTATGACGAATTAGAAAAGCTTGCCCTTGAAAATAAACCAAAACTTATCATTGCAGGTGCTTCAAACTATTCTAAAATTATCGATTTTAAAAGATTTAAAGAAATTGCAGACAAAGTGAGTGCGCTTCAACCCGAAGGTGACCGCACATATTTAATGGCAGATATAGCACACATTGCAGCGCTTGTTGCAACGGGTGAACACCCAAGCCCCGTGCCATACGCTGATTTTGTCACAACAACAACTCACAAAACCTTGCGTGGCCCAAGAGGCGGCATTATTATGTGCAAAGAAGAACACGCACAAGGAATAGACAAAGCTGTATTCCCTGGAATTCAAGGCGGGCCTTTGGAACATGTTATTGCAGCAAAAGCAATTGCCTTAAAAGAAGCACTCTCGCCCGAATTTAAAGAATATACAAAACAGATAATTAAAAACGCAAAAACATTGTGCAAAACACTTATGGCAGAAGGAATTGACATTGTTGGTTCTGATACGCAAAATCACCTTATGACGGTTGATTTAAGACGTCTTGACAAAACAGGAAAAGACATTTCAAACTCCTTAGAAGAAGTAGGAATTACCGCAAACAAAAACACTGTTCCAAACGACCCGAAAAGCCCGTTTGTAACGTCAGGCGTTAGAATTGGCGTTCCTGCAGCAACCACACGCGGATTCAAAGAAGACGAGATGGTTGAAATCGGCAAAATTATTGCAGACACAATTAAAGGCACAGATACAAAGGAAAATTTAAGGAAAAGAACGCTTGAACTTTGCGAAAAATTTCCGTTGTATCCTGATATTTTGTGCTAAGATTATGTCGAAAACAAGTTTTCTAAGGCAAAAAATATTTGCACAAGAAGACTGTCGCGAAGCACTCCGCTTTAAACTCTCGCAAAGCTCAAGATGTGCAACAGACCGCTCTGTCTTCGTTGCAAATATTTGAAGCCAAGGAAAACCAAAAGATAATTTCAAAAAACAGGATAGTTTTATGATTAAATTAACTGAAGCACAAATCTTAGGAGCAATCATAGCATACCTTTTGGGGGTATTTATTGTTCCAATTGTAATATATTTTTCAGACAAAGCAGGGCTTGTGGATGTTCCAAACGAACGAAAAATCCACCACGGCAAGATTTCGCGTCTTGGCGGGGTTGCAATTTGGGTATCCATTATGCTCACATTTTTGTCTTTGGTGCTTCTAAGCCGATATCCAAACGGACAGGGGCTTTCAGGAATTATTGCAGGCGGCTCTTTAATGTTTCTTTTGGGCCTTGTGGATGATATTTACTGTCTTAACGCCAAATTCAAACTATTCATACAAATTGCAATCGCAACGGTTGTAATTCTTTTGGGCGTAAGGATTGAGAGCATTTACACACCCTTTTCAAACCCGATTGAGCTTGGCTTTTGGTCATACCCAATAACCCTCCTTTGGATTGTAGGAATTTCAAACGCAATCAATTTCATAGACGGCATAGACGGCCTTGCAGGAAGCGTTGTCACCATAAGTTCCTTTGCAATAGGAATTATTTCAATGGTGGTATCGCCCGCCTCCCCTATCTCTGCACTTGTTGCGTTCATCCTTTTGGGCGCTATGCTTGCGTTTTTAACCTATAACTACAACCCGGCCAAAATCTTTATGGGCGATTCAGGCGCACTTTATGCGGGCTTTTTGCTTGCAACCCTTTCAATCACAGGCGTTGCAAAGACTTCAGGGCATTTAATGTATTTGCCTTTGCTCATTTTGGCTGTACCTATGCTTGATGTGGCTTATTCAAGCATAAGAAGGATTATGAAGGGCCAAAGCCCCTTTGTGGCAGATTCAGAACACATTCACCATAAATTGCTCCACGCGGGCTTATCACAAGACGTTGCGGTTTTGATTTTAGCCTCAATTTCTTTTGCCTGCGCCATCAGCGCAATTTTAATTGCAGGCTCTTTAAGCAAATATTACATCTTTGCAATCGTTGTTATAATAATACTTTTCATCTTAAATATTGTTTCAAAGTCAATAAAGAAAAAGGCATAGGGAAATTTAACCTGCCTTTAAAAACATCTAATAACCCAAAGACTATTTTTGGGAGTACTTTTTGTTTTGGCTTGTGTATTTATATGTGCAAAAACCAAACATAAACAAAAGCCAAGCTATTAAACAAAAAGTATTAAGCGTTTCAAGATTTATGTTCATTATAAATATTATGGCATAAAAAAAGGGTATTGATAAGGTTACAAAATCAATACCCGAAAAGTTGTTCATCTAAAATCTTGTTGTCTGCAAATCAGGATTTAAAGTTCATTAGTCGAAGCCATTTTCCTACTCCAGCTTGTCCCAATAAATGCAGACATATCCGCCTTGGCCGGCACCCCCGCGGCCAGGGTTTTTGCCTACATACCAGGCCCCTCCGCCCCCGCCAGCGCCTGCTTTTCCGTATTTTGGCGTGGCCTCAACTATGCCATCCTTTGTGGGCGCTGTAATTTCTCCTGCCCCAAAACCCTCGCCGTTCAAGGCGTCCTGGTTTGGTTCGGTTATGTCGTTATTCTCATCCGCCTGCACTGTGGCGCAAACGCCGCTTTCTGTATAAATACCGCCGCATTTGCCCTTTTCGCCGGTTCCGCCCGTGCCGCCTCTGCCGCCTGCGCTTCGAACGTTTGCCTTAAAGTTTGCGGAATCGCCCGCCCCGCCTTGTTTTCCGGCAAGGCCCGCAGCCTGTCTGAAATTTCCCTGGCTGAAAAGCCTTGTGAAGATGTTCCCTGTGTCATCATAGGTGCCTGCCTCTCCGCCAAGGCCGCCGGCTGTTGTGCTGCCTAATTCTCCGCCTTTTCCGCCCGTAATTCTGTAGGTAACATTTGGCGCATTTGAGCAAGTGACGCTTGAATCTCCGCCGTCATAGCCTTTTATCCCGGCAGCGCCTCCTGCCCCGCCGTATCCCACTTTGATTTCACAGGTTGCGGTTTTTCCGACCGTAATATTATTTATATGGGCAACATAGCCTCCGCCTCCGCCTCCGCCGCCTGCTGCTGCGAATTTTTTCTTATAGTTTATTTTGATATACCCCGGCGCGCCGTTTCCGCCCTTGCCAAAAGCAAGAGTTGCTGAAGAGCCATAGCCTGTTTTCGAGGCAGAGCCGCCGCCTCCGCCTGCGCCATAGTTTGAAGTTGAGGCGCTAACCCCGTCTTTTACTGCAGTTCCGCCAACTTGTGTGCTGTTTAATACGCTTGCAGCGCCTTTTCCGCCCGCTGTCGGGTTGCTTGTTGAGGCGCCGCCTGCCCCTCCGGCTTTTCCTTTTAATGCACAGTCAAAATCTGTCTTCACGCCTGCGGAATTTGCCGTGTAATCCACGACATAGCAAGCATTTGCGTTATTCTTTTCGCCTCCTGCATAGCCCCAGCCTGTGGTTGAAGAATCTGCTTTGGTGGCGTTTGCGCCCCCGCCGCCGTTTCCGCCCGAAACGCAAAGTTTATATTTATACGCGCGTGCCGCGTTTTTCACGATAATACAGGTATCTCCGCCGTCTGCGCCGTTTCCTGCTTTTTGGTTTTTAGAAGCACTTGCGTCGCCGCCGTTTCCGCCTGTGCCGCGCTGAAATTCAAGGTAGCCGCCGGCGTTTTCCTTAACTCTTTTTCTAAATGTATTTAAAATGTTTGAATCGAAATTATTGTCTGAAATTGCGGGCGCACCACCTCCTCCGCCGCCTGATAGGGAGTAGAAGCTTTCACCTGTGACATTTGCGGAGTCATTATATACGCAATAAGTCTGTCTGGAGCCTGTGTTATCTGTTGCATAACTTTGGGACCAGGTCGAACCTGTGAGTTGGTAGAAGTAGTAGTTTGTATAATATGAAGAACAAGAAGTTGTAACAGTGGAAGCACAGGTGTCAGAATCAGGACAGGTTCCACATTTAAAATAATCCGTACTACCCCAATTACATCCTCCCGTTCCTCCGCATTTTGTTGCAGTTTGGCCATCGCCTTTAAACCAGCCACTTCCAGGGGAAGATGTTACATTTCTTGCAGCGCAATACACACCACAAGAATTATTGTTGGGCTCATATGCTCCCTTCTTGCTACCATAACTACTCCCACTGCAACATTCTGTTTCACTTGCATAGCCTGTTCTATATGCACCATTGTAATAGCAATTATAGGTCGAAGTGCTACTAGAGCATGCTCCTTGGCCGCTTGTTTGGCTCCAAACTGTCTGCCCGCTTATAATTCCAAGGGTTGAATACAGCGTATTAGTCTTCCAGTTTGAAAGCTGGCTTGTTGTTGGCAAACTCCATTTGTTAAGAGGTGTAACATTTTGGCATGCTGTTTTTGCATTTGTTAAGTTTTTTGAACCTAAATTATTTGAAACGCAAACTTTATTTACAGAGTCGTATGTTGCGCCCATACACTCGCATTTGGCCTCTGACGGGCCGCCTGTGCAAGTGGCAGAGCTAAATACTGCGGCGCCTCCTCCGCCCCCTGCGCCGCCTCCAATCATTGAAACAATGTCTATTTCATCCATTTCAGGCTCGATTTTTAATTCGCCCGTGCCGTCAAAACTGTGGCTTGTTTCGTTTGGAATTGTGGCACCGGCGCCTCCGCCGCCGCCTGAAGCAAGGATGAAATTAATATTCCAGGCGTCATCCACAGGATAGGCTTCGGGGAGGACTTTATAGTTGCTGCCGTCCGCCGCAGGCTGGAGTTCCGGGCTGTCGTAGTCCCAACATTTAAAGACAGCAGGGGCATGGCCGCCGCCTGAAATGCCGTTAACGTTTATATTTTCGGACATTTTCTTTGTCATAACGGGGGCAAGGGCCGCAAGCAGCAGGGAGGCCACAAGAAGGGCCATGAGCATTTCCACAAGAGAGAAAGCAGCATGGGGTGGTGTTGGGTTAAAACCCAACCTACGGGGTGCACGTTGGTTGAGACCCTGAATCAAGTTCAGGGTGACGGTTGCACGTTGGTTGATTGCTTTTTTCGTTGATTGAGCAGCTGTCATTGAATGATGTTGGGCAAGTATGCCCAACTTACAGATTTGCTTGTTTTGCATTTTATAATTCCTTTTTTTTAATTAATCAACAATCAAAAATTATATCCAGTTAACCTAGTTGTGTCGTATATGTATATAACTATATACAATATTGTATATATATTTGTACATAAGTCAATAAGATTTTAGAATGCAGGGTATGGACGCAAATCAATTTATCAAACATATTCAGGCACAAACCGGTTTAACTTATGCACAAATTGCTGAATTATTGACACAAAAAACCGGCAAAAAATATTCAAGGCAATCTTTATATGCAAGGGTGCGCCGTAAAAGTTTGAGATTTGAGGAAGCAAACCTGATAGCACAGATTGCCAATGCAAAAATAGGATTAAAATTTGATTAGACGATGTTCAAAGTTGAAAAACCTGAAATGATAAATAAAACTTTCAGACTGCCCGCAAAGCTGGTGCAGGAGCTGCAAATTGTTGCACAGGATAAGGGTGTTTCTTTAAATAATTTAGTCCAGCAGTGCTGTGAATATGCTCTTCAAGAGCTTGATAGAGAAGAATAAATTATATGGGCATTAAGGCATTGCAGAACGAAATAGGCAGACGGTTAAAGCATTTGAGGCTTGAAAAAGAACTCTCTCAAGAGGCAGTCGCCTTTGAAGTTGAAATTTCAAGGGACCACCTTTCAAACATTGAAAACGGTAAACACTCAATAAACATTAAAACTTTATACAAACTTGCTGAATTTTTCGGGGTGGATATGAAATATTTCTTTTGATTTTTACATCGCCATATAAATATTATAGAGAGAGGCTTCAAGCGAAAGTCCTTGCTATTGAGTATTTTTATGTGAGAATAGAATTAAGATAAGTACTATTCAAATTTAGAAAAGGAAAATAACAATGGCAAGAAAAACTCCTTTGGAAAAGATAAGGAACATTGGTATTGCTGCCCACATCGACGCCGGCAAAACCACTACTACAGAACGTATCTTGTTCTATACAGGTAAAACCCATAAAATCGGCGAAGTGCACGATGGTGCTGCCGTAACAGACTTTATGGACCAGGAAAGAGAAAGAGGTATCACAATTCAATCAGCCGCAGTTACTGCTGAATGGAAAGGACACCAAATTAACGTAATCGACACCCCCGGGCACGTTGACTTCACAATTGAGGTTGAACGTTCTTTAAGGGTATTAGACGGCGTTGTTGCTGTATTCTGTGCGGTTGGCGGTGTTCAATCACAGTCTGAAACCGTATGGCGTCAGGCAAACAGATACGAAGTTCCGCGTATGGTTTTCGTTAACAAAATGGACAGAACCGGTGCAGATTTCTATCGTGTAGTTGACCAAATCAAAAACAGATTGGGCGCTCCTGCATTTCCTATCAGGCTTCCAATCGGCGCTGAAGATAAATTCAGAGGTTTAATCGACCTTTTTACAATGAAGGCTGAAATTTATACAAACGATCTCGGAACAGATATTAAAGAAGAAGACATCCCTGCAGATATGCTTGAAGAAGCTAAAAAATACAGAGATGAATTAGTTGAAGCAATTGCTTCAGAAGACGACGCTTTAATGGAAAAATTCTTTGAAGACCCTGAATCTATCACGGTTGAAGAATTAAAAGCAGGCCTTAGAAAAGCAGTTTGCAACAACAAAATCGTTCCTGTAACCTGCGGTACAGCATTTAAAAACAAAGGTGTTCAATTATTATTGGATTCAATTGTTGAATTAATGCCTTCTCCGTTGGATGTTAAAGCTATTGAAGGCGAACTTGAAGACGGAAGCAAGACAGAACGTCATTCTTCAGACGACGAACCGTTTGCAGCACTTGCATTCAAAGTTATGACAGACCCGTTTGTTGGCCGTTTAACATTTATGAGAGTTTATTCAGGAAAATTAACTTCAGGTTCTTATGTATTAAACTCTACAAGCGGCAAAAAAGAACGTATTTCAAGATTGGTTCAAATGTATGCTGATCAAAGAAACGAAATTTCAGAAGTTTGCGCCGGAGACATTTGCGCGGCTGTTGGTTTGAAAGACACAACAACAGGGGATACACTTTGCGATGAAAAATCTCCGATTGTGTTAGAAAGAATGAGCTTCCCAACCCCTGTAATTTCAGTTGCAATCGAACCTAAAACAAAAGCTGACCAAGACAAAATGGGTATTGCCCTTCAAAAACTTGCTGAAGAAGATCCTTCATTCCAAGTTAAAACAGACACAGAAACCGGCCAAACAATCATCTCCGGTATGGGCGAACTTCACCTTGACATCATCGTTGACCGTATGCTTCGTGAATTCAAGGTTGAAGCAAACGTTGGTAAGCCGCAGGTTGCATACAGAGAAACAATCAGAGGAAACGCTGATCAAGACTCTAAATTCATCCGTCAGTCAGGCGGTAAAGGTCAATACGGCCACGTTAAAATCAGAATTGCTCCGGCAGAAGAAAACGCAGGATTTGTGTTTGAAAACAAAATCGTTGGTGGTGCAATTCCAAAAGAATACATTGAACCTGCAAGAAAAGGTATGGAAGAAGCCCTTGAAGGCGGTATCTTAGCAGGATTCCCGATGATTGACGTTAAAGTTGAACTTTACGATGGTTCATTCCACGAAGTTGACTCTTCTGAAATGGCATTTAAAATCGCAGGTTCTATGGCAATTAAAGACGGTTGCAAAAAGGCTAGACCTGTTATCCTTGAACCTATGATGAAGGTTGAAATTGAAATTCCTGATGAATTTACAGGTACAATCATCGGTGACATTTCAAGAAGAAGAGGACGTATCGAAGGCCAAGAACCGCAAGGAAACACAGGAAACGTTATCGTTCGTGCGGTTGTACCGTTGGCTAATATGTTCGGTTACGCTACAGACTTGAGATCAAATACTCAAGGCCGCGGCACATTCTCTATGGAATTTGCAAAATATGAACAGGTTCCATCAAACGTTGAATCTGAAATCATTGCAAAAGCGGGCGCAAACGCATAGGCTTTTGTTAAGCCCTCCAAGGCGAGCTGCCCTGTGACACAAACATTAAAAGAGGCACAAATTAAAAATGTGCCTCTTTTATTTTTAAACCATAACCTTATTGCCAAAGAATATTAATCTTTGGAATGCAAAGTTTCGACCCCTTTTTGACCATTTATAACAGCTTTTGCTGTTTAGGGCTTAAAACTTGCAAACTAAACTGCTTCAGGAATGAATTCTTCGTTTGATGTAAATATTTTACCGATGAATTCAACAAAATCTCCTAAAGAGCCTTTGATGTCAACCATTGCATCTTTAAAATCGTCGATGCTCCCTCTCATATCGCTAATGCTATCTTTAATAGCATCTGTGGTAACTTTTTTTAATGATTGGCGGTCGATATGGTCAAACGCCAATTCAACAGGGTCTTTTGCCTGTTTAAATATTGTTCTTATATTTCTTTCATCAATTGCATTCAAAGTTTCAAGAAGGCCTTCTGTGTTTAAACGGTCAAATGTTCCGTTTGAAGCGCCTGTTCTTTTCAATGGCATATATCTTCCGTTTCCGCCTCGGTTGTTTTGTGAGCTTGTTGCTGCCATTATTGTCATTTGTTAGTTCCTCTTTGAATATCTCTTATATATCTCGTACTTATATAAAAAATATATACAAAGAAAAATTGCCTGACTCCGTGTATTTTGTAAAGTTTTTGTTACAATTAATGTTTATTTAGCCTGAAACCTTTTTCAAATAAGGTTTTTCAAGATTAACAATTATTACAAAAAGAAAATGTTTTTTATAAATGCAATGATTGAGCTTTGGAAAAACACTGTGATTAGGCCTGCAAGAACAAGCGCCGGGCCAAAAGGGAGATATAGAAAATTGTTTGTTTCCTTTTTATTTTTCATATCAGCTAAAATCGTGCAAAGCGCCCAAAGAAGCATAGCACAGACCATAAGAAGCAAAATTAAAATCAGGGGAAAGATATTATATATATTAAATTCTCTGAAAGCCCACACTAAACCAACGCAAAAAACAAGCACAATGTATGCAGCGGCACTTTTATACTGTTTTTCTTTAAGTGCCTTGTGGAAAAGCATTGGAAGCGTTAAAACGGCTTGAAGAATAATGCTCATAAATATGATTACAAGAAGGGTTTTCCAACCAAAAAATGCGCCAATACCCATTGCAATTAACGTGTCCCCTTCGCCAAAAGCACGGGTTCCGGCAAAAAGATAGCCAATTCGCGCTATAGCTTCAAAGAAAATCGCCCCAAGAAGAATGCCGAGGACACTTTGAACAATTCCTGCTTCGCCAAAAGGGCAACCAAAAGGAACAATATTATATATAAGCCCAAGAGCAATAATAACATATGTATGAGCGTCAATTACAACGCTTTCTTTGAAATCGGTTATTGCAATTACAAGAAAAAGCGATATTAAAATACATAAAAACACCGTTTTTGCCGTGCAGCCAAAGGATAAAAAGCAAAAAAGGTAAAGAAGCGCATTCAAAAATTCAACAACAGGATATTGAAGCGAAATGTGCTCTTTACAAAACTGGCATTTCCCCCTTAAAAAACAATATGAAATAATCGGGATATTTGTATACCAATTTAATTTATTGTTGCATTTTGGACATTTTGAAGGCGGAAAAACAATGCTTTCGCCAGAAAGCCCGCGAAGCGCCACAACATTTAAGAAACTTCCAATACAAGCACCTGTTATGAATACAAAAATTGCTAAAACCGTATTTAAATCAATCATAATGTGTTACGCCTTTTTTGGTGATGAGTTCAAAAAGTTTGTTTAAAGATTTTTTCAATTTCCTTGAAACCTGCATTTGAGAAATGTTCAAGCGTTCTGAAATTTCCCTTTGATTTAATCCTTCAAAGAAATTCATGGTGATAATTTGTCTGTCTTCCAAGGAAAGCTTTTTAATAGCGTCCTCTAAAATCATTTTATTTTCAAAAGCGTTTATAAGATTTTTATCTTTTTCATCCGCAATTTTATCCATTAAAGGCGTCTGGCCGTTTTCTTCCGAACCTATAATTTGATCAATTGAAACGGTTGTTGTTCTGCGCTCAAGCTCTATTACTTCTTCAATTTTTTTGGCGGGCATTTGCAAAGCCTGGGCAATTTGTTCGTCCGTTGGCTGGCAGCCAAGCCTTTCTGTTAATTCAAGCGTTAACTTGTGTACACGATAGGACAATTCTTTAATTTCCCTTGGCGCCCTTATAATTGTAGTTTTATCCCTTAAATAGTGCCTAATTTCCCCTGTAATTAAATATGTGGCATAGGTTTTGAAGTTTGAACTTATATCTGATTTAAACAAATCAATTGCCTTAATGAGGCCCATAGAGCCAACTTGTGTAATATCTTCAACAGGGTCAGTGGAGCGCCTTGCAAAACCGCGCGCAACCTTTTTTACAAGCGGCATATAGGCAAGCACAATTAAATCCCGGAGCTTTTTCTTTGTCGCTTCGTCCCCGGTTTCTTTATATTCCTTAAGCCACATATTGACTTCTTCAACGGTATCTGTGGTAAAATTCTCCGCTTGCATATCCTAACTTAAAATAAACTGCTCACATTCAATTAAGATTATATCATTTTATCTCCGGTTTAGACAATAATGCTTATGGACGGGGTTTTAAAATCCGGGGACAATAATATTCTTAACATTACTTTACATTAAAAGCATTTTGGCTGTTTTTTATTCAATTTCTAAACAAATATTAATATTATTAGTAAAATATTTATAATTAAAAATTAAATTTTATTTCAAATATTTAACATATAAAGCAAAATATTAGTGGGGAACAATTCCTTGAAAACCCGTATAAATACTAAAAAAACGGGCGAAAAGAAAAACGCCCGCGCTGAATTATATTTAGTTTGAAACTTAATTTTTTAAAAAATGGTGCTTATTTAGCACTGTTGCTAAATTAGTATAATATATAATCTTAATTTATGCAAGATAAACCTGTATATGTAAAAATAGGAAAAAATATACGGAAATATCGATTGCTAAGAGGATTATCTCAGGAAAGACTGTCGGAAATTATTTCTGCAAATGACAAATTTGTAGGTCATGTAGAAAGAGCTGAAAGGGCACCAAGTTTGAAAAAATTAATTAAAATCGCACAGATATTAGACACAGATATAAAAAACCTGTTTGACTAACTTCACGATTTTAAACACTGTTTCTGGAATTTAATTATTTTTTATTAGTAGCAAATTCACTGTCTAGTCTTAAGAAAACCGGAGTGATTTCATCTTTTGAAATTAACTTACCTGAACTAATCATATTTGGCATTAGCTCCGAATATTTTAAATTTATGTCAACCCTCAGCTGGTCTGCCATCATTTTGGCTATGGTCGGGCAGTAAGGTTCAATTAAGAGCGTAATTTTTGCCATTAAATTTAAAACATTGTATAAAACTTTGCCACATTCTGTCATTTGCTCATTTTTTGCAAGAGCCCAGGGTGCAGTGTCGTTTACATATTTATTTGCTTCATCCACAAGACTAATTATGCAGTTTGCAGCAGAAGCTATGTCGCACTTATCGAAAAATGCACAAACATCTTTTAGAACCTTTTCAGCCTTTGAGTTTAATTCATTGTCTTCAACAAATTCAGGCTTAATTTCACCGTCAAAATATTTTACAAGCATATTTAACGTACGGTTTAAAAGGTTTCCCATATTGTTTGCAAGATCTGCATTCACTTTTTCTTTGAAATCAACGTCAGAATAATTTCCGTCTTTGCCGTTTGACGCCGCAGTTGCCATAAAATAGCGAAGTGCGTCCGGGTTTTTCAATTCGTAGTCTTCAATTATGGTCTTTGGTGCAATAACATTTCCAATTGATTTTGACATTTTATTTTGATCAATTGTAATCCAGCCATGGGCATAAATTCCTTTCGGAAGCTCGACACCAAGCGCCATAAGAATTGCAATCCAATAAATTGAATGGAATTTTAAAATATCTTTACCGATTATATGAAAATTTACAGGCCAGAATTTTTTAAAGTTTTCATCGTGGTTGCCATTCACATCATACCCAAGGGCAGTGATATAGTTTGAAAGCGCGTCAATCCAAACGTAAATTACCTGGCTTGGGTCAGATTTTACTTCAATTCCCCACTCAACATTTGTTTTTGCACGGGAAACAGAAATGTCTTCAATGTTTTCAAGCTGGTTTAAAACCTCGTTTGCCCTAAATTCAGGCAAAATGAAACCGGGGTTTTTCTTTATGTGTTCAATAATTTTATCTTTGTATTTTGTAAGCTTGAAGAAATAATTTTCCTCTGAAACTTCCTCTGGTTTTTTACCATGAATCGGGCAGTTTCCGTTTTCATCCAAGTCTTTTGGGTTTAAAAAGGTTTCACAACCGCTGCAATAGAGCCCAGTGTAGCTATGTTTATAGATATCGCCCTGTTCAAGAAGTTTTTCAAAAATATCTTGCACAATTTTTTCGTGATAATCATCTGTTGTTCTTATAAACTTTGAATATTCAATATCTAAAAGCTTCCAAGCTTCCATAAACTGTGCAGCATTGGCGTCGCAGAGCTCTTTTGGAGTAATCCCGTTAGCCTTTGCAGTTTTTTGTATTTTAATGCCATGCTCATCCGTTCCTGTTAAAAAGAACGTTTCTGCTGCACGTTTTTTAAAATGCCTGAATAAAATATCAGTATAAATTTTTTCATACGCATGCCCAATGTGCGGTGCGCCGTTTACATAATCAATAGCCGTTGTAATATAAAATCTTTCCATAGAAAAATTATACTTTAAATATAAAGAACTGTAAACGATTGTTTGTTATTGGCTTTTTTATATATAATCAAGGAATAAACGGAGCAATTAAATTTTTGGGGAAATTTATGAAAAAGGAAAATACGCTTGTTGTAAGCAAAGTTTTATATGCGCTGATTATATTTTTAGGCGCCTTTTTAACATTTATGTTTCAGCCGATTACAGGGAAAATTTTAACCCCCCAATACGGCGGCGGGGCAGACATTTGGGCCGCTTGTCTTTTGTTTTTTCAATTTATTTTATTTGCAGGCTATCTTCTTGCCCTGTTTTTAAACAAACTGAAACCAAAAACTAACGCTATTGTTTACGCTATTCTATTTATTTTGGCACTTGTTCTTTTTAAGCTTCCGACAGAATTTGGAAGCTGGCTTATAAATATCGCAGGATTTGACCAAAAGCCTCTTCTTTCTTTGTTTACATCTTTGTTTAAATATGCAATGCTCCCGGTTTTGGTGCTCTCTACAATTAGCGTTTCTATGCAAAATTGGTATACAAAACAAACAGGCGAGCCTCCTTATATTTTATATTCAATTTCAAATATAGGCTCATTTCTTGCCCTCTTTTTATACCCGTTAATTTATGAACCCATAATGACCATTTCTGCAACGGTAAAACTTTGGCACAGCGTTTTTGCATTTCTTGTGCTGCTTATTATATCAGCCTCTGTTTTATATTTCACAAATTCCAAAAATGGAGAAACAAAAGAAGACGTAAAAGAAAAAATTCAGGCTAAAAGCCTTTTATACTGGATTTCGCTAAGCGCAGCAGGCACAATTCTTTTAACATCATACACAACATATGTTACGGTTAAAATTCTCCCAATGCCTTTACTTTGGACGTTGTTTTTGGGGCTTTATCTTTTAACATTTGTTCTTTGCTTTGGGTCTGAAAAATTTTATAATAAAACCCTGCTTCTTATTCTTGTTCCTGTGTTTACCTTAATAAACATTCTTACGAGAAATTTATCAGACGGTTTAGTTTCTCACCCATTATTATCAATTATAATGATTGCAGCCATATTTTTCACATTCCTTATGATTTGTAACGGAGAAATATACAAAACAAGGCCCGAGGCTTCAAAATTAAGTGAATTTTACCTTGCAATTGCTTTTGGCGGAGTTCTTGGCGGATTTTTCGTAAATATTGTTGCGCCCGTAATTTTTAACAGCTATACTGAACTTCCCCTGATAAATATTGCTATGTACGCTTTTGCCACATATCTTTTCATAAAAGATGTTTTACTAGAAAAACCGCTAAACATATTTTCTAAAGCAAAAATTACAGCGGCCCTTGTTTTAGCAATCATACTCGGAATTTTAGGATATGTTGGAGGTTTGCTTCCCGAGAAAGATACTACTTTTAAATATAAAAGGAATTTTTATGGCACACTTGTTGTAAAAACAAAAAAATTCCAGGACGCTAAAACCGTAACAAGCGGAAACACTTTACATGGCGCACAATTTTACGACAGCAAAACGGGTGAATATAAAACAACACCTTTAACCTATTATAGCGACCTAAGTGCTTTTTCATATGCAATTGAAGGAATGAAAAATTTCCAAAACAAGAAGAACAGGCCGTTAAATATTGGAGTAATCGGCCTTGGAGCAGGCACTACAGCCTCTTATACAGAAAAAAACGATAAAATGACATTTTATGAAATTGACCCTAAAATGTATGAAATTGCAAAGAATGAATTTACCTATCTTGAAGAGGCAAGAGGCAGGGTTGACGTTAAAATGGGCGATGGGAGAATAGTTTTAGACAAAAGCGAACCTCAAAACTTTGATATTCTTTTAGTGGACGCCTTTTCATCTGATTCAATCCCTGTCCATTTAATCACAAAAGAAGCGTTTGACATTTACAAAAAACACATTAAAGATGACGGTTTAATCCTTTTCCATATAAGCAACCGATACCTTGACATCGACAGAGCCTTGAAAAAAATTACGGACAAAGAAGGGCTAAAAGCCTCCGTTTTGGTTTCGGGCGGAAAACCAATAAAGAAAGAAGAAAGGGGATATTATAAATCAATAAGCAAATATTTCATTGTGTTTATGCCCAAAAATAAGCTTTATAATAATTTCAAAAATTTTGATTACAAAATGGCAGATCCAAACCAAAACGAAGCGATTATAATTAAATCTATGGATATACAAGACGATGAATTTTTAAAACCCTTCACAGACGATTATTCAAGCTTGGTTCGAATATTCAAATTTTGGAGCACGGCAGAAGGCGAACAAAAACAATAAAGAAAAGTAAAAGCAATAAAATTAAAGCCCCGATTTGCCGGGGCTTTTAAATTAATCTTCTTTATATATAAGCGGGATGTTTTCAGGGGCAGTGCTAGAATATTCAAACGCACTTTGGGCGCACTCTTTTGCTTCGTTTATTTTTTCTTCTTTAATATTATTCCAGAATAAAGTAAGTAAGGTATCGCCTGCATTCACCTTATCACCCGTTTTTTTATTTAAAATACAGCCTGCGCCAAAATCAATCAAATCACTTTTTTTATCGCGCCCTGCGCCTAAAAGCTTGCAGGCTTTTGCTATTAAAAGCGCGTCAAGTTTTGAAACATAACCATCTTTATCTGTTTTTATTTCAAACTTGTTCTCTCCGACATTAAAAAGTTTGTAATCATCAGTACAATCCGGGTTTCCGCCTTGCGCTTTTATTATTTCTTTCAATTTATTTAACGCAGAGCCTGATTTTATCGCACTTTTCACCATTTTATCAGCCTCTTTGTAGTCTTTAGCTAAATGAGCCAAAACAAGCGTCTTTGAAGCAATTTCAAGCACAATTTCGTATAAATCTTTGTTAAAATTTCCTTTCAAAAATTCAATGCTTTCAATAATTTCAAGTGAATTTCCGATATGAGTCCCCAAAGGCTGTTCCATGGAACTTATCACGGCAGAAATTTTCCTGTTTAATTTTGCGCCCGTTTTTATCATTAAATCTGCAAGCTCTTTGGCCTCTTCCTTGGTTTTGATAAATGCGCCTGCACCGTATTTAACATCAAGAACTATTATATCCGCACCGCTTGCAATTTTTTTAGACACAACAGAAGCGCAAATTAAAGATTTATTGTCAACCGTTGCCGTAACATCCCGAAGGGCGTATATTTTGCCGTCCGCAGGAGTTAAATTTGGCGTTTGCGCTGAAATTGCGGCCCCTATTTTTTTAATTTGAGTTTTAAAATCTTCATCTTTCAAAGAACATACAAAATTTGGTATAGATTCAAGCTTATCAACCGTTCCGCCTGTGTATCCAAGGCCTCTTCCGCTAAGCTTTGCACAGGGAACACCAAGTGAAGCAAGCAAAGGAATGAGAACAATTGTCACTTTATCCCCAACACCGCCTGTAGAGTGCTTATCGGCTACAATATTTGAAATATCAGAAAAATCTAAAATATCACCTGAATTTATAAAAGCTTCAGTTAAATATGCCGTTTCATCATCATCTAAACCCTTAAAACACACAGCCATAAGCCATGCAGCCATTTGATAATCTTCAATCGTTCCATCCAAAAGCCCTTGAACAAGAAAATCAATCTCTTCTTTTGTATGGGTTTTCCCCTCTTTTTTCTTTTGTATAATGTCAACCGCGCGCATATTTTACCTCATCTGACTTTTAACTTTATTTATGATACGTTTCATTGTTTAAAATTTTATATGCTCTATATATTTGCTCTGTCAGTATCAAAACTGCCTCCTGGTGCAAAAATGTAAGTTTTGACATTGAAAATTTAAAATCACTTTTGTCCCGAACTTCCTGAACAAGGCCATCTGAACCCCCGATTAAAAATATTATTTCATTATATGCCCCGTCTGTTTCAACTTCTTTTATTTTTTGGGCAAATTCCGGGCTTGATAAACTTTTTCCTTCGATTTCAAGGGTTATAACATATGAATTTAACTTTACATTATTTTTTACAAATTCTAAAATCGAAGATACCTCAAGGATTTTTAAAGACGTATAACCTGTGAGCCTTTTTTTAAACTCTTCAACGCCAAGCTTAAAATACGGCTCCTTTATTTTTCCTTCAAGTACAATTTTAATATTCACTTTTAACGGCCTTTTACACCTGATAAAATCTTAAGGCAGCTTAAACTATGTCTTTATATGAATCGTTGTTTAAAAGCTCGTAGTTTATTTCATTTTCATTATCCGCAATAATAGCGGCAACAACGGCGTCAGAAGCCACGTTTACGGTTGTTCTCATCATATCAACAAGCCTTTCAAGCGCAAACAGGAAGCTAAAGCCAATTACAAGCTGTTCAGGCGTTAAGCCTATACCGTTTAGAACAAGCGCAATAGTAATTAAGCCTGCACCAGGAATTCCAGCACAAGTTGAAGACGCTATCATTGCAAGAACTGCAATTTGAAGAATTATAATCCAGGATAATTCAATTCCGTATGTTTGAGCGAGGAATATAACTGCAACCGTCTGCATGAGAGCTGTTCCGTCCATATTAAGAGTTGCACCCAAAGGAAGAACAAAAGAACAGATTTTGCTTGAAATACCGCGCTTTTCACAGCACGTAATTGTTAAGGGCAAAGTGGCAGAGCTTGAAGCCGTACCAAATGCCACCATAATGGCCTCTGTTATTGCAGTATAAAGTTTTCCAACAGGAACTTTTGAAAATATTTTCAACATTAAAGGGTAAACAAAGAAAAATTGAATTAAAAACCCTAGTGCAAGAACAAGGAGATATTTCCAAACCCCCTCAAACATTGAAACACCAAAGTTTGAAACAGAAGCTGCGGTCAGCGCAAACACACCGGGAGCAGCTAAATACATAATCCAATCCGTCACTTTCATTGTGGCAGCAAAAATGCTTTCAAAGAAAGATACAACGGGACGGTTAATTTCGCCAATCTTTGCAAGAGCAATTGAGAAAATCAGAACAAATATAATAATCGGAACCATATCCCCTGTTGCCAAAGAATGGAATGGGTTTTTAGGAATTAAACCAAGGAACATGCCTGTCATATTAGATTGTTGTTCTGCAATTGCACTTGAAACATATCCTTGCATTTCACGTGCAACATCAGGGTTTATAAAGCTTTGAGCACCAATGCCCGGCTTCATAACAAGGGCCAAAATTGCCCCGATTACAACTGCGGCAAAAGTTATGATTGCATAATAGAAAATCATCTTTTTGCCGAATTTTGCAAGCTGTTTATTATCCCCAATGCTTGAAATACCAATTACAATAGCACTTATTACAAGGGGAATAACAACCATTTGAATAATATTTATAAAAGATTGCCCTATAATATCTAAAATTTTATGAACAAGGGGATAATGGGAAGCAGGAAGAAGAATTCCCACAATAATACCTGCTATAAGACCGAAAAATATATGCCAGTTTCTCTTAATTCCAAGTAAAATTGCTATTAATATCTGCATATGTATGCCCATTTAAATAACCCTCTTTTAATAAATTGTTAACTTCGATTTTTTACCATACTAATAATACAACTATTTTGCCACCATGGCAACGCTTTATAGGGTTTTACTCAATTAAACGGATGATTTTTCAAAAATTACTTAAGCAATTTATCTTCTTTTGCGATAATAAAAGTAATTTATTTTATGACCAGATTAAAGGTATAAATAACAAATAAATGTTTACGCAAAAAAACCCGCAAAATGCTATAAATATTAACTTTAACGAGCTGTCACCCGAAAAAGAATCCGAAATTTTAATTTCACAGGCGACAGCCGCTCATCAGCAATACATTTTAAGGGCAAATAACGAAGATTTAATCAACGCTATAAATTTATATATAAAAGCCATTAAAATAAACCCCGATATTCCAAGCGCTTATTACAGGCTCGCAAGCCTTATGCATGAAAGCGGGCAAATTGGCCTTGAGGGTGCTTTGGAACAATGCAGAAGGGCAGTTGAATTAGACCCAAGAAGCGCAAGTGCCAGAATGTATTTGGGGTATTTCCTCTCTCAAAACGGAGAATATGAAGAAGCCAAAGAACAATTTAAGGCCGCAATGAAGCTAAAGCCAACCTCTTCCCACAGGGCAAGGCTTGCAATGGCTCTTGCTTTCCTTGAAAAAAGAAAGCAAAACGAAGGAAGCGCAGATTTTATTTCCTTCTCAAAGGCAATGTTCTACATTTTTTCAGGCTCTTTTCTATTCTTATTTGACAGGGCGAATATTAAAATGTTTTGCAAAAATATAATTAACGACCTTAACTTTGCAAAATACAGAGCTGTCGGAAAAATTTTAGAAAAAACAAATTTAGATAAAAACGCGTATCAACTATATTCAGACGCCCTTGATAACACAAAAAATGCACCCTTGTTCTATGAAAAAATGGCAGGGATTGCAATTAAAAAAGAAAGGCCGGAAGTGGCGCTTCAATGTTATCAAAATGCTGTTCAATTATCAAACCACGACCCTGAAACAATTGTGGATTTAATTGAATTTATGGAAGCAAATTTCCCTGAAAAAGTTGATGATTTAATTGATAATTACACAATTTTAATTAAAAAAATCCCGGGCTTTTCAAGAGGATATTACGAGCTTGGAAACCTGTATTTAAAAAAAGAAGAAAAAATAAATGCAGTAAGCGCTTTTAAGCTTGCACTTGAAGGAGAGCCTGATAATCCGTTCTATCAGAATTCTTTAGCTTTTGCATATGTTCAATTAGAACAGTATGACAGTGCAATTGAACTATACAAAAAAGCTCTTGAAAACAACCCTGATAACGAATGGACAGCAGTTGTGGCGCAGGCTTTGGCTGCAATTTATCATAGAATTAAAGGAAATTTTGACGCTGCAATTTCTATGCTTCAAAATGCCCTGATTTTAACTAAAAATAAAACTGAGATTTATCTTTCCCTTGCAGATATTTATTATGACATTGAAGATATGGACGAAGCTATAAAATATTATACTTTGGCGCTTGAGGGCGGATATAAAGACGCAAAAGTCTTTTCAAGGCTTGCAATGGCTTTTTGGGAAAGAGATTACGTTGAAAATGCCATAGAATTTTACACAAGGGCAATTGATATCGAGCCAGATTATGAAATAGCCTACAATAACCTTGGTGTTGTTTATTTTGACGGTTTAAACGACGCAGAACGCGCAAAACCTTGCTTTGAAGCAGCCCTAAAACTAAACAATAACTACACAATGGCGCATTTTAACATGGCAAGATATTATGAAACCAAGGGGAATAAGGTTTCTGCTGCAACCGAATATCAATATGCACTTGATTTAAACAAGGTTTACCCTGAAATTGATGATGAAATAATTGAAGAAAGATTGTTTAAACTTTTTGAAACATAAATCTCGCCTAAAAATTGGGCGCAAAACCCAAAACAAAACAGCTTCAAAGCACCTGCCATCCAATCAAAACAACAAAACCGGTTAATGATATAAAATGAGAAGATTCTTAAGAGTTTTTAAAAATACAACAGTAAAAATATTCAGCTTTGTGCTGTTTATAGCTTTTATTGCAAGTATTTTCATCTTCAAAGATTTCTACATAAGCCAATGGCACAAAGCTTTAAGCTTTTATTATGTTTACCTTGGGGATAATTACTATAAAAAACATAAGCCCCAAAAGGCCATAAATTCATATGTTAAGGCCTTAGGCCTATACCCCAAGCATTACAGAGCACAATACAACCTTGCAAACCTTTATGTTGTTTATGAAGATTATTATTCAGCACTTGACGCGTATTCAAAAGCGCTGCAGCTTCGCCCGGATTTCACCGTTGCAAGAATAGACTATGCAATTGTACTTTCTGAGGCCACTTTTAATTATGACCGCGCCATTGAAGAGTATAATCTTGCAATCGAAAAAATCCCAAAATGGGTATACATCCCTTTTATTGTTGATAATAAACACTCATATAAGCACAACAAAGGCGTTGCCTATTATAACCAGGGCCTTGCCTGGCGCGGGAAATCCCTTTTAAACGGAGAAGACCTTTTCCTTTCACGCCGCTTTCTTGAAAATGCCGTAAATTCTTATGAAAAGGCTTTAAAATCTCTAAAAACTTATGACGTTTATTATAACCTTGCGATTGCCCACCATCTTTTAAGAAACCCCGAATATGCAGGCTATTATTACTGTAAAGCCATTGAAAAAGAGCCAATGAAATATGAAGCACACTACAACCTTGCAATCCTTCTAAAAGGTATGAAAAGATATGCTGATTCCATTGAAGAATTTAAAAAAGCAGGGCTCATTTTGGATGGCAAAGGAAACAGCAACAAAACAAGATATATTTACGATGTTTTAAACGAAGTAAACCAAAAATATACAGTTTCAGAAGAATATGAAAACCTGAAAGAAAGCCTCACGGAAGAAAACAGCACCGGAAATTCAAAAGAAGTAACTTATGTTAAAGGCAAAATGCTTGTTGTGGACGAATTTGACGGCGCTATGATTAAAAATTTTAAAACCTGTGCAAACAAAAAATATTTTGAAGCAGGAATAAGGGATTAAGGAGCAGCCTTGAAAACCACAGAAAAAACCATTTATAATTTTTTGTTAAATCTCACAAACGTCTTTGAAATTTCAAAGTCGGAAACCGAACTTGCGCAAGGCTTACAGGAGGCTTTTAAAACCTTTGGCGATATTAAAGAATTCAAAGTTTTCCTTTTTGATGACGTTTTAAATTCCCTGAAAGATTTTACAAAACCCTGGGAAACCTTGAAACAAGACTATCTTGCAAACATTTTAAATAGCTATTTTTGCTCCTTTAAATATAATAATGCAGATTTCATCAAGGAAAAAGACACGCTTGCCTTCCCCGTTTTTGATGAAAACCGCCTTACAGGGCTTGTTTACATTAAAGGAAACATTAAAAACAAAATTCTCTTTGAAATTTTGCCCCTGGTTTCAAGGCAAATTTCTTTTGCGCTTCAAAATTTGAAAAATTCAGAAGAGATGATGACCCAGCAAAAATTCCACAAAACAATCAGAAACATTGCAAAAATCATCGAAACTCAATACGAACTTAATTATATAATGCCTGTTTTGGGCGAGATGATTGACAGTTTTATTACAGAACACTTAATTTATGTTTTCTTGAAAAATCCAAAAAAGAAGGATTACAAGCTTGTTTGGCCAAATAATTGTTCTGATACAAGAATTTTGAATTATTTAAGCGTAATAAACCAAAAAAGCACGGCAATTCTTGAAGACGGCGGCAAAATAGGAATATTTCCTCTTTTTTGCGAAGGAAAAATTTTCGGCGCGATTGTTGCGAAAAGCGGCCTTGAAAAATTAAACAACAAAGACACGGATTATTTAATTGAAATCTCAAAACAAGCTTCCACAACGGTTGAGCGCGCTTGCAGTTATATGAAAATCCTGGAACACGCCACTTTAGACGCTCTCACGGGCCTGAACAACAGACACCAGTTCCACACAAGGCTTCATTCCGAAGTTGCAAACGCAAAAAGGCAAAAATCAAGCCTCTGCTGCATTATGACCGACATCGATTTCTTTAAATCCGTAAACGACACATATGGCCATGCCGTGGGCGATTGCGTCCTTAAAACCGTCGCAAAGGCCATTAAAAAAGAACTTAGGGAATACGACATCCCCTCCCGCTATGGCGGAGAAGAGTTTACAATACTTTTGCCAAACACTTCGCTTGAAGAAGCTACGGTCGTTGCGGAGCGTTTAAGGGCACAAATTGAAAAGAAAACAATAAACATTGAAGATTACCGAATTGAGGGCGTTTCAAACATTTCGGTTACAATTTCGGTTGGCGTTTCACAGTATAAAAATTCAATGGCAGAGCCGGATGAACTCTATAGAAGCGCAGATGGGGCGCTTTATGAAGCCAAAGAATCCGGCCGAAACCGCGTCATCGTTGCAAAATAACCTTCACCATCATCGCAAGGTTTCGCACTATAATCATTCAATGGTTACGTCATTGCGAGGGAAGCGACAGCGTACCGCGGCAATCCAGAAACCAACGCCGCTGAAAAGACTTTGTCACCCTGAATTTATTTCAGGGTCTGTTGATATAGCGCAAAAATCTCGAGATCCTGAAACAAGTTCAGGATGACACGGCCAATCCAAACCTCCGCCTTCATCCTTGTAATCTTTTTGCTTACATACATTTCAAAAAAACTGTGCAAAAATAAAAACGTAAAACAAAAAGGAATCATCAAATGTTCCAAAAACACCTCGAAATCACAGAAAAACTCCTCGAAATCAGAAACTCAACCCACGTTCTTAAAATGGCCCTCCTGAACACAGAGCAAAAAACCAATGACACTCTGCCTTACGGCCAGGCACTTATTGAAATCGAGCATAAAATAAACAGCCTGAATAACGCCCTGGAAGAGCTTTTCCGCACCGTAAATTAATACTTGGTACAGTAAATCCGGCCATTCAATGTGCAGCCGTCATCCTGAACTTGATTCAGGATCTCAAGATTGAACTTGAAATTCATCCAGCTCTATCAACTCCTTAAAATGCAACCTACGATATAAAAAACAACTCTTTAAAACTTAAATCCCTTACGCCGTAACTTCAATTGCCTTCACAATTTTGTATAAAACCCGCTTCCTGTCTACATCAAAGGCCCGAACAGTGCTAAAAATCTCATCTTCAAGGTTTTGCGCGCTTTTAACATAGTCAATGTCAAAATCAAAAATTTCATTGGGAGAAACTTCAAATTGTTGCTGAATGTTAAGAATTGTTTGTGTTGAAGGCAGGCTCTTTCCGTTTTCAATGTTTGAAAGGCTTGAAGGCTCAATCCCGATTTTTTCTGAAAACGCTTCCTGCGTCATATTCTTACTCCAGCGGATTCTTCTGATGTTTTCGCCCAATAATTTCCTGATTTCTTTCTCGTCCATATTATTCCACTTTTCTTGAACCCAATACAAACAACAGCTTATTATGCAATAGGCCATGTGTTCATAACCTACACAACAAGTTTTTATTGATTTTTAATGTAAACATTATTATAATATATTGTGTAGTAGAAAATTTTACTAAAAAGTTGTTCTAAAGATTAAATTTTCGGTTAATACTTTAAAAAAGTGAGAAATTGTTTATGTTTAAAAAGTTGTTCAAAAACAGCTGCAGTTTTGCAGCTCTAAACCGCACTGCGGCCGTTCAACCAATGGACACTGTTCGGCCAACGAACGGGGACCGACTTTGTCATTCTGAACTTGTTTCAGAATCTCAAACCCGTAGGTTGGGTTTTAACCCAACATCATCCCATGCTGCGTTTTCGTTGGTGGAAATGCTTATGGCTCTATTGGTGGCGTCGTTACTCATGGCGGCCTTGGCGCCTGTCATGACAAAGCGCATGGACGAAGCCACAATCAATGTTTCGGGCGTTGGCGCCGCACAATACGATAAAGACGCGGTTATTCAGATTTTTAACGAAGATGGAACCTTTCTTGTTCCGGTTGACGTAAACTCTGCCAAAGTGACCATGCTCGGCGGCGGAGGCGCAGGCGGGGACGCATTCCACGGCGTTTTAGAATTTAAAAACCCAAGCTCTGTTCAAAGCTGGAAAGTCCCGGAAGGCGTTACAAAACTTCGCGTTTATATGGTCGGTGGCGGCGGAGGCGGCGCCAGCGGCGGCGTTGGGGTGGGTACAGCTTATGGAGATATTCCCTCGGTAACTGCTGCAGAAACATGTAAAGATTTTTTAAGCGCGGGTGAACACAGCTTTACAATTCCTAACAATGCAAGCTGGATTGTCCCCGAATTGGACAGCGCCTGTAAGTCCTCAGGCGTGACACAGTGGACCTTAACGGCAGATGAAAGCGTTAAATATACCCCCGGAGCCACAGCCGGAGCTGAACTCAAAGTCACCGCCTGCGGCGGCGGGGGTGGGGGTGGTGCAGGGTACGATACATATGGTGGCGGTGGAGGCTCAGGTGGATATATAGCAAATGCATCAGTAACTTCATCTGTATCAACTGTTTATATAAAAGTTGCTGGAGGTGGAGGTGGGGGCGCAATAGGTAAACACAGTGGCAATGAAGGTGGATATAGTGCTGGAGGTGGAGGTGGTGGAGCTTGGAGTGGCAACTACAGCGGTGGAAATGGAGGCACATATGGAGGTAATGGTGGCCAAGGACTGCAATCTTCTACTGGAAACGCAACATCTGGTTCAAATGGAACTGGAACTGCCATCTCGTATGGGGGAACAGGTAGTAATGCTATATCAAGCAGTTATGCAGGAAGTGGCGGAAGAGGTGGAATATGGGGTGGAGGCGGAGGTGGGGGCGCAAGAAATGCATATTCAAATGGTAGTGGAAGTCTTGCAACAGGTGGGGGTGGGGGTGGCGGAGGCCCAACATCAATTTCTACTGCTTCAGGAACCTCTGGTACTATAATATTTCAAATTGGTGGGGGTGGGGGTGGGGGTGGAAGCTATCATTATAGTTCAAGCACATATTACGGTGCAGGAGGAGGCGGAGGTGGTGGGGGCGGATATGGCGGAGGGGGTGGAGCAGGTGGAAGTGGAAAAGGTGGAGCTGGAGCTGGAGGTGGAGGTGGGACATATTTAAATACAACTGTAGGCATAGGTAATGGTTTGACCGGAAATACAGGTACTACATCTGCAGGTGTTGGTGGAGGCGGAGGGTACGGAGGCAAATCTGGCAATAGTAGTACTGCCGGTACTATAGGTACTACTACAATATGGAAAAGCGCCAATTATTGTAACGGTGGCGATGGAACACAAAACACTAAAGATGCAAATAATGCGGCCAACAACGGCATGCCTGGTGCGCTACGTCTTTGTTACGGGCAGTCGGGGGCAAGGACAAATGCCTTGAAATGCACATATAATATGCCGGCAAATGGCGGGGGCGGCGGGGGCGCAGGCCAAATGACCATTGGTGAAATCACCGTGACCCCAGGCGAAACCCTATATTTTGAAGTGGGCGCAGGCGGCGCAAACCAAGTGAGCGCAGGCAAAAACGGAAACAACGGCGGCGCAACCTACATCCGCCGCGGCTCTTCCACAGGCACAATCATTGCAACAGCCCTTGGCGGAAACGCAGGCCAATACTCTTCAGACCCGAATGTGGCCTCTGCTGGCGGCGCAAGGCTTGGAACACGCGTGTTTATTATGCAGGATAACGTTGCAAACGCAAGCGGAAACTGGCTAAACAAAACCTTTACAGGCGGATATGGAGGCGGCGAAGGCATTTTGGCCTCTGCAATTACAAACAAAGGTTTTGGCGGCGCAGGCGGAAACATCCAAAATATGAAAGCAGAAAGCGTTTCAGGGGGAACTGGCGGAAACAGCGTTAAAAACGGCTCCACACCAGCAATCGACAGCTACGGCGCAGGCGGAGGCGGCGGAGCAGGCGCACAAACCACAGGGGACACCTTTGGCATGGGCGCTGCAGGTGCAAGCGGCTATATTTACATTGAATATGGCGGCAGCAACGGCGGGGGCGGCACCAGCGGCGAATATAAATCTACAACTTTATATAACTTAAAACCGGGAAGCGAAATCCCAATCACAATCGGCAAAGGCGGCAAAACAGGAACCGCGGCAAACGGCACAGCCTATGACGGCGCGGGCGGCGAAAGCTCTTTTGGCACGCTTTTAAAGGCAAAAGGCGGCCTTAAAGGCAACAGCGGCCTTACAAAAGACGACCATGGCGGGGTTCAAAAGCTTCCTGACAACTATAATAACTATGCTGCAGACGAAGGAGCAGCCGTGCACGGGCATGCGGGCTCTGAAATCGGCGGCGGAATCGGCGGATATATGGAATATATCTATCAAAACATCGACAACACCTTTGCGACGTTTATAAAATCCAAAGACGGGAAAGTTGCGGGGCCACCACTTGGCGGCTGTGGCGGAAACATGAGCGCTGCGGGAAATTGTAACGCAGCAGCAAGCGGAGCGCAAGGAAAGCCCGGAGTCTTTGGCGGAGGCGGCGGAGGCGGCGCTGTTGTTGACGGGGTGGGCGGACTTGGCGGCTATGGCGGCGACGGGGTTGTCATAATTGAATATAAGAGCACGTCTATGTAGGGTTTTGGGGCCTTTTAGCCCCTGCCTTACGGAGCGGACACGTCATTGCGAGCGTTGCGACAGCGACGAAGCAATCCAGGAAAATTTTACTTAATCTTGAGATCCTGAAACAAGTTCAGGATGACGACTGCATGTTGATTGGCTTTTTCGACACTGGTTTCTAGATTGCCGCACTCCCGTTGGTCCCTCGCAATGACGCGACAAATCTAAACTTTCATACAAAACAAATTTTTACGATAAACAACTTTTCGGGGCGCGTTATGTAACCTTCGCGCTCCTTTTTTTACGCCCATTAGTTGATGTTGGGCAAGTATGCCCAACCTACTTTTTTCACACTCCTTTTTTAACAAATTTGCCATGGGGCAAAAAGAGAAGTAATATTAAATAAGGAAATCGCCCTTGGAGTGTTGAGGCTTACGGGCCTTAGCAGAATGGGATTTCAAATCGTCAAATGTTGCCACCGTATGGGGTTTTGCCTCCGATGGCTTAGGCTGAAATTAAACTTAGCTATTGCACTTTAAAGTTTAGATTAAAGTGCGAGATTAAAACATTAAGGCAGAGTCGCAAGGTTGAGAAACCAACTGAATCTTGAGATCCTGAAACAAGTTCAGGATGACGCATTTGTGTTCAGGATGACGCGCTTGTATTCAGGATGACAAAGTTGGTTCCACTCCTGTTGTCCCACTGCACCACGTTTTGTTTGCAGCTCTGCGACAACAATTCAGGTTACGGCGCCTTGCAGTGCCAGAACCGTACCAGCGGCTGCACGGGCGCGACCAATAACAACTGCTACCCGAACAACGTATGGTCAGGCACGCTTAACAGCGGCACTAGTTATTACAGAGGCAACTTGAATAGTGGCAGTTTCACGGTTAATAGCAATTCTTCTACCAACGCCTTTGGTGTGCGCTGTGTCCTGGATTTGAACAAATGATTTCCTTATAAACAGCATATAGACCCTGTGGAAAACCGGACATTTTGCACGCATAAAAAGAAAGCCGGTAATAAGCCGGATTCTGTTTCAAGATAATCATCTGTCTAATGCGTTCCTTTATGCGGCCCCAAAGGGAGGAAAAGGCACCATAGCCGCAAAGCCGAACTTGCATCCTGTTGGGGTTTACCTTGCCCTCTGCCCTTACGGGAAGAGGCGGTGGGCTCTTACTCCGCCGTTGCACAATCACCCAAGCTTCATATAGAAAACCTTCTAAGGCTTCCTTTAAAAGAAGGGCATTCTTCTTTTCTGTGGCACTGTCCTCACGCTCACACGCACCTGGCTTTCCCAGGCAACACGCCTTTTTGGATGTCCGGACTTTCCTCACAAAGGTTTAAACCCTCGCGCGATTATCCTCCGACTTTCTTTCTTAATAATTATACAAAAAAATTAAAATTTGTTAAAATATTAAATTATGATAGATACACACACTCACATTGATATGCTTCAAAACCCGGAAGCCGAAATTAAGGCAGCACTTGTTGCCGGGGTTGAAAAAGTAATAATCCCCGGCGTGGAGCCTGATACTTTTTATAAAATTACCGAATTTATTGATAAATACGATAATGTTTATGGCATGTTGGGCGTGCACCCGAGCGAAGCACAAAAATTTACTGAAAACACAGCAAAACAGATTGCCCTTTTGGCGCACCACCCAAAAATTGTGGGCATTGGGGAAATCGGCCTTGATTATTATTGGGATAAGACATTTGTCGATGTTCAAAAGAAGGTTTTTAAAACGCAGATTGAAATTGCAATGGCACTTGATTTGCCCGTTGCAATTCACGACAGAGAGGCGCATTTAGACACTTTTAACATTTTAAAAGAGGCAAATTATAACAAAGTTGTAATGCATTGTTTTTCAGGAAGTGTTGAGTTTGCAAAAGAATGTGTAAATTTGGGTTGGTATCTTGGAATTGGCGGGGTTGTAACGTTTAAAAACGCAAGGAAAATGAAGGATGTCGTGCGCGAAATCCCGATTGAAAACATTGTCCTTGAAACAGACGCGCCATATTTAACGCCGCACCCTTTCAGAGGCGAAGAAAATGCACCAAAGTATTTAAATTTAATTGCAAAAGAGATTGCAAATTTGAAGGATTTAACTTTGGATTTTGTTCAAAAAGAAACGACTAAAAACGCTGAGAAGATTTTTAACTTTGACAAAAAGGATTAGACAAAAGGAGAGTAAAAACAAGATGGCAAGCCAGTTTGCAGGACAAAACATTCAAACTAAAATTTCACTTTTAATATTTTTAAAAGGCTCTGTTGCGCCAATTGTTCTTTATTTTGAAGACCCGAAAAAAGTTTACGATGATATTCAAAAAGTCTTAAAAGCAGCTTCTGCGCCAAAAATGATAGAGCTTGAAGCCGCAGGGCCTATTAAAAAAGTGAGCCTTATGTCATCTGAAATTTCAGGGCTTGCGCTTCAGGAAGAACAATATATGGTGAAGCAATAGAAGCTTTAAGGCCAAAAGAGGGAATTTTAGAGGATTTTAAAGGAAAAATTTTAAAGGATGAAAAAAAGGCTTGACTTAATTCTTTTTGAACATGGGTATTTTGACTCTAAAAACTCCGCGCAGGTGAACATTTTAGCAGGAAACGTTAAAATTAACGATGTTGTGGTGTCAAAAGCGGGCGAATTATACGATGAAGAAAAACTTTTTCACCCTGAACACCCAATGAAGCTTGAAATCAAGACCATTCCTTATGTGTCCCGTGGCGGCCTAAAGCTTAAAGGGGCGATTGATGAATTCAAAATAGCTTTAAAAGATAGAATTTGCATCGATATTGGCGCTTCCACGGGCGGCTTTACAGATTGCATGCTTCAAGAAGGGGCAAAGAAAGTTTATGCGGCAGATGTGGGCTATGGGCAAATTGCCTGGAAGTTGCGTTCTGACGAAAAGGTTTCTGTCATTGAAAAAGTAAATGTTAAAAACTGCACCTTTGAAGAAATTTTTGGGGCAGAAAGCCTTGATGAAGAAGAAATGCCGACATTTTTATCAATGGATTTATCTTTTATTTCAATTAAAAAAGTTTTATTAAATGTTTTGAATTTCACCGCAAAAAAAGCCGAAATGGTGCTTTTAATAAAGCCGCAATTTGAAGCTGAAAAAAATGAAATTGCAAAGGGCGGAGTTGTAAAGGATGAAGCGGTGCACAAAAAAATTATTGAAGATATTAAAAAATTCGCTCATTCAATTTCCCTTGAAACACTCGGGGTCATAAAATCGCCAATTCAAGGGGCAAAGCAGGGAAATACGGAATATTTAATATATTTAAAAAGAGGCTAGAAAAAAGAGGGAAGAGGAAAAAAGATGGCCACACTTGTTGAAACGCTAAATTCGATAAGTTCAAATATGGACGCACTCATAGATTTTGCCGTAAGCGATGAAGCATTGTCGAAAGATTTTGAAGAATTTTTAATAAAAAATGAGATAAAAATTGAAAGACAAAATGAACTTAACGATTGTCTTATAAATTATATTTTGGACGAAAAAATGCAAGACAATACAAGGGTTTTAGACTATTTTGCGCAAAAAAACCCCGCAGCTGACAAAAAAGTTTTGGCCGCATTTAAAAAAAGCTTTAAATCTGTTTTCAGGGTGAATAAAATATTAAAAAATGCCTACAATTGCACTTGCCTTGCAAACGAAAAAGATTTTGAACTTATCCCCCTTGTAAAGATGACAAATTTAAGAGGAATAGGACTTTACGATTTTATCAAGGCAAGAATTATTGAAATTGACAACGCTTTTTATCTTTTGGAAATTTTTGATTGCTTTGGACAATTCAGAGAATATTTTGCAAACGTTGAAACCGTGAAATGCCTTGTAAAATACCCACAATCGCAGACTATGTATAACGATGAGAAACTTTGTGAGCTTCAAAAATCAACAAAACTTTTTTTGGAAAAATTCACTAAAACTTTTGAAAGTGATGAAATTATCACAACAAACGCCCTTGCGGATGATTTTATTAAGGAATTTAACCTTCTTGTGGAGGGAAAAACTGAAAATATTTCAAAAGAAAAATATATCGGGCAAAATGTATTAAACGCCAACTTAAGCGGAAAAATTGAGTATTTTGAATTAAATGAAAATGCGGAAGACGATTTTATAAAAAATGCAGCAGGAGGGTTTTCAAAATCTAAAAAACCTTATGATATAGGCTTTTTTGCTGACGCAGATTCCGGGCTTTATATCATTCCTTTTTTAGGAACTTTTAATAAAATTTTAAAGCAAAACTCTTTAGACACAGTTGAAAACGCAGAAGCTTGCATTAAATATTTTATAACTTCAGACAAGGTTTCACCAAATTTAATCATCAAAAAAGAAAAAGAATTTAAAAATTTCACATCATTCATAAACAAAGTTTTTAATAAAGATTTTAAGGATGTTCGGGAAATTATAGGCTATTTTAAGGAAGATTGGCTTATTCAAAATAAATTTTCTCCGACAATGGTCTTATATAATTCAAAAACCTTTGAAAAAATAATAAATTACAAAGAAGAGCCGAAAGAAAAAGAAGAAAAGCCTTTAAACATCGGAAGAAACGAGCCTTGCCCCTGCGGCAGCGGTAAAAAGTATAAAAATTGTTGTCTTATGAAAGAAGATTAATAATTTTACACAAGACAAAAGATGGTATAGAATGTAAAAATTACATATGAAGGAGTTTAAAATGAGCGAAGAAAAAAAATGTATGAAAAAGAAAGTTTTTGCAACCGTTGCAATTCTTGCACTGGTGCTTTCTTTTGTTTCTTTAATATTGGATGGAATTATTATTCATAAATTGAACTTAAAAGGCTTAATGACAGACCCTGTTGTAATTTCAAAGCAATATGACAAAGGGCAGTCATTAGAAAAAGCATTAAAAACAGAAAAGCCTGTTATAGTTTGGTTCTACACAGATTGGTGCGGTTTTTGCCAAAGATTTGCGCCAACGTTCGGCAAGATAACTAAAGGCAAAGAAATCAAGAAAAACTTTGCAGTTGCTTATATTAACGCAGAAAAACCTGAAAACCAAGACCTTATGCAAGAATATGCAGTTCAAGGGTTTCCAACTGTTTATCTTTTAAACCCAAAAACAAAAGAAAAAGAACACATTGATAATTCAAAACTTTTTGAAGAAGACGCAGTAAAGAATTTAACAAAAGACTTTTTAGAATTTGCAAACAAAACTGCGGAAGATAAATAAGGTCACAAATACTTTTATTAAATAGTTCTCTTGAGTTTTCCTTAATTTTTCAAGAGAACTATTTTTTTCGATAAAAAAATGGGCCCGATTGTTAAAAAGGACCCAAACTGTCTGGAATTAAGAATAGCTGGAAGTATGAAAAAGATTTAATTATATATAACAATACATAAACTTGTTTCACAATTAGCCAACCGGGTAGATAAAAAAATAAGTTTCGGCATGGTGTAAAAAATAAAGTGTACATTTGACAATTTTATATAATCTTTATACAGATTTTTTTTAAATACATCGCCAAAACCCAATATTAACAAGGATTTTACGAGGATATAAATATTTTGTTCCAAGGGGTTGACAAATAATTTTTTTAGGTACATAATACAAGTATAGAAAATAAAGTGTTAGACAAACACTAAAAAGCAAAGAAAACTAAAGGATAGATAAGAGAAATGTTAAGAATAAATTCCATATCAAATGTAAATAATACACTAAAAAACAATATAAGCTTCACAGCTGGTGTTCAAACAAACTACGGTGTTAAATCCACAAACGACAACCTCGTTGAAAAAGGAATTTTCACAGGATTCGTTGGTGTTCTTAAAGATTCGCCTTTGTTTAACTTCAGCCAAGTTTCATCAAGAGCAGATAAAATTGAAAAAGGCTTGAATGAAACAAAACTAGATGTAGTTGCTTAATTAAATTAAGCAAAGCATTATCAACACCTAACAACACAATCCCGAAGCGTTACACAACACACAAAAACCGGTCCCGTTCAATACGGGGCCTTTTAATTTGGAAAAATTTGCTGTGTTGAAATATTATTAACTTAAGTGTGTACGCAAAATTAGTATTAAACACCCGATAAATCAGAATAAAAAAGCCGCAACAGAACAGATAGAGCGGTATGTAAAAAAATCCTCCAAAAAGTTTACTAAATTTTATAATTTTAATAGTTGAAATAATTTATTTTTTATTTATAATAGTCTTAACGATAAATTAGGAAAGGGTTGCAAAATGCCTGAAAATGAATTACCAAAAAATATGGGAAAAAAAATAGCAGATGCACTCAAAAAACAAAACGAAGGTATTGAAACTGAAGTAAGCACAGAAGTTTCTGAAGAATATAATACAGTTGAAAATGTTAATACAGATTTTAACAATGAATCTGTAAGCGATTTCAACAACGAATCATCTTTTGATATGAATTTCGATGATAACATGTCAGATTATTCTGCTCCGGTATTTAATGTAGATTCTGAAGACATTGATGAAAACCCTGAATTAAAACTTACAATTGATTCTGAAGATGATACAGAAGAATTCGAAATGCCGAATAACATCAACGTTTTAAAACGTTTGATTTCTCAATTGCCTTCCGGTGTGCCAAGACAAACCGGTGCGCAAATCATCCGTCAAACAATTGAAGCTCTTGGCATTCCAATGAAAAGCGTTTTACAAGACGCTCAAAGAGTTAGAGATTGCTTAAACAGCTCAATTAAAGACTGCGGCTACACTATTCAAGAATACAAAAGCAACATCAAAAATCTTGAAAAACAAAGTGCAAGCTATCAAAAACAACTTTCAAAATTAAATGATATAATTGGATTGTTCGTTTACAACGAAAAAAAATAAATTTGGATACTATGCCCCCATCGTCTAGAGGCCTAGGACAACACCCTTTCACGGTGTAGACAGGGATTCGAATTCCCTTGGGGGTATTTTATTATCCGAGCATTTGTATCTTAAATTTTACACTTGGTTATTACATTGGTCATTAAAATATTTTCACTTTAAATTTATAATAATCAGGTATTATAACCAATTTAAATAAGAGGAGTTTTAACCATGAAAAACGTATTGGCTATGCTTTTAGCTTTAATTTTTACAACTTCAATTGCTTCTGCAGCCACAACAAACAGTACTGCAGTTAATTTAAAAAATGCAATCAAGCAAGATGTAACAAATGCTAAAACAGCAATTAAAAAAGATTTAGAAAATGCCGACAAAGAAGCAAAGGCAAAAAAAGAAGCTCAAAATAAAGATAAAAAGGCAGCTTTAAAATCAAAAAGGGACGCTCAAATTGCCCCTATTGACAATCAAATCAAAACAAAAAAACAACAAATCAAAGATGTTAAAAAGTCTACAACAATGACTGAAACTGAAAAAAGCATAAGAGTAAGATCTTATGAAAGACAAATCGAAGCTCTTGAAGCGAAGAAAACAAGAATCGATAAAGCTTATCAGACAGGCATTGACGCTATAAAATAGTTTTTATCAAACCTAAGCATACACACTTTAAAGCTTTTTGTTTTAAAGTGTGTACTTTTCTTATTTTTTGATATAATTTAACTTATGGAAAACATTGAATCAACAGAGCTTTTGGACGAACTTTTGAACAAGTCCTCCGGATTAATTGAAAAAGGCGATTTTGAAGAGGCTTTTAAATTATTAAAAAAGGCGCAAAAGCTCGACACAGACAACCCCGAGGTGTTAAAAAACCTGGGCTTGTGTCTTATAAACCTTGAAGATTTTGTCGAGGCAAAAAAAGCTTTTGCCGCTTTAGTAAAAAAAGACAAAGAAGACGCAAATGCTTGGTATTACTTAGGAAGCGCCCTTGAAAAGTTGGACGATTTTGAAGAGGCAATAAGCGCATATAAAAAAGTAACCAACTTAAGGCCCGAATTTATTGACGCCTACAAAGCCCTTGGAATTATGTATTTAAAAGCCGGAAGATTTGATGACCTTATTGACACTTTAAATAAAGCTTTGGAATTTGAAAAAGAAGACTATCAGCTATATTACATCCTCTCTTCTGCTTATATGGCAAAAAAAGAGGATGACAATGCCTTAAAAAATTTAAAAGAAGCACACAGGCTAAACCCAAGCCATCAACAAATTTTAAACAATATTGCAACCTGTCTTCTTGCAAAGGGCGAATGTGACAAGGCAGAAGAATATTTAAAAAATGCATATGAAGCAAACCCCGAAAACCCAACTACGAATTTCAATCTTGGGTCTTTATATCAGCTTAAAGGTAAATATGACGAGGCTTTCAGCTATTTTAACGCAGCATATATAAAAGAGCCCACATCCACCTTCCTCTCTTCCCTTGCATATTGCGCAATTCAAGCAGAAAAATGGGACACTGCAAGAAATTTATACAGAAGCCTGACCGCAATCCACCCTGAAAAATTTAACTATAAAATGAATTATCTAAACTGCTGCATTCAAACAGGCAAATATGAAGAAGGGCTCGACATTGCAAAAAAACTTGCGAGCTTAAATTCAAAATCCGTAGACATTCAAAAAAAGCTTGCATACCTCTACAGACTCACAAAAAAATCCAAAAGCGCAATTGAAGTTCTGGAAAAGCTTTTAAAACGCGGAAAAGTAGATTTTGAAATTTACTATAACCTTGCAATCGCATACATAAATTCAGATGACCTTGAAGCCGGGAAAGAAAACCTTAAAAAATGTATCTCTCTTGAGCCTGAAAACCCTGTCGCAAGAAAGGATTTGGGCATATTATATTTAAAAATGAATTTCTCGGATTGGGCCCTTGATGAATTAAACACCGCAATCCAACTGGAGCCCGATAATTCAGAGCACTATTTCAACTACGCCGTTGCCCTGAATAAAACGCAGGATTTTGAAACCGCAAACGAATTTTTCAAAAAGGCAATTGAGCTTGATAAAAATGTTTCAACCTATTATTCATACTTTGGCGAAAACCTTCTGTCCCAAAGGAAAAAGGAAGAAGCGCTTGAAGTTTTGAAAAAAGCGGTTGAACTTTCGCCCGAAAATTATAGGGCAAAATTTGAGCTTTCTAAAATTTATTTTGAAGACAAAAAATACACAATTGCAAAAGACCTGCTTTTGGATATTGTCGACGCGCCAAATGCGGCGGAGGTTTTGAACCTTCTTGGAAGGTGCTATATGAAGTTGAAAGATTTCAAAATGGCCGCGGGAATTTTTAAAAAACTTTCGGATAAATACCCCAAAAACCATCTGCTACTCTGCGATTTAGCCAAATGTCAAATGCAACTGGGCGAATTTGACAACGCTAAAGAAAACGCCAAAAAAGCCCTTTTAATATTCCCGGATTTTGAAGACGCGATAAAAATATTAAAAGAAGCTCAAAAAGAAGAATAAATATTCAATAATGATATAAAAATATCAAATATCAAAAATATAGCCCGAAACAGAAAGTTTCATTTTATTTTTGATAAAGTTATGCCAATAGTGCATTATTTTGCATTATTTTTCCGCCAGCTCTAAAAGCTTTACACAGAGTTTGTCTGCCTTTTTGTGGATTAATTCTAATATTGGGCGGATTTTTGCCACACGCTCTTCCTGGGCGTCTTTACAAAAGTCGTATGCGATAGAACTTGCGTTCAAAACGTCTTCTGAAATGTCGTAAACTTCCCTCAAATCCGTGTTCATGGCTGTTTTATCCTTATTTTTGTCAGTGTCGCTATTTGACATGCTAGTTTTACTAGTTGTGTCTAATGCTAGTATAGCTAACAATTTAAAAATGAACAAGGAATATTTACAAAAGTTTGGAAAAAACCTAAAAAAATTAAGGAACAAAAAGGGTCTAAAACAGGATGACTTCGGCTGCGACGATATGTCCCGTTCTATGATGAGCCTTGTGGAAATCGGAAAAACCGACATCACGGTTACAAAGCTCAAAGTAATCGCCGACATTTTGGGTGTTAAAGTAAAGGATTTGTTTGATTTTGAATAAACCTGGCCTTCCAATGGCCACCGTCATTGCGAGGGAAGCGACAGCGACGAAGCAATCCAGGAAGATTTGACACTTTCGTATTCAACAAATATCATTAAAATATGGTTAAACAATCATATAAAAAAAAGGGACGTAAAGGTTACTAAATACGTCCCGAAAAGTTGTTCATCGTTTAAAACTTAGTGAAGCTCAAAGCTCCTATATCGCTGTACTCTTGTATTCAATAATAACAACGCCATCGCCTCCTTTGCCTCCAAGGCCTCCAACCTCATTCACAACAGCTCCGCCTCCGCCTCCGCCGCCAAAGATTCCGTTTTTGCCATTTGGAGTGTTTGCTGCTTCATTACAAAGAATGCCTCCTGCGATGTTTGTAAGGTTTCCGCCACAGCCTCCTAATATTGGGCCTGCAATTGTTCCATCTTTTGCTTTAATATATGTTGCCCATGTTCCATCTTGGTTTTCATAGAGAGCTTCTGTATATCCTCCTATTCCTCCGTTGTTTGGAGCACCAGCCTGGCCATGGACTGTTGCAGAATCATCTGACTTATAATTTGCATAGGTGTTTGGAAGTTTTTGAATGGCACCATGGATATCTTTAACAACCCCATCATTTCCTCTTATGCCTCCTTTTGCAGACACTGTTTTTGTAGAAGAACCGCTTTGATATTGAACCGTTGTTTGACCTCCGATTCCATTTGTTGAATTATCTCCGCCTTTCCCTATTTTTATCTGCATTTCAGAACCTGCTTTAATGTTTGATATATATTTTGTTACAAGTTCACCCATTGTGCCTCCTCCTCCGTTTGAACCACCGTATTCAAAATAGATATAGCCTGCTGCACCACTTGCTCCTATTCCAAAGGTTGAATCTCCTTCAGATTGGCTTCCTGAGCCTCCGCCTCCTCCTGCGCCATAGGATTCTTTTAGAGGAGATGAACCATTTTTAACAGAGTTACCTCCTGTGCCTCCTTGCAATATTTCACCTTTCATATTTTGAGAAGAACCGCCAGAGCCTCCATATGCTTTGTTTAGAATTGCTGTATGAAGTTTTCCGTTTTCTCCATATCCAGAATTTAGATTGTATGATATTCCAGTCCAGTTATTATCTAATGTATTTCCTTCTCCTATTGCAATATTAGATCTAAAGGTTCCTCCTTGGGATTCTGTTGTTTCTGCGGATGAATAGTGTCCTGCAAAACCACCTAATGCTTCTGCGATAACAGGGCCTGTGCTTGAGCCGCGGCGGATTCTTGTTGGGTTACCATTATTTCCGTTTTTACCTGCTATATTTTGAACAGCGCCGCCAGACCCTATTTCAAAGTATAGGGTTTCACCGGGGGTGACATTAATTTCACCGACAACTAATTGACCTGCGCCACCGCCGCCTGAGCCATTTGCGGGGAGGGAGAAGTCGCATTTGAGGGCATTAGTGCGCACACCTGATTGACCATAACAGATTTGAATACGGCCTGGTTTACCTTTGGTGCCTGTACAATCTGAAGTACATCCAGCACCACCATCGCAATAATTGGCACTTTTCCAAATAGTAGAAGTACCTATTGTCCCTGCAGATGTTGCACCTGCTTCTCCACCAGGTTTGCCACCATATCCACCTCCGCCTCCACCTCCGCCACATCCAGTAGTATTACTAGAACAAGTGGCGCCATTCCTACCAGTTTGTATAGAGCTATTAATAGCGGCAATTAATGGTGTGTAGCCAGCTCCACCAGCAGTAGTGCCAATGCTATTGCCATGGCCGCCACCTCCGCCACCACCACCACTACCTAAGCCACCACCACCGCCGCCGCCAGCTCCGCCATAAGAATTATTCCCACCGCCTCCGCCGCCACCACCGCCAATTTGAAAAATTATAGATTGTCCCTTTGAATCATTTGTGCCAGCCTTATCAGATATTGAAATTGTGGTTGGTCCACCACCGCCACCTCCGCCGCCGCCATAATCATAGGAACCACTACCTCCACCAGCACTCCAAACGCCACCAGCCCCACCAGTATTATTAGTATTTGCAGTAAAACCACCAGAACTCCTACCATCTCCAACGCCATTAAATCCAGATGAAATACCAGTACTACTTCTGCTATTATTACCGCCCTTGCCACCTGATATACCATCACAACTGCCACCAGCAGCACCAACAGAAGTAACACCATTGACAACACTAACGTCACTTCCACCGCCACCACCAGCAAAACATCCACCAACAGCAGGCGCTTGACCACATCCTCCACCTCCTCCACCTCCTCCACCAACTTTTACATAAAGAGTGTTAACTGGTGAAGACACAAGTACATTCTCAAGATAACCACCAGAACCACCACCTCCGCTCTTACCTGAATTATCACTACCTCCGCTAGCTCCACCTCCACCACAAGCAGTCACTTTGAGTTCAGCACCGGCTGTTTTACCTGGTTCATAGGTAATTGTTGGGTCAGAAACCAGTGTCCATTTTGTTTCGCCACTTGCGGAGCATGCTTCATTCAAAGCTGGAACAATCCAGCTTGCATTTGAAGGAATTGTTACAGTGTGTGCTCCTTCATCTTTCGTAACACATGTTTCAGCTGCTGTGGTCGCAGGGATATCACCATAGGCTGTGCCTGTACCCAATCCGCCGGAGGCTCCGCCGCCACCGCCGCCGAGCATGAAAATGCGAAGTTTTGTAACGCCTTCGGGAACTGTCCAGCTTTTTGAAGTTGTTACTTCTTGTTTACCGTAGAAAGAGT
>CAJULR010000021.1 GCA_910587375.1 Candidatus Gastranaerophilales bacterium | reverse complement strand
TGATTTGTTACAGAAATTGAAAAATGATAAAAATTTTTATGTAAAAAATCAGCTTTTATGTTAACATCAAAGGAAGTAGAAATGAAATAGGGATATTTTATGATTTCAGTAAACGATTTAAAAACCGGCTTAACATTAGAATTAGACAACGGATTGTGGTCTGTTGTAGAATTTTTACACGTAAAACCCGGAAAGGGCGCAGCTTTTGTCCGTTCAAAACTTAAAAACGTTGAAACAGGACAGGTTGTTGAAAAAACTTTCAGAGCCGGCGAAAAAGTTGCCAAAGCAATGTTAGACAGACGCGAAATGCAATATCTTTACAAAGAAGGAAACGACTTTGTAATGATGGATTTAGAAAGCTATGAACAGCTTCCTGTTGCAGAATCTGCAATCGGGGATGGCGTTAAATATTTAAAAGAAAATATGAATGTTCAAATCTTAATGCACGATGGAAGAATCATCGGTATTGACCTTCCAAACTTCGTTGAGCTCGAAGTTGTAGACACACCGCCTGCTGAAAAAGGAAATACGGCTCAAGGCGGCTCTAAACCTGCAACTTTAGAAGGCGGCGCGGTTGTAAACGTTCCTTTCTTTATTCAAGTTGGGGATAAATTAAGAATTGACACAAGAACAAACGAATACTTAGATAGGGTATAAAATTATGAATTTTGAATGCGATTATATTGAAAAGCTCGCAAAACTGGTTAGCGACAATCAATTAAGCGAAATCACCCTGGAAGACGGTGATAAAGCCATTACCATAAAAAAAGGTGTACAAGGTGCAGTTGTAATGCAGCAACAAGCGCCGGTTGCAGTTTCTGCTCCAACCCCCGGCTCCGCTCCTGCTGCTGAAGCAGCTCCTGCGGCCACAAAAACAACTGACGCACCAAAAGGCACGCCAATTACATCTCCAATGGTTGGTGCATTTTACGCAGCGCCAAGCCCCGGGTCTGAACCGTATGTTAAAGTTGGCGATGTTGTAAAGGTTGGCCAGGTTGTATGTATCGTTGAGGCTATGAAACTAATGAACGAAATTGAATCTGAAGTTTCAGGAAAAGTAGTTCAAATTTGCGTTGAAGACGGTCAAAGCGTTGAATACGGCCAAGTCTTAATGTATGTAGAATAATAAAAAAGTAATTAGATATGATTAAAAAGGTTTTAATTGCAAACAGAGGCGAAATCGCCTTAAGGATTATAAGAGCCTGTAAAGAATTAGGAATAGCAACTGTTGCCATCTACTCCCAAGCGGACAGCGAAAGCTTACATGTTTCGCTTGCAGATGAAGCATACTGCATTGGCCCCGCGCCAAGCGCCAAAAGCTATTTAAGCATTCCCGCAATCATAAGCGTTGCCTTAACTTCAGGCGCAGACGCCATTCACCCGGGCTATGGTTTTATGTCAGAACGTGCCGATTTTGTTGACATCTGCGACCAACACCACATTAAATTCATAGGGCCTTCTGCAGACGCTATGAGAAAAATGGGCGACAAGGCAAACGCCAGAGAAACAATGATTAAAAACAACGTTCCTGTGACACCAGGAACCGGCCTTGTTGAAAATGTGGATGAAATTAAAACCTTTGCAAAAGAAGTTGGTTACCCTGTAATTATTAAAGCAACAGCAGGCGGCGGCGGAAAAGGCATGAGAATTGTGCACAACGAAAACGAGGTTGAAGACGCTTTCAATTTGTGCAGAAACGAAGCTAAAAACGCCTTTGCAAACCCCGAAGTTTACGTTGAAAAATATTTAATCAACCCAAGACACATTGAGGTTCAAATCCTTGCAGACAGCTTTGGAAACGTTGTGCATTTGGGCGAAAGAGATTGTTCAATTCAAAGACGCCACCAAAAACTTTTGGAAGAAGCGCCAAGCCCCGCTATAAGCGAAGATGTACGTAAAAAAATGGGCGAAGCTGCCGTTAATGCTGCAAAAGCAATTAACTATGAAGGCGCCGGAACTATTGAATTTTTGCTTGATGAAAACGACCCAAATGGCAAGAAAAACTGGTACTTTATGGAAATGAACACAAGGGTTCAGGTTGAACACTGTGTATCAGAGATGATTTCAGGCGTTGACATTGTAAAAGAACAGCTGCGTGTAGCCTCAGGCCAAAGACTTTCCGTTAAACAGGAAGATATCGTATTAAAAGGCCATGCGATTGAATGCAGAATTAACGCGGAAGACCCGGCGCGCGATTTTATCCCCTTTGCAGGAAAAATCGAAGGATACCTTGCCCCCGGCGGTTTTGGCGTTCGTATTGATTCACACGTTTACACAGGCTATTCAATTCCTCCGTATTACGATTCAATGGTCGGAAAATTAATTTGCTGGGGTGTTGATAGGGAAGACGCCAGAAACCGTGCACTTCGCGCTTTAAATGAATACATTATCACAGGAATTAAAACAACAATTCCTTTCCACAAGGAAATTTTAAGCAACGAAGTGTTTATTTCAGGCAAATTCGACACAAGCTTTATAGAAAAATATTATTCAAAAGAAGAAATCAAAAAAGCTCTTTCAAAAGAAAATGCTTAAATAAAAATGTTTAATTTTGATAAAAAAACAGAACTTGTTATTCAAAGCATTGCCGCATTTGGAGCAAAAACTGCTACACAAGTGTTTTTTGTGGGCGGAATGGTGCGCGACGCCTTGATGGGCATTGATATTAAAGATATCGACATCTTAGTTGAAGGCTCTGCAATTGATTTTATTGAAAATTTTGCCCGTAAATACGATAGCTGTTGCGACAACCCCTCTTTCGACAATAATTGCAACAACAGGCTTGATGTTAAAATTAAATCCGTCCACGAAAGCTTTAACACCGCAAAAACCGCAATCAATGGAATTGAGATTGATTTTGCCTCCACAAGGGAAGAAGAATACCCAAAATCAGGGTGTTTACCCGTTGTGACAAAAACAGCCTGCCCGATAAAAGATGACCTTAAAAGACGGGATTTTACCGCAAACGCCATTGCAGCAAAGCTTTCTATCCAAAATGACAGGCTAAAATATGAATTAATTGACCCCTTTGAAGGCGCAATTGATATTAAAAATAAAACCTTAAAAATTTTGCACGATAAAAGCTACATCGACGACCCCACAAGGATTTTAAGAGGCTTAGATTTTATTTTGCGCTTTGGGTTTGATTTTGACAAACACGATAAACTTTTAATTGAAGAATACCTAAAAAGCCCTGATAGAGAGGGTTTAAGTATAGATAGAGTAAAACTTACCCTAAAAAAACTTTTTTCCGCGGCAGAGAGGGCAAAAGAAGCATACACGCACATTTTAGATAAAAAATATTATAAAATCTGGGAGGATTTTCCAGGTTTTAAAAAAGAATGGGCACAAAGATTGGATGAGGCTGTTCAAATTTTTAATGCAAACCCTTCTAAAGTTTTTATGGCAGCAATTTTTGAGAACGATAATTTCTTAGAAAACCAAGCCTCTAAAAACCATGCCGGGCAAAACACAACGCCTAAAACCCCAAAAGCCACTTCAAACTATGAAATTTATAATTCCTATAAAACCTTGTCAAATGAGGATTTAGCGCTTCGCTATGCTCTTTTAGAAGACACCCATGCCCTTTATTATTTTAAAAATCTAAAAGATATAAAACCCGATTTTACAGGAGAAGACCTTATAAAAGAAGGGTTTACCCAGGGAAAAAAGCTTGGAGAGGAACTTAAAAAACGGTTTGAAAAAAAACTCAATGCGCTTCCAAAACTTTATAATTCAGAACCCTAAAATTCAAACGCCCTAAAGCACAAAGCCTGAATTTTCAAGCATTTCTTTCAATTTTTTTGCAGGATAATATCCAGGCGCCACCTTCAGCGTTTCTTTTATACAATCATAAGCCTGGTTATATTTTTCTTCCGCAAGGTAAGTTTCGGCCTCTATAAAATGAATTTCAGGGTCAAAATAACAGATTTTTTTTGAAATTTCTGAAAATTCGTGCACAAGGGCTGAATATCCCCAAATAGACAGCACCCTTGCAATAAATTTCGGCACTTCGCTGTTTGATCTTGTGAAAAATTTGTAAGACTCTATGACGCTGTCTGCCCAATCATAGAGCTTGTTTTCAATAAAAAGGTTAAGATACACTTCAAAAAATGCGCGCGTTTGAAAATACCCCGGGCCTTTTACAAAAGGCTTATTTTCAAGAATATCTAAAATTATAAGACCCCAGCCTGTTGCAGGGCAAGGGTCTTTAACTTCTTTCCAGATAAGCTTTGCACTGTTCAGGTTTTTGGACAAAAGTGAGCAAAAACCTGCCTCATATAGCATATCGTTATTTAAAAATATCTCTTTTGCTTTGTCATATTGCCTGTTTTCAAAACAAAACTTTGCAAAATCAATATCTGTGTTTCTCATAGTCAAAGGAAACCTCAAAAAACCTTAAAAGCTTCCGTTTGAATTATTGCCGCCAAAGCCAAACTCCGGCATCATCTGGCTCATCATCATTGCCTGCATCATCTGTTTTGCGCTTTCAGGATTATTTGCGCCCTGGGACATAATATATGGAAGGTAGGCATTAATGTTGTTCATATTATTGTTGCTGCCATTGTTTGAGTTCATGCCGTTAAGCATTGTTGCAAGCTGTGCCATCTCCGCGTTTGCATATCCGCCATAAGCGCCTGTGTAAGGGTTTGCACCGTACGGATTGGCCCCCGCTTGCATTAAATAAAAGGGTTTACACCAACCTTTGCCAAAACTTTAACAGCGTCTGCAATTTCTTTGTCGGTCGGCTGTGCTTTTATTTCAGACGAAGCGTCATTTAAATATTTATAGTTTTGAACATCAGGCATTGTGTCATTGTTGATTTGATCTTTTAATTTATCAAGAGATTTTTCCCTGATTTGTTTTTGAACACTGTCATCAAGGAATTTGCCTGATTTAATAAACACTGTCATTTCATCAACAGGAGCATTTTTGTCCACATAATTTGCAGCACATTCCGGACGGCCGTCTATGCAGGCAATTGCTCTTTTTGAATAATCTGTTAATTTTGAATCAACATCTAAATCTACAACTTTTTGATAAGCAGTTCTTGCTTCAGACTTCATCCCGAGTTGTGTATAGGAAATGCCTAAATAATACTGTGCAACTGCATTATTTTCATCTTTTTCAACAATCGGAGTTAAATCTTGAATACAGCCTGTGTAGTTTTTCTGTTTATACTTTGCAATTGCAGAATATACAGGGGAACTTACCGCAACGGATTTTTTTGCCGTTGTCTTGCCTGCTGCTGCAAGAGCAATATTTGTTGTGTAAGCTGTAATAACCGTGAGGGCCAATACTAATGCAACTTTTTTCATCATTGACTTCATATCCTTAAATTATTATGTTACTAACTATTTTATAATTATTTTACACCTTATGGCAAGTCTATAAACATATAGAAGGTGTATATTTTTTTACTCTAATATTATAATCCGCGATTTAAAATATATTCTGATGTATTTGTATGATTTATTTTTACATTAAATTATATAATATTAACTTTGGTATTACAAAAACTTGTATAGTAATCAGGAAATTTATATGAAAATTAAAATCAGAGAAATTGCAAAGAAAAATAAAGGCTACAGCCTCTATAAACTTGCAAAAGAACTCCAGCTTCCCCAACAAACAGTTTATTCCTGGGCAAACGGCAGAACACAACCTTCCTATGAAAATATGGATAAACTTTGTGACGCCCTGGATTGCACAATCGGCGATTTATTTGAATCAGAACCAATTCAACACAAATTAAACTTAAGAAATATTGTATAACGCCCCTATAAATGCCCCGTTTGAAGCCTTTTTGCTCTGCATTATTACCCGCAGGCAGCTTTTTGATGTTAAAAATTATACTTTTTCTTTCGCCGCTTCCAAAATATTTGTCAAAATTTCAGCAGAAGCAGAAACCATATTCACGCAGTGCGCTTTTCTTTCAGGCGAATGAAAATCAAACCCGTGGGTTAAAACCTTACAGCAGGTTGCTTTGTGATTTTCTTTAAATTTTTCAATAAATTCCTTTGCAAGGGCCCTTGCGCGTTCAGTTTTCCCTTTTCCGTGGAGATATCCTATAACAATTTGCGCGCCTGCAACAGCGCCGCAAAGACACCCGGAGCCCATGCCCCCTGAAAAACTTGTGGCACAAGGCAAAAGCTCGGAAGGAACAAGTCCTTCATCAATTGCAGCCTTCACAATTGATTCAGAGCAGGAATATCCTGTTTTAAAATTTTCGATTGCTTTTTCTTTTAACATGTTTTAATTTCTCCGCTTTAAACTTTACCGGCACTTTTTTAGATTTATATCACGCAACAAATTGTTTAACAAATTGTTCAGCGCCATTTTCAACGTTTGCCTACTTCGCTTGCAACATTTTGAATCTTAATTTGCACATCTTCAATTAATTTTCTGTTAATGCCCATTAAATCCGCAATAATTGCAAGAAGCCCCGTTTGAAAACCTGCTGTAATTAAAAGCCCGCATAAAATAACAGATTGAATATGCCCTGCGCCATCCCCAAGGAAGTAAAAATACAAAAAGCGAAGGCCTATTAAAAATCCTAAAAGGAAAAACATTGTGGCAAGCGTCGCAAAAAACCTGAAAGGATGATAGATGATAAAAAACCTTATCATAGTTTTTGCGGAGCGGAAAATATATTGGAAATTGTTTTTAATCAGCCTTGATGGTCTTAAATCTCCTTCGTTCACGCGAACGGGAATGCTTACAATGGATAAGCCCTTTCTTTGCGCCTGAATAATGGATTCCATTGTATATGTATAGTTGTCAAAAATATTTATTCGCATAGCGGCATGCCGGCTAAATGCGCGAAAGCCGCTTGGCGCGTCTGAAACATCGGCCCCTGAAATCCTTTTCATAACAAAAGAACCAAGTTTTTGAAGAATTTTTTTCAATAATGAAAAATGCTTAATATTTTCAATTGGCCTTGCGCCGATTACAATATCCGCCTTGCCGTCCAAAATCGGCCTTATAAGCCTTGGGATGTCGTCTGCGCAATATTGATTATCAGCGTCTAAATTTACAACAATGTCTGCACCTTGCTTAACACAATTTTTAAGCCCGGCGTCAAAGGCATGCGCAAGGCCAAGGTTTTTTGGGAAATTTACAATATAATTTACACCAAGTTCCTTTGCAACATGTGCCGTTGCGTCGTTTGAACCATCATTTACGATTAGAATTTCGATTTTATCAATTCCTTGAATTTGCCTTGGAATTGACTGTATGGTGGTTGGAAGGGTTTCCTCTTCGTTATAGCAGGGTATTTGTATAATTAACTTCATAAAAAGATTATACACTAAATTCCATCATTTGGTGGAGATTTTAACAAATTAACAAAAGTTTATTTTTAAACGGCCGAAAAGCTTAATATAAATAAAAAGTTTTTATTACACACCATAAACTTTATTGTCATCCTTGTTAGAGCCAAATTTCTTTTATGAAAATTGGCTTTTTTATTTTGTTTGAAACGTCTAAAAATAAAAATTGCCGTGTAATTAAATTTGTGTTAATCTTTAAATATTAAGTTTTGTAAATTGAAAATAATAGCCAAAAGCCTTACCCTATAAGGCTATTTCAAAAAAGACAAATTTTTTGTAAAAAAATAGTATATATTTTATACATATACTAGCAAAAAATATTTTTTTCATGTTTTATATGAGAAAGCGAAAAAATGCTTTTTAAAAAATCATAATTTTTTTTGTGCATTTTTAGCTATTACTCCAAAAAACACGATTGGAAGAAAAATATGTCAAACAACATTAACAATTTAAAAGGTTTTAATGCCATAAATTTCAATGGCAAACAAAAACCTGAAAAAGAAGAGGCCGCAAAATGCGAATGTCCTGATTGCATTGAAACTGAAGCTTCTGCAATGGACGCACTTGGAAACATCGGAAAAGCAATGACATTTAAAGGTTCATACAAATTTGACCCGAAAAATGTCGAAGCTGACGTTGCCGAGTTTCAAAACCTCGCACTTGATATGGAATTTGCCGCTTTGAACGACTTTGCTCTTCAAAAATTCGGCAAATAAGCTTCTTTTTTAAATAAAATATGTAATTTTTTTACATATAGGGCTTTTTATCCCCTTTTTTCAGGCTTTTTCCAACTTAAAACAAAGGTTTTAAGGCCAGTTTTTATCCCCCCTAATCTTGTTTTCGTTTTTTGTTTCCGTTTTAAAAAAACATTTTAAAGCATACTTAAACTCATACTTGATTTAAGTGCCTCCTTGTGCGAAAATTTTGAATAACTTTAAACAATAAGTTTTTGAAATTTTAAAAGAGGCGCTTCACTTGTCAAATACGGATACAAAATTAAATCTTGTTTATTTTTTGGATGGGAAAACATATGTAAATATTACAAATGCCTGCACAAATTCCTGTGCCTTTTGCCTCAGAAACGACAAGGACGACGTTAAAGGCGCCTATATGTGGCATAAGGGCGCTAAAGTGACGGCAGATGATGTCATAGCGCAAATTGAAGAAAACAAAGAAAAAATAAAAGATGAAATCGTCTTTTGCGGCTATGGAGAGCCCTTGTGCCGATATGGCGATGTAATTGAAGTTGCAAAATATATTAAAAAAACCAGCCCAAAAATTAAAATCAGAATAAACACAAACGGCCATGGAAACTATATTGCAAAGAAAAACATAGTGCCAATTTTAGCCTCTTTAATTGATTCAATTTCAATAAGTTTAAACGCACAAAACGAAGAAGTTTATAATAAAATCTCAAAACCCTCGTTTGACGGCGCTTATCAGGCTATGCTTGATTTTGCAAAACTCTGCGTCGAAGAAAAAATCGACACAACCCTATCCATAGTTTCGGGTTATAGAGCAGATTTATACCCTGTTGACGTCAAAGCATGCGAAGAAATTGCGCTAAACCTTGGTGCAAAATTCAGAGCAAGAGAATGGATACAAAACGGATATTAAAAAAGGGCCCTAAAGCAACAAGCATAAGGGCCCAAAATTTTTATAAAACATCAGAAGAAGAAAGGTCTTTAAAAATGAACGTACTGGACAAAATCATGAAACCAAAATCAGTTGCCGTAATCGGTGCTTCCACAAAGCCCAAGACAATTGGTTCCGAGATTATGCAAAGGCTTAGAGATTATAAATTTCAAGGGCAAATTTACCCTGTAAACCCCAAAGGCGGGATGATTGAAGGCTTTCAGGCCTACACTTCAATTTTAGAAGTCCCGGGCAATGTTGATTTAGCCGTTATTGTTGTAAATTCAAAATTCGTTCTTCAAACAATTGATGATTGCAACAAAAAAGGCATAAAAGGCCTCTGTATCATAACAGCAGGCTTCAAAGAAACAGGAAAAGAAGGTGCAGAACTTGAACGTCAACTTCTTGAAAAAGTTAGAGAATACGGCATGAGATGTGTCGGCCCGAATTGCCTTGGCGTTTTAAACACAAACCCAAGCGTTTCAATGGACGCAACTTTCGCTGAATCCCTACCTGTTAGAGGCGATATTGGTTTTGTTTCTCAATCAGGCGCTCTTGGCGGCGGCATTTTAAACATCTTAAAAGACTTAAACCTTGGTTTTGCACAGTTTGTGTCAATCGGAAACCAGGCTGATGTTAACGCTGAAACTATGCTTGAATACTGGGAAAACGACGATGACGTTAAACAAATTTTATTATATATGGAATCAATCCAAAACCCTGCAAACTTCAGAAAATTAGCTTCAAGAATTACAAAGAAAAAGCCGATTTTGGCCCTTAAAGCTGGCCGTTCCGCAGCAGGCGCTTCCGCTGCAAGCTCTCACACAGGCTCTCTTGCAGGTGCAGATAAGGCCGCAGCAGCATTATTAAAACAATCAGGCGTAATTCGTGAATTTTCACTTAAAAACCTCTTTGCAAACGCTAAAGCATTTGCAAACTGCCCGATTCCAAAAGGAAACCGCGTTGCAATCATCACAAACTCCGGCGGCCCGGGAATTATGGCAACAGACGCAATCTGCGAAGCAGGAATGCAGATGGCAAAAATCACTGATGCCACAAAAGAAAAATTAAGAAGCTTCCTTCCTGCGGCAGCCTCTGTTAAAAACCCTGTGGATATGATAGCTTCCGCCCCGATTGAACATTATATCCAAACGCTTGAAACTGTTATTGCAGATGAAAACGTTGATATGATTATGGTAATTTACTTGCCGTTCCTTGGTTTGAAGGACATCGATGTTGCAAAAGCTTTAATGGAAATTAAGGCTAAAAACCCGCAAAAGCCAATCTTAGGCGTGTTTATGACAACATCTGATTTCTTCACGGAAATTTCAAATATGGATGTTAATATGCCATTTTATATGTACGCTGAAGAAGCCGCAGAAGCCTTCTTACGCCTGGATGAACAAAGACAATGGATGGAAAAACCGGCTGGTAAAATCCCTTGCTACGACGTTGACAGAGCAAAAGTTGAAGCCATTATTAAATCTTCAATCGCAGAAGGCCGCGACCAATTAACCACCCTTGAATCAATTGATGTTCTTCAAGCATACGGCATTCGCGCTTGTAAATACGGTCTTGCCGTTAATGAAGATGAAGCTGCAAACGTTGCAAACAATATCGGCTATCCCGTTGTTATGAAAATGACTTCAAAAACAACATCCCACAAAACAGACGTGGGCGGCGTTATCGTAAACATCCAATCTGAAGAACAGCTCCGCGCAGAATATAAAGGCTTAATTTCAAGATTGGAAGCTAAAGGCTTACTTGAAGGCCTTGAAGGCGTTATCATTCAGGAAATGGTAAAAGGAAGCAGAGAAATGGTTTGCGGCATTGCAACAGACCCGCAATATGGCCCGATGATGATGTTTGGCCTTGGCGGCGTGTTTGTTGAAGTTATGAAGGATGTAACATTTAGAATTGCACCTTTAACTGACAACGACGCTATTGATATGATTAAATCCGTTAAAGCATACAAGCTTCTTGAAGGCGCAAGAGGCACAACCCCGGCGCAAATCGACCAAATTCAAGAAACTTTATTAAGATTGTCCCAGCTTGTTTCAGATTTCAAATTCATTGACGAATTAGACATCAACCCGCTTCTTATCAGCGAAAAAACAGGCGAAGGCATTGCAGTTGACGGCAGAATTAAAGTAAGAATAGAAGAAGCAAAAGAAGCACTCGGCTGTTCTTGCGGCTGCTGCGGCTCCTGCGGGTGCTAAGTTTGGCCTGAAAACCAATAACGGTCCAGCTTAATAATTCAACTTAATAAAACAAAAAATCTCCTTTGGAAAATTCTTCGGGAGATTTTTTTGTTCAATAAATACAACAACTATACGCCATAAAATCTAAACGTTCACAACAATATTAAAACTATTTAACAACCTTTGTGGGTAAATCCTTCTTCACAAACTGAATTTCATACCCCAAAAGCTCTGCTATATCTGCCATTTCATCATAGTTCACAGTGCCGTTTCGAAGCCTTGTCGAAAAAGAATTCCGCGGATATTTTTTGCCACGCACAACTTCAAGCTTCTCCAAAACCTTTGTTATGGAGGTTCCCTCGTTTACGGTTAAAAGTTTTAAAATTCTTCGACATTCCATTTAATAATTGTATTTTCATATTGACTTTTTGTTAATTTTTGATAATCTTATTTAATATATTAAATAATTATTATTTATAATAAATAATATATTGACAGATTTTAATTACCTAAGGAGGTAATATGACTTTAACTTTTGTAAAGAAATATTTCAAAGCTAAAACCCAATCAATAGCCGCACGTCATTGCAAGGTTTTGGACGAAGACTTTGAATGGTCACGTCATTGCGAGGGAAGCGACAGCGACGAAGCAATCCACGGACCAGTGAAACCGAAGGGAGAAATCCAAAAAACCCTTTCCGCGCCCACCCTTCCTGGATTGCCGCGGTACGCTGACGCTACCCTCGCAATGACGGCTGCTCAACCAATGAACAGGGACCGACTTTGTCATTCTGAACTTGTTTCAGAATCTCAAGGTTGTGGTAAGAAAGCT
>CAJULR010000020.1 GCA_910587375.1 Candidatus Gastranaerophilales bacterium | reverse complement strand
TACAGGCTCCCCAGATGAAGATAAAATCTTTAACATCCCCCCAGATGTTAACATGATAAAAGCAACCCTCATAGGTGGAGGAGGAGCAGGAGGAAACTCCTTCTACGGTAAAGATGAAATAACCTCAACAAAAACCTGGACAGTCCCAGCTGGTGTTACAAAACTCCGCGTCTTCATGCTCGGCGGCGGTGGCGGAGGCGCTAGTGGAGGCCTTGGCACAGGAACGGCAACGATCCCAGCAGGTGGTGATGGAAACACGTATAAAGATTTTAGCGAAGGCGCAACGACCTTTACAATTCCTTCAACTGCGACAAAAGTTCCTGATTTAGATTCCGCGTGTGCTGCAAGTGGTGTTACTGCGTGGACTGGCGTAACTGATGGACAAGAATACATCCCCGGTAAAGTTGCAGTATCTGTTACCGCCTGTGGCGGCGGTGGCGGTGGCGGTGGTAATGGTGGTGGTTCATCTGATAAGACTGGCGGTGGCGGTGGCTCTGGTGGTTATGTTGAAAATATTCAATTAAAAGGGAGTCTGCCGTCAAAAATCTATATCCATGTTGGTGGCGGCGGTGCTCGCGGAGGAACACATGCTGTAGATGGTGCTAGTGGAAATTACGGTGCCGGTAGCGGAGGTGGTGGTTGTTATGGTGTTGCTAATCAGGTTGTTCCTAGGTCAGCTGGAACTAGCGGTAAGTATGCTGGCAAAGGTGGTAATGGTTGCAGTGGCTGCTTGGGAAACACTGGTGGCTATGGACTATCTAATATTAGTGGCATGTCAATCGGTGGCAATGGTGGAGGCAATACGAGTTACCATGGCGGCAATGGTGGAGCTGGGGGTATTTGGGGTGGCGGCGGTGGAGGTGGAGGTGGCTGTGGTAGTTCAGGTGGAATATCTTCGGCTGGTGGCGGAGGAGGTGGGCCTGCTACAATTTCAACATCTGCTAGTCCAGATACAGATACTAATGGTAGTAATATAATTTTTCAAATTGGTGGTGGCGGAGGTGGTGGCGGAGCAGACAATTTTACTAGCGGTGGCGGAGGTGGTGGTGGAGGTGGTGGTGGAGGTTATGGTAGTGGTGGTGGTGGAGGTGGTAGTGGTGGTGGCAAGTATACATTAGGTGATGGTGGAAGTTATGCCAAATTTTTAAAAGATACAACTATAGGACATGGAAATGGGGAAATGGGGAAAGCTGGAAGTGCCTATAGCGGTGGCGGTGGCGGAGGAGGATATGGTGGAAAATCTGGCGATGCTGCCGGAAGTGTCAATGGTGGCAAAATAGGAACAACTACAATCTGGAAAAGTGATAGTTATTGTGATGGTGGCAATGGTGGCATAAGAAGTGATGTTGGCACCTCCGGTAAACCCGGTGCCCTCCGTCTCTACTACACCTACCCTGCCCTCAAATGCGACTTCTCCCTCCCCGCCAACGGCTCCGGCGGTGGTGGCGCAGGTCAACTAGTAGTCGGTGAAATTAATGTCACCCCAGGTGAAACCCTATACTTTGAAATAGGGTCTGGTGGAGCTGTTCAAAATATAGCAGGTAAAAACGGAAACCCTGGCAACCCAACAAGAATCCGTCGTGGCGGCCCATCCGGAACTGTAATAGTTGAAGCATTAGGAGGTCTCGCCGGTCATTATTCTTCAGCCGAAACCACAGAATCCCAAGGCGGAACCTACAGAACAAATCTTGCAATAGGAGATAATAACACTCTTGATAACAATTGGACAGGAATAAAATACAATTTAACATCAGGCGCAGGCTCTAACGGTAAACTCCACACCGCATTAATTAATAAAGCATTCGGAGGTGCTGGCGGAAACTCTCAAAATATAAAAGGTGAAATATTACAAGGAGGAGTTGGCGGAAACAGTGTTAAAAACGGTGCTTCCCCCGATATTAAATCCTACGGCGCAGGAGGAGGCGGAGGCTCAGGTTCTCAATCAGAAGGAGATTCCACCTTTGGCTTAGGAGCAAGTGGAGCAAGCGGCTACATCTACTTTGAATACGGCGGCTCAAACGGAGGAGGCGGAACCGCAGGCGAGATGATAACAAAGATAATAACAAATATAAAAGGGGGTACTGAACTTAAAATTAATATCGGAGATGGTGGAGATAACACTACAGGAGATGGAAACGGAAAATCAACCTCAATTGAATATCAAACATCTTCAACTAAAACTCTAACTGCACGTGGCGGAATCCGTGGAAACGATGGCCTAATTAAAGACACCCACGGAGCGGAACAACCCCTCCCTGATAACTTCTCAAACAAAAACGAAGTAACAGCTAAAGGTGGTGCAGGAGAATCCCTCCATGGAGGAATTGGAGGATATATTGAACACCTATATGAAAATACTGACGGTACCTGGGCAACATATATTAAAGCAAAAGATGGAACAATAGGAGGCCCAGTCTTAGGAGGTTGTGGCGGAAACCTAACAGCTCTAACAGGTTCTATCCTCTGTAATGGTTCTGATTCAACCCCAAATGGAAAAGATGGAACCTTCGGAGGAGGAGGTGGCGGAGGAGCGGTCATAAACGAAACAGGAGGCCTAGGAGGCAGAGGCGGAAAAGGTATGGTAATCCTTGAATACAAGGCAGTGGGGCTATAAACAAAGCCCCACATGGGCCAAAAGCCCCGGGGCAAAGCCTTTTCAGCGACGCTGGTTTCTGGATTGCTTCGTCGCTGTCGCAACGCTTGCAATGACGGTGGGCATTAAAATGATGTTGGGTTAAAACCCAACCTACGGGTGAAATCGTAGTCGCAACGCTTGCAAAGGCGGGGTGGGTGGATGATTAAAGTAAATTTGACGATATAAACAACTTTTTGGGTGCTGTTTCTTGTAACCTCAGCACCCTTTTTTTAACCCCCTGCAGGGTTTTAAACTGTTTATTGCTCGCAAAGCCTGTCTTTAAGCTCTTTTAGCTCATATGTAAGCCTGTTAAGCTGGCAAGTCACGGGGTCCGGGATTTTATTGTGAAGCAATTGCCCTTGAACAAAGAATCTTTGCTGGACAATTCGCCCCGGAATGCCAACTACGGTTGAATGTTCGGGCACGTTATCAATCACAACGCTTCCTGCGCCTATGTTTGAATTGTCTTCAATTGTGATATTCCCCAAAACCTTTGCGCCTGCGCCGATTGTGACAAAATTGCCGATTGTCGGGTGGCGCTTGCCGTGGTCTTTTCCTGTTCCCCCAAGGGTTACGCCCTGATAGACAAGTACATTGTCGCCAATAATCGTAGTTTCGCCGATTACAACGCCCATGCCGTGGTCTATGAAGAACTTTTCGCCAATTGTGGCGCCCGGGTGAATTTCAATTCCTGTAAAAAAGCGCGCCGTTTGGGAGATAAGCCTTGGAATGAACGGAATGTGCCATTTTAAAAGCTTGTTAGCTATTCTGTAGGCCAAAAGCGCGTGAAACCCGGGGTATAGAAGAAGAATTTCCACAATGCTTTTTGCTGCAGGGTCTTTATCTTTAATGTTTTGAATGTCGTCTTTAACGCGGTTTAGGCCGCGAACAAGAGCGATTGGGTGCTTTTTTGCCTTGCCGTCTTGCTCTTTTGATTTTTTGGCCGATAAATTTTCGCTTTCGACCGCATTTTTAGAGGATGATTTTTGCATATTTTCTTTTTCCGCCTTGTAAAACCCCTTCTTTTTCAATAATAGCTTGAATATCAGAGATTTTTTCGCCCTCAAATTTAACGCCGCCGCCTGTTATAAGCCTTTTTGCTTCGCCCTTACTCTGTGCAAAATTGAGTTCCACAAGGATATCCACGACGCTGTTTGAGCCTGTAATTTTAAATTCGGGAATATCATCCGGCACGCCTTTATTTTGTACAACGTTGACAAATTCTTCCTGGGCCTTGTCTGCAGCTTCTTTTCCGTTATACATTTTGGTGATTTCATAGGCAAGACGCATTTTTTCATCCCTTGGGTTGTTTTCTTTATTAAATTCAAGGTCTGTTAAAAGCGTGAAATACTTATCCATCAATTCATCCGGGATTGACATAAGCTTGCCGTACATATTTTTCGGGCTTTCTGTAAGCGAAATGCAGTGTTCCGGGTATGTTTTGGACATTTTTACAACGCCGTCCGTGCCTTCAATCAAAGGAAGCATAAAGGCAATTTGAGCTTTTTTCAGGCCGTAAAAGGCTTGAATGTCGCGGCCCATAAGAAGATTAAACCTTTGGTCTGTGCCGCCGAATTCGATATCAGCTTCAACTTCAACGCTGTCATAACCTTGCATTAGGGGATAGAAAAATTCTACAGGGCTTATGGGGCGGCCTTCTGCGTATCTTTTTGCAAAATCATCGCGCGTCATAAGCTTTGCAACGGTGGTAGCTGAGGCAAGCTTTAGAAAATCAGTGAAAGCCATTGTGTGGAGCCAATCTGCGTTGTTTCGAACTTCTGCTTTTGTAACATCCAAAACCTTTGACATCTGATCGAAATAAGTTTTAGCGTTTTCTGCAACCTGTTCTTTTGAAAGTGCAGGGCGGGTTTCGGATTTGCCTGATGGGTCGCCCACCATTGCTGTTGCGCCGCCAACAATGAGAACAATTGTGTGGCCCAGTTCCTGAAATTTTTTCAGTTTGCGCATTACAACTGTATGGCCAAGGTGTAAATCGGGCCTTGTTGGGTCGAGGCCAAGCTTCACCCTTAAAGGAGTTTTTGAATAATATGAATTTTGAAGCAGTTTTGCAAGTTCTTCTACGCCGTTTGGCAAAATTTCAGCGCCTTTTGAAATTTCAAGCGCCTGTTGCAGAAATTTTTCTTCAAGTTTCACATCTTCCATCGATACAGATTCTCCTTTTTATCTTTACGCCTATAATACCAAAAACACCTTCCCAAGGCAATGTGCAGAGGAAAAGTGTTTTTAATGTGAACAAAATTCTAGGATGTTTTAAAGCGTGTTTGAGGGCGTTGGAGCCACAGTTGCAGCAGGTTGAGCCGGTTTTGTGTGCTCTAACACAATCGGGTCTTGCTTAAAGGCATTTGCGTTTGTTTTGATTTTTGAAATAAACGCTTGAGTTTCTCTGAACGGAGGAACGCCTTTATATCTTGCAACGTTGCCTGGGCCTGCATTATATGCGGCAAGGGCCAAATCCATTGAGCCGAATTTTTTGTACATCATTTGATAGTACATAATTCCGCCTTTGATGTTGTCGTTTACAATGTATGGGTTTACGCCAAGTCTTCTTGCGGTGTCCGGCATGAGCTGAAACAGGCCGACAGCGCCTGAAGCACCTTTTTTGGTCGGTATAAATTCTGATTCTAATTTAGCTATGCTTAATGCAATGCAGGGGTCTACACCCATGCTTACTGCAGTTTTTACAATTGCTGTTTTGATTTCACTGGGCGATTGAGCCGCTTCAGCTGTGTTAGCAAAACCGAAGCAGAGCATGCAAACGGCGACTAACAAAGTTTTCATAAGCTTTTTCGTCATAAAATAATCCTCTTTTTTCATATCTAACAGGGTAAAAACTTGAAACTGCATTTTCTTCTAACACACTTTTTATGCATTCAAGACAAAACCCAAGTTTGTAAACATAATATACATACAACATATGGTTTTTGCAACCCCCCGAAAGGGCTAGGCTGCGTGAATATGCGGCTGTGGCAAGGGTTTATGGTATACTATGTATGTAGTAAATAATATGAAAATCTAAGGATTTTAAAAAGCAATTTTTTATTTTCCCCTGTTTTATTTTTATTGTCATTAGAAGGAAAGTTTTTTATAATGCAAATTTTGGGGTGTCAAAGCTTATCATTTAGGGGAGCCAATCTTCCGCCAAAGCCTGAAAAAACAAAGGCAAAGCAAGAAACGCAAGAGCGTGAAATTACGCCTGCTTCTGATATACCAAGGCATGTTTTTGTTCCGAAGGATTTTAAAATAAGGACAATTCCTGATTTTATTGAATTTACGCCTGCAAAGACAATTGAAGAAGCAAAGAAATTTGCAAAGGAAAATCTTTTAATGTATCAGTATGAACTTACTGATGTCGACTGTGCTAATTATGTAAACGAGGCTTTGAGTAGATATTACAATAAGAGCGGTGACAAAACGCCCGTGGTAAGTCAAGCGCTTTTAAAGCCCGAAGAGGAGGCAGGGCTTGTAACAATAAACCCTTCTCGTTCCGTTTTGTATGTTGGCGAAGATGATTTTAAAAATATTGACAGCGCCATTGAAAAATTTCTTAATAACGACACTGTTAATAAAAGGTGTCAAAACGCGGATGAAACGTGTGATTTAACTGAAAATCAAAAGAAATATTTTGAATTTTATAAAGCAGGTGCTAAAGGTTATGCAGAACTTCCGCTTAAAGAAAAAATCGGGTTTTTGCTTTTCCTAAGAGGATTTTCAGGCGATGTTGTTCCAAATAATGCAAACGGCAAAATGGCAGTTCCTGATGGCGGAAGTTTTTGGATTATAAACCATGAAATCGGCCATAAGGCGCATTGTGACAAAATTGGTCCAAGAAAATATATAGATTTAAATGCAGACTTTAGACAATGCAAGACAAGAGAGGAAGTAAAAGCAAAGTTTAGAGAAATCGAGCCCTGCTGGGAAGTAGCATTAAAGGTGTCTGATTATGCCTCATCAAGACCTGTTGAGTTTGTTGCGGAAACTTTTGCCTGCCTTCAAAACGGTGTAAAATTTGATGATGATGTTATGGAATTGTATGAAAAATATGGCGGGCCAAAAATTACTTGATAATATTATGATTTTTATGTTAGAATTTAGTTTATAGTTCCCGTATAAATTTTTGTGAATTTCTTAAATTCTTGTTTTTCGGGACTTTTGACAGATTTAATATGTGGAGAACTGGCCGAGTGGCTGAAGGCGGCACCCTGCTAAGGTGTTATGTGGGTTATCCTGCATCCCGGGTTCGAATCCCGGGTTCTCCGAATTTTAAAAAGGCTCCTTTGGGAGCCTTTTTAGTGTTAAATAGGCGAAATTTAGCATTTTTTATTTTGTGCTATTATCGAATAATGAAATCCGGTGAAATAAAATTAAGCGAACATTTTACATATAAAAAGCTTTTTAGATTTACTTTCCCCTCAATTACAATGATGATTTTTCTTTCAATCTATTGTGTTGTTGACGGGTTTTTTGTTGCAAATTTTGCGGGAAAGCCGGAGTTTGCAGCTCTTAACATTGTTTTGCCGCTGCTTATGACAATTTGGGCCGTCGGATTAATGATTGGAACTGGCGGAAGCGCCCTTATTGCAAAAACACTTGGTGAGGGTGAACCTTTAAAAGCGAACAATATCTTTTCAATGCTTACTTATGCTGCAATTTTAATAGGGGTTGTATTAGGATTTATTGCAAGCTTGAAACTCAAGAACCTTGTTTTGTTTTTTGGCGCAACACCGGAACTTGCTGATTTATGTGTAAAATATGGCCACATCATACTTTGGGCCACGCCTTTTTGTATACTGCAAAATGTGTTTCAAATTTTCTTTGTAACTGCAGAAAAACCTAAAATGGGCTTGTATGTTATAGTTGCGGCCGGCATTATAAATATGATTCTTGATTATATTTTTATCGTGCCTTTTAAAATGGGGCTTGAAGGCGCTGCTCTTGCAACTGCTATAAGCCAATTTGCAGGAGGCTTTTTCCCACTTGTGTATTTTGCAAGAAAAAATGGCAGCCTTTTAAAACTTGGAAGGGCGGAGTTTCGCTCAAGAGATTTATTTAAAACGATTACAAACGGTTCATCTGAATTTATGTCAAACGTTGCAGCGTCAATTGTGACAATTGTATATAACTATCAGCTTTTAAAATATGTCGGAACAAGCGGAGTCGTTGCTTTTGGTGTAATTTTATACATAATGTACATTTTTTATGCTGTTCATATTGGCTATTCTATGGGCTCAGCCCCAATTTTCAGCTATAATCTTGGGGCAAAAAATTCATATGAGCTAAAAAATATGACATCAAAAAGCCTGAAAATTATTATGATATTGGGAATTTTAATGTTTGTTTCTGCCGAAATTTTTGCTAAGCCCTTGTCCAGGATTTTTGTTGGGGATAATGCGGAACTTTTGGACTTTACGGTTAGAGGGCTTAGGATTTTTGCTATATCCTTTATATTTGGCGGTTTGAACATATTTGGCTCTGCATTTTTTACGGCTTTAAACAATGGCGTAGTGTCTGCTATAATTTCATTTATGAGAACGCTTGTTTTTGAAATAGCAGCCGTAATGTTATTGCCGCTATTATTTGGAGTGTATGGTATTTGGGCCTCTGTAATAGTTGCAGAAATTATGGCAATGACGGTTGCAGGCTTCTTTTTTATTAAATTGAAGAAAAGATATGGTTACTAAAAGCTTGGCAAAAAATATTTTTCAGCGGTTTTGGAATAAAAAAAGAGAGGGGGAGAAGTAATGAATGTTGGTAAAGTGGGCTCTATAGGTTTTGGAAAAGTAATAAAGGTGAATGCCCCAAGTGACATCGCAACAAGAATTGTAGATATGGCAAATGGCAAAGGCAAGGGAAAGGCTGATTTGCAAGTGAAAGCAATTTTTGACGATGTTTCAAAAGGAAAAGCTGTAAAATTTGAAAATGGCGACGATATATTTATTTTAAGCGGCGAAGAAGGAAAAGAGCTTCATCAATTGGATATACAGCTTGCAGAAGCAATGTATCGCCCGCATGCATATTATGGCGGCGATTCAATAGCTGCAACCGAAAGCAATGAAGCATATGAGTATTATTACGGAAAAATGCTTGAATTAGTAAAAGTTGCTGCAGACAAACAAACGTTGGATGTGAAATACAACAAGAATACGGGCAAAGTAAAGTCTGTAAATTTAGTCGGATAAAGTATTTGGCTTTTATTTTTTCAAAAGTCTTTTTTCTTTTTCTTTCATAATATCATCATATGCGCTTATTTTATAATCAAGCTTGTCAATTGTTGTTTGAATTGTGTCACGTTTTTGAATGAGCTTTGCCCTCTCTTCAATTAAAATTTGCTTCCTCTCTTCTCTTGTGGAATTGCCCATATGGAAAAGCTCAATATACTTTGCAAGCACTTCAATTGAAAGGCCGGCGCTTCGCATACATTTAATGAATTCAACCCAGCCGCAGTCTGCTTCTGAATATTCCCTTATTCCGCTTGCGTTTTTCTTTACATTTGGAAGGAGTCCCTCTTTTTCATAATATCTTAATGTGTCAGGGGAAATGTCATATTTTTTGCTTACCTCGGATATTTTCATAATAAAAACCTTTTTAAAAATTGCGTTATAATAATACTTTACAACCTGGTGCGGGCTCTAAGTCAAGCAAAAATTTAATTTGTGTGCTCTATATGTTCAAGAGCCTTTTCTAAAATATCTTTCACATGGTAATCATCCAGGGAATAATAAACGTTTTTACCGCTTTTAGTTGATTTTACAAGCTTCGCTGTCCTTAAAACCTTTAGCTGGTGTGAAACGGCGGATTTTGTCATATTTAAAAGGCAGGCAAGGTCATTCACGCACATCTCGCTTTCTTCAAGCGCCCAAAGAAGCTGAATTCTTGTTGAATCGCCCATAACTTTAAAAAAGTCTGAAAGTTCATATAAAACGCTTGTTTTTGGCATATTTGGCCGGACTTTATCTACAAGTTTAACATTACAGGCTTTTTCATCGGTTTTTTTGCGTTCCATTTAATTCCCCTATCTTCTATTTGATTATATTTTTATTATTGCGTTGTTGTCAAATTCTTTGCTTCTTTTGAAGTTTTGGGCAAATAAAATTATTTAGGTGTGTTGTATAAAAACTTCCGTAAAACTAGAAAGGGTTTTAAATGAATATTTCTCCTGTTATTGGTTATAATTTTTCAACAGCACAAAAAGTAAATTTTAAAGGAAAAGATGAAACACATCCTGCCCCAGGGGCTGAGTCTGCGGGTGTCAGCAAGCAAAATAATTCCGAAGAAATTTTTATTCCGACAGAAACATATTTAAACATGACAACAAGAGGCGTTGCAAATAAAGTATTTAAAGAATTAGAAGACCCAAAAAGCAAATTCGCAAAGTCGGTGGAAGATAGTGCAAATGCAGTAAAGGGAATGCTTGATATTAATGGTGAGGGCGTTAATGATTTTGATGAAGATGAACTTCAAGAAGCAATGGTGGGGTTTGCTGCGGACAATGCAATTTTTGCATTTCAAATGTCTGCAGAGCAAATGGGACTTATTCCCGAAGAGCTAAAAGGCAGGGTGCCGATTTTCTTTTCAAGCAGCGTGGATGATTACATTGACTTGATGGAAAGAAATGTAAAAGCCCAGGAGGAAGTTGATTTTTCGGAAATTCAGTTTCCAGATTTAGACGATATTAACGATAACCCCAAAATGGACGTATTTAGCGAAGAAGAAAAGAAAGCTGCCGCAGACCTTCTTGCAAAAACACAATCCATGTTTGAAGATGGGTCAATGCAGGTGATTTTAGAAACACAAAAAGCCTTGATTGAGGTTTTAAAGACGCAAAAACGCGATGAACTTACTGAGGTTTTAAAGGTGCTGGATGAAAGTATCAATTATATGCTCTATAGGGCAATTGATAAAGGTTTTGACAGAAATCCAAGAGATGTAATTAATACCCTGACTTTAAATTCAATGGTTCACACCAAGCCAATTGTGGAAGATAATGGGGATGGGACTTCAACATATGCCTATGGCGTGGATTTTACAACCGTGGTGAAGGTTGTAAGAAATAATGAAAATGGTGATTTTATAAGCGCAAATGCTGTGAAAAACGGCGCACCTGTTTTTGATGTTCAATTTAGAGAAGACGGTTCAATTGAAAAACTGGACTATGTAAATGCGACAAACAATGCTAAGCTTTCATTTACAATAAGCCCGGAAGGCGATAAATTAACAGCAGGGCAGTTTTTCCCGGGCGAAAAGAATAATATGGTTGCCGTAAGAGAATTTGAAAGACAAGAAGACGGGACATTGAAAATGACTTCTTTCAGAACGCTTGTAAAATAATTTTAATATTCCAATTTTTTGCTAATGGCCGCGCTGACGTTGTTTTGAGCGGCCATTGTTTTGTTGGTGCAGGATTTTTTTTATTGTGGGTTTGTTGTTTTGTCAAAATCTGCCATTATACTCTTGACAATTGAATGGTTGTTCAATTATAATACTGATATATAGTTGAATGATTGAACAACTGTAATATCAAAAACCGCAAATTATAAGTGATAAATAAGCTAAAGGAGAAAAATATGCGCACTAAAAACCATTGTGACAAGCACAAACACAACCATAACGAACATTTAGAGGGCTGCTGCGGGCATGAGCACGGACATAACCATAACCATAGTCACGATGGCGGGAAGATGTTAGCTAAAATAATTTCTTCCCTTGTTTTGCTTGTTTTCTTTTTGGTGGTTAAGCCTGAAAGGTTTGTGGGCTCTGAATTCTCAGGTGCGGTTAAGTTTTTAGAGTATGCTTTTTGTTATTTAATTGTGGCAAAAGATATTGTTAAAGAAGCGTTTTTAAACCTTTTTAAAAGACAGTTTTTGGATGAAAATTTTTTAATGACTGTTGCAACATTTGGCGCTTTTGGTGTGGGCGAATACCCTGAAGCTGTTATGGTTATGGTTCTTTATCAAATTGGTGAGATGTTTCACGGGTTTGCCCTTAAAAAAACAAGAAAATCTGTTTCGGATTTAATGAAAATAAAACCCGAATTTGCAAACGTTGAAAAAGACGGTAAAATCAGCCGTGTGGCGCCCGGTGAAGTTAAAATCGGCGATATCATTGTTGTGAAACCCGGGGAGAAAATTCCTTTGGATGGCATTGTGCTTGAAGGATTTAGCTCTTTGGATACTTCAAACCTTACGGGAGAAAGCCTTCCAAGAGAAGCAAAGCCCGGGCGCGAAGCTCTAAGCGGCTGTATAAACCTTGATGGCGCTTTAAAAATCAAAGTGACAAAGGAATTTAAAAATTCTACCGTATCAAAAATTTTAGATATGGTAGAAAATGCAGCAAATAAAAAGGCAAAGACGGAAAAATTCATAACTAAATTTGCCAAAATTTATACGCCTTTTGTTGTTTTTGCGGCGGTCTTGCTTGCCCTTGTGTCTCCTTTGCTTTTTGGCGATTTTTTGCTTTGGTTTAAACGCGCGCTTATTTTCCTTGTAATTTCCTGCCCTTGTGCCCTTGTAATTTCAATTCCTTTAGGGTTTTTTGCGGGAATTGGCGCAGCTTCCAAAAAAGGAATTTTGGTTAAGGGAAGTAACAGCCTTGAAACCCTTTCAAGAGCAAAGGTTTTCGTCTTTGATAAGACAGGAACCCTTACAGAAGGCCGCTTTGCCGTTTCAAATATCATTCCTGCAGGGCAAAATACAGGCAAGGATGAGCTTTTAAAGTTTGCTGCCTATGCTGAAAATTTTTCATCACACCCCGTTGCACAGTCCATAAAAGCAGCTTATATTGCAGCCAGCGGCCAAATTGACCCGTCAAATGTTTCGGATTTAAAAGAATACCCCGGCTGCGGTGTTGTTGCTAAGGTTTTTAAAAACACCGTAATTGCCGGCAATGCGCGCATTATGGATATGTTTAATATAAAATATGAGGCAAAAAACCAGCCAGGCACAGTGGTTTATGTGGCTTTGGATGGTGAATACCTTGGCTGCATTGTAATTTCCGATTTGCCAAAGGAAAACGCCAAAAAGGCACTTATTGATATTAAAAAAATCGCAAGCGACTTGGGGCGCAGAGCCAAAACTGTTATGCTTACAGGCGACAGGGAAAATGCTGCGCGCGAAATTCAAGACAGGCTTGAAATTGACGAGATTCACTATAATTTGCTTCCAAACCAGAAGGTGGATATTGTTGAAAAACTGATTAAAACTGAAAAATCTGGCGAAATCCTTGTGTTTGTTGGCGATGGAATAAACGACGCTCCTGTTTTAACCAGGGCAGATGTTGGAATATCAATGGGCAAAATGGGCTCTGACGCTGCAATTGAGGCTTCCGATGTTGTTATTATGGATGATAACCTTGCAAAAATCGGCACGGCGGTGAAAATTTCCAAAAAAACCCTTCAAATTGTGAAACAAAATATTGTTCTTGCCCTTGGTGTAAAGGCGCTTTTCCTTCTCCTTGGGGCATTTGGGGCAGTTTCAATGTGGGGTGCTGTGTTTGCAGATGTTGGCGTTTCTGTGCTTGCTGTGCTTAATTCCCTTCGAATGCTTTATATAAAGCGAGTTTAGGGAAATTAAACGGCCCCAAAGAGGCTTCAAATCGATATTTTGCGCCTTCAAGATTAAATTTATAAGTCTTGAAGGCGTTTTAAAAATCGGAAATCTTTGTTCAAATCCAGGACACAGCGCACACTGCGGGCGTTGGTAGGAACATTGTAATTCTCGTTGAATGTGCCACTATTCAGGTAATAGTTGTAATAGTAACTACTGCTCTGTGCCGTGCCTGACCATACGTTGTACGGGTAGCAGTTGCCATTGTTGGAGCCCGGGCAGCCGCTGTAATTGTTGCACCGCAAGGCGCCGTAACCTGAATTGGCGTCACAGAGCTGCCCTTGCTGCCCTTACTGCTTCTAGTGTCTTTGCCGCAGGGCCTTTTTAGCGGAAAGCAAGCAAACTGCTTTTCAATGTTTGATTTTTGCATTTCAACATAAACTTTAAAATGCAAAAGCTAAGATTATGTTTAATTCAGCGTTAAGCCACCTTTGAAAGCCAAGCGGTGGCAACATTTGACGATTTGAATTCCCTTTCTGCCAAGGCCCGTGGGCCAAAACACTCTAAGGGTGATTTCCTTATTTAATATTAGCGCTCTTTTTATCCCATGGCAAATTTGTTAAAATGTTTGCAAACCCGGTAATACCAACAGTCCAGAATTGCAGTGTTAAAAGCATAAAAAAAAGGGGCGCGAAGGTTACAATACACGCCCCGAAAAGTTGTTCATCTAAAATTAATATTTTGATTATCTGTTATTTAATGACAAGCCGTAGGCCAGGCACCACCTGACATAACCTGTTCTGTGCTTCATTATATCGCCGTGCTCTTGTATTCAATAATGACAACGCCATCGCCTCCTTTGCCTCCAAGGCCTCCAACCTCATTCACAACAGCTCCGCCTCCGCCACCACCGCCAAAGATTCCGTTTTTGCCGTTTGGGGTGTTTGCTGCTTCATTACAAAGAATGCCTCCTGCGATGTTTGTAAGGTTTCCGCCACAGCCTCCTAATATCGGGCCTGCAATTGTTCCATCCTTTGCTTTAATATATGTTGCCCAGGTTCCATCTTGGTTTTCATACAATGCTTCTGTATATCCTCCTATTCCTCCATTGTTTGGAGCGCCAGCTTGACCATGGACTGTTGCAGAATCATCTGACTTATAGTTTGCATATGTGTTTGGAAGTTTCTGAATGGAGCCATGGATATCTTTAACAACCCCATCATTTCCTCTTATACCTCCTTTTGCAGACACTGTTTTTGTACTTGAGCCGCTTTGATATTGAACACTTGTTTCACCACCAATTCCATTTGTTGAATTATCTCCGCCTTTCCCTATTTTTATCTGCATTTCAGATCCTGCTTTAATGTTTGAAATATATTTTGTTACAAGTTCACCCATTGTGCCTCCGCCTCCGTTTGAACCGCCATATTCAAAGTAGATGTAGCCGGAAGCCCCTGCTGCGCCCATTCCAAAAGTATCCCCGATTGATTGAGCACCCGTTCCGCCACCACCCCCTGAACCATAGCTTTCTTTTAGAGGAGAGGAGCCGTTTTTAACAGAGTTACCTCCAGATCCTCCTTGTAGAGTTTCACCTTTGATGTTTTGAGAGTTTCCACCTGCTCCGCCATATCCTTTGTTAATTAAGGCGTTTGCAAGTTTACCGTTTTCACCTGAACCTGATGAAATGCTATAGGAAATTCCTGTCCAGTTGTCTGATAGAGTGTTTCCTTCGCCGATTGCAAGGTTTGACCTAAATGTTCCTCCTTGGGATTCTGTGGTTTCTGCGGAAGAATATTGTCCCGCAAAACCTCCAAGCGCTTCCGCTATAACCGTACCTGAAGCTGAACCTCTTCTTATTCTTGTGGACATTCCGTTGTTACCATTTTTTCCTGCATTTACCTGCGAAGTACCGCCAGAGCCGATTTCAAAATACAAGGTTTCTCCAGGAGTTACGTTAATTTCACCAACTACTAATTGGCCTGCGCCACCACCGCTTCCACCGTTTGCTGGCATATTGTATTCGCAATACAATGCTTGCGGAAGTTCAGGAATGTCTGCAGAGATGTTGAATTTTATAGCACCAGGAAAACCGCTAGAAGCTGTTGCTTTAGTAGAGCCTGCACCACCATTGCAATTGCTTGTTCCAAAAGTGTTTGATACAGTGCCGGCTGTTGTCGTTCCTGCTGCCCCACCAGAAACTCCGCCATATCCTCCTCCACCGCCTCCACCGCCATAACCTCCAGATGTTGTCGCCTTTGCACCATCATTACCTGATTTTCCTGTGCTAATACCTATAAGGGAACTGTAAATTTTTGAGCCCACTCCTCCAGAGCCCAAAGTTGTGCCACCTCCTCCTCCGCCACCACCTCCACCATATCCGCCTCCACCACCGCCTCCACCACCGCCACCGTATTTGCTACTATAATATCCTGAGCCTCCTCCGCCGCCACCGCCTCCACCAATTTGAAATAAGATTATTCCACTTGTTCCTGATGCAGTGGAGATTGTTGTTGGGCCGCCGCCTCCACCACCTCCACCAGAAATACCAGTAGTATTTTTTGCAGAACCTCCTCCGCCACCGCCGCCATATAATCCACCGTTACCACCATTGCCTGAATTATAGCTGGTTGCCACTCCACCATAACCGCCATTGGTAAAACCTCCACCCCCGACACCGTCAGTACCATTTTCCGCATTGCTATTATTTTTGCCTGCGCCTCCACTTCCCCCTAATTCTCCACCGCTACCACCAGCATGACCATTACTGTTACTACCACCTCCACCACCACCTGCTGCATACTCACCTTGGGTTCCTATTTCATTGCTACCTGCCCCGCCGCCTCCGCCAACTTTTATCCATAAGTTAGATGTAATTGCAGTTATGGTGAAAGCTGTATTTGCAATATACCCACCTGAACCACCGCCACCTGATTGTCGATACGCACCACTGCCGCTACCAGTACCTCCGCCACCTCCACCACCGCCACAGGCATAAAGATTTGTTAACTTAATCCCATATGAAGAATTGCCGTCTGTCATAATTTTTGTAAAAGCAGTGTTCGGATTAATTTTTGTACCGTCTGCCCTAACTGTCCATTGAGTAACACCCGAATCCGCACAGGCGGAAAACAACGTAGGAGATTTATAATTTGACGGAAGATTAAGTTTTAATTCTTCCTCTCCTTCTGTGGTTTTAGAATATGCCTGATTTGTTATTTTAAACGCAGGAATTACACCATAGGCTGTGCCTGTACCCAATCCGCCGGAGGCTCCGCCGCCACCGCCGCCGAGCATGAAAATGCGAAGTTTTGTAACGCCTTCGGGAACTGTCCAGCTTTTTGAAGTTGTTACTTCTTGTTTACCGTAGAAAGAGT
>CAJULR010000019.1 GCA_910587375.1 Candidatus Gastranaerophilales bacterium | reverse complement strand
GACTGATGGATATGATGCACCCAATACAAGTTATGGAGCAGGCGGAGGCGGTGGAGGCGGTGTAATTAATGACGGCGGAACACCCGGATACGGTGGTAGGGGAGCTAACGGATATATCTATGTTGAATGGGGAGGATCAAACGGCGGGGGCGGGGCTTCAGGACAAATAGTGACGGAAAACAGCGTATGGGTAACCCCGGGCACAAAAATACAAATAACCGTAGGCAAAGGCGGGGAACCAAAGGATACAGTTATAAATAACGGGCAGCTCGGACAAAAAGGCAATAACGGCGGAGATTCCTTTGTTACAACAAATGAAGGTAAAAAAGCCGTTGCAAAAGGCGGTGAAGGCGGATACCCGGGAACATCGGTTCATGGCATGGGCGGAAACTATGACGGCAAAGATGAAAACGGCGATATCACGGGAGATAAAAGCCCGAATTATATAGAAAATTCGATAAAAGGTGAAAACGGTACAGATGATTACGGCGGCATGGGCGGAACAATCACGGAAGAAATATGCCCGTTGTTTGATACCCTAATGGGTCTTGGAGGCTGCGGGGGCAATATGCCGAACGGCAACTGTAACGGAGCTTCATCGACAGGCGCAGGTAAAAATGCAGGCAAAGTCGGAGGCGGTGGCGGAGGAGGAGCCGTAAAAGATAATACTGCATATACGGGCGGTAAAGGCGCAAACGGCATGGTGGTGATTGAATGGAATAACTGATTTCACGGCTTCATTCATGCAGGCAAAACAGTCACATAATAAAATTTTTAGATGAACAACTTTTCAATAGGGCGCAATTTGTAACCTTTGCGCCCGTTTTCTTTATTTAATTTACATATCATCTTTTGGGGAGTAAAATCACAAGGTATAAGGAGAATTTTTTATGAATATTTTTATAACATCGACAGATACGGATGTCGGCAAAACCTATGTTTGCAGAGGGATTGTACAGGAATTACTAAAAAGAGGTAAAAAAACAGGCTATTTTAAACCGCTTCAAAGCGGTATCGTGCCCGATATTTTATCCGATGCGGATAATGTAAAAAAAGGCATAAAAAATCAAAATAATCTTATTTTAAAAAATTCATACATTACAAATACTCCCTGCACCCCTTCAATTTCGGCAAAAATCGACGGCGTGGAAATAAGCCTTGATAAAATTGAACAGGATTATAAAAGCCTTGCAAAAGAATGCGATATCGTTGTAACAGAAGGCTCAGGCGGATTATTTGTTCCAGTTAACGAAAATTCTATGGTATCAGATGTTATCAAAAAATTAAATCTGCCTGTTATTGTGGTCGCAAGGCCAAACCTCGGCACAATAAACCATATACTTTTAACATTAAACGCACTTCGCACCTTAAATATTAAAATTCTCGGGGTTGTAATTTCAAATTACCCCAAAAATACAAATGACCCTGCAATAATCACAGCTCCCGAATTAATCGAAAAATTCGGCAGCATTAAAATCCTTGATATAATCAAAGAAAATGATAATAATTTTGAAAAAATTGCAGATGAAATTTTAATGCAATAACCTTAATTAATTCGGCAAAGGTACGTCATTTGAACCAACTGAAGGACTCGGCGCGGAAGGTGCCGGAGCATCCGTATTAAAAGGTTTATTCGGAGTAACGGGAACCGGAGGCGCGGGCTGCATTATTTTATCTTTATCCTTGTCTTTGTCCTTATCCTTGTCTTTATCTTTTTCTTTGCGCTTTTTCTCTTTTTCCGTTTCTTCATCCTGTTTTTTGTCTGATTTTGAAGCTTCGGGAAGCAATGACGGCATATCATCGCCAAGATTTATCTCGGTATCATCATCTTCCATTTTTTCGGTCGGCTCCTCTGTTATTACAACAGCACCGCCGCCTGAGGTATCGGGTTTAGGATAATCAAATACGGAATTTGGATAGTTTTGAAGCGCAACTTTCATATAATCCGCCCAAACCTGCGCAGGCATTAAGCCGCCCGTGATACCGGGTAATTTTGAATTATTATCGTTTCCAAGCCAAACACCCGTTACAACATCAGGCGTATAACCTACAAACCATGCATCTCTGTAATCATCCGTGGTGCCTGTTTTCCCCGCAACCGCACGTCCGATATTTGCAGCACGGCCCGTTCCTACTTCAACTACCTTTTGAAGCATAAATGTCATTCCTGCAGCCGTATCATAGCTTATAACCTTAACATTCTTTGGCCCGGGGTTTTCATAAACAACAACCCCGCGGGAATTTTCAACTCTTTCAACCGCATAAGGTCTTACCCTGAAACCGCCGTTTGCAAAAGCACCGTACGCTATTACCATATCATATAATTTAACGCCGTTTGACCCGAGCGCAATTGTCATATCCGATTGCAAATGTGTTGTAATGCCCATCTCTCTTGCAGTTGCAATAACATTCGGCACACCTACTTTTTCAATCATTTTAACCGCAACTACGTTTGAAGACACAGCAAGCGCCTGCCACACGGGCATAGCCCCTCTGTATTTTCCGCCATAGTTTCTGGGTGACCATCTTCCAAAAGAAACAGGGGTGTCACTTACAATGTCATTAACCTTAACACCCTGCTGTAGTGCCGTTGCGTAAACAAAAGGTTTAAATGAAGACCCCGGGGGTCTTACAGCATTTAAAATTCTGTCATACTGACTTTTTTCATAGTTTTTTCCGCCTATATAAGCAAAAATCTTACCCGTTGTAGGAGAGAATGAAAACAAAGCCATCTGGGTTTTATCACCCGTTAATTTTGCCGCAGCAAGACGATTATTTATAGCGTTATCCGCAGCCTCCTGCGCCCTGAAATCAAGCGTGGTATAAATTTTTAAGCCGCCCTGTGATATATCTTCTTCACGAAAGCCGATATATTCAAGTTCTTTTAAAACAAAATCAATAAAATACGGCGCCTTGTTGAAAGAATACATTCTTGATTTTTTACTCAAATTTAATTCTTCTTTAACGGATTTTTCATACTGTTCGCGCGTAATATATCCTGTTTTATAAAGTCTTTTCAGAACCTGATTACGTCTTTCTATAGATTTTTTCGGATTCTGTAAAGGCGAATAAACACTGGGTGCCTGAGGAAGCCCTGCAATTAAGGCTGCTTCCGCAAGGGTTAATTCATTTAAGTTTTTATTAAAATAAGTTTTTGAAGCAGATAAAACACCATATGTACCTGAGCCTAAATAAACGGAATTCAAATACATTTCAAGAATTTCATCTTTTGAAATAGTTTTTTCAATTCTGTGTGCAATGATTAATTCTTTAATTTTCCTGTCAAAGGTTCTTTCATTTGATAAGAATAAAATCCTTGCAAGCTGCTGCGTTATAGTGCTTGCACCCTGCTTTGCGGAACCTGATTTTAAGTTTACAATAACGGATCTCAATAAACCGATGGTATCAAAACCCCTGTGGTGATAGAAATTTTTATCTTCGGTTGCAATAATTGCATATTTTAAATTATTCGGAATGTCTTTGATGGAAACTTTTTCAAACCTGAACACCGTAAATGTTTTAATATTTTCTCCGTCTGAAGAATAAATTGAAGTAACGGGATTCGGTTTAATATCTTCAAAATTGCTGATTGGAGGAAGCGAAGCAAGATAAAGATTAAAAGCCGCAACCGCAGCAAGTACTGCAGATGCCGCCATCATCAAAAGATAGAGAAAAATATTTCCCTTTTTCTTTTTTTTATTATTCTTTGCTCTTCTACTTCTCACGTTTCCCATACTGTTATTCTATAAGAAAAATTTTATTGTGCAATACATATCTAAAACGCCCTTCTCGCAAGGAAAAAGAGCGTTTTAGAATTTTATGTTTTATAATAAGACTTCAAACTAGAAATCAAGACCTGCTTCTCTTGCGGCATCAGCTAAAGCTTGAATTCTGCCATGGAATAAAAATCCGCCTCTGTCAAAAACGCATTCTTTAATATCCTTTGCAAGAGCTTTTTTAGCGATATCTTCACCAACAACCTTAGCAGCATCAATATTTCCGCCATGAGATAATTTATCTCTTAAATCTTTTGCATCAGATGAAGAGGCAGCAAGAGTTACGCTGTTTACATCATCAATTAATTGAGCATAAATATGTTTAATGCTTCTGTAAACCGCCAAACGGGGGCAGCTTGCAGTGCCTGAAATTTTTGTTCTTACTCTTCTGTGTCTTTTTCTTGTTTGTTCTTTTCTGTTTACTAATTTAATCATTTTTATTTCCTTTCACCCAAACCCCGTCTTTAATTACAAGCGGGATTCAAACGGGCAATTTAACTATTTGTTACTTATTACTTTTTACCTGCTTTACCGGCTTTACGTCTTACGTATTCACCTTCATATCTTACACCCTTGCCTTTGTATACTTCAGGTGCACGTTTAGAACGAATAAGCGCTGCAATATCGCCTACAGCCTGTTTATTTGTACCTGTAACGGTGATTTTTGTGTTAGCTTCAACAGCAATTGTAATACCTTTAGGCGGTTCAATTACAATCGGGTGTGAATAACCTAATTGTAAATTAATTGATGTACCTTGCATTTGAGCTCTGTAACCAACACCCTGGATTTCAAGTTTCTTTTCAAAACCGTCTTTAACGCCTGTTATAACGTTTTGAACAAGAGTTCTTGAAAGACCATGTAATGAACGTGATTTTCTGTCATCATTTTTTCTTGTTAAAATTACATGATTTCCGTCAACCTTAACTTCAATTTCATGTCTGATTTCAACAGATTCTGTGCCTTTGGGGCCTTTTGCGGTTACTACATTGTTTTCTACCTTTACTTCCACCCCTGATGGGATTTCAACAGGTAATTTACCGATTCTTGACATTTTGTTTTCTCCTTTTGCTTCGCGTGAGCCGGTGTGCAAGACGGAAACAACAATTAAATTTTCGTCTGAAACACCACGCCACGCACTTGTGTATTAAGCGGGAACGCTTCGGGTTTCTTTTATGCACCGCATAAAGCACATAAAGAAACACCAAATCAACCCATTTATTTAAGATGCGCTTTAAAACGCAAAACCTATACTACCAAACGTAGCAAAGAACTTCACCGCCGATATTTTCTTTTCTTGCGGTTTTATCTGTCAATAAGCCTTTGCTTGTTGAAACAACGGCAATTCCTAAACCGTCAAATACTCTGGGCAGGTTTTTAGCTTTTGAATAAGTTCTCAAACCCGGTGTTGATACTCTTTTTAAGCCTGTAATAACAGGTTTATTGTTATTGTATTTTAATTCAACATCAATAACTTTAAAGTTGTCTTTTTCTTTAACGGTATAACCTGCAATGAAGCCTTCTTCACGAAGAAGTTTAACAAGTTCAACCTTTAAATTTGAAGCAGGAATCTCAACATTTGAATGACGAACGGTGTTAGCGTTTCTGATTCTTGTGAGCAAATCTGCGATAGGATCTGTAACTGTCATATTTAATTTTCCTTTCTACTTGCAAGACCCGAAAATATCGTTCAGCCTTGTAGTTTAGTAATATCTATTGCACAGGATAAACCCGCGCAAAGATAATAATATATAAAACAAAAAAACATTGCAAACTTTTATTAAAAAAGTTAATTTTTCTTTATAAAACAACAAAATGCACACCATTAAAACAAGGTGTGCATTTTAATATATTTTAAATTTCTTACCAAGAAGCTTTTGTAACGCCCGGCAATAAACCTCTGTGTGCAAATTCTCTTAAGTGAATTCTGCAAAGGCCGAAATCTCTGTGGAACCCGTGGGGTCTGCCGCAGATAGAGCATCTGTTGTGAAGTCTTACTGTAGGATATTTTCCTTTAGCGGCAAGCATTTCACGAGTTGCTTCTTTGTTTATCATTGCTTTTTTAGCCATTATTTACATTCTCCTTTGATTAATGTTTTTTAAAGGGCATACCTAAATGAGCAAGCAGGCTTTTTGCCATTTCATCATTGGGCGCCGTTGTAATTATAGAAATATTCATACCCTTAACAATATCCACTTCTTCGTAGTGAATTTCAGGGAATAAAGCTTGTTCTTTCAAACCAAAAGTATAGTTTCCTCTGCCATCAAAGCTCTTGCCTGATACCCCTCTAAAGTCACGAATTCTGGGAAGTACAACGCAAACGAGCTTCTGGAAGAAATCATACATTCTCTCGCCTCTGAGCGTTACCATTGAACCAACCGGCATACCTTCTCTTAATTTGTATGATGCGATTGATTTTTTAGCTTTTGTAACCAAAGCTTTTTGACCTGCAATTTTTGTTAATTGAGCTACAATTGCTTCAGCCAGTTTTGAATTGTGCGAAGCTTCGCCCACACCCATATTGATAACAATTTTATGCAATCTTGGAATTTGCATTTCATTTGTTAATTTAAATTCTTCTTTTAATTGTTTTCTGATTTGATCTTGATATTTTGCTTTTAAATCAGTTGTTTTTTGAGCTGACATTTTATTTTTACCTTTCTAGCCTTTGAAATTCTGCTCTATTGAATAAGTTCGGCGAGCCTGTCAAATTTCAATGCTTATGCTCTTAAATTATACATCTAATGATTCGCTGCATTTTTTGCAAACGCGAATTTTTTTGCCGTCTTTAATTTCATGTTTTACTCTTGTAGCTTTTTCGCAAGAGGGGCAGTAAACCATAACTTTGCTTGAATCCATAAAAGCTTCTTTTTTAACGAGTCCGCCTTGAATTCCTGCCATAGGGTTAGCTTTTTGAGCTTTTGTTACCATGTTAACACCTTCAACAAGTACTTCGCCTTTTTTGGTATCAACTTCTTTAACGTTGCCCACTTTGCCTTTATCGCGTCCGGAGGTAACAATTACTCTGTCACCCACTTTTGTATGAATTTTCTTTTCTTCTGACTTTGCCATTTTCATTTGTTCCTTTTATATTAAATAACTTCCGGCGCAAGAGAAACTATTTTCATAAAGTTTTTATCTCTTAATTCCCTTGCAACAGGACCAAATACACGGGTTCCTTTCGGGTTGCCGTCTTTGTTGATTATAACAACGGCATTGTCATCAAATCTGATAACGGAACCGTCATTTCTTTTGATATCGGCTTTGGTTCTAACAACAACCGCTTCGTGGGTTTCTGATTTTTTTACAGTCATCCCGGGTGCAGCGTCTTTCACGGCAACTTTAATTCTGTCGCCAACGCTTGCGTATTTTTTATTTGAGCCGCACATAATTCTGATGCAAAGAACTTCTTTAGCACCTGTATTATCGGCAACTTTTAATCTGGTTTCTTGTTGTATCATTTTCTCTTACCTTTTTATATTAAATATTTTAAGCCTAAACTATTTTGCAGCTTCAACAACTTTATCCAAAACCCATCTTACAGAACCTGAAATAGGTCTGTGTTCAACGATAGATACAACGTCTCCTGCTTTTGAAACGCCTTCAACATCGCTTACTTTATATTTTTTGGTAAATGTCATTGTTTTTTTATATTTTTTGTGGGCTTTGTGTTCTGCAACAGATACTACAATTGTTTTATCCATTTTGTCGCTTACCACTGTTCCAACTTTGACTTTCTTTGGCATTTTATTGCTTCCTTATCTTACACATTTATTTCTTTTTGTCTTAATACGGTTTTTAATTGGGCAATCTCTTTTCTTGCTTTTTTAATGCTTGCAGGATTTTCCAAAGGGGTCATTTTATTATGTTTCATTCTTAAAGAAAATAATTCCTTTTTAGCGTTTAAAATTAATTCCTTTAATTCTTCAACCGTTTTTTCTTTAATTTCATTGAGTTTCATTTTATTCACCTATTTTTTCTACAATTCTGGTCTTAACGGGAAGCTTTTGAGCTGCCAATTTAAGTGCCTCAATTGCATCTTCTCTTACTGAATAATCAATTTCAAAAAGCAATCTGCCGGGTTTTACAACGGCTACCCAATATTCAGGGTTACCTTTACCTTTACCCATACGAGTTTCAGCAGGTTTTGCAGTTATCGGTTTATCAGGGAAAATCTTAATCCAAACGTTACCGCCTCTTTTGATTTTTCTTGTCATTGCACGACGTGCGGCTTCGATTTGTCTTGATGTAATCCATGCAGGATCGGTGCTTACTAAACCGTACTTACCAAATTCCAAAGTAGTTCCTCTGGTTTCGGTTCCCTTCATATTGCCTTTCATCTTCTTTCTGAATTTGGTTTTTTTAGGCATTAACATTTTTAATTTGCTCCTATTTTATACTTATGCTTCGGTATTTGAAGCATTGTCTTCACTACGTTTTCTTCTGTTAAGACGCGGAGCCCCTTCTTTACCCTGTCCTTGAGGCTTTTTGGTCTTAATGTTTTGATCGGCTTTTTCACCGGGCATAAGGTCACCTTTGAATACCCAAACTTTAACGCCGATTTTACCCATAACGGTATCTGCTTCCGCAAATCCGTATTGAACATCAGCTCTTAATGTTTGAAGAGGAATTCTGCCTTCTTTTGCCCATTCGCTTCTTGCAATTTCAGCACCGCCCAAACGTCCCGATACCATAACTTTAATACCTTGAACGCCCGCTCTCATTGTTCTTTGCATAGCCTGTTTCATTGCACGTCTGAATGCGATACGTTTTTCTAATTGAAGAGCAATGTTTTCAGCAACCAATTGTGCATCAACATCAATTCTTGCAACTTCAACTACATCAATTGAAACGTTTTTATTATTGATTAAGTTTTGAACTGCAACTCTTAATTCATCAATACCTTGACCGCCTCTGCCTACAACAATACCGGGCTTTGCAGTCACAACTGTGATATTAACATTTTGCGCTTTTCTTGCAATTACAATCCTTGAAACACCTGCTGCATAAAGTTTCTTCTTAACAAATCTTCTGATTTTAGCATCTTCTGCGATATTTGAAGCATATTGTTTTCTTTTAGCAAACCAAGTGCTGACCCAAGGTTCAATTATTCCTATTCTAAATCCGGTTGGATGTGTCTTTTGTCCCAAAGTTATATCTCCTAGTTTTTCGTTAATTTTACCGTTAAGTGTGAACTTCTTTTGAATCTTTTATACATTCTGCCTTGCGCTCTGGGACGTGCTCTTTTGTAAGTCACGCTCTCATCTGCATAAATTTCAGAAACTTTAAGCGCATTAGCATCTCCAGAGAATTTTTCAGATGCATTTGCAATTGCTGCCGTTAAATTCTTTTCAACAACTCTTGCAGCAAAGTAAGGCATAAATTTAAGAATTCTTAACGCTTCGTTAGCCATTTTGCCGCGAACTTCGTTAATTACTCTTCTTAGCTTTCTTGCAGGCATCTTTATATCTGTTTGTTTAGCTGTTGCTTGTTGCATTGTCCTTATTTCCTTTTAATTAATAATTATTTAATTAAGTTATTTTCTTTTTGCTGTCTTATCCTGTCCGGCGTGGCCTCTGAATGAGCGGGTATTAGCAAATTCACCGAGCTTGTGGCCTACCATTTGTTCTGTTATATAAACGGGAACATGGGATTTACCGTTATGTACAGCAATTGTATGTCCCAACATATCAGGTATAATCATAGACGCCCTGGACCATGTTTTTATAACTTTCTTTTCTTGGGTTTCGTTTAGTTTTTCGATTTTTTTAATCAAAGAGT
>CAJULR010000018.1 GCA_910587375.1 Candidatus Gastranaerophilales bacterium | reverse complement strand
TTAATCACTTTGGCTATCATTGGTGTAGTTGCAGCTATGACTATTCCTTCTGTTATCGTAAATACAAACCAACAAGAATTCAAAACTGGTCTTAAAAAGGCAGTTTCTGTATTAAACCAAGCAATTACAATGAACGTTGCTTTGGAAAACATTACTCCAAACGACCTTACACAAGACACTTTTGACATTGCTAAAGAAGACAACTTGATGGGTTATCTTGCAAAAAGATTAAACGTTATTAAACAAACAACTCAGCTTGATTTCGGTGGCAACAACGCTGCATTCTACACAGCTGACGGTATGAGATTTGAATTCCCTGGAACTCCTAACGGCGGTCAAATGATGAACGGCACACCCGGTAAATCAAAATGTAGTTCTGCTGCACCATGTTTGATTTTGGTTGACGTAAACGGCGACAAGAAACCAAACCCACAAACAGGTACTGCTAAAGCTACTTACTTAACACCGGATCCTACCGGACAAAGAATTATGGACGTATTCCCGATTATGATCAACGAAACGTCTGCTATTCCTCTCGGTATTGTTGCACAAAGAACAATGTTCCAAAACGACTAATTTAATCGATTGGATTAAAGCTTTAAAAGCCTCAAGGGATAAACCTTTGAGGCTTTTTTAATGTTTTTTATTTGGTTTTGCCTGGCAGAGTCTTGGACTAGATTTTTGGACAGGGTTTTAAGGCAGGTTTTTTAGGGTAGGCTTTACTTTTCTTTTGGTTTATTTTAGAATTATTCTATAACTCATATTATGATTTACAAGATGGGTATTGAAGCGGCTTTAAGGTATGCCGCAAAAGCCCTAATATTTTAAGGAGAAACAAAATGCCTAAGATGAAAACACACAGATCTGCCAACAAGCGCTATAAAATTACCGCTTCAGGTAAAATTTTAAGACGCCAGGCAGGAAAAGGTCACCTTCTTGCACACAAAAGCCCTGCAAGGAAAAACAGGTTAACAGGTATGGTAGAGGTTCCCTCTTGCAATTTGGATTTAATTTCAAAAGAGCTGCCCTACAAGAAGTATTCAAGATAAGGAAGGTGAAAAATGAGAGTTAAACGCGGAAACGTTCTTAGAAAAAGACATAAAAAGATTTTAAAACTTGCTAAAGGCTTTATTGGCGCAAGAAGCAGAATTTTCAAAGTTGCAAACCAAGCTGTTATGAAGGCTTTGAAATATGCTTATCGCGACAGAAGAGTCGTTAAAAGAAATATGAGAGCATTGTGGATTGTTAGAATCAACGCTGCTGTTAGAGAATATGGTATCAGCTATTCAAAATTTATGAATTTGTTGAAGAAAGCTGATATTCAAGTTAACAGAAAAATGCTCGCTGAACTTGCAGCAAATGAACCTGAAGCATTTAAAGTAATCATCGATACAGTGGTGAAATAAGGCTTTATTTGGATGTTTTTAAAAAGGCTCGCTTTTGGCGGGCCTTTTGTTATGTTGAGGTTTTGACGGGCTGACGGGCTCTTAGAATATTTAGGGTTTGAGTGTTTCAAACATTTAGGGCTTTTGGAACTTTTTGAACTTTTGGAGTGGGGCTGCATGTTTACCGCTTCACCTATGCAACAGGATGTGGTATAATTGTGTCTATGAAAGATGAGTATATTAAAGAGAGAATTGGTTTGTTAAAAACGGAGATGAGCTTGCTTTGGAGTGCTGTTTTTGTTACGTTTGGCGGGTCATTTGCCTTGTTTTTAAACGGGACGGCGTTGTGGCATTCTGTTTTTGCTGTTGCAGGTTTTTTGTTGACGCTTGTTTTTGTCAACGCTTTTATTATGCGAAGAGTTGAAAGTATAAGTTTGATAAATCATTTGGACGGGAGGAAATAAATGAATTTGCAGGATTATATAGGAATATTTGGTTGCTTGTGTTTTTTTGGCTCAATGATTTATGTGCTTTATAAAATGCACGAACAGGATAAAATGTTTTTTCCTGAAACATTTGAAAAGAAAAAATAGCTTTTAGGGCGAAAAGGTTTGTAAAAACTACCACAGCTGTGGTTTGCCCTTGGTTTCGTTGTATATCATCTGCCTTAGCTTTAAATCCTGCGCGCGCGTTGTGGCGTTCAGGTATAAAATTTTATAGTATTCTTTCTTTTGCCAAACCTGTCTTTTTAATTCTCTGATATCATCAGCTAAAAATGCCTTATTGCGTTTTAATTCTTTTTTGCAGGCGCGCTGATACCATTTGCATTCAACTTCATTTAATTCATCAAGCCTTAAATATAAAGCTTCAAGCTCAAGCACGATGGGCCTTAAAGCCTTTTCTTCCATCTCTTTTATGCCGTTAAAATCGTAAAGTTCGGATTCATTTAAAGAAAGTTCGTTTTTAATCTCCACAAACTTTTGCTGTCTGACATCCAAAGGGGGCCTTTTAAAAAGGTCTTTATCCTTTGCCATGGCTGTGTTTAGGGTAAAAACGGAACCGAATAAAAGTGCGCCTACAAAAAAACTTTTCATTGTTTTTCTCATCTTGCAACACTCCAGTCTATTTTGGTTTCCCACTTGTTTTTGTTGTAATAATCAAAATCCAAAGGCGGGTTTTTGTAAGATTTTAATTTTATGTCTTTGTTTAAAAACAGGGCAAAACGCTTGCTGTGGGCGTAAAGCTTCCAATCTTTATCATCAAGAAGTCTTTCATATAAGGGATACATCTTTTCTGCAATGATAAAATCGATGTGCTGTCTATTTAATTCTTCTTTCCAATTTTCCCCGATATGTATGGTTTTTAGCCTTTCTAAAAGCCCGGGTTCATAGGTTTCTTCGTATCTTCCGTCCATAAAAATGTAAATATCCGGATATAGCCTGTATGCAAGGTAGCTTCCGTAGTGAAAATCCGCAAGGAGGTTGCCTTTTAGGTTGTTTAGCCTTAAAAATTCCGTTTCAACATAAGGATACCCTTTGAGCGTTGTTTGAATTGGCACGGTTTTAAGTGTGTAACAGAAGGAAATTAAAATTAAAAGGAAAACAAAAATTTCTTTCAGGTTGTTTATGGCGTTTGGAAGCTTTTTATTGAAGATTTTATAAATGTCATCATATAAAAACACGGCCGCGCTGAAGGCGAAAAATGGTATGAGCCTCAAGGTTTTTAAGCTCATTAAAAACATAACAATTAAAATTAGAGCCTTTGTTTTATCAAGCGAATTATACAAGGCCTTAAGATTTTGAAAGCCATTTGCGGGCGTTTCACCTTGTGTTGTTGGATTAAGTGTGCTGTTAAGCGTGTTTTTAATTGTGCAATATTTTTTTACAAGGAAAACCCCTGAAATTATTGCAACAGCGCCTGCCCAAAATTTATATTTTAAAAATTTAAACATATGAATTTTGTGGAAAATTGGCTGCCATTCCGTTATGGCAGAGCGTTTCAGGGTGATTGCGTGGAACAGAAAATAGACATATTTTATGCCATACGGGTTTATAAACATCGCGCCCAAAGAAAGCGCCAAAACAAGAAGATAGGGCATAAATTTTTTCTTGTTTAAAAATTCGCCCGCAGCATAAAGAAAAACAAGCCCAAGCCCCACAAAGCAGCCGCCGTGCATATTTGCCCAAATTATCATTGTAATTGGAATTGTCCAAAGGATTTTGTATTGTCCTTCAAGCCTTGATTTTTCAAGCGCATACAGCCAAATTGCAAAGAAAAGGAATGTAAACAAATTACACCTTACCGTTGCAAAGACAACTTCAAGCACAGCCTGGGTTAGAAGGATGAAAAATATTATGTTAAAGGGGGCGCTTATAAACGGGTTTTGTTTTTTGGCGTTTGAAATTTCGCCGCCTTGTGCATTTTGTGTGTTTTTTGAGTTGTTAGCGTTTTTTGTTTGGAAATGTTTACGCCGAAGCAAAATAATTTTTGTTAATATAACAAGGGTTATGAAAATTATTATTGCTTTAAATATTATAAGGCCAAAATCGCCGAATTTATCAACTATTTGAAAGAAAACAAGGCTTGAACCCCATTCATGGTCAAACCATTGACGCGTGGGGCCAAAGGATTGAAAGTCGAAATTTAGAAGTTTTCCTGTTTGGAAAAAAGTTTTTCCAACGACAACTCTTGCCCAAAGGTCGAAATCCACGACATTTGCGATGATTGACATTGTTAGGGTGTATAAAAAAAGTGAAACGTAGAATATTATAATCATTTTTAAACTCTTTTTGGTGTCTATTGTTAAAGTTTTTTAAAGTGTCCGCTTTTAAAAACGGTTAAAAACATTATACCAAAAATCTTGATGTCAGTCTTTTTTTCGGGTAATATTATTCTTGTAAAATAGAATTTTTGGGCAATTTTTTATGGAAGAGAAGATTTTAGAGATTAAAAAAAGCGCAATCACAGAAATTAACGCTGCAAGTAATTTAAAAGAGCTTGACGAGGTTAAGAATAAGTATTTATCAAGGGCGTCTGAGCTTAATAATTTAAAAAAAGGCCTAAAAGACATAGACCCTGCGCTTCGCCCTAAAATTGGTTCTCTTACAAACGAGGTTTCAAGCGAAATTGAAGCTTTAATCAAAGAAAAGAATGAAACTTTTTATTTTGAAGAGTTAAATCAAAAATTGGCTTTGGAAAAAATTGACCCGACTTTGGATGGCACATATATTAAAAAAGGCCGCGTACACACGCTGACATCTACTGTGAATGAAATTGTTGAAATCTTTGAACATCTTGGTTTTTCATTGATTGAAAACAAATATTCTCCTGAAGTTGAGGTTGAAAAATATAATTTTGACCTTTTGAATACCCCAAAAGAGCACCCTGCACGCGATGTTCAAGATACATATTATGTTAAAGATATGAAAAATGTGGTTTTAAGAAGCCACACATCAGGCGCGCAAATTCATGCGATGGAAAATAAAAAGCCGCCGATTAAAATCATTTCTCCAGGCAGGGTTTATCGCAACGAATCTGTTAGCGCCAGGAAAAACAACCTTTTTCACCAAATCGAAGGGCTTTGTGTGGATAAAAATATTAGATTTACAGACCTTAAGGGCACATTGAATGAATTTGTAAGATTATATTTTGGCGCCCAAAGGCCAACAAGGTTTAGAAATAGCTTTTTCCCTTTCACAGAACCCTCTGCAGAAGTTGATGTTCAATGTATTATGTGTGGCGGAAAAGGCTGTTCTGTGTGTTCCGGCACAGGTTGGCTTGAAATTTTAGGGTGCGGAATGGTTGATCCGAACGTTTTAGAAGGCGTTGGGATTGATAGCTCCGTATATTCAGGCTTTGCGTTTGGCATGGGGGTTGAAAGGCTTACTATGCTTAAATATTCAATCGATGACATACGCCTTTTCTTTAATAATGATGAAAGATTTTTAAAACAGTTCTAGGCTATAATTTTCTAAAAGCTGCTTTCTAAAGGCTACGCAGGGTTAGAGCTTTAGAGTGCTCGGCACCGGGTTAATTTAAAAACTTGGTTTTTGCAGAATTCTAAAGCTTGGAAGCGTTTTAAAATCTTGGGACGCCCAGTTTTTCAAACAAATTTTTCTTTTTTATTAAAAATGCAGAATGCTTGTCCATCTTGGCGCCGCTTTCTAAAAGAAGCCTTGCTATATCATAATTTCCATTCTTTATTGCAGTATATAAAATGCTTTTTGAAGATACAAGGTCTGTATAATCAAGCCTTGCGCCGTTTTCAATGAGTGCCCTTGAAAGCTCAAAATTTCCGTTTTTTGCGGCCCAAAATAATGGTGAATCAAACCCTGCATTTGTGGCAGCGCCTCTTTCAATTAAAAGCAGGGCGATTTTTGTTCTGTCTTTTTTAACTGCATAATATAGCGCATATTCGCCAAAATAGTCTGCATTTGGGCTCATGCCGGCATTCAGCATTAATTCAACATTTTCAAATTTATTTTTTTTAATCTGTTTAATAAATTCTTCTGAAGAATATGGAATTTTCTTTTGGTTTAATTCCTCTCTTGCAAGGCTCATTTTTTCTCTGTCTTTTGGGGATAAATCCTGTTTTTTTAGAGGGATTTGCCCACTGAAGTTTGGCGAAGCGTATGGGTTTAATTTTCCCTGGTCTGATGAATAAGGGGATGAAAGCCCCGAATTTACAGTGTATTCCCTAAAATCATCCAGGGAAAAATCACAATATGCGGGGTTTGTGCTAAAAATACTATGACCCAAAATAAGGGTCATAGTAATAATTTTGAACATTTTATATCGTTTTTGATGTAATAATGTCATTTATGAAACCTTTGTGTTAGTTTTTTATGTGTTTCAAATCATTTTTGGTAAAAGCATGATTATTAAGCCCTGCAGCTTCAAAGCCATGCGGCTTAAGTTATATTACAAGGCCGCCATCCACGCCAATAACCTGACCTGTGATGTAGGTTGCGTCATGGGCTAAGAATTTAACCGTTTTTGCGATGTCTTCAGGCTGGCCCAAAGTTTTTAAAGGAATTCTTTCAACGATTTTATCAACAGGCAAATCCTTTGTCATATCGGTTTGAATAAAGCCCGGTGCCACGGCGTTTACTCTGATATTACGGGAAGCAAGCTCTTTTGCAAGCGCTTTTGTAAAGCCTATCATGCCTGCTTTTGCGGCAGAATAATTTGCCTGGCCTGCGTTTCCGTAAACCCCTGAAACAGACGCCATATTTACAATTGCGCCGCTTCTTTGTTTAATCATAATTTTTGAAACCGGGTTTGTTACAAAATAGGCTGAATTCAGGTTTGTGTTTATAACAGCGAGCCATTCTTCATCCTTCATTCTCATAAAAAGGTTGTCCCTTGTGATTCCTGCGTTATTCACAAGGACGTCAATTCTGCCAAATTCGCTAACAATTTCATTAACCGCAGTTTCTGCAGCCTCTTTGTTTGAAACGTCGAATTTTTTAGCTTCCGCTTTTACACCAAGAGCTTTAATTTCTTCTACAGTCTTGTTTGCAGCCTCTTCGTTTCCTGCAAAGTTAATTACAACGTCATATCCTGCGCGAGCAAGTTCAAGTGCGCATGCTTTGCCTATTCCTCTTGAACCGCCTGTAACCAGGGCCACCTTGGAAGCTGTGTTATTATCTGTCATTTTGAATTCTCCTTATACGTTCGCTGTGCTCAACGCTTCAACCGTTGCCATCAGCGATTCTTTGTCATATACATTATATGTTTTAACTTCGGCAGGGCAAATCTTTCTGTTTAAGCCTGCTAAAACTTTGCCGTTTCCAAGTTCAATAAAGGTGTCAACCCCAAGCTCTAAAAGCTTTTTAATTGATTGTGTCCAATAAACTGATGAACTTATTTGTTCAGGCATTTTTGCCCTAAAATCATCAGCGCTTGTTGTAAGTTCTGCGTCAACGTTTGTCACAACCGGGATTTTGGCGTCATTCATTTTGAGGCTTGGCACAAAACTTTTAAATTTATCGCTTGCGCTCTGCATTAATTTTGAATGAAATCCTCCTGAAACAGCAAGCGGCACAACCCTTTTGGCGCCCGCTTCTTTAATCAAGTCGTTTGCAACATTAACAGCGTCCGCTTCCCCTGTAATAACGATTTGATTTGGCTCGTTGTAGTTTGCAATTGAAACAAGGCCATGTTCTGCTGCCTTATTAAGGCATTCTTTGATTTTGTCTTCGCCTAAACCAAGGATGGCACTCATAGCGCCTGGTTTAGAATTTTCACAAGCTTCCTGCATTAAATCTGCTCTTTTTTGGATTGCAAGCAAAATGTTGTCTAAATCCATAACGCCTGCGGCATACATTGCTGAATATTCACCTAAGGAATGTCCAAGCGCATAATCTGCCTGAATGTTGCCGTTTGACGCTTCTTTTAAGGCCTCAAGTGCTGCAATTGAAACAGATAACAGGCAGCTTTGCGTGTTTACGGTTTGTTTTAAAACTTCATCAGGGCCTTCAAAACACATTTTAGAAACGCTTTTGCCTAAAACTTCATCTGCCTTGTTAAACACTTTTTTTGCGGAGTCAAAATTTTCAAACAAATCAAGTCCCATGCCGGTGCTTTGTGCGCCTTGACCGGGGAATATAAATGCAATTTTTCCCATCCTTAAAAATCCTCTTTTTATTTAATTACTTATTTTAAACCTTCTCTAAGCCGAACAACGGCAGAACCCCACGCCATGCCGGCACCAAACGCACAAAGAATAGCCTTTGACGGGGTTTTAATTTTTCCTGAAGCAATAGCCTCTGAAAGTGCTATCGGAACGGAAGCAGCAGATGTGTTTCCGTATTTATCAATGTTTACGATTACTTTTTCGTCGTTAAATTCAAGACGGCTCTGTAAGCCTTCAATGATTCTTAAATTTGCCTGGTGTGGAACAAGGTAATCGATGTCTTTTGGTTCCAACTTAGCGCCTTCAAGACATTTCATAATTGATTCAGGCATTGTGTGCATAACAAATTTGTAAACTTCTTTGCCGTTCATTGTGATTTTTTGCTGGCCAGCTGTTGCAGGGGCCACAAGCGGGCAATTATCGCCAACTAAATTCATTTGAATGTGGCGGCCCATTGTGCCGTCCGCGTTAACATTCAGGGCAATGATATCATCTACGCCGTCTTTTGCTTCTGTTATTAAAATTGAACCTGCGCCGTCCCCAAAAAGAACGCAGCTTGTTCTGTCTGTCCAGTCTAAAAACTTGGTGTTGGTGTCTGTTGCAATCAAAAGCACGTTTTTATATTTGCCGCCTGCAATAAATGACCTTCCAATTTCAAGCGCATAGAGCATGCCGGTGCATGCTGCGGTTATATCGAAAGCGATGGCATTTTTTGCGCCGATTGCTTCTTGAATGGCACAGCCGGTTGAAGGGTAGATATTGTAAGGGTTTGAAGAGGCAACAACAATTGCGTCAATTTCTTCGCCTGAAACCCCGGCCTTTTGAAGAGCGTCTTTTGCTGCTTCTATGCCAAAAAGGGTGGAATTTTCATCTCCATCTGCAATGTGTCTTTGTTTTATACCCGTCCTTGTTGAAATCCATTCATCGGAGGTGTCTAAAATTTTGGTTAAATCATCGTTTGTGACAACCTTTTTTGGCACTGCCATGCCGATTGATAGTATTTGTACGGGTTTGTAGTTCATTTTTATTTCCTTTAAGGTCTATTGAAAAAATTCTGATATTTTTTTATTTACGCCGGTTTCAACGGCTTCTTTTGCAACGCGTACAGCGTTTTTAATGGCATAAGCCGTGCTTCTGCCGTGGGCAATAACTGTTATGCCTTTAACGCCCAACAAAAGTGCGCCGCCGAATTCTTCATAGTTAATTCTTTTGTAAATGCGTTTCATAAAGGGTTTTGCGCAAAGGCCAATTACTTTTGAAATTATGTTTGAGTTAAATTCTTCTTTAATCATCTCAAAAAGCATTAAAGAAGAGCCTTCAACAATTTTAAGTGCAACGTTTCCGACAAAGCCGTCGCACACAACAACGTCGCAATCGCCATGGAATACTTCTTTTCCTTCAATGTTGCCTATGAAGTTAATTTGGCCGTTGTCGTTTAAATCCTGGAGCATTCTGTGGGCGGTTTGAACAAGCTCGTTGCCCTTTCCTGCCTCTTCGCCGATATTTAAAATGCCGATTGTCGGGTTTTCTCTGTTGAAAACGTTTTTAACAAAAGTTGAACCCATAATTGCAAACTGGCAGAGCATTTCAGGGGTTGAGCTGCTGTTTGCGCCGGCGTCGATTAAGCAAATCGGATGTTTCATTGCAGGTAAAGTTACGCAAATTGCAGGTCTTTCAATTCCTTTTAAACGCCCCAAACCAAAAAGGCTTGAAGCCATAGCAGCCCCTGTGGAGCCTGCCGCAACAACAGCGTCAGAACTTCCTTGCGCCACAGCGTCAACTGCAAGCACAATTGAAGATTTTTTCTTCTTTCTGATGGCTTGTCCAACTGCTTCGCCCATCTCGATAACTTCATCGGCATGGGTAATTTTTATATCAAGCGTTGATAAATCTACTTTGATATTATGAGAGAAATATCCGCCGCGCTTAGATTTTATGCCGTATTTTTGGATTTTGTCGAGTTCTTTTTTAATTTCATCTTCTTTCCCGACAAGCTCAATCGGCACGCCATAATCAAGAGCAGCCCAAACTCCGCCTTTAACTATTTCCTCAGGCGCATGGTCTCCGCCCATGGCGTCTATTGCTATTCTCGTCATAATACTAACTTCCTCAAAAACAAGTCTATTCGTTTATTTAATTTTAAAGGCAGGCAAGAAATTTACCTGCCTTTAAATAAAGCTTTTATTTGTCTTCTTCTTTGGCTTCGGTTTCAGCGGTTTCAGCCTTTTTCTTTCTGGTTCTTTTTGGTTTTTCTTCAGCAGCTTCTTCTTTAACGTCTTCTGCTTTTACTTCAATAACTTCAGATTCCGCTTTTTTAGCTGCCTTTTTGCTTTCTTTTTTAGCTTCAACCTTTTCGGCTTTTTCTTCAACCGGAGCAGATTGTCCTTTAATGCTTACAACTTTACCTTTATATGTTCCGCATTCAGGGCAAACTGTGTGAGTTAAAACAACGCTTCCGCAATTTTTACAAGTAGTTGTAGCGGGCACTGTTCCTTTCCAGTTAGCTCTTCTTTTGGCCTGAGCTGATTTGCCTGTTCTTTTCTTTGGTACTGCCATTTTTCATATTCCTTTTTATTAAATAGTCAATTGTTATGATGATTTTAACATAAACATAAATAATATTGTCATAAAAAAAGTCGCCCTTGTCAATATTTAGATTAATATTAACAAGGACAACTTTTACGTAAGGTATATTTTTATTATTTCGCCGCTTGAAACAGCGCTAAGCGAAGCTTAGATAAGGCTAACTTTTGTGTAAGCGCCTCTTTTTTCGATAGCAACTTTGTCTTCTCTTGCTAACCAGCCAAGGCTTAAGCTTGTGAAGTTATCATCGAGGTCAAGGTCTTTTTGCATTTTTTTAGTAGTAACTTCGCCGTTTTCTGCTAAGTAGTTGTAAACTTGTCCTACTGCTTCAATAATGCTTTCTTGTAATCTCATCTTTTTCTCCTTTAAACTATGTGATGACGTATATATTGATTTATATTTGTTTTACAAAAGTCTACATTTATTAATGCTAATGTTTATTTTGCTTGACAAAGATAAACAATTTTTAAGAAGGAAGCTTTATATAATTTGTATTAGCTCTTCTTTATGTTTATAATATGAAATAGATTTTAAAAAGTAAATGGAACAAATGGAGGATATAATTTTGAAAAAAGGTAAAAGTTTTGTTTACGGGGATGATGTTGATACGGATGTAATCATCCCTGCAAGGTACCTAAACACCAGTGACCCTAAGGAATTAGCGGAACATTGCATGGAAGATATTGACAAAGACTTTCATAAAAACGTACAAAAGGATGATTTTATTATTGCAAAAGATAATTTTGGCTGCGGCTCTTCAAGAGAGCACGCCCCGATTGCAATTAAGGCCTCAGGCGTGAGCGCTGTTATTGCAAAAAGTTTTGCAAGAATTTTTTATAGAAATGCAATTAATATTGGTTTGGTTATCATTGAAAATGACAAACTTCCTGATGAAACCAAAAACGGGGATGAAATTTGTATGGATTTAGACCAAGGCGTTGTAAAGAATTTAACAACAGGAAAAGAATACAAAGTTGCCGTTTATCCTAAAGAAATTCAGGAATTAATCGATGTTGGCGGGCTTGTAAACTATACAAAGAAAAAGCTCGGTGTTTAAAATTGGCACTAAAAGAAGCAAAAATAACACGCAAAAGGTGCATATAAAAAGCGCACAAAAAGGCGCTTAAAAAAGCATTTAAAAAAAGGAGAGAAAAATTGAAAGATTATAAAGTTGCAGTTGTTGCAGGGGACGGTATCGGTCCTGAAATTATGGATGAAGCCAAAAAGGTTTTAAATGCTGCAGGAGAAGTTTTTGATTTCAAAATTGAATACCAGGATGAACTTATAGGCGGCATTGCATATGACAACACAGGTACACCTTTGCCGGATAAAACCGTTCAAACGGCAAAAGAAGCGGACGCTGTTATGCTTGGTGCGGTCGGGGATTGGAAATATGACACACTTCCTCCCGAAGTTCGCCCCGAAAGAGCGCTTCTTGGAATAAGAAAAGCCTTAGGTCTGTTTGCAAACCTTCGCCCTGCAATTGTTTGGGATGAACTTGTGACTTCAAGCCCCCTAAGGCCCGAAAACGTTGCAGGCGTTGACATTATGATTATAAGAGAATTAACCGGGGATGTTTATTTTGGCGAACCCAAAGGGGTTGAAGTGCGTCTTGATAAGGATGGAAACGGAACAAGATACGGCTTTAACAATATGATTTATTCTGAAGATGAAGTTCGCCGCATTGCTAAAGTTGCTTTTGAAACTGCAATGGTAAGAAATAAAAAACTTTGTTCTGTTGACAAGGCAAATGTTTTAGATGTTTCAAGATTGTGGCGCGAAGTTGTTTTGGAGGTTGCAAAAGATTATCCTGAAGTTGAACTTTCACATATGTATGTAGATAATGCTGCAATGCAATTAATTCGTGCGCCAAAACAGTTTGATACAATTGTAACGGGAAACATTTTTGGCGACATTTTATCTGATGAAGCTTCAATGCTTTCAGGCTCTTTAGGGCTTTTGCCTTCTGCAAGCCTTGGGGAAGACGCCAAAACTGCGTTATATGAACCTATCCATGGTTCTGCACCGGATTTAAGAGGAAAAGATGTTGTAAACCCGATTGCAACAATACTTTCTGCCGGCATGATGTTAAAATATTCATTCAAAATGGACGGCGCATATGATTTAATTGAAAAATCAATTAAAGAAGTTTTAAGGGATGGCTTTAGAACGGCTGACATTATGAGTGAAGGCAAAGAACTTATCGGAACAAAACGCATGGGCGATTTAATCAAAGAAAAAGTTCTAAAGGCAAAATAAGTTAATATTTAAATTTAAAGCGGTCTTTTGAATTTTATTCTTTGGGCCGCTTTTAAAAACGTTTTTTCAGGTTTTGTTGGGAGATTTTTATGGATAAGAAAATATTGTTTTTTGCTGCCGTTCTTTTGTGTCTGATTTTTGGCACAAAATCTGTGTTGGCTGCAAATTATACATATAATACGGCAAACGTTTCATGTAAGGATTATATTAAACTTGCGGATGAAAAGGTTTATAAGGCTTTTCCAAGGTCTTTTGCATATAAAGACAGAGAAGTGCAGTTTGCAATTCAAATAGATAAAGCGGGAAACGCGCAGAAAGCTTGGATTTTAAAAAGTTCAGGCTCTAAAAAGTATGATGAGAAGGTGTTATCTGCCGTTCAAAAGGTGGAATTTGGGGCTATGCCAAACTGCACAAGTGCAAAAACGATGACCCTGAGGTATGATATCAGAAAACAAAGTAAAATTATTCCTATACCAATTCCGATTTGGTTTTAGGTGTTAAGGTTTTTGTTAACTTCAATTAAATCCATAACCTTTTTATAGACATAATCAGGGTCCCGAACGTCGCCGATTGCAACAATGTAATCATGGAAACTTCCGACACAGTTGAATGTAATATTTCCAAGGTTGGACATTCTCTGCAAGGGGCCTTTGGTTACGCTTGAATCCAGGATTGATGTATATTCAAGGTATCTGAATTTTCCATCAAACGCGTTATATGTGTATTCCATCCTTGTTTGATAAAAGGTGAATTTTCTTGCGGTTGTATTTTTCTTTGCTGTATAGATAAAAAGCAGGAATGTTATAAAGAAAAATATTGAACCGACAACCCAAAAGGCCATTGTACAGTTTGAAAACCCAAGCACACTAAGGGCAACGGTTGCAAGGGTTCCAATTGTAACGCTTGCAACAACGCCAATGAAAACTGCCATAAAAAACGCCCTGACGCAAATTATGGACATATCAAAAGCAGGTTTTATATTAAAAACCATCTCTTCTTCTCTTGGTTTTGGGCGGGATATTCTTTTTGTTGAAGTTGTGCTTCCGCCACACCTGTTGCAACAAATTGCATTATCGGGCAGGGTTTGACCACAAAATTTACACTGCATATATTTATTTTCTCAATTTCTCTTTGTTCCTGTTTAATAAATTAACATAAATTTGAAATAATAAATAGTGTTTAATGTGCGTTTGCTTAAATATACTTAAAATTTGCATACAAATAAAGAATATAGATAAGGCTTAAAATAAAAACGCCAATCTGCAAAAAGGTAAAAAGCCTCAAGGTTTTATATGAAGCAAAATTTCCTATTGCAAAGGGGAAAATGAAAAACATAAATAAAGCGGGGCTTGCCGCATAGTGTGCAAGGATAAAATAATGCAGCGCCACAACTATAATCATTGCAAGGTATAAAAACAGGAGCACAGAAAGATATATTGAATAATAAGCTCTTGTTTTCGGGCTTGTTTCTTCCTTGAAAACCTTTTGAACTCCTAAAAACAAGGAAATTATCAAAAGAATGTTTATTATGATTAAAAATATGAGCAAATTTTGCACCTTGTCTCTCCTGTTTCTCTCCTGCCTTTTTATTTTTTATCTTTTTTATTTTGTAATTCTTTAAGTGTTATATTTCTTTTGTACGAAAGCGCGTTTATAAATTCCATCGTTTTGTTATAAACCTTTTCTCTTTCGTTGTCGTAAAGAATAAGATGGTAGCTGTTTGTTAGCTCCATATATTCTTTATAAAAAGATGAAACGTTTTTATAGGTGAATTTTGCGCTTTTTGTGCTTGTAAGATCATCTTCAAGCGAATGAATTATAAGAACCGGCGCAAAAACCTTTTTAATGTTTTGCCTCACCCTTTTTGAAAGTGCCAAAAGTTCATAAATTGAACTTAGAGGGTAATTATCCATTGCAACCGTGTTTTTCTGCATAAGTTTTGAAATTGTACCCCTGACTTTTTCATTTTTTATGCCGTAGGGTTCTCTTTCAGGAAATGTGTAGTAATATCTTAAAATTGTGTTTAGCCCTATGGGCATTAAGAAATTATACCAGGGAATTGTCCAACCATCCAAAAACAAAGTGGTTGAAAGGCAGATAAGGCCTGTAATATCCTTGTTTTCCTCTGCAAGATTCAAGGCAAGAATTGCCCCAAGGCAAAGCCCGCCCACAAAAAAATCCGCATAGTGGCTTCGAAGTTCTTTATAGATATTTGTTGCAAATTCGCGCCAGTCTTTCTCTTTAACGTTATTAATATCTATTATATGGCTTCCATGCCCCGGAAGGCAGTAGCAATAAACGTCAAAACCTTTGTTAAAAAGAAACTTCGCATATTTTTTAAGTTCATACGGGCTTCCTGTAAGCCCATGGAACAACATAACAGCGCCGTTTGGCCGCACGGTTTCTCTGTGGATTAGAATATAGTCCATATCTGTTTTTTGGGCTTTTATATTTGATTCCCCGATTTTTGCAATCGCGTTTGTTGTCATATTTTAGCTTAGCCTTTCAAACAGCCTGTCTATAAGTTCAAGTGCCATATCAATTTCTTCGTTTGAAATAGTTACAGGCGGCACAAGGGTTATGACGTTTTTAAAATATCCGCCATTGTTTAAAACAATTCCGCATTTTTGTCCTCTATATTCAAGATTTCCCTTTAAGCCTTCCTCTATAATAGAATCGCAAAGTTCTTTATCAGGGGTGAAGCGGTCTTCTTTAGTGCATTCAATTCTAAGCGCAAGGCCAAGACCGTCAACATTTCCTATTGTTTTGTGTCTTTTTTGCAGACATTTTAGTCCTTCAAGGAAACGTTTTCCTTTTTCTTTAATTTCATCTTCAAAATTGTGCTCTTTAAAAGCTTCCATAACGGCACACCCTGCGGCACAGCCTATAGGGTTTGAAGAATATGTTGAATGTGTGCGCCCTGCGGGCCAAATTTCAGGGTTTATCATCTCTTCTTTTGCCCAAAGCCCTGCAAGCGGGTTTAGGCCGTTTGTTAAAGATTTTCCAAAAGTTAAACAATCGGGTGTCACCCCAAAATGCTCAATAGACCAGAGTTTTCCTGTTCTATAAAAACCCATTTGGATTTCATCTGCGATAAATAAAATCCCGAATTTATCTAAAACGCGCTTTAATTCTTTAAAATACCCGATTGGAGGAACAATATAGCCCCCTGTTCCCTGAAGAGGCTCTGCGATGAACGCCACGTATTCTGATTTCCCCGTTGAAGGGTCATAGAAGGATTTATATTCACTTTCAAAGTTTTTTTCAAACTGTTTTACGCAATAAAAATTGCAATCTTCACATTTTTTGCCGTAATGACACCTGTAACAATACGGGAATGGCACAAAATGGGCTCTATCCCCAAAGTGTCCGAAATTTTCTCTGTATCTAAAACTTGATGTTACAGCTGAAGCGCCGATTGTTCTTCCGTGATATCCGCCCATAAAGGCAAACATAAGGTTTTTTCCTGTAAAGTTTCGAACCAGTTTTAAGGCGTCTTCAACCGCCTGTGCGCCGCCTACGTTAAAATGAACTCTTCCTTTTTTGTTGAATCTTTTTTCTGTTGCTTTTGCAATGTGTGAAGCCAAAAGAACTTTATCTTCAAATAAAAACCTCGACGCTATTTGGGGCATTTTGTTTATGCAATTTATGACAGCGTCTTCAATTTTTTTGTTTTTATATCCAAGGTTGCAGCTTGCATACCACATTTGTAAATCTAAATAAGGGGTTTGATTTTCATCAAACATATATGTGCCCTTACAGCTTGAAAAGATTTTCGGGTTTTTGCTGTAATGAGTGGTATCTCCCCAAGAGCAATATTTCTTGTCAAGCTCTCTTATTTCACCCTCTGAAAGCCTCCCCTTTTGCTTCAACTCTTGCATTTTCTGTTGTTCCTTCCTTGAATAAGTGTCTTGAAATTTGAAAAAAGTTTTCAAAATCAACAAATTCAATGTTGTTTTTCAAACAGTGCTTTTTCAAACTGTTTTTAGCAAACAACAGATTAGCCTTGCTTGCAATACACCTGTCGGATAATCCATCACCGGCGAATATGAAAAATTCATCTTTTGTGATGTAGGTTTTAGCCAAAGCGCATTTGCAGTTTCCAAGGCTTGCTTTGCAGAGTTTGTTTTCATTTGGGAAGGAGAGGTGAAATTTTATAAAAGGCTCATTTGAATTTTTTAAGCTGTCCCCTTTTAAAAATTCTTTTAAAAATTCTTTTGAAAATTCAAGGTGGTTTGCAAAAAATTTGATATTCGGCTTATTTAAAAGCCTGTTGTTTTTAAGAATATGGGAGATAAAAAGGTCAAAGCCATCGCTTATTATGATTATTTCTTTGCCATGTTTTTCTGCGGTTTTGCAAAATTCGATAAAACCGTCTTGAAGCTGAATTGAATTTAAATAGTTAAAAAGTTTTTCTTCCGTGAGATTTGTTATTGTTTCAAGTTGTAAAAGCATACAGTCTTTAGAGCTTATTTTTCCATCCACCCAATCTTTTTCAATTTCTGTCCATTTTGGCCCTGCAAACTGCATAAAAAATGTGCCCACAGTGTCTTGTTTTGTAATTGTTCCGTCAAAATCAAGAAAGATTGAGTTAAAGCTGTACAATTTTATTTATCCTTCTTTTGTCTTAGTAGCTGCATGATTTATATGATACCTTAAACAAATTTGTTTGTTGCCCAACCCCAAAGAGGGGTTGTATAATGAATTTATGGAAGAAAAGATTTTTGAATATAAAATGAAAAATTTAATTGCCCAAAAAACTGTGCTGTCAAATATGATTGCGGTTTTAACGGGCGGAGTTATGTGGCTTATATTTTTAGATGCTCCAAAATATAAATATATTCCTGCTGTGATTGGAGCATATCTTGTGTGTATTTTTGTAACAAGTCTTATGAATACAATAACCGAGTTGAATGGTTATTTATATAAAAGCAAAAAGTAAAAGGATAAAACTTCTATGGATACAAGTGTCAATATTTTGAATACAGTTTTTATAATAATGTTTTGTGCAGTCTTATTATGGGGCGAACGTGTTATTAGTAAAGCTTCAAAACACGATTAGGAAATAATCCTTCCGCTTAAGATGTTTCGAAGCGGTATTTTTAGTCATCTCCGTCTGCTTGTCCCTGCTGACGCCATTTTTGATTTTGTGAGGCTTATAAAATCTTTTGCGTAATTTACAGGCACTGCAAAGCCTATTCCAATGTTTGATCTGTTGTTATCCGGGTTATAAATAGATTGGTTTATTCCGATAACTTCCCCATCTAAATTTAACAACGGTCCGCCGGAGCACCCGGGGTTTATCGCAGCGTCAGTTTGAATTTTTTTCCTTTGATAATCAATCCTTGAAATTATCCCCGTTGTGAGAGTTCCTCTGAAGCCAAAAGGGTTTCCTATTGCAAGCACTCTTTGCCCCACTTTTATATTTTCGCTGTTTCCAAAAGAAATCACAGGAAGCGGATTTTTGGGGTTAATTTTTATGATTGCAAGGTCGTTTTTATCCTTTAAAACAGCAACCACTTCGCCTTTGTAGCTTTGTCCGTTTGCCGTTGTTACTTCAATGTTTTTTGCCTTGCTTATAACATGGGAACTTGTTAAAATTGCCCCTTTTGAATCTATAACGCAACCTGTGCCTGATGAAACACCTTCATCCAACTGTGCGTCAATTGCAACAATTGCAGGGGTAATTCTTTCATAAATTTTTGTAAATATACCTTCTTCTGTGTTTTGTGCCGCAGACGCTTTGGGAACTATGTTTTGAAACATATCAACAGCGGGCATGGAAAAATTTACAAATATAAACAAAAATAAAAGCAAAAAATATCTTCTCAATGTTTTGTACATTCAATAATACTCCGAATTTATATGCATTTAAATTAAAACATCTTAAACATTAAAATTGAATTGCTCCAAGTGTTTAAGTGTGTTATAATTCTTGTAACTTTTACGAAAGGAAGAGAAATGAGAAATATTGAGGTTTTTAAAAGACATCTAAGAGAAAAAAGAGCCGTAAAAATCATTGCCGGCATTGATAATTACAATCTTGACAGTGTTAGGGACGTTGCGAAAGCTGCACAGCTTGGTTTAGCAAGTGCTGTTGACGTTGCTGCAAGCGAAGAAGTTATCAAAGTCGCAAAACAAAACACAAAGCTTCCTGTTTTTGTATCTTCTGTTGAACCATTCAAGCTTGCAAAAGCTGTTCAATGGGGCGCAGACGCTATTGAAATCGGAAATTTTGACGCTCTTTATAAAAAAGGGCTTGAGTTTGGCGCAGATGATGTTTATGAAATTGCTCTTGAAACATTAACTTTAACACCAAACGGTGTTTTCACTTGTGTGACAGTTCCTGGAAACATTCCTGTTGAAGAACAAATTGAGCTTTCTAAAAAGCTTGAGCTTCTTGGAATTGATATGATTCAAACAGAAGGCAGCAAAGCCGGCGCAATTCAAAAAGCAAAAAGCGCTCAGGAATTTTTAAACCTTGCAAAAGTAACAATTTCAAACACCATGGAAATTGCAAGACACGTTGGGATTCCTGTTATGACAGCTTCAGGCGTTAATGCAGACACTGCTCCTTTGGCATTCGCTGCAGGCGCAAGTGCAGTTGGCGTAGGTTCCGCAGTAAACAAACAGCAAACCCAAATTGCAATGATTTCAGCTGTTAGAAAAGTTGTTGGCGCCATTGCATACAGGGACGCTTTCAGAAGAGATATCTACGAAACAAACCAACATCTTTTAATGAGATAGGTTTTGTTTTAATAAAATTTAAGCCGCTTTGTGAGAAATCAAAGCGGCTTTTTGTCATTTGTAGCCTAGGGGTGGAGATTTAGATTGACCACCGTCATGCAAGCGTTGCGACAGCGACGAAGCAATCCAGAAACTAATGTCGCTGAAAGGACTTTGTCATCCTGAACTTGTTTCAGGATCTCATTGTTTTGGAACCTAAACTTAATTCCCCTTTCCCTTGAGCGTTCATTTTTCTTTTCTTGACCCACGCAAGAAAAGAAAAACGGAACCAAAAAGCGCACCGCAGCCTAGGGCGATAAACAAAAACGTTGAGTTTTTGTTGTGCCCGTATAAGGCGAGGAGTAAGAGAGAAAAGAACGGGGTTCATAGTCCCATCTTTTTTAAAATTTATAAAGCTTCAAGTTGCTTCAAGTCGCTATTCCGCTTAAGCTAATTTAAATCTCCACATAAATTCCAAATTAAAACTTAATGGTCGCTCCATAGCTCCTTCAGCCTTTCGTATGCTTTTAAATTTCAAAAAAGTATTGATGTTTAGTTCAACACTTGAAAGCTTGTTAAACGCTTGGATTTAGGTTGTATTGCAGGCATATTCTTGTTTGTTATATTATCAAGCGTGGTTAAAATATTTTGCAGCAGGTTTTTCTATTAAATGATAAGTTAATATGCCTAAAATTGTCGCAAAGGCAAGTGTGGCGCCTGTTAAAATATTTGTATGCACTATAAAATATGGCATTTTCCAAAGCGAAAAACGAAGTAAACAAAAGCTTGCAGCCTGCATTACATAAATTGAATAAGAATATTTTCCAAAAAACGCCAAATATTTATTATCAAGTATCTTCGATATAACCCCTTTTTTCAAAAGGAACATAAAAAATAAAATTAAAAATGCAACAATGAAAATCAACGCATTTTTTTCAGTGTGTTTCAAAAGAAGATTTTTAATTAAAAAGAAAGAGCAGAGAATTTCTGTCATTGAACATAAAACAAAAGTTTTCAAACTATTATGACCTTCTTTGCAAAAACGCTCCTTTATTTTATCGTAAAATATTCCCACAAAATATCCTATTCCAATTCCTGTTATGGCACGAAGCAGCCCTGCGCTTAAAAAGGTGTTATATGTATCTATCTTTGCAAGTGTAAAATCTGAGTGGTTTAAATTTCCAACAAGTGAAAAATAAACGCAAAGTGCAATTATTAAATTTGCATATTTGGTATTGAAATTTTTTAATATGTAAAAATAAAATATAATTGCCCAAAAATAGGCAGAAACAAACCAATTAAAGCCGTAATGCCCAGGTGTCACCCCTATGCCTTGCAAAAACATCATATTAATTATTTGAATATCAAGCCCAATATAGGTGCACTCCATTCCAAAACAGCGCAAAATTATTGAAACCACACCAAAACAGGCAAGGGCCGGCCAAAGCCTTAAAATTTTCTTTTTTACAAAATCTGTCCAGCCTTGTTCTTTGTTTTTAAACGTGTGAAAAAGAAAGAACCCTGCAATTATAAAGAAAAATTCAACTATAAGATACAATTTTTCATTGTTAAAACTTTGAATTAAATATAAAGCCTTAACTGCAGGTTCATGCGTAAAATGCATATATACAATCATCAGTGAGAATATAAATCTCAATGATTCAACGTTATTTAACTTTGGAAGGGTAATAGAAACGTCCGATTTCATTACCTTTTGCCTTATTTATTCTTGTTTGCCATGTCGTTAATTATGTTTGAAATTTTTTGTGGCATAAACCCTGAACATGTGTTCCAAATCAAGGTCTGTACGGCAGTTTCAGGATGGTCCGGGTTTCCTTTTATTTTGCACACGCCCTTAAGTAAGTCAATTGTTCCGTCCGGGCAAGATTCAAAGTGGCCGCAGTTTTGGCAAACTTTTAAAATGAACCCTTTGCTTTTTAACTTTCTTGAAATGTCTTCCATCGCGTCATACATTCTTAAATGCGCGTCAGACACAAACCTTCTTTTTTTAAATCTGAAAACAACTTTTCTCATGCCATCTTCAGAAACCAAATCCAGCTTGCAGATTAAATCTTTTCTGCCGTCTGAAACGATGGAATTTACCGTTGCTGAATTTACGTTTTCATCCTCGTGTATCTGTTTTTGTATTCCTTTAAGAGAAATTTTCTTTGTTACAACCTTAAAGTTCAACATAAAAGAACAAAACGGGTATAACATTAAATATGCTAAAGACCTCGGCCCAAGGCTTGAAGCCAAAATGCCTGTTGCCGTGCTAAAGAGGGCAAGAATGCCAAGGTGTAAAATATATCTTAAACCAATTCCTGATAAGAATGTAAATGAAGAGTATAAAAGTGCTCCGTAAACAATTAGTGCAAAAAGCGCGCCGGGCTTTAGGGTTGAAAATACAAATTCTATAAAATACCACGGTTTTTTATGCAAAAGGGGAAGGTAATATTTAAAAAGAGAATATCTTGAAGACAGGTTTGCCGTGCTTGCGTCAAAGTTTTCAACATCCACGCTTGAAGCCATAAACGGGCAGTACATGGGTTTTAAGTTGTTGCTTGCAAGGAAAAGTGAATACTTTAATTCATCGTTTCTTGTTTCAAAGCAAACGCGGCCGGTTTTTTCTAAAACATCTGCCGTCATAGCGCAATTGTTGCCGTCAATCACCTGCGCCAGTTCAAACATTCTTCTTGAAATATTAACCGTATTATTCACAAAGTGCTGTTTTGCGTTCAAAATTTTATATTTAAGCTGATAGAGCATGCTCTTTGAAGATGTTCTAACTTCAAGCCTTCCTGTTAAAACGGTTGAATCTTCATAAATATTTTTATTAACAGCTTCTAAGTAATTTTCCCCCACAACCCTGTCTGCGCCTAAAAATACAAACGCGTCAAATTTATTTTCGGGCAAAAGTTTTTCAACAAAAACAGAAATTGCTTTGTCTTTTGAAAAGAATTCCGGGTTTTCAATGTAGTGGATAATAGCGCCATAAACGCATTCTGGAAGAAAATTAACAGAATCTTTTTCTCTTTGAACCACAACGTGCACGGAATAGTTTTGTTTTGAATACGTTTGATTATTTAAAGACTCCAAAAGCTCTCTTAATCTTTTGTGTTTATTGTTTGCCCAAATGACAACGCAGAGCTTGTTTTCTTTTAAATTCATCTGCTGCATATAATGCTCATTTTTAAGAAAGCCTTTTCTCCAAAAAGCCTTGAAATTGAGCGTAAAAAGGTATATGCAATAAAAAATAAGGTATAAAAATAATAAAAACAGTATAAGATTTATCACTAGCATTGCCCTATTTTAAATAAAAAAGTATTAAAAATCCAGCTTTCTTTACGATATTTTGCGATAATTTTATGATAAAATTTTTCTATGATTACATTTTTAGGGCAATGTGTACAAAATTTTGCGGAGGCGCTTAAATATACTTTTAAAGGCAACGTCACCTTTAAAAGCGTTGTGTCCCAGGCGGCAAAAATAGGCTTCGATTCTTTAGGGATATCCTTAATGATTGTTATGATTGCCTCTTCTGTAATTGCACTTCAGGTTTCAAAACAGTTTTTAATGAGCGGGGCAGAAGATTACATTGGCGGTTTTTTGGCCGTTGCCCTGGTTCGTGAGCTTGCCCCCGGTTTTGCGGCCCTTGCTATAGGCGCAAGAGCAGGAACTGCAATTACAGCACAAATTGCCAACATGAAAGTAACCTCTCAGGTAGACGCCATGAAGGTTTTGGGGGTAAACCCTATCGGATATTATTTTGCTCCAAGAATTATTGCAGGCGCTTTTGGGGTTATGTTTGTTGTTATTTTGGCTGAATTTATAGGAATAATAGGGGGCATGGCCGTATCTTATTTTTCAATCAGCCTGCACCCAAATAGATATATGAACTCCGTTTGGCTTATGTTTAACACAAAAGATATTTATATAAGCGTTTTAAAAGGGTTTATTTTTGGTGCGATTATTTCAACCGTTTGCGCCACGGTCGGCTATAACACAACGGGCGGCGCCAAAAATGTGGGTGATTCAACCACAAAATCTGCCATTTTGTGCACAATTTATCTTCTGCTTGCAGACCTTCTTATGGGCTTTTTATTTTATACAAGCAATTATTAGCGCGGGCGGGAATTTAAAACCGTGCGTTTAAAAACATAGGTTTAAATTGCAACTTGCAAGATTTACAGCTACATTTCCTTGAAAAAACAGCTTGGCTATTCTTTTGGCGCAAATTCCTGAATTTTACCTATAATAAAATCAAGGGTTTTGAATTCAAAAACGTACATATTTAATTCAATTTCTGTCTTTTGCCTTGCAAATTCTTCCGTTTCGTCAAAATCGTTTTTCTGCAGTTTTTCTGTGAGTTCGTTAATTTTATCTGCAATTTCAAGTTTTTTATTTTCAAGCTCTTCTGTTGTGTTTGGCCCAAGGATATTGTTCATTGTTTCATAAATTTTTTCATTCAATTTTTCATCAAGCTTATCTTCATCTTCGGCCTCAAGAAGGTCTTTGAGTTCTTTGTTTTCCGTTGTTTTTGTTGTGGCGGTGCTTGCGCCTTCCGGCAAGCTTTCTTCTTCTGAAATTTCTTTTTCAATGTCTGAAAAATCGTCTGTGCCTTCGTCTATTCCTGAAATCATTTTGTTCATAAAATCAAGAATATCGTGCGTTTGCATGTTAAATATGCCCATCTCAAGCGTAAGCTTGTGAACCTTAAACAGTGAATCTGAAATGTCTGATAAAAGCTGGAGTTTTGCATTAGCCTCTTTTATCAAGGCCTCAATTTTCTTTTCAATTGTTTTTGATTTCTCCTGCACTTTCTCTGGGTCCATATCATCGCTTGTGTTTAATTTTATAAGCTTCGAGAAAAACCCTTGAATTTTTGCGTTAGCACCTTTTACAACCATATTGCTTTTGTTCAGTGCGCTGAATGCAAGCCCTGTAATGTTTTTAGCACCGGCATTTTTGAACGCTTCATAGTTTAATTGTACATTTGTTGTTTTTCCTTTCAGGCCTTCCGTGTAAAACTTCATCCTGTCCATATAGTTTAATTTTGTTTGGTCATTGCGTTTTTTCTTATCTAAAATTTCCTGCTTTGTTTTGGGCACGGTTTCAACCGATGTGCCGTCAAAAAGAAATTCAATTCCGGAATTCTTTGCAGCTTCCGTTTCGGACCCTGTTTTTAAGAGGTCTAAGTTTTTGTTTTGAACATTGCCGTTGCCTGAAATAAATGTCATAATTGATACCTTTTTTGCGTATAAAACATTTATCGTAACACTTGCGGGCTGCCTTTAGTTTTTACGGTTTTTTGTTACAAAAGTATACGAAACTCATTTTGAATTGCTGCATATATTTTTATTTTCAAAGTTAAAATTTTGTCGCCTCCCAAATTACCCTTTAGGGTAGTGTATAAATATTTAATTTTAAGGCACACTTTAATGATGGAAGGTAAGGTTAGAAAATATGACAAAAACTGAGGCTATGATTGGAAATTTGAAACTGAAAGAATGCAATTCTATTTTGGAATTTCTCTTTAGTGACCTTGGAGAATTTAGCGACCCTAAAAATGTGGAAAAACACAAAAGTGTGCCTGAAAATTCTTCAAAAGAACATAATGTAAAGCTTCTTTCGAAGGTAAATATTTCACATGAACTTAAAAACCCGCTAAATTGCATTATTTCCTACGCTGAGCTTCTGTGCAAAAATTCTGCTTCTCTTCAAAATGAATTAAAAAGGTATGTCGAAAACATTCAAATAAGTGCGTTTCAGCTGAAATCTCTGCTTTTGGATGTTATTGAAAGTGCAAAGTTTGAATACGAAAAAATAATATTAAATAGGCAAAAATTTCAAACTAAAGATGAAATTGAAAATGTTTCAAGGGCTTTTGAGGAGCAATTTTTGGGAAAAAATATCAAACTTAATTTGGCCTTAATTCAGGCAAATGTTACATCAGATAAGACAAAATTTAATCAAATTTTATATAATCTTGTTTCAAATGCTGTAAAATATACAGCAAATGGCGGCGAAATCAGCCTTGTTTCCTGGGTTGAAGAGGAAGTTTTTCATTTTGAAATTAAAAACACAACAACTTTTATTAAGAAAAACGGTGCCAAAAGAATGTTCAGGCTTTTTCAGAAGGCAAAAAAGTTGCCGCCTCAAGCAAAAGAGGGGGCTGGAATTGGTCTTAATATTTCAAAAGAACTCGCTCTTGCTTTGGGCGGCGGGCTTGAATTTCAGGGAACAAAGAAGAAGGTTGCGGTTAGCTTTTTTGTCCCTGTAAAATAGAAGCTTTATAAAATAAAAACGCCGTTTTCCAAAGATTTAAGGAATTTGGCGTTTAAAATTGTGTTTTTTGTGTTAGGTATAATTTACTTTTTTTGTGTTGTTAAGGGGTTGCTTCTTTTGTTAATGCTTCAATTTATTTTATTGAGAATTTCTTTTTCGTGTATTGAATACACTATATAAAAAACCGTTAAAAATGTTTTTTGCTATTTGGGATGAAAAAATTAGTGTTTTTGTTACATTAATTAACAAAAGAGATAAACTAACTCTGTAAAGATTTTGAGTAGATTTTGGAGTGCAGAAGGTTTGAAATAAGAACACTGTCGCGAAGCACTCCGTATAAAACTTTCATAGAGTTCAAGATGTGCAACAGACCGCCCTGTGTTCGTTTTCAAACCTTTGAAACGAGAAAATCAACCAAGCAAAAAGGAAGCAAGAGTGTTTTGGCCGTTACAGTGTTTCTGCTTCTATTTCATTCTTTTGAAACTGCATTTCATATAAATATTTATACTGTCCGTTTTCTATCCTTAAAAGCTCTTCGTGCGTGCCTTCTTCTGCCAATTTTCCGTCATTAATCACTAATATTTTGTCCGCATTTTTAATTGTAGAAAGCCTGTGCGCAATAACAAAAACGGTTTTGTCTTTCATCAGGTTCTCAAGCGCCCTCTGTACAATGGCTTCGGACTTATTGTCTAAAGCACTTGTCGCCTCATCTAAAATAATAATCGGCGCGTCTTTAATCATAGCGCGTGCAATGGCCACCCTTTGCCTTTGGCCGCCAGAAAGCGTTGTGCCCCTTTCGCCAATCACAGTGTCTACGCCATTATCAAGCGTGTGTAAAAATTCATCCAAATGTGCACCTTTAATCGCCTTTTGGAGTTCTTCTTCGCTTGCGTCAAATTTTCCCATCAAGATGTTTTCCCTAATTGTTCCCGAGTATAGGAAATTGTCCTGGAAAACCTCTGAAATATTGCCTCTTAAAGAAGCCAGGCTGAAATTCCTGATGTCTGTGCCGTCAATTTTAATGCTGCCTGATTTTATATCGTAAAACCTCGGCAAAAGGTTTACTATTGTTGATTTTCCACCGCCAGAGTTTCCTACAAGCGCCACCGTCTGTCCTTTTTTCACATTGAATGAAACATCAAAAAGCACTGGTGTATTTTCTTCATATTCAAAATAAATATTTTCAAAATCTATACTGTTTTGAACGCCTGTAAGTTCCAAAGTGTCTTTTTTATCTGAGATTTCAGGGTTTAAATCAAAAAGCTCAAACACCCTGCTCATTGCAACAAAAACGTTTTGCAAATTTGTCAATGTGCGCCCTAAATCCTTAATTGGCTTATATAAAAGCAATAAGGATGTGATAAAACTTGCAAAGCTTCCTGTTGTCATTTCGCCCGAAATAATCAAATGGTTTCCAAAAAGCATAACAATTGCAACGCCAATGCTTGCAATTAAATACATAATGGGCGACATCCACCCCACACGCTTTGTTAAAGACATAGCAAGTGCAAAAGATTGGTGAATTTGCCCCTGAAACTTGGCATTTAAGCTTTCTTGAAGCCTATAGCCTGTCATAATTTTATTTCCGTGATAGGTTTCGTTAAAGTTTGTGTTTATGCCCCCTGTTAAGGCCATTGTTGCGTTTGAAACCTGTTTAATCTTCTTTCTTATCATTGCAACGGGTAAAAACGCAATCACAAGAACCACAACGCCAACAAGCGCAAGCTTCCAGCTGTTATACAAAAGTACTGCAATAAGCCCCATTGCCCCTGTGGCGCAAGTTATAAGCGTTTTGATTGATTCTATAACGCTTTTTGAGGCTGTATCAGGGTCGTTTAAAAACCTTGAAAGCACAATGCCGGAAGAGTTTATGTCGAAAAATTTTGAATCAAGACTTGTCAATTTTTTAAACAGGTCAATTTTGATTGAGTTTGAAATTTTGTTTGTAAGCCAGTCTGTTAAATAAGCATTGGTATATTTTAAAAGCCCCTGAACGACCGCAAAACCCACAATTAGCCAGGGAATTAGCGTTGCAAGCAAATCCCTTGTAAGTTCAAACCCTCTAAATGTCATCGGGTTTCCGTTCACAACCACGTCAATATAAGGTTTTAAGGCAAACGCTGTGGCGCCGTCCAAAAGCCCTAAAGGAATTGCAAGGATAAAAGCAAGCGCCATCCTTGGTATTAAAGGTTTTAGGTATGGAAAAATCCTTTTTGATAAAAAGGCATAGTTAAATGCAGTGTTTGCTTGCGTTTTGGCTAATTTCATTCATCTTCCCCGATTAAAATCCATCCTTTTAAAATTATTTCATAAAAATGCCCGCGGGGCTTGCCGCCTTTTTCTTTTGTAATATTTTGTTACAGACATTTTTTGGTTGTCTGGAAAAATTTGGTTGCAAGAAAATATGCCCCTGCAAGGGTTTGCGCCGAAAGATACATCCCCTTTTCTTCCGCTTTCTCTAGAAAATTTGCCACATCTTCAAGCCTCACTTCAACCTGCCCCGTTATAACCCCGCCATCGTCCACAGGCTCCGCTTTCTTCTTGGTGTCAAAAATTTCTGCAAGCGCAAGAGTAGATTTTTCACTTGTCATGCCTCCTGAAGAAGTTAGGTTTTTCACCTTAATTTCAAATTTTTTCGCTTCATACCCCGTTTCTTCCAAAAGTTCCTTATTTAGTGCAATTTCTGTGGTTTCGTCCTTGTTTTCATCCCCAACAAGCCCTGCAGGGAATTCTAAACAAGTCACATCCCCGTATTCTTCCGTAATTGGCGGTCTTTTTGTCGTCAAAAACAGTGTATAATCACCATTTTCCTTATGTATCACAGGCACAATAATTACAACATTTTTTGCATTGGGCCTGTGTGCATAAACCCAATCTGCCTTCCCCTTGCGCTTTGACGCCATTAAATTTAAGAATTTTGTTGAATATAAAGTTTCTTTCATTTTTTCGCCTTTGTGTATTCTGTTTTTGGGGACATCTTAGGCTGATTTTATACTGTATTGCCTGTTTTACCCCAGCTCTTTAAACTGATTTTCTTTCATTATAAAATAAACCTATGAAATTTAGAGCAAAAGTGGTTGTAAAACTTAAAAATACGGTAAAAGACGCCAAAGGCGAGGCTGTGAGCGCTGTTTTAAAAAGAATAGGCCTGGAAGAGGCTGCAAACACAAGAATTGGTAAGTTTTTTGAGCTTGAAATTTCGGGCAAAGACAGGCTTGAAGCCGAAAAAAAACTTGAAAACATCTGCAGCGAGGTGCTTATAAACCCTGTGGTTGAAACGTACGAGATTTTAAGTTTCGAGGAAACGGCGCAAGGAAGGGCGTGAGGAAAAGCGTGTTTTCTGGGTTTACAAAAGGATATAAAAGGAAATTAATAGCCGGAATTATAGTTTTTTTGGGCACAAACTGTGACAGAGATACAAAATTTGCCCTTAAAAAGGCCGGTTTTGATGTGAAATATGTCTTCCATACGGAAACCGATTTGTCCCGTTACGACTTAATTGTGCTTCCGGGCGGCTTTTCATTTGGAGATTATATCCGCGCAGGGCGCCTTGCAAAGCTTTCCCCTGCGGTTTTTGCGCTTAAGGAATACGTAAAAGCAAGGCGGGGCCTTGTTCTTGGAATATGCAACGGGTTTCAAATCCTCTGTGAAGCCGGGCTTTTGCCGGGTGCATTGGTTGAAAATGCTTCTACGCGCTTTATTTCAAGAGACGAAGAACTTATTTTTACGTCAAAAACCTCTTGTGGTGAGTCTTTAAACTCTGTTTCTAGCGAAGAAATTACCCTTCCTGTTGCACATAAAGAAGGCTCCTTTTACGCCGGCAGTGCGGATTTGGAGCGCATAAAAAAAGAAAATATGATATTTTTAAGGTATAAAAACAACCCAAATGGCTCTTTGGAGGACATTGCAGGGCTGTATGACAGAAATCTTGGGGTTATAGGGATGATGCCGCACCCTGAAAGGGCAATGTCAAAGGAATGTGCCCTGTCAAACACTTTGGATGGGTTTAAAATATTTGATATGATAAAGGGCGAAATCTCTTCTAAAATTGGGAGAAATGGCAGAAAATGAGCGTAAAACTTAAAGATTTAGGAATTTCTTCTTTTGAATATAGTGAAATTGTAAAACGCTTGGGCCGTGCGCCAAACGAGCTTGAATTATACCTCTTTTCTGCGATGTGGTCTGAACATTGCGGCTATAAGCATTCAAAAAAATATTTAAGCCTTTTGCCTGACAAGGGGGCGCTTTATAGAAGCGAAAACGCAGGCGGGATAAAGCTTGGCCGCCATATCATATTTTTTAAAACAGAATCCCATAATCACCCCTCTGCAGTTGAACCTTATCAAGGCGCTGCGACAGGAATTGGCGGCATTTTGCGGGACATTCTTGCAATGAACGCACGGCCGATTGCGCTTTTAAATTCTTTGAAATTTGGTCCAATTGTTTCTCTTAATGAGCAAATGAGCACTTTTTCAGGCTTGTATGACACCAAAAGGCTTGATTTAGCTTCAATTAGAAGAAATAAATATCTTCTAAACGGTGTTGCAGAAGGAATTTCAGACTATGGAAATTCTACCGGCGTTCCAACAATTGGCGGAGAAATAAGTTTTAACGGGTGTTTCAACTTGTCGCCTCTTGTAAACGTAATGGCTGTCGGGCTTTGCCACAAAAATAAGGTTAAAACCGCACGTGCAAAAGCAAATTCGCACATCGTTTTAATTGGTTCAAGAACGGGGCGTGACGGGCTTTTTGGCGCGGCCTTTGCTTCAAAAGAGCTTGAAGACAATAAAGAAGATAAGTTGTCTGTTCAAATTGGCGACCCTTATGTCAAAAAGAACGTCATAGAGGCCACTTTGGAAATTCTAAAATCCAAAAATGTGTTTTCGTGTCAAGATTTGGGTGCTGCGGGGCTTTTGAGTTCCACCACCGAAATGGCAGACAAGGGCGGTGTTTCGGTTGAATTATATCTTGAAAAAGTGCCGCTGCGCGAGAAAAATATGACTCCTTATGAGATTATGCTCTCTGAATCCCAGGAAAGAATGGTGTTTACGGCAAATGACAGGGGTGTGCGTGAGATATTTGAAATTTGTAAAAAATATGAAATCAATGCTGATATCATAGGTAAAACAAAGGCAGGGCGTGATTATTCGCTTTATATGAATGGTGAAATGCTCTGTTTGCTTGATGTTTCGGCGTTAACCAACCCTGTTTTATATGAACTCAACCCAAAAAAGCCTGAATATCTTGATATTTTGCAAAAAAAACGTTTTGTAATCCCTGAAAGCCTCAACAGTTCTGAAAATTTAAAGCATATAATATTCAAAATGACGGCTGCACCTGAATTTGCAAGCAAAAAATTTGTGTATGAGCGATATGACGCCACTGTTGGCGCAAGAACTCTTAAAAATCCCCATTGCCTCGGGGTTTCACCTCTTTATATTTTTGAAGAAGGCAAAACCATTGGTTTTTCAATGGACTCAAACGAATCAACTTCTTTTTTAGATTCATACCTTGGCGCCTTCAACACTGTCTTTGAAAGCTTTAGAAATGCCGTATCGAGCGGCTTTGAGCCACTTGGTATAACAAATTGTTTAAATTTTGCAAACCCTGAAAAATCCGATGTAGCGTATCAATTTATCCAAACGGTAAATGGCTTGAAAGACGCGCTTCTTGCGCTTGAAATTCCTGTGGTTTCGGGGAATGTATCTTTCTATAACGAAGGTGTAGAGCAGGATTGCACCATAAATTTCTCTGAAAATCCCGAGTTTGTGCCGCGCAAAAGCAAAATCCATCCAACGCCTGTCATTGGCATGTTGAGCAAAATGGCCCTAAAAGCTCCTATTTACGCTGAAGTCCGTCCTGATAATACCATTTTTTTAATCGGCAAAAAAATGGACAAAAATTCAAACATAGGAGGCTCTTTATATCAAAAAGCGCTTTTTGGTTTTGAGGGCGGAAAGCCGGATATGGTTGATGTTTCTCTTGAAACGAAGCTCAAAAAGGTAATATTTAAATTGGCAAAGAAAGGCCAAATTCAAGGCTGTATCGATGTTTCAAAGGGCGGAACCCTTGGTGCGCTTTTGATTATGCTGTTTAATTCCTGTAAAACCTGGCGCAGCGCTCTTCTTGATGGCGTTATAGGTTTTAAAGGCTTGTTGCCGGCTGATATTGATTTATTGTTTGGCGAAATCACAGGCAGATACTTAATTTCCGTTAAAGATGAAAATTTGGTGCAAAATTTTCTTCAAAAAAATAAAATTCCTTTTGAAATTCTTGGAAAGGCCGATAGCTCCGGGGTTTTAGACTTTGGTTTTGCAAAAATCAGAACCCTTGAATTAAATCATGTTTATCAAAATGCACTTGAAGAAAAATTTGAAAGGCCTTGAAGGGGGTTTGAAAAAAGTTTAAAAGCTTGGAAGCCGTGTTCAAAGTTGTGCTATAATACGGGCGGGAGACGTGATGAAAAAATATACCTATAAAGATTCCGGCGTAAATTTGCAAAACACTGAAACGCTTTCAGGGCTTTTGTTTTCAGGGTTGCAGTCTCCTAATTTTTCAAATTTTGCAGGCATTTTTGAACATCCTGTGCTTCCTGAATATTATTTTGCGGGCACGACGGATGGTATTGGAACAAAAATTATCCCGCTTCTTGAAAGAGGGCTATATCGAACGATTGCGCTTGATTTAGCGGCGATGAATTTGAATGATTTAATTTGCACTGGTGCAAAACCCTTGTTTTTCTTGGATTATTTGGCAACAAATGTTTTAAATCCAAATGAGGTTTCAAATTTTATCAAAGAGTTGAATTCAGTGTTAAGGCTTTATAATTGCGCTCTTATTGGGGGCGAAACGTCTGAACTTGGCGATTTTATTAAAAAAGGGCTTTTTGATGTGGCGGGTTTTGCCGTGGGGCTTGTGAAAAAGGCAAATTATATTTCAAAAGAAAATGTGCACGAAGGGGACGTTGTAATTGCCTTAAAATCAAGCGGGGTGCATTCAAACGGCTTTTCTTTGGTGAGAAAACTTTTTAACGACGGACTTTTAAGTGAAGATGAATTTCTGAAAACTCTTGAGCCGACTGTGATTTATGTTAATGAAATTCTGGAGCTCTGCGACAGGGGCTTAGTTACGGGGTTAGCAAATATAACAGGCGGAGGAATTTTATCAAATCTTGAAAGAACAATCCCTGACGGCCTTTGCGCCCGCTTAAATCAGGATGTTCTTCCTGAAATTGACGTTTTTGAGGCTTTAAAAAGAAATGTCGGCGCTGATGAAATGTTGCGTACATTCAATATGGGCGCGGGTTTTTGTGTTATAACAAGGCCTGAAAATGTTGAAAAAGTTTTGGAAATTACCAAAAGGTACTCCCCCTTTGTTTTTGGAGCGGTAGAAAAGTCTTATGATGGTACAAAAGCAGCATTTTAAACCTAAAAGCGTTTTAATAATGGCCTCAGGCAATGGTTCTAATTTTGAAGCCATTGTGAAATACTTTCGTGCCAAGGGTTTTCAGGATAAGGTAAAATTTGAGCTTTTGTGCGATAAAAAGGGTGCCCCTGTTTTAGATAGGGCAAAAACCCTTGGTATTCCTGCTTTTTGTATTGAATTTGAGAAATTTTATGATTTTTTAGCGGCGCGCAAAGGCGAATATGATTTATATGTTCTTGCTGGATTTATGCGGGTTTTGCCTGAAAAAATCCTTGAAATCTCCTCCAATGGCGTGTTTTGTGCTAACAGCCTTGCAAATATTATCAATATTCACCCTTCTCTCCTCCCTGAATTTAAGGGCAAAAATGCTATTGCAAGGGCATTTGAGGCCGGCGCAAAAGAAACGGGCGTTACAGTGCATTTTGTTCAAAAAGAGGTGGATTTAGGCTATATTATTGCACGGCAGCCCTTGAAAACAGAGGGTTTGGGCCTGTCTGCACTTGAAAATGAAATTCATAAAATAGAACATTCAATTTACCCTGAAACCATTGAAAAATTGCTATTTAAGAAAAATGTTCTTGTTTTTGGCGGCGGGGCGAGAGAACACGCTATCGCTTCTGTCATAAGCAGTTCGCCATTTTTAAAACGCCTATACCTTGCTAATCCTAATGATGGGTTTAAAAATTTGGGCGAAACCATTAATTTTAGTGATTATTTAGACCTTTTGCAAAAAAGTATAGAAAAAAGGGTCGATATTCTTGTTGTCGGCCCGGAAAACCCTTTGTGTGAAGGGATTGCAGATGTTTTTGAAAAAGGCGGAATTAAAGTTATTGGTGCAAACAAAGACTGGGCGCGCCTTGAGGGGTCAAAAAGTTTTGCTAAAAAGTTTATGCAAAGAAATGACATAAAAACCGCGGATTACAAACTTGCGTTTGATGAAAAATCGCTTGAATGTGCCTTAGAATATTTTGCCAATTCTAAAACCCTTGCGCCGCCTGTGATTAAGGCGGATGGTTTGGCGCTTGGTAAGGGTGTCTTTGTTCCAAACGACTTTAGTGAAGCAAAAAAAAATGCAAAAGAGTTCCTGGACGGGAAATTTGGAGCCGCTTCAGAGAAAATCCTTTTAGAGGAGCGGCTTTTCGGTAAAGAAGTGTCCATAATTTCTCTTTGGGATGGCAAAACGCTTGTGTCTTTTCCTCCGGCGTCAGATTATAAAAAGCTTTTAGAGGATGATAAAGGCCCAAATACAGGCGGAATGGGGGCTGTGGCGCCAAGCGAAATTACTTTGAAGCAAAAAAATGAAATTGAAGAATATTTAAAAACCCTGGAAGCGGCGCTTGTAAGGGAAAAGGCTGATTTTTGTGGTGTGATTTATTCAGGCCTTATTTTAACAGATGATGGACCCAAGGTTTTAGAGTATAATATGCGTTTTGGAGACCCTGAATGCCAGGCCTTGCTTGAGCTTTTGGATGTTTCGCGCGGTGTTGACCTTTTAGATATTTTTATCAAAATGACAGAAAAAAAGCTTAAAAAATCGGATTTAAAAATTGCTGATAAAAAGGCTTATTGCTTGGTTTTGGCGTCTGATGGGTATCCTTCTAATCCTAAAAAAGGCGCTGAAATTAAAAACCTTGATGCGGCCAAAGAATACGGCTGTAAAACTTATTTTGCAGGGGTGAAGACTTCGCAGGGTTCTTTAACCGTGAGTGGCGGGCGGGTTTTAAGTATTGTAAAATCCGGTGAAGACACAAGGGAGTTTGTTTATAAAACGGCTGAAAGCATTAAATTTGACGGCAAAATATACAGAAAAGATATTGGAAAAAAATAATTTAGAAGCACATATTTTAAATAGAGCCCCATTTTGGCGATTTTAATTTTAAAAACCGCATGGCAGCTAACAGCGTAGTAATTAAATGTTAAAAATGTTAAAAACTAACTAAAATACCCACCCGAGTTTGGGGTGGGTATTTAAACATTGTTTCTTGAAATCAAAGCTATAAGCTAGTTTTCAAAAACATATCCGATAATTGCAGCTTCCCTGCTTCTTTTAACTGCGTTTGAGAGCATTCTTTGGTGATATGCGCAGTTGCCAGTGATACGTCTTGGAAGGATTTTACCAGCTTCTGATAAAAATCTTCTTAATTTTGAAGCGTCTTTGTAGTCTAATGTTGTAACTTTATCTGCGCAAAAACTGCAGTTTTTCTTTTTTTTGCTGTCTTTTAAAGATTCTCTTGCCATTATATTTTTCCTTTTCTTTTGTTTTTTACTTTTTTATGTTTCGGGTTCGGGTGAAAACCTTGCCTGGCTGGTTTTTTGGAAATTTAAAACCTTAAAACCAAAGTCTAGAACGGTATTTCATCCTCATCAATTAAATCTTCAGAAATTTCATCTACCGCAAATTGCACAATCTCTTTCTGTGCTGGCGCTTGCGCCATTGGAGCACTTTGAGGTGCGCTCTGTGCAGTGTTTTGGGCGGGTGCAGCCTGGCTAAAGCCTGAATAGTTGCCGCTTTCAGAAAGTATCGAAATTTTATCCACGCTTGAAGCATTTATTTCAATAATTTTTCTTTCCTTGCCATTTGTGGTTTTGGCGTTTGCCGTCTGTAATCTGCCGTCCACAAGAACAGTGTCGCCCATTTTCAGGATATCAGCAGCTCTGTCCGCTAAATTTCCAAGCGCAAAAACCCTTACAAGCGTTTCATCTTGCGGGTTTACGTCCATTACAAAGCTTGTAATGGCGAGGTTATTTTGCGTAAACCTTTTTTCCGGGTTTTTAACAACTGTGCCTGATACCGTGATTTTTGCTAAGGTCATCTTAAGCCTTCTTTACTTCTGTAAACATAGTTCTGATAACGTTTTCGTTCAATTTTAAATTTCTTTTGAACTCAACAATTTTATCAGCAGGAATGTTCATTTTTTGAACTACCATAAAGCCGTCTCTAAAGCCTTGAACGTCGTATGCAAGTTTTTTTCTGCCGAGTTTTTCGGTTTCTAAAACGCTGCCGCCAAGTGAAGATACCATTTCTTCAATTTTTGCGGATACTTTTTCTGCTTCATCGTTGTCCAAATTGGGTTTTATGGTTGCAAGCAGTTCATATTTTTTCATTTAAAATTTCTCCTTAAATAAAGTTAGTGTTTGAAAAAAATCGTAGCATAAACAATTTTCAGATACAAGAAAAACTTGTAAATTTATGCTAAAAATGCTTAACTTTAGTTAATTTTTTGATTTTTTTGATAACTTTTGGCCTCTAAAACTCCGCCAGAATGCCGAATTTTGCTTGCAAAAGTTGCTAAAAACCTTGCTATTTGGGCCATACACCCGTAAATACTTTATGCGCTTCCCCCGTCATATAAACATGAGAACCTTCTGTATACTGGATTTGAAGCTCTCCGCCTGGAAGGATAACGTTTACTTCTTCGTCTAAAAAGCCTTTTTTAACGCCCAAAGCAACGCTTGCGCATGCCCCTGTACCGCAAGCAAGAGTAATGCCGCAGCCTCTTTCCCAAACGTCAATTTTAATTTTTTTTCTAGATTTTATTTCAACAAATTCCACATTTGTTTTTTCGGGGAAAAGTGGTGAAACTTCAATAGCAGGGCCAATTTTTGCGGCAAGCTCTTTTGTGTCTTTGTCTGTAAATATGACGCAGTGCGGGTTTCCCATGCTGACAGCAGAAGCCTTAAATCCTTCAACCTCAAAATCAAACGGGTCATTAACGGAAACCGGGATTCTGCCTGCTTCAAAGACCGGTTTTCCCATATCCACTTTTACTTTTCCGGTTTCTAAAATTTCTGGAATAATTACTCCTGCAAGGGTTTGCACTGAAAATTTATGTTTTTTTATTATTCCCTTGTCATGGACGTATTTTGCAAAACAGCGCATGCCATTTCCACACATTTGGGCAATTGAACCGTCTGAATTGTAGAATTTCCAAGCTATATCTGCATTTTCAGCGCTTGGCGATCTGTCAAATTTTACGGCAGAAAATATACCATCTGCCCCAACTCCAAAATTCCTATCACACATAGCTTTTGCTAATTCGCTTGTGGCGTCTGCGTTTTCAAGGATTATAAAATCGTTTCCAAGCCCCTGCCATTTTTCAAAATTTATGTCCATTTAAAGCCGCCTTAAAACTGTCTTAAGAGCCTTCAATCAGGCTACAGCCCTATTTTATAGCATGTTTTTTGAAAAATCAACAAAAAATCTTGAAAAATTTAAAAAAATGGCCCAAAAATTATTTTTCAAAAATTTCAATTTCAATTTCAAAACTTCGATTCCAGGGAAGTGAGTATTTGCACTCAAATTCGTAGTCTAAATATTCTGAAATTTTTTCTTCAAAACCGTGGAAATCAGCTATATGTTCATCCAAGGCCTGTTTAAAATCCGGAGCTCCCGCTCTTACTGCCTTTCGGACGTTCGCCTGATAGGCCCAATCGTCTAAAAATCTTACTGCCATAAGTTTCTTAAAAGCAGCCTCGTTAAATACCCCCTTTTTCAATGCCAGAGCGGAATTTAGGGCTATGCAAAGAGAGCTTCCTATGGTGTTTGCGCTGGTGTTATACGCGCTATATCCAAGCATAGTGCCTATTTCCATTTTTTGATTTGTGATTTTCCTTGCTAATTCGCTGTCCGAACCGTTTGCATTGTTTATATCAGCAATAAAATAAGGTGTTTTTGGCAATTCAAAATCTCTTGAAAGTGAATTTACGACATCTCCAAGCACTAAATCTCCTTGTTCTGTGGCAAAATTATTAATAACCATAGTAATTTCAGCGTTTTTCAACGAAGAAACGCCTACTCCTGCAAGGGAAAGCTGGGATTGGACGCAATTTTCGACTGAAATGTCCTCATACTTTGATATAAGCCCTTTTGAATTCTCGAAAACAAATAGGGGCTTGATATTAACGTTTTCATTTTCTGCTATTGCCCGCGCAAGAAGGGTTAAGGGGATTTCATCTGCGCCCGTTTTAATTATTGCGTTTAATTTTTTTGAAGACGCTTCTGCCTCAAGCTTTTGCGCCTCTTCAACGTTGAGCCCGTATTCTCCTGTATCATCTTTAGAATATACAAGAGTGTTTAAAATGCCCTCAGTGAGCCAATCAAGATACATTCTATTGATTTCAAAATTTCTTTTCCTTGTGTTGAGATAATCCTCCAAAATGTCGTCAGGAACCGTGTTTATGACACAATTTATCTGTCGTAGCGCGCGTGATTTATGCTGGTGGTATGAATACTCGAAAATGCGCTTGCCCCAAGGGTTCCAGTATTCTTTTTCTTCTTCGTTTATATTATTGTTTGAAATTCTCATTATGCTTGAAAAGGCAAAAACCTTTGCACCAAGCGGTTTTAAGACTTCTTTAAATGCTTCAAGCCTTGTTTTTATTGTATCAAAGCTGTCAGGAATTCTTCTTGAGGCCACAAGTCCGCCATAGGCAATGGTGTCCAGGGAAATAATCACGTAATCCATTTTTGGCAGGGCTTTTAGCCATTCTAATATGGCTGAAACATTTGCCATATCGTATAAACCGCCTAAATCTTTTCTTTCGGGCAGATAAACTTTTAAATCTTCATTAATAGCTGAAATCTGCTCTATGAGCGTGTAACATATGGGTCTATTGTCTATTGGAATTAAAGCAATTTTTTTCATAAAAACTATTTTACATCAAATTCTATTTGGTTTACAATATGGGAAAAGCTTGAGGCAGGTTTTTTGGAATTTAAGAGAGATTTGGGGCTCAAACGCTTGTCTTGAGGCAGTTTAGGAGTTATTAACTTTGAAATTTAATATAGATGAGATTATAGAAGTAACCGGGGCGAAAATCCTCCATAAAACCAATGTTGATGGGCTTTTTGACATTTCAACAGACACAAGAAAACTTGAGCGCGGTAATATTTATCTGCCATTAAGGGGTGAAAATTTTGACGGCCATAATTTTATAGATAAGGCCCTTGAAAACGGCGCTGCGGGCTATTTTACGCAACAAGAATATAAAATAAATAAAAATGCAAATTTTGTACTATACGTTAAAAACACGCTTACAGCCTACCTTCAGCTTGCAAAGTATATTAGAGAAAAAATTAACCCGAAAGTAATTGCTATAACGGGAAGTTCAGGCAAAACCACCACAAAGGAAATGCTTGCTTCGGTTTTAGAAACAACTTTTAAAACTCATAAGTCAAAACTCAATCATAACAACGAAATCGGGCTATGTGAAACAATGGTTTCTATGCCTTTAGATACGGAAGTTCTTGTGCTTGAAATGGGTATGCGAAACCTTGGAGAAATCCAGCTTTTGACCTCGTATTCACTTCCTGATGCAGGTATAATCACAAATATTGGTTCTGCGCATGTTGAAAAGCTTGGTAATCTTAAAAATATTGCTGTTGCAAAGTGTGAAATAGCTTCAAATCTTAACAGTGCAGGGATTTTTATCGGCAATGATTCTGAAATTCTAAGAGAAAACCTGAAATATGGCGGAAAACAAGTTCTGGTAAATCTTTCAGACTGTAAAAACATAAATATTGAAATTGGCAAAACCGTTTTTGAATATGGCGGAAATCCTTATGAGCTCACTGTTGAGGGGGAACACAACATCGAAAATGCTATGCTTGTTATTGAAGCGGCAAAATGGGCAGGGGTTTCTGTTGAAAATATTCAAAAGGGTTTTTTAAATTACAGGCCGATTGAAAAACGCTGGGAAATCACTGAAATCAATGGTTTAACCTTTATTAACGATAGCTATAATGCAAACCCTGAATCTATGGTTGCTGTTTTGAAGACATTTTTATCTGTCCATAAAGAGCCATTGGCGCTGATTTTGGGGGATATGGGCGAGCTTGGGAAAGATGAAATTGCCTATCATAAAAAAATTGGCGAATTTTTATCTGCTTATAGCGGCGTAACCCTTCTTACAGTAGGCGAATTGGCGAAATTTATATCCCGTGCGTGCTCTTTAAAATCTGAGCATTTTAATTCAAAAAAAGAGTGTGCCGAATATGTTAAAAATAACCTCGAAAAGGGCACTACGGTGCTTTTAAAGGCCTCAAGAATTATGAAATTTGAAGAAATAATTGAAATGGTGAAAAATATATGATTATGATGAGTGTTGCGGCGCTGATAACGCTTGTTTTATGCCTTTTGTTCGGCGTTCCGTATCTTGATTTTATGAAGAAAAAAATGTACGGACAGTACATCAGGGAAGAAGTTCAGGTGCTTCATGCCAAGAAAAATAAAACCCCGACAACGGGCGGAGTTTTCCTTGTGGCGGCGCTTTTGGTCGGTTCTTTGATAGCTCTTTTTATGGCGCAGGCAATTTCAACACGCGCTTTGATTGTGCTTATGACCCTTATTTTCTATACGTTTACGGGTTTTGAAGATGATATTAAAAAGATAAAAGGCTGTCAAAACGAGGGTTTAAGCCCGAGAGCAAAACTGGCTCTTCAAATTGCAGTTTCAATGCTTCCTGCTGTATACCTTGTGTATCAAGGGCAAACGGAAATTTCACTCTTCAATCTTCACCTTGATTTAATCTATTTTTACCCGTTTTTTGCTGTATTTATGATTGTTGGCTCTTCAAACGCGCTGAATTTGACGGACGGATTGGATGGTTTAGCTTCCGGCTGTGCGTTTTTCGCGTTTTTAGCCTGTGCCTTGATTTCATATTTTGGCGGCTGTATAGATCTTGCAATTATCTCTATGGCGGCTTCTGCCGCGTGTTTAGGGTTTTTCTATTTTAACAAAAATCCTGCAAAAATATTTATGGGGGACACGGGAAGCCTTGCTCTGGGCGGGCTTTTAGCCACAATAGCGATTATGGGCAAGTTTGAACTTTGGCTCATTCCTATCGGGATTGTATTTATCGCCGAAACCCTCTCTGTTATGCTTCAAGTGGCCAGTTTTAAAACTACGGGCAAAAGAATATTTAAAATGAGCCCTATCCACCATCATTTCGAGCTTTCAGGCTGGGATGAAAAGAAAATCGTTTTTGTATTTTCAATGATTTCTGCTGTGGGCGGGATTATTGCCGTTTGGGGCGTGTGCATTTGCAAGGTGCTTACCGGGGGCCAGGCGTAGACTGAAAATATAGGTTTTAAGCTATGGAAAAAGTTAAAAGTTCTGATTTAGTTTCTGCTTCAATTTCTGCTTCAATTTCCGATTTGACCGGGAAAAAAGTTTTGGTGCTTGGCCTTTCGACGACGGGCTTTGCGGCGGCAAAATTTCTTTTAAGAGCAGGTGCTGACTGTTTTTTGAGCGATTCGAATGTGCTTAGCGAGGAAAATAAGCCAAAGGCTGATATTTTAAAAAAAGCCGGTGCAAAGCTTGAATTTGGCGCACATTCAAAGGAATTTATTGGGGGAGCTGAATTTTGTGTTTTAAGTCCTTCTATTCCGCCAAAAGTAGACATACTAAGGCTTTTAGATGATTTAAAAATTCCCTATTTTTCTGACATCGAACTTGCTTTTCAAGTAAAACCTCAAAAGACCAAAATTATTGCTATTACAGGCACAAACGGCAAAACAACAACCACAATGCTTGTGTCGCATATACTAAGCCAAAAATATTTGGCTCCGGCAGCGGGAAATGTTGGTGTTTCGCCTTTGGATTATCTGTATCCTATTGTAAATAGTAAATTTCAGGCAGATGTTGCCTCTGAAATTAAAGCAGCTTCTGATATTGAACCTGATTATCTTGTTGTTGAAGCAAGTTCTTATCAACTTCACTATATTAAAGATTTTGCCCCAAATGCGGCCATATTCTGCAATTTGACTCCTGACCATATTTCCTGGCACGGCGGAATTGAAGAATATTTTAATGACAAAGCTAAAATGTATAAAAATATGGGTGAAAATGCTCACGCTATCTTGAATTTCGACGACGCGCGCGTGAAAAATATTGAAACAAGGGCACATAAGCATTATTTCAGGCTGGATACTCCTGGCAGTGCGGATGATTGCTATATTAAGAACGGCAAAATTTATTACGGCGCAGATGAAATAATTGATGTTAATGATGTGCCTATTGTTGGCGCGCATAACCTGCAAAATGTTATGTGTGCTGTGATTGCGGCACGTGCGGCAGGGCTTGAGGATAATTTAATAAAAACAGGGATTATGTCCTTTAGGGCGCCAAAACATAGGTGTGAGTTTATTTTGGAGCTTAACGGTGTTTCTTATTACAATGATTCAAAGGCGACAAACCCGGAGGCCTCAAACGTTGCTATAGGGGCATTTTCAGGGAAAAGAACCGTGCTTATTGCAGGCGGCAGGGATAAAAATACGCCGTTGGATGAATTTTGTGAGCTTATAAAGAAAAACATTGAAAAGGTTGTTCTTATTGGCGAAGCGGCACAAAGGTTTGCCGAGGCTCTTGAAAAATCTGGGTTCAAGAATATTGTTTTTTCGAAAACGCTCAACGAGGCAATTGATGAAGCGGAACGTGAAAAGCCAGATGTAGTCTTGTTTTCACCGGCTTGTGCAAGTTTTGATGTGTTTAAAAATTACGAAGTAAGAGGGGAAGCTTTCAGAGATTATGTATTATCAAAGAAGCCAGGGGCGCGGTGATAGCGGCTTTCCCCGAAATCCAAGTCGAAGAAACCTCGGCGGCACAGGCCAAAGGGAAGAGTACGGCGGAGGAAATTCAGGCGGGGGGCGTGGTCAGAAAAACTACATAATTTCTCCTCCTGATAAAACTCTTATCTGGATAATTGGTGCGCTTATTGTAATTGGGATGATGGCAATCTTTTCTGCCGGCTCCCCAAGGGCGATTGCGGAAGGTGTAAATCCTGTATTCTTTACTGTGAGGCAGCTTGCGTGGCTTGGGGGCGGCATTGTCGGGGCTGTGTTTTTTACACATTATGATTACAAAAAACTTCGCGCTTTTACTTACCAATTGCCGTTTTTTGTTCTAATCTTGCTTCTTTTGGTGCAATTTACGCCGCTTGGCCATACGGTAAACGAGGCAAAAAGGTGGCTTGTTATTGGGCCCTTGCAATTGCAGCCTTCAGAATTTGCAAAACCTGCGATAATACTGATGTTTGCGTCTTTGTTTGCTGAAAGCCCCAAACTTCTTGAAGACAAAAAAATTCCGGCTTATATTATCTTTGCCGCAAGCCTTTTGCTTATTTATAAACAGCCAAACCTTTCTATGATGATACTTTTAACCCTAACGTTTGGCGTATTGTACTATATGGCGGGTGGTTTAATTAAGCATATTTTGGCGCCTGCAGGGCTTGCGCTTGGCGCGCTTCCGTTTTTAATCAGAGGGTATCAGCTGCAGAGGTTGAAAGTTTGGCTGGACCCCAATAAAGACCCGCTTGGTGCAGGGTATAATATTATTCAATCCCTTGTGGCGTTTGTTGAAGGAGGCTTTTTCGGGGTTGGCTTTGGAAATTCAAAACAAAAGCTATCCTGGCTTCCGGAGGGGCATACGGACTTTATATTTGCCGTAATTGCAGAAGAATTCGGCTTTTTAGGGTGTTTTTTCATAATAATGCTTTTTGCTATGTTCCTGCATAGGAGCTTTATTATTGCGTCCAGAAGCCCCGATATGTTTGGAAAGCTTCTTGCAATTGGGATTGCGTTTTCTATAGGCTTTCAAGCCTTTATGAATATGGCGGTTGCAAGCTCTTTTATGCCTGCAACGGGAATTCCGCTTCCTTTCATAAGCTATGGCGGAAGTTCGCTTTTAGTGTCCCTGTGTATGTTTGGGGTGCTTTTAAATATTTCGAAGAAAAAAGTTCAAAGGATTAGACCATATGCAAAAAAAGCAGCATACTAAGACGTTTTTTCTAACCGGGGGCGGCACCGGGGGGCATATTTACCCTTGTGTTTCAATGTTAAATGAGCTTAAAAACAGGGGATATTCTGATATTTACTATGTTGGAAACTCTAAAAATCAGGAATATAGTGTGATTTCGGCTATTGACACACCGTTTTTAGATGTGCCTGTGTTTGGTATGCCAAGAAAGCCTGATTTTAAGCTTTTGAAGTGGATTTTGCTTTTATTTGTGTCCGTTTTAAAATGTTTGGGGTATGCCTTAAAATACAAGCCGGATGTGGTTTTTGCGACCGGGGGGTATGTTAGTGCACCAATGGTAATTTGTGCAAACATTTTAAAAATTCCATACGTTATGCACGATTCTGACGCGCACCCGGGGATTGTAACGAGGGCTTTTTCAGGCGGGGCGAAGGCTGTAAACCTTGCATTTAGTGAGGCTAACAGGTTTGTTAAGGCAAAAAAAATCACAAACTTTAAAAACCCTGTGAGAGATGAATTTTTCAAGGTATCGAGGGATGAAGCCCGCAAGGAGCTTCAAATTTCAGCGGATGAATTTTGTGTCCTTGTTATGGGGGGTTCCCAAGGGGCAAAGACCGTAAACACTGCTGCTATTGGGCTTGTTGAGCATTATAAAAATATAGACAATGTTAAGATAATTTTTCAGACGGGGAAGAAAAATTTCGATGTAGTTATAGAGGAGCTCAAAAGGCGAATTAGCGGCGATTTTAATGCCGGTGTGGATAATTTTGAGTCGAAAAATGCCATTATAAGGCCTTATTTTGAGAAAATGTATTTGCCGATTTTAGCGGCGGATGTTGTGGTGTCCCGTGCCGGGTCTTTATCTATTTCAGAGATTTTGGCGGCAAAAAAGCCTGCAATCCTTGTGCCATACCCTTATGCGGCGGCGGACCACCAGCGCATGAATGCAAGGGAAATTGAAAAACTTGGGGCGGCAATTTATGTTGAGGACGCTGATTTGACGGAAAATTGGCTTATTGGGACGGTTGAAGATTTAAGAAAAAATCCAGAAAAGCTTGCGGCGCTTAGAAAAAAGGCAGAAGGGGAGATTGCGGAAAATCCGACGTTTAAAATTTTGGAACTTGTGCTTGAGGCGGCCGGTGCAGAAACAGACAGTGTTTAAGCGTTTAAAAAAATAAAGAGAGGGTTGGTTTTAAAATGCAGGCGGAAAAAATTTTAACATCATCCGAAAAATTTCATATAGAGCTTGGTTTAAAGCGAATTTCAAGAATTTTAGAGCTTTTAGGGAACCCTGAAAAAAGTTTAAAAATTGTCCATGTTGGGGGTTCAAACGGGAAAGGCTCCACCTGTGCGATTTTAGAGGAAATTTTTGTCCAAGCGGGCTTCAAAACGGGCAAATTTACAAGCCCGCACCTTTTTTCTTATTGTGAGCGGATTTCCGTAAACAAGCGTCCTATAAGCGATACAGAGTTTGACGCTTTGATTGAAAAAATTTCCAATCTTGATAAACAATATGGAATTGAGCTTACAGAGTTTGAAATTTTAACTGCGGCGGGGTTTTTATATTTCAAGGAAAAGGCTTGTGACATCGTGATTTTGGAGGTGGGCTTAGGCGGAAGGCTTGATTCTACAAACGTTATAGAAAAACCTTTGGCCACAATTGTAACCTCTATAAGTCTGGAGCACAAAGAGCGCCTTGGGGATACGATTGAAAAAATTGCGTTTGAAAAGGCCGGGATTTTTAAAAAATGCTGTCCTAGTGTGTTTTTAAAGGAAAACAAAGGATATAAAACCTTAAAAAGCGAGGCTTTGCGCCTTGGGGCAGAGGTTTATGAAACAAAAACACTTGAAATAAAGGATGGCTGCGCGCTCGTTGGCGGGGAAGCTGTGAAATTTGGCCTTTTGGGGCGACATCAGGGGGAAAATCTTGCGCTTGCGCTTGAAACGGTAGGTATATTGAACGAAGCAGGGGCGCTGGGCAAAAAAATAGATTTTGAAACTGTTAAAAAGGCGCTATCAGAGGTTAGGTGGAAATTCAGGCTGGAGAAGGCTGAATACAAGGGCAATAAAATTTTAATCGACGCTTGCCATAACCCAGATGGGGCAAGAGTTTTGGCTGAATTTTTGGATGAAAATTATAAGGGTAAAAAAATTAAATTTATTTTTGGATGTCTTAAAAATAAAGACTACAAGGAGGTTTTAGAGTATCTTTTGGGTCAAGGCGAAAGAGAAGTTTGTTTTTATGAATTTGATTACCCAAATGCGTTGAAATATGAGGATTTGATGAAAAGTTTAGAGCCCGGGGCGGCGAGGTTAATAAGGGGCGGGATAAGGAAAGTGGAAAATCCTTATGAGGAAATAACCAAGGGTGGCGCGGATTTAACGGTGGTGTGCGGGTCGATTTATATGCTGGGGCAAGTGTTTAAGGAAAAAAATCAGTAAGCCATGGGCTTTTGTGTTAAAATATTTATAAGTTGAAAATTGAATCTGTGCCTGTAGCTCAGCTGGATAGAGCGTTGGTCTCCGAAGCCGAAGGTCGCGTGTTCGAATCACGTCAGGCACATATTTTTTAAAGGAGAGTGTATGAGTGTTTTATATTTGGTGCTAATTGCAGGCCTGACTTTTGTTTCGGGGTTTTTCACATCTGCCCTTTTGCAAAAATCCAAAAATACGGAGCTTGTGGTTGAGAATGCAAAGCTTCAAGAAAAAATTAACTCTATGACTGATAAAATTCAGAGCACAGAAGATTATTCGACGCTTATAAAAAAAGAGTTTGTAAACCTTGCAAACCAGGCGCTCATTGAAAAAAATAAGATTTTAAATGATGAAAACCAAAAAAATCTTGAAGCTTTTTTAAAGCCCCTAAAGGAGAATTTGAAAGATTTTCAGACCAAAATTGAAGAATATAATATTACGGGAATTAAAAATACGCAGACCTTAAAAGAGCAAATAGAGTATCTTTCGGGGCAAAATAAGCTTATAACCACACAGACAGAGAAGCTTGCGACCGCAATTTCCTCTAATTCCAAGTTTAGAGGCTCTTTTGGGGAAATGATTTTAGAGCGGCTTTTGAAGGTTTCGGGGCTGGTTGATAAAAAAGACGACCCTCTTAAGGGGAATTACCTTCTGCAAGCCGGTTTTCGCGACCTTAACGCCGCAGGAGGTAATAAAATTACGCCTGACGCTGTTATTTATCTTTCTGACGGCACGAAAAATATTATCGTGGATTCAAAGGCCTCGATTGCAAATTATTTAGAATATACAAATGCCCAAAACGAAGATGAGGCGCAGGTTTCAGTTAAAAAGTTCTATGCAAATATTTCAGATAGGATTAAGGAATTGGAAAATAAATATGCAAACCTGGAAGGACTTTCGGCACCTGATTTTACACTGCTCTTTATTCCGTTTGAAGCTTGTATGGGGCTAATTTACGCTAATAACGCACTTGTTGAGGAGGCAAGCAGGCGAAATATTGTGATAGTTGGGCCTTCAACGCTTCTTGCAACGCTTCGGACGATAAATTATATTTGGATTAATAAAAATCAAAACGACAATATTAAAGAAATTTTAAAGACGGGAGAGGGGATTTATTCAAAATGCCAAACGCTTATAGGGAAGCTGGAAGGGCTTTCTGCCAATTTTGACACGCTAAGAAAAGGTTTTGACAGTGTGTTTACATCCCTTAAAGGGCGCGGCGGGCTTTTTGGGCAAATTGCAAAGTTTAAAGATTTGGGTTTTAACCCTGCAAACCCGATTGATGAAAAGTATTTGGCGGACGGGGGAGAGCTTCTTGCGCTTGATTTGCATTCAACAGACAGCATTTTGACAGAAGATGTTAAATAAGGCATGGTTTTTGGGGCTGAATTTTCTCTAAAAACGCCAAAAAATCTTGAATTTACCTGCGTATTTTAAAATTAAGAATTTTAAAAGCCTTGTGGGGCGTGCTTTTGCGCCACAGGGCGAAGTTTTTTGTAAAGTTTTGTAAAAATAGTTGACAAAATTTTGAACATACTAGCAAAAAGTTTTTTTGACAAGAGTTAAATGGGTGTAAACTCCTCTATAAACTCCGTAATACTAATTCTATCCATCACGGCGACTTCTTTAGTTTTAAAGATAGCCGTTTTTTTTATGGGGTTGTTCTGCGGGTTTGTGAAAGTTTTTTATTTTGCAGCCAAGTTTTTGGCCTTATTTAAAAAATAAATTTAATGAATATCCGGAGTTTATTTTTAATTTAAACAATTAAAAAGCCCTCTAAAATAGAGAGCTTTGAAATTGATATATTTGGTCAAACATATTTAATCGAGCAGTCCTAATATTTGGGCGTTTTTATAACTATCTTTGTCCAGGTATACAGGAATTGAACTTAAGCCCAAATCTTTTAAGCCGAAATATGTGTTAATATTGGTGTCTCGGCCAAGCCAAACTCCGATTGAATCTTGATTTAACTTATCTGCGCCATAATTATCAACATATCTTTTTAAACTTTCAGGAGTTGAATCATCGGATAAATACCTGATGGATAAGGTTTGAGGGGTGATTTCATCGCCGCTTTTTAGTGCAAATTCTGTTTGTTCTTTAAAATGTGTGTCATAGTCATTTTGGCAGTGTTCAAAGTTACTGTCTTGATTTTGAATTAATTTTTCAAGTTTGTCTGAATTAATTGCGGCCAGGGTATACCCTTTTTCTGCCGGTTTAATTCTGCCTAGAATTGAAGCTTTGCTTGTAATATCATCCGTATTTAGTTTTTCAAATTTTATACCACGATTAGCGCAAATTGTTTCAATGTCGCAATCAAATTCATCAGGCGCAACTATTGTATATTTGCTTGCTGCATAATCGTCAATGCCAGGAATATATTGAGAGCTGCTGTCTGTTTTAAACGGATTAAAATATGTCGGAGTTTTTTTAGGGTCGATAAAAGTTTGTTGATATTGAATATTATTGTCGTTCAGATACTGTGTTAATTGGGGATGGTCATATTTGCCTTTTTGAACATCGCTTTTTGTTATGTATGCCTTGTATGTTGAGCCAAATGAAATATTATTTATCATATTTTATTCCTTTAAAGTAGTTTGTATATCGAGGTTGGAGCTTATTTTCGGCCTTAGCCTGTAGTGCTTTTTGCCTGGAGCTCTTTTGCGCCTAATGTCAAAGTGCCAGCGCCTGCTGCAATTTTTACGTTTCTAAACTGTGTTGTTTGAATTCTGCTTCAATTTTTGAACCCTTCCTGCTTGTAAGCGTGCATTTATAAAGCATATAAAGCAGGAAAATTGTTAATTTGGTTGTGAATATTAAGAAATGTTAAACCCAGTGTTTTTTCAAAACATGCTGCAGTCTTAATATGTTCAAGGCTTTTATAACTTACGGCTGTCAAATTCAAATCCAGCTGTGAATTTATTTATTGATTATATGTATTAAAAAAGCCGATATTTCTATCGGCTAAAATGGTTGCGGGAGCTGGATTTGAACCAACGACCTTCGGGTTATGAGGATAGCCTCGGGCTACCTTACCCGTAACAGCTTTTCACGATTTACCACTATTTGGCACGAATTTTTATGAGAATTTATCTTGTTTCACTAAATTTATTAAAACTCTTTAACTTCATGTGCTGTGTAATGTGTTGTTAGGTTTTATCTAATATTTCATTTTTATCTTCATTTTGAGGATAAAGTAAATCATACATATTTCTAAGTTTTTCGTTAAATACTGATTTACGTTCTTTTAATTTTTCTTTAAAGGTATCAATATCTTGTCCTGCACCTTGTACTAGTTGAATTAGTCCTAAACACAATTCGTATT
>CAJULR010000017.1 GCA_910587375.1 Candidatus Gastranaerophilales bacterium | reverse complement strand
TATTGATTATAATTTCATGATGAAAAATTCTGTTTCTTAATATCAAAATTTCTTTTAACAATGGGAAAATTGTTTTTGTTTTATCTAAAACGGGACTTACAAAAAATTCATCAAAATTAGGAAAAACGCTGTCAAAAAATCCCTCTTTATCCCATAAGCTATTTTTATAAGATTTCTTGCATAGATTAATCCAAAAACCAAGTGTTAATTCTGCAATTATTGAACCAACTTTAGGGGGCTTTTTGTACCTTGCTTCCAATTTATTATAGGCAGTAATTAAAATATTTCTTTCATTATCAGAAAGAATGTTTTTTGTATTTATTTCATTTAAGAGCCAGTTATCCCCTTTTAGGTTGCATATTGCATTATATATGCGGTTTCTTAAAGCAATTTCTAAAGCTGAAAGAAGCGGGTAAAAACTTTCTGAAATCTGAACATTATAGATATATCTTTTTAGGATTATTTTAATATTTTCGTTATCATTGAATTTATAAGAAGATAATCTGTCCAAGCTGATGTTTTCTGTAATTTTTGAAAATTCTTTATCTAAAAAATTCATGTGCTAATTATAGCATTAAAATATTTGCGGGTAATTTTATACCTCATCACCATAAAACATTTCATCATTTGCCCGAGAATGGTTTCATTTTAAAAATTTTTGGTGGGGTTTTTGTAACTGAGAAAAATTCTGCAACCGAAATCTTGTGTCCAGTAACACGAAACTATTTTTAAATTGCGAGAGGGGCTACCCCAGGGTATTTTTTAAAATTGTTACATTGCTTATTCAATCAGGGCAAAGGTTTTAGTTCATTTTATTCTATTGTGTTGCAAAATGTGTTGTTTTTTATAAAAAATTGGCTTTTAGGGTTTGCCTAAAAGCCAATAATATTAATTGGTTGCGGGAGCTGGATTTGAACCAACGACCTTCGGGTTATGAGCCCGACGAGCTACCAGACTGCTCCATCCCGCGATATTTAATTTTTAATTGGCGGAAGCGCCAATCACATCTACATTATTAAACGCTGAAAATAAAATTTCAAGTGTTAAAATTTTCAAAGATTTTTAGTTTTCCCCTACAATTAATTGTAGGGGAAATTGTAAGGGCGGGGCGGGAAAATAATTTTGAAAAATTATGGCGGGGTAAAAAGTTTTAGCATTTATCCGTAATGCCATAATTATTATGGCAGTGCTTTAATTTATTTAGGCGGGGAATTATACCAAACTTGCAATAAGCAAGAGCGGCTTTTATGTTTAATTCTGCACCATAAATATTTATAATCCGGCGGCGACGAAAAAGATATTTAGTAAACCATATTTAATTAAATATTCTATAAATGCCAATAACACTTATTATACCAAACAAGAAACCTAATTTAAAAGTAATCCTTATGAGCCGACGAGCTACCGTCTATATGCCCGCAAATATTGACTTTTCGCCATTTTTGTGCTATTATATGAATAAAATTATAATTTGTATGAGAAAGTTCTTAATGAAATTTAGCTTATTGAACATAGAGACAGACTATAAGAATGATGCCAATATGGAAAAAGCAGGTCGTACCATTTTATTAATTTTTTCCTTTATTTTTAGCATTATTGTTGGAGCTGTTCTTTGTTACTATTTTTTAATGCCTCATTGGGCTACAATTTTACATAATTCTGTTTTTTTAAATAATAAAAATTTAAGCAGCGAAGAACTTGAGACTATATCGACGTTGGTAACTCAAAATAAAATCCATACCTTGGATTTTGTGGTAGAAAGATTAATAAGTTTCTATGAAACGCAAGTACAGCATTTGGTAGGAATTTTCGCCATTTTTGGCATGATAGGATTCTTTTATATAAAATGTTCACATAAACGTGACATAGCGGAAGAATTGCAAGAATATATGAACTCAAATACTGGAAAATTATTACTGCAGAGCCTTGTAAAAGATTATATTAAAAATGAAAATATTAGACCATTAGTAGATGAAGCCTTTAATAGGGAAAGAAATGAGAATGGTATTATTTCTGAAATGTATGATGCTATTGCATCATTGGAAGACAAGAATGAAGAGCTCCTAAAAGAGCAGACAAATCTTTCTGCAAGACTAGATAGTTTAAATATAAGTAGCGAAGTTGGCGAAATTAATTTTCCTGAACAAGTAGACAAGAAAGGAGAATAAATGGCAATTATAAAGACTAGAAACATAAGCAGACCAAATAATATATCTGGTTTGTTTGGAAATTTAAATATATCATTAAATAATTTTAATATTACAAGTGCTCCTGATTTATTGTCTAGAGCTAATATTACTGATTTTCCGGTGGATTTAAATGTAATATTACGCTTGTTGGGATTAACTCTTGTGTATCAAAAATTAGAGAATGATATTTCTGGTGTATTGGATGTTAGAAATAATACCATTACTATAGAAGCGCGTCACCCGGAACAGAGGCAACGCTTTACTATTGCTCATGAAATTGCGCATTTTTGTTTGCATCAAAGCAAGGAGGATTTATTTGAGGATAAAATCTTTTTTAGGGGTGCTGATATTAATTCATTAGAGTATCAAGCAAATGAATTTGCAGGTGAATTATTAATGCCTGAAGATGTATTTTATGAACAAATTAGACAAGGCAATAAATCTATCGAAAGACTTGCAACACATTTTGGTGTGTCGACTTTGGCGATAAGAGTTAGAGCTAGAAATTTGGGATTAACGGGGCATGGATTATGATAAGAAAGTATGTGCCAATAATTAAAACGGGCGATGCAGAGTTGAGGGCTTTGTCAAATGTTGATAATGCTGTTAAGAATTTTGCAATGCCTTTGTTTGAAATTACAAGGGGGCGCAAAACTAGAAATGCGGAAGAAGGGGTGATAGCTAAAAAGGTGGAATTTATTTCAAACCATTTTTCAGAGATTCCGTTTATATTAGATTTAACTAGCGATAAAACTTTGACTAATTCTGAAATTAATCAATTACATTCTTCGAACAATAATTATGAGAGATGGACTCAATTTTGCATAGAAAATAAGGATATTTTTGGGAAATTTTATCCAGTTATTCAGATTGAAGAAGAAGACGATTATGAAAACTATTTATGTAAGTTGTTTGAACAAGTCAAAATCTTGGTACAGCATTTTGACTTTATTGTTTTTCGTTCCCAAAATGAAATTGAAGCAAAAGATTTGATTACAGATATAAAGGGTTTATTGGATAAAGATACATTTAATTCAATTAATTTGCATGAAAAATTGATCTACGTACTTGATTATAAGTATATTAAAGATGTAGATAAATGCGCTAATACTGCTAAAATATTTATCGGTGCTCTAAATACCTTGGGAATAAAAAATATTGTTTTATCCAGTACATCATTTCCCTCAAATGTTTCTGAACATATGAGTGAGACAGATTACGCGAAATTTGAAATAAAAGAATTTGATTTTTTTAATATTGTAAAATCAAGATTAAATTCCTTGAATGTCAATTTGATATATAGCGACTATGCATCCATAAATCCAATTAGAAATGATAATATTTTTGCTCGAGGTTGGATACCAAGAATTGACGTACCTTCTGTAGATAAAAATATTCACTGCATGCGTCAGCGGAGAGAAAAAACTGAAAATTATGCCAAAGCATATGCAGATATTGCACAAAAAGTAGCAAAGCAAACATATTTTACTGACTTATTTGATTCAGATATTACATCATGGGGAAACACAGAAATACAAAACGCCTCTAAAGGCAATGTGGGCGGTGCAATACCTAGTTTTTGGATTTCGGTACGAATGAATATTTATTTTAAGCTAGTGTCACTCAAATTATTTGATTATATCGGTTAGAATGTTGCCGGTCAAAGATTTTAAGTCATCTTCAGTAATTACCTGGCCATTTGTATCAAGCATGAAAAGTTTTAACAGTTTGGAATACCTATGTGCCAAGATATCAATAGAAGCGGTTTTTATGATATTTAAAGGTATTTTTCTTGCATTTTTTCTAAGTTCAAAAACTGATAATTGACTTAATCCTTTTTCGTTTAAGATATTTATAAGTTCTTTTTTGTGTAAAAAACATAGTAAATTTTCTTTTTTTATCTGATTAGAAATCTTGGCTTGCCTTATTTTTTTGATTTTTTTATCTTTAGTTATCAAGTAAAGTCCAACTAAATTGTCTATTTTGTTTATTTTTTCATTTGAATATTTTTCCGTAAAAATCAAACTAGTGTAATCAAATGTTTCTAAATAATTTTGTAGTTGTTGTTCGATATTTTCAAGATTATCGCTGTCGCTTTTTATTTCATATGCGTGCATTTTATTATTTATGATTTGCAAGATATCTGTTCTATATTGATTACTTGAGAATAAAACTTCATTTCCTATTATGCCGCTAGGATATTTTTTTAGTAGCCATTTTATAAATATTATCTTTATTTCGTTAGCTTTCATTTTATCCTCTTTTATAATGCAAAATTATAACATGTAATTTGTTTTTACTCCCCCAACCCCTCTCATGGCTTAAAATTGGTTTGGTGGGGCAGGATACAAGATTTCGGCCGTAGAATTTTTCCCGGGTGCAAAAACCCTGCCAAGAATTTTTAAAATGAAACCATTCTCGGGCGAATGATGAAATGTTTTAGGGTGGTGAGGTATAAAATTACCTCTAAAAAATTAAAGCGCAGAGATAAATTTTACAGTAGTGTTTTTAAAATATTGTCTATTGTTGCAAGCTTTGTCCTGTCGCTCTTGATTGTTTCTAAATTCTTTAGAATGTTTTGATATAGTTCTTCATCGGTTTTATTCCCGCCAAAAGAAAATAATTCATCAGGTTCTAAATTTAATCCCTCCAAAATTTTTTCTAGTGTTTCGGCGGTCAAAAATCCATTGCCCGTTTCAATAATACTTAGAGCATTTGTTGATACACCAAGCATTTCGGCAAATTGTATTTGCGAAAATCCTTTTTCTTTGCGTATTTGACTGATTTTTGTTCCTAATAGCTTTTTAATATCTGCCATAATGCACCTTTTTTCATGTTAGATTGTTAACTCAACCAAAAGAACAAAATTAAACTGTTGACACACCCAGTTTACTTTGGTATTCTCAAGGTATGAAAAAAGATTACAGGGAAATGTTCAATATTCTTGATGAATATTTGAAAAATAGGGTGGAAGATATTGACACAACTATTTTAGAAGCAGTTGAAGCAAGAAAAAGCGGTAAAATATTTAGTTTTGAAGAACATTTGAAAGGTTTTATTTATGCGCAATTAAGTGCTTTAGTATCTTGGAAAAAGATTAAAGACAATTCAAAAGCACTTAATGATATTTTTTGTAACTTTAGTAAGGATAAATTAAAGAAAAAACCGGCGGAAGATTTAATCAACGAAATTACAGCCTTGAAATGTCATAATCCATTTACCACCAAAAAACAAATGTATTCTTTGGTTGATAACATCTGCACTTTTGAAAAACTTGAAAAGAAATTTCTTAGTCTTGATAATTTTATTCTTCAGGATACACCTTCAAGTATCGCAAGATTACTTGCGGATAGAAATAGTGAGTATAAACTGAAGCAGGCAGGTATTGCTCTTGTATGTGAATATTTAAGAAATGTCGGAATAGACATAGTAAAGCCTGACGTACATATAAAAAGAATAATCGCACCAGACAGGTTAAATTTAACAAGTGTAAAATCCGAATATAAAATAATAGAAGAACTTAAAAATTTATCAGATGAAACAGGAATAAGTCAAGTAAAGATTGATTATTTACTGTGGAATTTTTGTGCTAAAAAATATGGCGAAATTTGTACTGCAACACCTAAATGTAATAAATGCGTAATTAGAGAATATTGCCAAAAGTGAAGTCTTGCAATCATCTCTCGTTGTGCTACAAATACTACAAAAAGGCGGGTATTGTTATGAAAAAGTATTTATTAATCAGTGTTTTGTTATTTGGCGGCGTATTAATAGCCTATGCGGATATTCCAAATGCTAAAACCGACATTATTTTGCAGGAATGCGGCAATAAAATTTGCATTAAAAAAGCCTCAAATAGTACTTCTACTAAGGAAGATGAGCTAAAAACAAGCGATATTCTTGCAGAAATCAATGGAGAACCAACGGAAAATTTAACTTTGGAGGAAGTACAATCTAAACTTATAGGCAAAAAGGATACTAAAGTTTCAATAAAAATACTACATAATGAAGAATACTATATTTTTGGTTTCAAGAAGTATAAAGTTGTTCCATATAATTTTACGCTTGTGAGAAATCATGATATTGATGAAAATCAACCTGTAAGGGTTTTTAAAAGTGGCGACAATTATAAAGTAAGGATGAAATACGAAAGTCAAGATTTAATCTGCTCTGTTGCGTACAGAAAAATAAATAAGTTATACAACAGGGAATTAAGATGTGGTGTTTGCACTGATTATGAATGCACAAGAAGCAACAGACTAAATAATACCGTAAAATTGCCAACGGAAACTTGGAAAAATCTTGATGAACTTACTTATAGAAAATATGATGTATATTCAATTTGGCACAACAACCCTGAAAGTACAATTAAGAATGTAAAAGAATTGCAAATAGCGCAAAGTTTCTATAATTCTAAAACTTGCAAAGGCACATATAAATATGATGTAGTTACCGGAAATTCGTCTTGTTCTGAGCGGGTTAATATGTTAGAAGGTATGACAAAACAGGAAAAAGAAGACTATTTTAGAGCAAAAGATTTTGAAGAAGAATACGAAAATTATAAAAAGTATAAGGGTTATTAATAAATATTAGGCTGGTAAAATCTTTTAAATTAACCTTGCGGGGTGCGGGGAAAAGAAAAATAAAAAAGAATGAATATTTTAGTTTATATAAAAATGCCCCATATAAGACTATAAGATTTAATAAAACATAAAATATTTGATGATTATATCGAAATTGTTGTCGTTATGTATGTTTTAGTCATATCAAAACTAAAATTTAACTACAACAAAACAACACAATTGGTAAGAAACAAATAAAATTTGTACTATTTGTCTGATGATTATATCGAAATTCAGATGGTAAAAGCTTTTTGAACTTGTCAAAGTTCAAGGCTTATTGAGATTGAAAAGGAGAGGAAAGCATGGCACAAATAAAATTTTTGTAGAATTTTTAATATTTCTTCACAATGTGTATTTTTTAGAATGCATATGTAGGGCAAATATCCGCCTTATTAAAAATTTATTGTATAACATAAATTCAACAATAATAAGGGTTTTGGTGATATTTTTCTTGACAAATACTTGCTAAATTGATATCATACAGAAGTAAATTATAAGAAGCTTTTCGACGTTAGCGAATGGATAAACGCCCCGGCAGTGGAGAACCAGATGCCATGGTTACTAAAACAAGGGTTCAGATGTTAGTAGTTGGATGACGAAAGACATCGTTAACTTAACCAGATAATAAACTTTTGAGACTAGTTTTAACTAGCATTTAAATATAATTTACACTTTATCTTGGGAGTTAAATAGAAAGATACTTAATCAAATTTGATTAAGTTTTATTACGTGTTTGGGTATACTCTAAACAGGCGAAATTTTGGTATTTAAAACTCCCTGAATAGACTTAGAATTTGATTTTTCAGTCATTTCAGTGGTGAAGTCTTTACTTCAAACACTCGTCATCCTACAAACAAGTAAAAAGGAGATTTTACTATGAACAGAATGGCGACCAAAGGACAAAATGTCGGGTACATTAGAGTTAGTTCTATTGAGCAGAATACTGAAAGCCAAAAGGAATTATTGAAAAATGTTGGTATGGACAAAGTTTTTGAGGAAAAAATAAGCGGTAAGAATACCGCGCGTCCGCAATTACAGGCAATGCTTGAATATGTTAGAGAGGGGGACATAATCTATATTAAAGACCTCTCACGCCTTGCTCGAAATACAAAGGATTTATTAAATATTGTTGAATACCTTACCGACAAAGGCGTAGCACTGAAAAGTATCAAAGAAAACATTGACACATCAACAAATTTTGGCAAATTAATGATAACTTTTTTAGCTGCAATTTATGAATTTGAACGTGCAAACCTTTTAGAAAGACAGCGTGACGGTATCGCAGTTGCTAAAATGCAGGGTAAATATAAAGGCAGAAAGCAAGTTGTTGAACCTGCTAATTTTAATGAAGTTTACGGAAAATGGCAAAAACGTGAAATTAAATCATCTGTTGCTATTAGAGAATTAAACATCAGCGAATATGCATTTTATAAATTTGTTCGTGATAAAAAAGCTGAAGCGCAAGAAAAGGGGTGCGCAAATGGCTAAAAGCAGACGAAAAAACGGTGAAGGATGTTTTTCTAAAAATGGCAACGGCTATGATTACAGGATTTCTTATCTTGATAATTCAGGAAAGCGCAAATATAAATACTTCTGGGCAAAAACAAAGGATGAGTGTCTTATAAAAGCGAACAAATGGCGAAATGAGCAAGAGGGCGTTTATTCAGATGATGTGAACGCATACTGGAATATTACACAGTGGGCAAACTTTTGGTTTGATAATTATGTTGTAAATCATGTCAAAATCACAACTGTTAGTGATGATAGAAGTATTTTAGACCACCATATTATCCCGGGGCTGGGTAATATCAGATTAAAAGACCTTACAGGAGTTAAATTGCAGAAATTTTACAATGCCTGCACAAAGAAAAGTAACGGCAGAGGCGGAACACTTGACCCTAAAACGGTTAAGAATATCCGTGCCGTTGTAAACAGGATGCTTGAGTGCGCATACCAAAATGATGTTATAAAGGAAAACCCCAATAACAAGGCTAAATATCCAAAAGCACCAAAGAAAGAAACGGAAATATTAAGCCCTGAAGATTACGATAAACTTATAAAATATTGCTGTGAGCAAGGCACTCAATGGGATATGTTAATAATATTCTTTCTTTGTGTTGGTTCGAGATTGGGTGAAACACTTGGTTTGCAGTGGTCAAAGATTGATTTTGAAAAATATACAATAAGAATTGACCAACAAATGCAGGCAGTGCCAAATAAGGATAAAAATTGCAAGTATAAATATAAAAAAGAAATAATTGACTCAACCAAAACAAAATCATCAAACAGAACAATACCAATGTTTAAGGAAGTTGAGCAAATACTTCGTCATGTTAGGAAACTGCAAGCCAAAAACAAGCTAAGGCTGGGGCAAAAATATTTTAGGCAGCTTGACCTTGTGTTTGCAAAGGATGACGGCGATTTTATATGTGATACAACATTTAGAGCCTTTGTTAACAGGCGATTAAAAGAAGCCGGTATTGAACACTATAAAATACATTCTTTCAGGCATTCTTGCGCCACTGCTTTATTTGAGGCAAAAGCTGATATTAAAAAGGTTTCAAAATGGCTCGGGCATAGTGGCATAGGCATTACTTTGGATACTTATACACACGTATTACCACATCAATTAGAAGAACTTGCAGACCTTCAAAGCAATCGTCTTAAAAGAATATTTAACAGTAATGAAAAAGAAGTTCCTGATGAATTTATACCACATAAATAGTACAAAACGGGAAATAAAAATGAAAGAAAATAAAAAAAAATTGAACACAAAATGACCTACAATAATTATAGGTCTTCCCTACAATTTAAAGCAAAAAACCAAGTATTCTATAAATGCCAATAACACTTATTATACCAAGCAATGAACCAAATTTTAAATGAGTCTTATGAGCCCGACGAGCTACCAGACTGCTCCATCCCGCGATAAATATTCAATTTTTCTTTAATTTGCAGTCTGGCACCAATTCTCATAATCTTGCAAACTCACCGTTTGCTCGGTCCATCCTGCGATATTCAATTTTGAACCAAGGGAAACTCCCTCAACACAACTATTATTAAACGCTGAAAATAAAATTTCAACCCCCTTCTTTTCCTTACAAAAAAACAATTGTAAAACTATTGTAACATTTTGCAATAATTGGGCAATATAACATATTCACGCTATTTTAAAAATAGGTCAAAATAAGCAAGGAGATTATAATGAAAATCAGCATGCAGCCTGCAATTTATACTGGCGCAAAGAGCCAAACTCATAAAAGAAGCCTGCGCACAGGCTGTCAGGTTAATAATTCCGTAGAAACTGCAGCAAAACCAGCTTTTACGGGAAACATTATTCCAAAGAAATTTGTCCCTCTTTTGGCCGCAGCAGGTGCTTCTCTCCTTGTTCTTGCAGGATGCGGGCAACAGAAGCCGCAGGTAAGTATAAGCGGTGGCACGGGTTATGTTCCGCCTTCATATGAAGAAATAGTGCGCAGCGAAAGTGAACCGCGCACATCTGCAGATGGCAGTCCAAAAGATAGTTCTGATGATGAACAACAAAACTTGGAAGCTTACAGGACGCCTGGCGGCATAGTGTACCCTTCTTCAACGCCCAAAAACGAAAGTAAAGATGATACAATAAGCGCAATAACAGAAGAAGCAATAAAAGAGCAGGAATTATATGTAAAAAACCAACAGCTAAAATCTTTAGATGAGCGCCTTGGCGATATTAACGCGCAATTAAGCGACGCCCAAAATAGGCTTGAAACGGCAATGGCAGAGCTTGAACAGGCCGAAGAAAAACTTTTGACATATGACAGAGAAACACCTAACGACAAGCCGCCTGGCTTTGAGGCTGATTATGACAGCTATGTGGACATTTATAACGATGTTAGAGGGCTTGAATCTTTGATATTAAAGCTTGAAGCGGATAAGGCAGCTGCAGAAAGCAAGCAGGATGAAGCCATTGCAAGGGTTGTAGAGCTTGGCGGACACCCGCATTTAGATTAAACCCTGCTTAAAATATAGAATAACAATAAAAATGCCTGCGGTTTTTTTACAAAATTTGAGCCGGGGCATTTTTATTGAAAAAAATAACGGAAAGTTAACATATTTTCACACATTACGACCAAAATCAGTGTTCATGCTAAAATTGACTTGTCATGCTAAACAAGAAGAAAATATATACTGCAGTATTTTTAATAGTTTTTGGCATATGTCTTTTTGGCTTTATATGGTCATGGATAGTGACAAAAGACATACGCTCGAATTCCGTTTCAAATGACACAAAATCAAGGCGTGTGACCGTTGGAAATCTTATTTTAACGGAAACCAAGGATGAAAAAATCTATTGGGAACTTTATGCCAAAAAAGGAAGCTATGACAGCGCAACCGGCCTTGTAATTTTGGAAGAGGCGATGGGAAATTTTTACAACAAGGAAAACGAGGTTGTTTTAAGTATCGAATCTTCTAAAGGCACATATAAAGAGTCTGAAAAGGTAATAACGCTTGAAGGGGACACGCTTATTGTCGCAAAAGAAGGGTATTCAATTAAAGCGGACAAAATTGTCTGGAAGGGCAGAGAAGAGGACATTGTGGCCACGGGAAACGTTCTTGTGCGCGGAAAAGACCAATTTGAGGCGGTAAGCGAAAAGGCAATTTTTAATTACGATTTTACAAAATTTCGAATTGAAGGAAACTGTAAATCCTCTGTTTATGAGCCATACAAAGAGGGGGAAGGCAAAAAGTCTTCGTTTAATTTAAGCTTGGGAGCAAAAAAATAATGAATTTAAAGAAAAATTTGACCATATTTTTTATATTAATGTCTTTAACAATGGCGGGGGCGTACGCTGCGGGCGTTGTTATCGAGGCTGCTAACCAGCAAATTAACGTTGATCAAAATAAAGGCTTTTTCTCGGGCGATGTAAAAGTTACCGTTGGGGATGTTGTTGTTAAAAGCCCAAGGGCAGAGCTTGATTTAGAGCCAAAGTCTAAAAAGCCTTCTTTGGCTGTGTTTTTTGACAATCCATATGCCTTTCAAAACAAAGACAATAAAAAACACGAAATCAAAGCAAATATTATGAAGGTTTCTTTGATAAATAAAACCCTTCGTGCGGAAGGAAACACTCAATCTATTATGATGAAAGACCGCCAGCCTTTAATTGTGATAAATTCAGATTCACAGGAATATAACACCGTAACAAAGCTTATGAAGGCGGATGGCTCCGTTATTGTTCATTATCAGGATGTTGAAACTTTTTCTGATTCTGCAAGCGCCATAATTGACAAGGGCGGGGAAATTCAAAATCTGAAACTTATGGGAAACGTTGTTATGAAGGAAAAAAGCAACGTTTTAAAAGGAAATAAATTTGAATACATCCCGCAAAGGCAGGAATACCAAATGTCCGGGAACACAAGCACAGATGTCACTTTTGAAGATGGCTCAAGGCTTTATGTTAAAGCAAGATTTCAGCAATATAATAAAAATACGAATAATATAATAGCGGGCGGTAATGTGAATATTAAATTTAAAGATTATACCGCCGTTGGCCCAAAGGCACAGGTGTTTATTGACCCTGTAACCCAAAAGCCAAATAAAGTTGTCTTTACGGGAAGGTCTAAAATCACCCAAAACTCAAGCACGGTGGAAGCGGACATAATTACAATGACAATGAACCCGAAAGAATTTAAGGCCTCAGGAAATGTTAAAACAAGCATTTCAGGCTCAGATGGTAACGATGATATGGAGATAATGCCCTAGATGAGTATTACACTTGAAAATAAACAATGTCTTATGGCAGGGGACGGGCTTTTGCCTGTTAAAATGGCGCAAGCCGCTAAAGAAAACGGTTTTGAGGTGGTTGCGATATCACTTTCAGGCGACAATTATAAAGAGCTTACAAAATATTGTTCAAAGGTTTTATCCTTTGGCTTTGGCCAGGCGGACAGCATAAAACAGGCTTTAATTGATGAAAATATAAAACAGCTGACGTTTTTGGGCAAGGTTTCAAAAACTATGCTTTTAAAAAGGCCAAAATTGGAACCTATGGCGATTGAGTTTTTAAAAGAAGCGCCCAAATTGAACGATGACGCTATTATGTTGAAAATTGTTTCTTTAATGGAAGAAATTGGGATTACGATTTTGGACCAGACAATTTTTATTAAAAGTTTAATGGTGCAAAAGGGCGTTATGACAAAGACTCAGCCAACAGAAGCGCAAATGCAGGATGTTGAATATGGCTATAAAATTGCAAAAGAGATGGGAAACCTTGATATTGGCCAGTCTGTTGTTATGAAAAATAAGATGATTATGGCAGTTGAGGCGATTGAGGGCACGGATAAATGTATTAAACGCGGGGCAAAACTGGCGCGCAACGGCGGGGCAGTTGTTGTAAAAGTTGCAAAACCAAACCAGGACAAGCGTTTTGATATTCCAACCGTTGGCCTTAAAACTTTAAGGGTTATGAAACACTATGGCGCTTCTGTTTTGGCGCTTGAAGCGGGCGAAACCATTATTGTAAACCAGGAAGCGATGGTAAAATACGCAGATAAGAACAATATGGTGATACTTGCGGTGTAAATGTGGTTTTGGGCTTTGAAGTGTTAAGGCTTTTAACAGGGGCTTCAGGGCAAAAATTTAAAACGGATAATAAGAGGAAGACAATTTGAAAAAGGTTTTTATAATAACAGGAGAAGTTTCCGGCGACAAGCACGCAAGCGGCGTTGCAAGGGAACTTATGATGTTGAACCCGGATGTTCAAATTGAGGCTGTTGGCGGCGAAAACCTTGCAAAAATGGGTGTTAAACTTTTCCATAACCACGATAAAATGGGCGCTGTGGGCCTTAGCCCTTCCGTTGTTTTTAACCATGTTATTTTAGGCGCAAAAATTGTAGGCTATCTAAAAAATGTTTTTAAGCCGGATTTAGTGTTATTAGTGGATTATGGGGCATTTAACCTTTCTGTTTCAAAACATTTGAAGCGTGCCGGGATTAAAACTTTCTATTTCATTCCGCCGCAAATTTGGGCTTCAAGAAAATGGCGCCTTAGAACCGTGAAAAAGAATATTGACAAGGTTTTAACGATTTTTCCGTTTGAAAAGAAAATGTATGATGAGGCGGGGGTTGAAAACGTTTATGTAGGGCATCCTTTGGTGAAGGAATTGCCTGCGCCCGCAGACAGGGCCGAATTTTTCAGACGCCATGGTTTTGATTTGAATAAGAAATTAGTGTCGATTTTTCCTGGTTCCAGGCCTTTTGAGATTAAATTTTTGTTTAAAATTTTTATGAATACGGCAAAAATTATTGAAAAAACAAGGAATGATGTGCAATTTGCCGTATCTCATGCGACGAATTTGCCTGATAATGCCTTTAAGACGGATTTTAAAACTATAAAAGGTGAAAACCACGCGCTTTTATCTGCGTCAGACGCCCTGATTTTGGCTTCCGGCACTGTGGCACTTGAAGCGGCGCTCTATAAAACGCCTATGATTATTGCATACAGGGGCCCATTGTTTTTCTATATGGTATATCTTTTGGTGCGCTCAATTAAAAAGGCCTGCCTTGTGAATATTATTACAGGGAAAGACATTGTGCCTGAATTTTTAATGTATGACGCGAAGGCAGGAAAAATTGCCGAAAAAATAATGAATATTTTAGACAGCGAAAAAGAAAAAATGCTTCAGTTGAGCGGGTTTAGGGAAACAGAGGAGTTGTTGTCTTCTAAACACTGCGTGGAAGAGGCGGCAAAAATAATTAACGAAGAACTTACAAAAAAAGAAGGATAGAAAAATGGCAAATATTATCACACTTTCAAGGATTTTTCTTGCATTTGTTGCAATGGGACTTCTGTTTTTAGGAAACAAATTTGCGCCCGTGTCGCTTGTTTTAACCATTTTTGTTATGTGGTTTGACGGCTTAGATGGGTATATTGCAAGGAAATTTAACGAAACATCAAAGCTTGGTGCGGTTTTAGACATTATGGGTGATAGAATTGTTGAAAACCTTTACTGGATTTGCTTTTCAGCGCTTGGCTGGATAAGTGTTATTGTTCCTGTTATTGTTCTTACCCGCGGCATTATAACGGATTCTTTAAGATCTTTAGCTTTAGAGAAAGGTTTTACGCCTTTTGGTGAAAAAACAATGATGCAGGGCAAAATTGCTAAATTCATTGTGGCTTCAAATTTTTCAAGGTTCACATACGCTGTATGCAAGGCGGTTGCTTTTGTTTTCCTTATTGCAGGGCACATCGGCACGCAATTTGACCACACAATCTATGTTATAGGCCTTATTTGTACTTACATTGCAGTTGCCTTCTGTGTTTTAAGGGGTTTGCCGGTAATTTTTGAATCAAAAAGATTTTTAAAGGATTAGTTTTAAGGATTTTTTATAACAGATACGGTAAAAACCTTTGAAAGCGTGCGTTATGAACCAAAAAGACGGCAGTAAATATTTAAATATTGTTATGTTTGAGCCTGAAATTCCGCAAAACACGGGGAATGTGGCAAGGCTTTGCGCCTGTACAAATGCAAAGCTTTATTTAATCGGGCGCCTTGGATTTTCAATGAACGACAAATATTTAAAACGCTCCGGGCTTGATTATTGGGACAAGGTTGAAATTGAACATATAATTGACTTTGAAGAGTTTGAAAATATGTTTGCAAAAAATTGCAGCACATCTATTGATGATGAAAACTCTGAAAACGCCTCAGGGCCAAGGTTTTATTTCTTTACAACAAAAACGGACAAGGTTTATACCGATGTTCAATTTAAGGAAGGGGATTTTTTAATCTTTGGGCCTGAAACTAGGGGGTTGCCTGAGGAGATTTTAGCAAAATATAATAAAAATTGTGTCACAATTCCAATGAACGACGGCACAAGGAGTTTAAACCTTTCAAACAGTATTGCAATCGGCGCATATGAAGCTATAAGGCAGCTTGGCGGAATAAGGCCGTAACAATTTGTCTAATATAGCTGTAAAGATTTAATAAAACCGGTCCACAGAAGGGCTTTTACTGTAAAATTTTTGGAGAAAATATGTTTTTTAAGAAAAAAGAAATTGAAGAAATAAAAAGAGAAGCCGTTACTTTAGAGAAAGATTTCATCCGAAACCTGCTTCCTATTCGCTATTCAAACTCAAACAAGGGAACCTATGGCACGGTTTTAAACATTGCAGGGTGTGTTTCGTATGTGGGCGCTGCATATTTAAGCTCCATATCTGCCTTAAAGGTGGGCGCGGGGCTTGTTTGCCTTGCGGGTGAAAATGCTACCCTTGCAACAATTGCCGCAAATACGCCGGATATAATTTTTAAACACCTTGGAACAAGCGAAAAAGGCACAATTCCAAAGGATGGCGCCAAAATTTTAAATGACATTTCAAAATATAAGGTGGTTTCAATTGGCTGCGGGCTTTCAATGGAGCGCCTAGCGAGGGATTTTGTCTTGAAATTTTTAAAGAACAATTTAACCTCTGAAAAGCCTTTTGTAATCGACGCTGACGCTATTAATGCGCTTGCAAGCACGGACAATATGCCTATTCCTGTAAATTCTGTCATAACGCCGCACCCTTTGGAATTATCCCGTATTATGGATATGGATGTGGCTGAAATTCAGGAGGATAGAGTAAAAGCGGCTTCTACTGCAGCGGATTATCTAAACTGTATTGTGCTTTTAAAAGGCAAGGAAACCGTAATTGCAGCGCCAATGGACAATGTGGCCTATATAAACCCCACAGGGAACTCTGCGCTTGCAAAAGGAGGAAGCGGGGATGTCTTAACCGGCATGATATCAGGCTTTTTGGCACAAGGGCTAAAGGTTTTGGACGCCACGCTTCTTGCGGCTTATCTTCACGGAAAAGCTGGGGAATTGGCCTCAAATTCCCTTACAGAGTATAGTGTGCTTGCTTCAAACCTTCTAAACCACATCCCTATGGCAATTAGGGATTTACAGGGGTATTAAAAACCGCGTCGATAAAGTATTTTATGAAAACGTTTTTTTGGAACACCGCAAAAGACATCCTTAAACGGTGTTCAAACGTTATTTATCTATAACTTCAATTTCAGAATAGTCTGAAAGATAGGGCAAATGTTCTTTGCAGATAATTTCCCCGGGTAATAAAACTGAAATTCCGGGTGGGCAAAGGGCAATAACCTCTGCCGAAATTTTTCCAACCGCCTCTTTTATATTTACAAGTTTTTTTGGGGCAAAATATGCTTCCCTTGGGCTCATCACGGTCACAGGCTCCATCAGGGGCATATATTTTTTTCCTTCAAGGTGGCAAATGTCAGGATATTCGCGTCTTGAAATTTCAGAGAGGGCTCTAATTAAATATTCAAACTCAGCCCTTGTGTTTCCGATGTTTGAGAGGATTAAAACCCCTTCATCAGACGCGGATTCAATTTCAATGTTAAAATCAAGTTCTAAAATTGTTTCAAGCCTTTTTCCGCTTAATCCTTTCATTTTGATGAAAATCTTTGTCACATCAAACTTTACGCCGTCTTCTTCGCCAAGAACGGACAAGTTTTTGATGTTTTTAGCTTCGCGCCTGAAATATTTTGCATTTTCAATCGCGTTTTTAATCAGGCTTTGCCCTTCGTATGAGCCTAAGTGTGCTCTTGCGGCGTCAAGGCTTGCAAGAAGGAGGATTGAGGGGCTTGTTGTGTGTAAAAGTTTTAGGGCATGTTCAATTTTATGAACATCAAGTTTTGAATTTTTAGCTATATGAAGCATAGAGCTTTGGGTCATAGAGCCGCCCGTTTTGTGCAAAGAGTGTACAACGGCGTCTGCGCCAAGCTCCAGCGCTGTGGTTGGAAGTTCATCGCTGTAGTTCCAAAGGCTTCCGTGCGCTTCATCCACAATTAAGGGTATGTTACGTTTTTTGCAGATTTCAGCCATTTTTTTGATGTCTGAAACCATGCCTTCGTAGGTTGGGTTTACGACCCATACAAATTTTGCATTTGGTTTTAAATCAAGCTGGCGTTCAAGTTCTTCGGCTTCAATTGCGCCAAAGATTGACCAATCGTCTAAAAGCCTTGGCATAAGCCAGGTTGCATTTGCGCCTGAAAGCATTGTGCCTGTAATAACAGAGCGGTGAGAGTTTCTTGCAACAATAATTTCATCATTTGGAGAAACCACCCCAAAGGCGATTGCAAGGTTTGAGATTGTGCTTCCTGACGTTATGAAAAATGTTTTTTTACTGTTGTATGCAATGCTTGCAAGCTGCATAGCCTCTGCAATTGCGCCCGTTGCAGGGTGAAGCGTACCCAGGCCGTCGAATTCATCTGTGGTGTCTAATAAAAGCGCGTCGCGGCCAATTAAATTCTCAAAGCGCCCTAAAACGCCGCGGCCTCTGTTGTGGCCCGGGATATGGAAACCTGTGCAGGGGCTTTCCTTATATTTTTCAAGCGCGTCTAAAAGGGGCGTTTGAATGTTCTCCCCTGTTTCTTTTCTGTCGAAAAGAACACTTTCCGGGATTGAACCGGATGAAAGCCCGTTTTCTATTGGGTTTGATTTAAAAGATACACTTTGAGATATATTTTTCAACTTCTTCTACACCACGATTAATTTTTACATTATATATTATTACATGGAAAACAAAAAAACATTATTTTTTGATATATATTTTTTGGATTGTTTCAAAAAGTTAACGTTTTGAAATTTTGCAAATGCTTTGTACATAAAACTTAACAAAACTTTAATAATCCCTGAGGGCAAATAGCAAAAAAAAATTATTTTGTGTTTTATCCGATAAGAAATATCTTTTCGCAGTATCTTTTTGCTTAAAGACCAAAAAAGTGTTATAATTTCAAAGACGAGGAAAATTTAAGGGTTTTTAGGAAAAAGGTAAAAAGGCAGGAAAACTATGGTCGATAATCGTTCGACGGGTTTTTTCGGAATAGGCGGCTTCAGTTTTAAATCAGGCGACGCTTCAGGAATGGCGAATAAAACGCAGGATGATAAAATGGGCCAGGGCGGGGAATACTTTGCCCAAGAAAGAAAACAACCCGAGGAAGAAAAAAAAGAGAATATTTTTGTAGACCGTTCGGCGCAGCTTCGTGGCGCCTTAGATTCTCTTGCGCTTTTAAATGCTTCAAGAATTAAAAAGTTTAACCTTCTTGAAAAAGATGAAAAAGAAGATGGGGACGATGATAAAAAGAAAAAGAAGACCAAAAAAGAATTAACCCATCTTATTGACGATTTTGAAAAAAATAACTAATGGAAAATAAGGCACTTAAGGCTAGGGTTTCAAGCCTAAAAAGGGAAGAATATTATAACGTTGCAAACCTTCACATCCATTCAAGCGAATCGGATGGAAAGGAAGATTTTGATATGCTTATAGAACAGGCTCAAAAGCTTGGTTTAAAACATATTTCAATTACGGATCATAATACGGTTAATGGCTATAAAAAAACAAAACACGTTAATGACCCGATTTTAATTCCCGGTGTTGAATTTGACTGCTTCTATCAAACAACTTTAATCCATATTTTAGGGTATGGGATAGATTTTAACAGCCCATATATTGAAAAACTGTGCACAAAAAACAAAAACGAAACAAAGCTTGATATTGTGCGGCTTTTTCATTCAAGACACCCGAAGGCTGCAATTGAAGGAATTCATAAAGCAGGCGGCATTGCTGTTTTTGCACATCCTTGCTGTTCTTCTGTTTTAAGCCTTGATTATCTTGTAAAAAAACTGAAAAGCTTTGGCCTGGATGGGATTGAGGTATATTACCCTTATAACAGGCACAGAGGGATTATAAAATTCCATTCAAGAAAAAAACCGTTTAAGATTGCAGAAAAATATAATCTTCTTTTAACAGGCGGAACGGACGAGCATGGAAGCCTTGCAAGGCAGGAAAAATAGGCCTATTAGACGGATTTTCCCATAAAATAAACCCTTGCTTTTTAAGTTTAAACGCCGAGCCTTTATCCTTTTTATGCTTTTATCCCTTTTATGCCTTTTTAAGGGCGCGTGCCGTGTGTTCTTTGTCCATTCTTAAATACCACCAGGTGCGGCACAGGGTTATAAATGGCAAAAGAATACTTACAATACAGCTTTGTGTCATTGCCTCCAAAAGGCCTACCATATCTGAATATGAACCGTATTTTGCATATAATGCTTCGTTAAATAAGGCGTTTTTCAAAATAAGCCCCGTAAACTCGGAAAATACAATGCCTATCAACAATAGCATAAACATTAGCCCTAAATTTGGAAAAAAGTTTCTTGCGGAAAGTTTTATTGCTTTTAAAATGCCTTGGAAAGGCGTTGAATTAGGATTTAAGACAAAAGATTCAAGCGTTACAAAAAGAAGGCTTGAAATAAGAAATAACACCAGGGCAAGCGGAATGACCTGAAGTGTAAGCTGGCTTGCAAGGACAGACATATCAATTGATTGGACATTATAATATTTTGCAATCATTAAAAACATCCAAACAACGCCTGCGGCAACAAAAAGCAGGGAAACTAAAATCATAATAAAAAGATATTTAATGTAATCTTTGCTTCTTTTTGAAAAAATTTCCGTATAACGGCTAAATTCCTGTAATGGCTCATTTTCCACAATTTGTCTTGAAATCAAAACAAGCCCGCCTGAAATTATAAGATATTTCCAAAAAGCATGGCAAAAGATTATAAGCCCTGCTATCATGCAGACAAAAACAAGCGGAATATTTATGCTGCTTTGGTTTCCGCCGGTCATAAAGAAGGGCAGAAAACATACAAAAATTCCCGCAAGCTGTCCAAAGACGGGGTATAGTATGTATTTTAAAAATTCCTGTATATTTTTAAGATATGTTGAAAACGATTTGCCGACTATTTTAAAAACGGATGTGCTCTTTTTGTACATTTTTTCTCCCTTTGTACCTTTTTTTAAAATAAGTATAGCAATTTTTCGTCAAAAAATAAACAAAAAGAGTGTTTAAAGTATATTTATCCCTCGCCCAAAATATGCTAAAACGCTGCAAAACAAGCGGTTTAAACTATTCTTAAATTACTTTCTTTTTGAAGGTAGCTATATTTTGAATAATATTGTTCCGGGTTTTCTTTTGCTTCTTTTATTGTGGCTTCAAGCTCTACAAATTTGGCCGCAAGGTTTGGGTCAAACTGGCTTCCTGAACATTTTTTAATTTCTTCAATTGCAACTTCATGGGGAAGCGCTGTCCTGTATGACCTTGTGGATGTCATTGCGTCGTATGTGTCTGCAATGGCCACTATTCTTGAAGATAAGGGAATTTCTTCGCCCTGTAATCCGTCAGGGTATCCGCGCCCGTCCCACCTTTCGTGGTGTGCTTTTAGCCAATTTGAAATGCCTGCAAGCTTTTTAATACTTAAAATTAATTTTTCAGAGTTGCTTGGGTGAAGCTTCATCACTGCAAATTCTTCATCTGTCAGTTTCCCTGGCTTACATAAAATGTTTTGCGGAATTGCAATTTTTCCGATATCGTGCAAAAGCCCCGCAGTTTCTATTTCTTCCAGAAGTTTATCGTCAAGCCCGATTTCTTTAGCCAAAATCAAAGAATACAAAGTCACCCTTAAAGAGTGGCCGTGGGTGTAAGGGTCTTTTGAATCAAGGGCGGAAGCTATTGATTTTATTGTTTTATAGAATAATTCTTTTAAATCCTTTAAAATTGCGGATTTGGAGCTTGAAAGGTTGAATTTTTTAATTCCCGTTTCAACAATGTTTGTAAGCTCTTCCGGCTCAAAAGGTTTTAAAATGTATTGAAAAAGATTACATTTATTAACAGCGTCCGTTAAAATTTCGATGTCAGAAAAGCCTGTTAAGAGGATTTTTATAACATCCGGGGAAATTTCATTCACCTTTTCCAAAAATTCTGTGCCTTCCATAATGGGCATTTTGTGGTCAGACACAATAAGCGCGATTTTGTCCCTGTTTTCTTCAAAAACCTTAAGGCCCTCAAGGCCGTTTGAAGCGGTTAAAATATTATATTTTCTGTGAAAAGTTCTTTTTAAAAGCTGTAAATTGTTAACTTCATCATCCACAAGCAAAATGGTGCATGTGCTCGTCTGCATTTTAGAGCACAAAATGTCATCCATTCCATCTATGTACAGTTCTGATTCTAAATTAAGCAATGTTTATCCCTTAAAACAAAACTCGTTAAGTTCTATATCGGCAGCTTCCTATAAATACTTTAATTAATTTTTTTGCCAAAATCAATAATTCAAATATATGAACATTTTGCCTGCAAGGCGTTAAAAGGCCTATATAAAGCGAAAAAACACACCTTTTGTCCGGTGTGCTTTTCAATGCTTTTGGGGTTGTAAAAATTTGTTAAATTTTTTATTAATTCTTATTTTTATTAATCAAAGTAAGAACAATCGATTGAGCCCATATACTCGTCATATGTTTCTTTTCTTGCTCTTAATTCTTTAAGTGCGGTTTCTACTTGTGTTTGTTGTCTTTGAATTGTGTTTTCTGCGGTTTTTGCCCTTCTCATTTCGGCGTCTACTTCTCTTTGATATTGAGTTTCAATCTCTTGTCTTTGTTTCATAATTTTTGCATAATCTGCAGTTGAAAAATCGTCATCAAAATCGCCCGGGTCAACTGCTTGAAGAGCGCTTTCCTGTCTGTCTAAGATTGCTGTAATGCGGTTGCCGCTTTCATAAGAAAGTCTTGCAAGGTTTTCGTTTAATTGAAGAGCAGTAAATTCTTTGTTGCTGATTTCCATTGTGCAGAAGAGTCTTGCATTATGTATGGTAAGATAATCTCTGTTTTTTCCCATTTTAGGGTCCTCTCAAGCTTTCTTATATCCTCTTACATTTATATAAAGTAAATCCGTATATAAAAATTGCGTTTTTTGTATATACTTTCTTTACAAAAGTTAACAAAACTATTATTTTTTAGCGAGAGTTTGCTTTTACGGGTTTTATAAAAAACACAGTCGGTAAGCATTTAATGCACGGATTATTTGAGAGAAAAATGGAGAATAATTAATGAATATAAGTTTTCGCCCAAATGTTGGCTTAAATATCGCTTCTATGGCGTTCCAAAGAAAGAAAAAGGCCGGGGTGTCCCCCTCTGTTCAAAAGGCAGGCGCAGATATATTTGTAAAAAGAAATACTATTCCTAAAGAAATATCTGAAATGTCAAAAACGGCAAGGGTTTTAGATGTGGAAGCAAAAGAATTAAAAGGTAAGCTTGAAGCCAAGGCCAACTACATTGTTGAATTATTTGAAAGCAACGGGATTGGCACAAACAACAGGGCTTCTGCCGCCATAACAAAAGGAAAAACAGACGGCGAAAAAGTTATGGGCGAAGCTTTGGAAGATGGGACACTTAGAATAAGCACGTTTAAAGATGGTGTTATTGTAAATGTTAGTGAATATACCGGGGTTGGAAGGAAGAATGAAATCATCTTCCAAGACGGTAAACCCGTTTTGTATTTTGAAAATATAGTAAAACACGGAGATAGAAGCACGGCAACAGAAAAGATTTTAAACATTGAATACGGTGAAATTGCAGCCTATAAAAAAGGCGTAAAAGAAGATAGCGGCAAAAGAACCGTTGCACAAAGCCTTTCATATTCAAATGGCGCCCCGTGTGTGTTTGAAGAAGGATATGAAAGCGATATGAAAAATGGCGATATAAAAATTGCAAAAGAACTTTGGTATTCAAAAGAAGGCAGGCCAAGCGTTTACCTTGAAAATTATGCTCTTGAGTGCGGAAGATTTGCTGACACTGCAAAAGAAACCGTGGGCAAAAAGCTTGAATTAAAAGATGGCGTTTGGAAAGCGGCCGAATAGTTTTTGGACTTGCGTTTGTAAATATTTTTTCGTTTGTAAAGATTTGTAACGAAAATCATTGTGTGTGAAATCATGACAAAATAAAAAACTTTATTAAATTATAAGAAGTGAAAAACAAACGGAAGGACAAAATCTTTTAGGATAAATTTCAGATTTCAGTTTATCTTAACCAGAAAAAAAATATAAGATGATACACGGCTTGAAAAATACTTTAAAATAAGGTGTTAACAGGCAAAAAGCATTAACAAACAGATTTTCTTTCAGTTGTAAATTATGCTTATTTTATGACATGTGCGGTGCGAGCCGCACTTCTTTTTATATATGGGTGTGCCAGCGCCCTTATATAAAAAGAAGCAGGTTCCTCCAGGAACACATGTCATAAAAGCTTATTTTATGACATGTGAAAAAATAAAACTTTTTATGACATATAAAAAACCTTATTTTTAACATGTGCGCTTTATAAAATTTTCATGCAATAATTATTCTATGCTTCTTGTAACAGATATTGGAAATACAAACACAAACATAGGCCTTTTTTCGGGTTCAAAGCTTCTTATTAACTGGAATGTCGCTTCAGACCTTAAAAGGACGCAGGATGAGTATGGCATTTTGCTTTTAAACCTTATAAATTCTGTGCAAAAAGAGGCCAAGGTTAAATCCTGCATAATTTCAACCGTTGTGCCGCCCCTGGGGGAAACTTTTAAGGCTGCTCTTAAAAAATATTTTAACATTGAAGCGCTTTTGCTTTCATACAAATCCAAACTGCCTTTTAAGATTGCTCTTAAAAACCCGAAAGAAATCGGCGCAGACAGGATTGCAAACGCGGCTGCGGCGGTTAAAATGTACAAATTGCCTGTTATTGTTATAGATTTTGGCACGGCGACCACGTTTGATATTGTGGATGAAAATAGAAACTTTGTGGGCGGTATAATTGCGCCAGGGCCTAAAATTCAGGCTAATTCTTTGAGCAGTTTTACATCAAAGTTGCCTAAGGTAAAAATTGAGGCACCAAAAGAGGCTATAGGTAAAGACACAATCTCTGCAATGCTTTCAGGCATTGTAAGAGGGCATGCCTGCATGATAGACGGGATGATAAAGCTTTGCGAAGAAGAGCTTGGACAAAAGGCGACAATTGTTGCAACCGGCGGCTTTTCAAGTGTCCTTTTTCCGAATATGGAAAGGCGTGCAGATTTTATCAATAAAGACCTGACTTTACAAGGTTTAGAGTATTTATATGATTTAAACAAGGAGGAATGATGGATAGAATAGTTTTAAAGATTGAAAAATTAGAACATTGTGCGGGTTTGCCCGAATATAAAACCGAAGGCGCTGCAGGCATGGACCTTATGGCGGCAAATACGGAAGATGTTGTGTTGAAGCCGTTAGGAAGAGCACTTGTTCCAACCGGGATAAAAATCGAGCTTCCAAGGGGCTATGAAGCACAAATTCGCCCAAGAAGCGGCCTTGCAATTAAAAGCGGAATTACTCTTTCAAACTGTGTCGGCACGATTGACGAGGATTACAGGGGAGAAGTTTGCGTAGGGCTTATAAACCTTTCAAATGAAGAGTTTACAGTAAAAAGAGGGGATAGAATTGCCCAGATGTTAATTGCGCCCGTTGTTCGCGCCGAAATTCAAGTTTCAGGGGAACTTTCCGCCACCGCTCGCGGCACAGGCGGCTTTGGCTCCACCGGGGTGTAAAAATTTAGCCAATCGCATGGCAATATTTCAAGTTTAAAAACCGGACGCAATTGTCCGGTTTTTTGCATTATTTTTCACACTAAAAAAGAGGCTTAATGCCTCTTGATTTAAAATATGGGCCGCAGAGGACTCGAACCTCCGACCTCACCCTTATCAGGGGTGCGCTCTAACCACCTGAGCTAGCAGCCCACATTGTATATTCAATTGTGAAAGTTCTTTTAAATTTAGCTTGGACCCTTATCAGCCTCTCGCAAAACGTGACATTTAGTCACCTTTTGCTCGGCAGAGTGCTCATAACCACCTGAGCTAGCAGCCCGTAAGCTATCCATAAGACTATTTTATTATAAACATTTTTCTAATCAAGTCTTTTTTCTGTAATTAATTAAATTTGGAAGCTACATTTTTTCAGGTGCGGTAATTTTTAACAATTTAAATGTTTCAAAAAGCACATTTTTTACAGCCGCAACAAGCGCCAGCCTGCCTTTTGTAAGCTCTTTGTCATCCGATAACACCCTTGTAAAATTGTAAAAATGGTGAAAATCGTATGCTAAATTTGAAGCATATTTGCAAAGAAGATACGGCGCGCGCATTCTTGAGGCCGCTTCTACTGTTGTTTTGAACTCTTCAAGCCTTAAGATAAGCTTTCTTGTGGCGTCGTAAGATTTTTCATCATCTTTGTCAAAAAGCGCTGAAACCTTTGCAGTGTTTAATATTTCATCCAGCTCTTCTTTTTTAATAAATGGCGGAAGTTTTTCGCCTGTTTCTGTATCAAGCCTGTCTTCAACGGCTTTTCTTAAAATGGAACAGCACCTTGCATGGGCATATTGCACGTAAAATACAGGGTTTTGGTCATTTTTCTGTTTTGCAAGGTCAACGTCAAAATCAAGCGTTGTGTCAATGCTTCTCATTAGCATCCAAAATCTTGTCGCGTCAACTCCAACCTCGTCCACAAGTTCATCAAGTGTTACCATCTTTTTTCTTTTGCCCATGCGGACCGCTTCGCCGTTTTGGATAATATTTACAAGCTGGCCCAATAAAACTTCAAGATTGTTACTGTCATATCCAAGAGCGTCGATTGAAGCTTTCATTCTTGGGATATACCCGTGGTGGTCTGCGCCCCAAATGTTTATTAAATGCTCAAAGCCTCTGTCAAATTTATTCTTATGATAGGCAATATCTGCTGTTAAATATGTGTTTGAGCCGTCTTTTTTCCTTAAAACGCGGTCTTGATCGTCTGTGTAGTCTGTTGTTCTAAACCAAAGCGCACCGTCTTTTTCATAAAGTTTTCCGGCCTCATCAAGCGCCTTTACGCATTTTTCAACTTCGTTATTTTTATAAAGCGTTGTTTCAGAAAAGAAACAGTCAAAATGTGTTTCAAACTTTTCTAAAAGTTCTTTTTGAAGGCGAAGCATATCTTTTTTTGCAAATTCGCCATATGGTTCATCTGAGCCTTGTTCTACATACCTTTTGGCGCAATCAATTAAATAATCGCCTTTGTATGCGTCTTCCGGCCATTCAACGGTTTCGCCCTTAAGTTCCTTCACGCGAAGCTCTAAAGACATTGCAAGCTTGTTTATTTGGTTTCCTGCGTCGTTTATGTAAAATTCCTGATAAACGTCATATCCTGTGAATTTTAACACTTCCGCTAAAGATGAGCCCAAAGCGGCCCAGCGCCCATGCCCAATGTGGAAGGGGCCTGTCGGGTTTGCACTTACATATTCTATATTTACTTTTTTACCCTTGCCAAGGTTCATTCTGCCATATTCTTCACGCTTTTCAAGGATTTCTTCAACAACTTTTTTTAAAAATCCATCTTCAAGCTTAAAGTTTATAAACCCTGCAACAACGTTTATAGAATAGTTTTCAGGCTTTATAAATTCAACAATGGCATTTGCAATCATAGGAGGCGCCATTTTGGCGTCACGCGCAAGAGATGAAACGTTAACGCTGAAATCTCCAAATTCAGGGTTTTTAGGTGTTTCACAAACAAAAGCTGCCGTAATTTTTTCCGCTTGTCCTAATTTTTTATTTGAAAGAGCAGCTTCTGCCGCTTCTTTAACCACATTTACAAAAAAATCTTTAATCATAATAAAAATATTATAATACAAAAATTTCTTTAGGTTGGTGTATAATTATCTAGCATTCTAAATATAGCATTCTAAATGGGCTTTAAAAGCATTAACAACAATGAATATACAAGAGGCAAAAAATTCTAATTCAATAGTTTTTAAAATGTCCGTTCCGATTTTTGTCGAGCTTCTTTTGCAAATGCTTGTCGGAAATATCGACCAGATAATGATTGGACATTTTAATGAAATATACGTTGGTGCAATCGGAAACGCCAATTTAATTATGAACCTTGTAATTATTGTTCTAAGCGTTATGAGCGTTTCGACGACAGTTTTAATTTCAAGATATTTAGGCGCAAAAAACGAAGGCAAAATTTCTGAAGTTTTTAATACATCCATTGTTATGCTCTCTTTTGTAAGCGTTTTAATTACTGTTGCAATCTTTGCCCTTGCTATGCCTGTTTTTCGTTGGATGCAGGTGCCATCAGATATATTTATTGAAACCAAAACCTATCTCTTCATAGTTGGCGCTTTTACAATTGTCCAGGGGCTTTATATGACATACGCCGCTTCGCTTCGAAGCTATGGCTTTATGAAAAATGTTATGCTTGCTGCGGTTTTTATGAACGCCATAAATATTTTAGGCAATTTTATTTTAATAAACGGCTGCGCTTTAATTCCTCCTCTCGGGGTTTCGGGTGCTGCAATTTCAACTGTCATAAGCAGGCTTTTTGGGCTTGTTTTAATGATTTTTCTTTTTAATGTAAAAACAAATATTGAAATTTCAAAGAAATTTTTAAAGCCTTTTCCTTGGAACACCATGAAAAACCTTTTGCATATCGGCGTTCCATCAGGCGCAGAAGAACTTTCATATAACCTTTCCCAAACTGTAATTATGAAATTTGTAAATTTCTTTGGCACAACAGTTATTACAACAAAAGTTTATTGCAGCATTCTTGCAAACTTTGCATACATCTATTCTGTTGCAATTTCACAAGCCTCTCAAATCGTTGTAAGTTATCTTATAGGTTCAAACAACTTAAAGCTTGCAAACAAAAGGGTTTGGGCAACTTTAATTGTTTCTATCACTATTTCTCTTTCAATTACGCTTTTATTATACATTTTTAGTGACAATATTTTTGGCATTTTTACAAAAAACCCCGAAATTTTAGCCCTTGGAAAAAAGATAATTTTTGTGGAATTTTTCTTAGAAATTGGCCGCTCAATTAATATTGTAATGGTGCGGTGTTTAATTGCGGTTGAAGATGTGAAATTTCCCGCCTATATGTGTATGTTTTCGGCCTGGACGTTTGGTGTTGGGTTTGGATATGTTTTTGGAATAACTCTTGGAATGGGCCTTGTCGGGATTTGGATTGGAATGGCGATGGATGAGTGCATAAGAGGGTTTATTTTAATTCTAAGATTTAGAACGCTTGGCTGGACAAAAAAAGTCAGAAAGAAAAGGCGGGAAGAAATGCGCCTTTTGAACGGCGGCTTTTAGTTTTTGTAAAATTTTGTAAATATTGCTTAAAATTTTGTTAATTTTGACTTCTTCTGTTTTTTTATTAAAATGTAAGCACAAGCATAAATTTTGTGTTTACAGTCTAAAGCATAATTTTTTTGCACAACTACAATATTTAAAGACTAGGGAACGTATAGTAAATGTCAAAGATTAGCGCAATAACAGGAAGCAGTGCGATTAATTATGGTCCCACAATCTCTACAAAAAGAGATGGGGGCGATAATTCCGGCGACTTTATTGCAAGCAGACTAAACTATTTATATAACCAAACCCTTGCCGTATCAAGAAACAGCACGCTTAATTTCAGAGGATTGAAAAAAATCGTTCAAAAAGGCGCCGGCGAAAAACTTGATAAGGTTGTCTAGATTTTCTTTAAAAGCTTGGCGTGAATTGTGTTTGCGCTGCTTAAATATTCAATAAGAGCATTATATCTTTCATCAGATTCTCCGTATGGAATCTTTTTTGACATAAGTTCAAGCGTTGTTTTATTCAATGAATTTAACTTATTTAGCGCTTTTTTAATAAGAAAGCTTTTATAAATTTTTGGGAAATATTTGTATAAAAATTTTCCAAAAACATTTCCGCCTGAAAATTCATCACTCGCTTTTTTAATGGCAGAATCTTGCAAAATGTCAAAATCAAAATCATTCAGCCGTCTTTTAAAATCTTTTGAAACTTCAGGTTCCTTTTGGATGTTGGCTTTTGGGGCGGACGCTTCTTCTTTTTTAATCGGGTTATCCACGAAAGGAGAATCTTTAATATCCCCGTTCACTTTAATTGCAAGCGGGTTTGGCCCGTCAGTGAAATTTTCTTCCGTACCTGTTTTTATGCTGCTTATAATGCCTTGCATAGCACCTGTTTGTGTGCCCTGGGCGAGGCCTAAGTCTTGCAATTGTCCCAATAGGGAATTTTTAAATAATTCTTCCATTATAAAATAATTATTAAGCAAAACGAAAGGTTTTAAACCCTATACAAGTAGTATTTTTGGTTTATAATCTGAATGTAAAAATTTAAAATAGGACAAAAAACCATGTGGGAATATTCTGATATTGTAAAAGAGCATTATAAAAATCCAAAAAACGTAGGCTCAATTGAAGACGCAGACGCTATCGGAGAAGCAGGAGCACTTGCCTGCGGTGATGCTTTGAAATTATATTTAAAAATAAAAGACGGAATTATCACTGACGCCAAGTTTCAAACCTTTGGGTGCGGCTCTGCCGTTGCTTCTTCAAGCATTTTAACTGAGATGATAATAGGAAAAACGGTTGAAGAAGTAAAAAAGATTACAAACAAAGATATTGCAGATAAATTGGGCGGCCTTCCGCCTGAAAAAATGCACTGTTCTGTTATGGGCCATGAAGCGCTTGAAGACGCGCTTAAAAACCTTGAAGGAGAAGAGGAAGAAATTTCAGATGGCGAAAAACAGGCTCCAAGGGCAAACAAGGATAAAATTATCTGTAACTGTTTTTCTGTGACAGAAAAGGCAATTAAAGAAGCAATTGAGCACAACGGGGCAAAAACCGTTGAAGATATAACCGCCCTGACATACGCTGGCGGCGCTTGCGGAAGGTGCAAGGGGAACATTCAGGCAATTATAAACACTTATAATATGGAGGCCGGCAATAAAAAAGAAGAACTGAATGCTGTTCAATTTATTTTAAAAGTAAATAAGGTAATTGAAAAGCACATTATGCCTGAACTTCACAAAGATTGTGGCGGAATAGAACTTGTAAATGTCGAAGGAAAAGATGTTTATGTTCGCCTCACTGGAACCTGCAAAGGGTGCAGAAATTCAAACCTTACCTTGAAAAACTTTGTTCAGGCGCAGCTTAGAGAACATGTTGATAATGAAATAAATGTCATAGAGGTGGAATAAAATGAGCCTATATAACAACTTGATTTATTTAGACAACAATGCAACCACAAAGGTTGATGAAAAAGTGGTGGAGGCTATGCTTCCATATTTTACCGAAGAATACGGAAATGCTTCCTCAATTTATGATTTAGCGCACACGGCAAATTCTGCCGTAAGGCGTTCAAGAGAAACAATTAAAGATTTTTTGGGCGCAAAAGATTCAAAGGAAATTCTTTTTACATCCTGTGGTTCTGAAAGCGCAAACACTGCAATAAAAGGGGTTTTGGAATTAAACAAGACAAAAAAACACATTATAACTTCAAAAGTGGAACATCCTTGTGTTCTAAACCTTTATAAAGACCTTGAAAAACACGGCTATAAAGTGGATTACATCGGTGTAGATTCAAACGGTGATCTTGATGTTCAGGAATTAGCGTCAAAGGTGGATAAAGACACGGCCTTGGTTTCGATAATGTATGCAAACAACGAAACTGGCGCAATTTTTCCCGTAAAAGAAATTGCAGACATTGTAAAAGACATAAATCCTGAAACAAAAGTTTTTGTGGACGCAGTTCAAGCGGCAGGAAAAATCCCTATAAATGTTCAAGACACAAAAATCGACCTTATGGGTATTTCTGCTCATAAATTCCACGGGCCAAAGGGAATTGGCGCGCTATATGTTAAATCTGGCACAATGATTGCCCCTTTGATAATCGGCGGCCATCAGGAAAGAGGCAAAAGGGCAGGAACTGAAAATGTGCCTTATATTGTGGGTATGGCAAAAGCTGCAGAGCTTGCTATGGAAAATTTGGATGATGAATTAACCCGTGTTAAAAGGCTTCGCGATATGCTTGAAGAAGGGATTTTAACCAAAATTAAAAATGCAAGGTTAAATTCTACTGCAAAAAACAGGGTGCCAAACACAACAAACATAGGCTTTTTATACATTGAAGGCGAACTTATTTTATTACATTTAAACGACGCAGGAATTTGCGCAAGTTCAGGCTCTGCCTGCACATCAGGAAGTTTAGAGCCAAGCCATGTTTTAAGGGCAATGGGCGTTCCGTTTACTTCTCTCCACGGCAGTATAAGGTTCTCCTTAAGCCGTTATACGACAGAAGAAGACATTAATTACACCGTGCAAACCCTGCCGCATATTATTGAAAAATTGGCAAAAATTTCGCCTTTCCAAAAGGAACTTGGGGAAATTTTAAACGGTAAAGGCTGTTAAGGCTTTGTAATCCAATATCTTCAATATTTGCAAAAAAAAACGCAGTTAAAATAATGTTTGATGGCTAATAATGCTTAAAAATGAGGCTTTGGGAATTAAACCAAAGCCTTTTTGACCTTACGGAAAAGGGGAAATAGGATGAAATTTTAACCTTGCGTTGTGCCAATCAAATGCTCATCGCCTTTTGGCGTGTCATTTGAAGTTTCTTGCGCACATTCAGTTTTGTTCTCTTTAATTCCAATAATTGGGTTTATAATTTTTTTCATTAAAATATTTTTTGCAAATTTATCAACATGTTCTGAAACTGCAATTAAGGCGCCAAGCCCGATAACAGCAAGGGCGACATCTCTTTTGTGGTTAACAATTTTTGCGCCGTTTTCTGCAATGTTTTGTTTTAAGGCAGGAATAAATTTATCAAACATTTTTCCTGCGCCCTTTTGTGCTGCGCCAACAATTCCAATCGGGAATAAAATACTTGTAATTCCTTGGAAAACCCCTTGGCTTAAGGCTTTTTTCTTTGCCATTTCTTTGCCGTCTTCTTTTTTAGCTTTGCTGTATGTTGATAAAACATCAGCGCTAATGTAGGCTGCAACGGGGATATAAGAAATTGCCGGAAGATTTTTAATTAAAGCATTTTTTGAGTTTGAACATACAACCCTTGTGGCGGCACCAATATCGTCACAATATCCTAAATATCTGACAGGCGTATCGTGCAGAATATCTTTTTTCTGCGCTTTGTTTTGAGCCTTCTTTTGGGCTTTTTCGGCCTTTTTAGTGTATGTGGTGTCTGTTGCTTTAATTTTCATATCTGACCTTTTTAGTGACATCTAATTTATAAACTGTCTTTTGAATTGGTAACTTTATAAAACTTGTAAATGTTTTTTATTGCTTTGATTTTTACATTTTTTTATAATTTTTACAATTCATTACATGTCTTTAACTTTAATTACAAATCATTTACTTTTCACTTTA
>CAJULR010000016.1 GCA_910587375.1 Candidatus Gastranaerophilales bacterium | reverse complement strand
TTCGTAACGCTGCATTTGTTCATCCAGCTTCTTTTCAACCAAATGCAACCGCTCTTTTCTTTTTTCAAGGGCTTTTGCCTCGGGTGAATCAGAATCAAGATCGCTTGTAACGGATAATAAATCGTTTACGGTTTGGCTCAGTCCGTAGGTTGGGTTTTAACCCAACATAGCCTATGACTTTATTAATTAGTGATATTGTTTTTACATTCTTAACTTTCTCCTGCTTGCAAAGTTTCTTTGTTTTTTGTAATATTAATGGTACTCACTTAAACCTCAAGCAGATAAACGTCAGTTTAGCTTAGAAAAAAGGAAACAAAAATGGCAAATATTAAATCTGCAAAAAAAAGAGTACTTGTTGCTCAAAGAAACAATGAAAGAAACACAGCTTTTAAAACTTCAATCAAAACTGCAATTAAAAAAGCTTTGGCTGCAGTTGAAGATGAAGCAGCTTTGAAAGTAGCTCTTTCAAATGTTTACAAACTTTGTGACAAGGCTGTATCAAAAGGTATTTTACACAAAAACACAGCTGCAAGAAAAAAATCAAGATTGACTATTGCAATCAATAAACTTCTTGCAAGCAAGTAGCGGCCCTATGAAGCAGAGCCTTCAAGGTGAAGTTTGAATGTGAAATATATTTTGAAATAGAAATTGAAAACGGCGCCTCATTAACGCCGTTTTTTAATGCTCTTTTGTATTTGCTTTAAATATGGCGTGCCATGCCTGTCAAATCCCCAAGATAACCTATTTTACAGGCAGGGTGACAGTGAAGGTGGAGCCTTCATTTTTCTTGCTTTGAACTTCAATTTTTCCGCCAAGCGCCTTTATAATCTTATTTGAAAGATAAAGCCCAAGGCCTGTTGAAGAGCGGGTTAGATTTAATTTGCCCGAATAATATTTATTAAAAATTTTGTCAATTTCTTCTTTTTCTATACCAACGCCGTAATCTCTTACGCTGATTGAAAAATATTCTTTCGTGTCTGCGGCTTCATCTGTTTTTTTATCCAAAACAAGTTCGATTTTATCTGAATTTGCGCTATAACTCAGCGCATTTAAAATTAAATTATTTACAACCCGTTTTACAAGGAAAATGTCAATATTTGCACTAAAATTGTCAGGAAGCTTTGTTTCAAAATTAATATTTTTATTGTGAAGTTCAAATATGGATGAAAGCTGGCTTATCATTTCTTTTATAAATTTATTAATTAAAACGTCAGGTTCCTTTTTAATTAAAATTCCCTTGTGTTCAACTTTATATGTTTCAAGAAGCGCTTCAATTAAGTATTTTAAGTCAATGTTTGAGATTTTTAATTTTACAAGGGCTTCTTTTTGAATATCGCTCAAGGGTCCGAATTTTTCTGACAACAAAAGCTCATATGTGTTATCCTGCGCAATAATCGGCACTTTAAGGTCATGGGTTAGGCTTGCTATAAAATCTTCTTTTAAATTTATCTCTTCTTTTTCATTTTCAATATATTCGTTTATCATTACGTCGCGGTCGATTATGCTTTCTAAAAGATTGTTCAAATTTTTCGAAAGCTCTCCTGTAAGGATTTTTGGCTCTTCGTTTTCGTCAATTCTTGAGTATAAATTTCCATACCTTGCGGAAGATACAAGATGGGTGATTTTTTTAATATAGCTTTTTAAAACTTGATATTCGGTGGAAAGTTTGAAAAATTTAATAATCAGGGCGCAGCAAAAAAGGCAGAGTGCCCCTGTGAATGCAACACTAAGAAGTAAAAACTTCATAGTCCCTGCTCTTCTTTAATAAATTCAATAGATTCCATACACTTTGTATAAGAAGCTTTATCCTGGTTTTTGGAAAAAATTCTATAGGCGGTTTCCATGTTTTTTACAGCTTCTGTAAATTTATTTAGATAATATTTTGTAACGCCAAGGTTGTAATATGCCTTTGCGAAGGCAGAATCAAGCTCTATTGCTTTTTTATAATCGTTTACAGAGTCCTCATAATTTCCAAGCGCGAAGTGGCAAAGTCCTTGGTAGTAGTATCCTTCGGCATTGTCTGGCGAATAAAGCAAAAGTTTTTTTGCATTGTTTAATGCAGTTTCGTATTCGCCCATTGTGAGCTTATTCTTAATTATGTTGCAGTATTCTTTTACAATATCAAATTCCATATCCTAATTTTAACACCTTTTGTCAAAATATTAAAATATTAATTTTTTGTTTATTTTTTGGGGAGTAATGAATTATGGTGTTAAATTTAAAATATTGAGAGAGAAATATCGAAAAAAATAAGGAGATAAAAAATGGCAAAAACAATAGGTATTGACTTGGGGACTACAAACTCCGTAGTTGCCGTTATGGAAGGTGGGAAGCCAACCGTTATTGCTAATGCGGAAGGTTCAAGAACAACCCCTTCAATTGTTGGTTTTTCAAAATCAGGAGAAAGGCTTGTAGGACAGCTTGCAAAACGTCAAGCCATCTTAAACCCTGATAGAACAATTATTTCAATCAAACGTCATATGGGCGAAGATTTTAAGAAAAATATTGACGGCAAAGATTACACGCCGCAAGAAATTTCAGCCATGATTTTAAGAAAATTGGCTGATGACGCCTCAAATTACCTTGGAGAAAAGGTAACATCTGCCGTAATCACTGTTCCTGCATATTTTAACGACGCCCAAAGACAAGCAACAAAAGACGCAGGTAAAATTGCTGGTCTTGAAGTTCTTCGTATTGTGAACGAACCGACAGCAGCCGCTCTTGCATATGGTCTTGAAAAAGAAAAAACCGAAAAAGTTCTAGTATTTGACCTTGGTGGTGGTACATTCGATGTTTCTATCCTTGAAATTGGCGATGGCGTGCATGAAGTATTATCAACTTCAGGAGATACACACCTTGGTGGTGATGATTTCGACCAAAAAGTTATGGATTGGCTTGCAGAGGAATTCAAGAAAACTGAAGGAATTGACCTAAAATCCGATAAGCAGGCAATGCAAAGGCTAAAAGAAGCGGCCGAAAAAGCAAAATGTGAACTATCTTCCGTTGTTGAAACAAATATTAATCTTCCGTTTATTACAGCTGACGCGAATGGCCCAAAACACTTGGATATGACTTTATCTAGGGCGAAATTTGAAGAATTATCTCATGACCTATTAGAAAGATGTAAAACTCCTGTAGAACAAGCTATTAAAGACGCTGGTATTTCTAAAAACGAAATCGATGAAGTTGTGCTTGTGGGTGGTTCTACAAGAATTCCTGCAGTTCAGGCTTTAGTTAAAGAATATACAGGAAAAGAGCCGAACCAATCAGTTAACCCTGATGAAGTTGTTGCGGTTGGTGCAGCAGTTCAAGCCGGCGTATTAGCGGGCGAAGTTAAAGACATTGTTCTTTTGGATGTAACTCCTTTGACACTTGGTATTGAAACTCTTGGCGGGGTTATGACTCCTTTGGTTCAAAGAAACACAACAATTCCTGTTTCAAAATCCCAGGTATTCTCAACTGCTGATGATAATCAAACTGCTGTTGATATTCACGTTCTTCAGGGCGAAAGGCCAATGGCAAGAGATAATAAGTCTTTAGGTATGTTTAGATTGGATGGTATTCCGCCAGCAATGAAAGGCATGCCTCAAATCGAAGTAACTTTTGATATTGACGCAAACGGCATTGTAAACGTTACTGCAAAAGATAAGGCTACAAACAAAGAACAAAAAATCACCATCACAAATTCTTCAAATCTTTCTGAATCAGATATTGATAAGATGGTAAAAGAAGCTGAAGCAAATGCTACAGAAGATAAAAAGAAAAAAGAAGAAGCGGAAACAAAAAATAATGCTGAAAGCATGATTTCTGCAGCTGATAGAATTGTTAAAGATTTTGAAGGTAAAATTTCAGACTCTGACAAGACAAAACTTGATGAGCAAAAAACCGCTCTAAGAAAAGCTTTGGATGAAAACAAAGGACATGATGAAATTAAAAAGCTTTCCGAAGAGCTTCAACAGACAATGTATGCAATTTCTCAAGCTGCATACGCGCAAGTTCAGCAGGAAGGTCAAGACGCAAAAGCTGCTGATGATTCTAATGCTGACGCTTCAAGTGAATCTTCTTCAAAAGATGATGATGTAATTGACGCAGAATATACAAAAGAATAATATTTCAGGCGAAATTAATAAAACCGGCTTTGGAACTTTCCTTGGCCGGTTTTATTTTTATTTTTATTTTTTCTAATATTTAACAGTTAAGTAAAATTTATATATTAACCTTGTAAGTTTTTCGTCTTCTTGCATTGCGCTTGTCATTTCTCTTATTAATTCTTCTTTTGGCAGGTGGCTTTCAAAAGTAAAAATATCGCTTGGTGTTACATTTAAAACTTTTAAAATTTTATCTAAATTTTCTGCGCTTGGGTAGTATTTGCCGTTTTCAATGTTGCTTATGCTGGATGTTTCAATTTCAACAAATTCGGCAACCTGTTCTTGCGTTAATTTTCTTGTTTTTCTGATTTCTTGAAGCCTTTTGCCAAGAAGTTTTTTAATGTTCATAGTTTATCCTTTTCGCTAATTATGATGTAAAAGGCTCTATATTTTAATTAAGCAAAACGGCATATTCTTCTTGTTTTATTAAGTTTTGCATGTATAATATTTTGTAAAACTTAATAAAGTTGAGTTTTTTAGTTGTTATGCAGATAGTTTAAAATTTTAGGAGAGCAAATCTTGGAAGCAGAACTTATAAATTGCGTTAAAATGATTGTTGATGATATAGAGATAAACCCTCATGCGGGGTGTGGCGAAATAACTTTACTTTGCGATAAGTATGGTTCAGATAAAGGTTCTTATACAAATGAAGGACATCCGTATCCGTGGCTTGCTCATAGTTATTCAAATGTGTATGAAGCACTTTTTCGTAAAATAAAAAATGATGTTAAGAATGTTTTTGAGTGTGGTATTGGTACAAATAACCCGAACGTTCCAAGTAATATGACAGCAAATGGCAGGCCGGGAGCTTCTTTAAGAGTTTGGCGCGATTATTTTAAAAATGCACAAATATATGGTGCTGATATTGACCAAGGTTGTTTGTTTCAGGAAGAGAGAATTCAAACTGCCTGGATAGACCAGTTGTCCCCAGAGGCCATAAATAATTATTTTAAAAGCATAAATGTCAAATTCGACATTATGATTGATGATGGGCTCCACACCTCTGAAGCCGCAATTTCGCTCCTTGGAAATGCTCTTAAATATTTAAAGAACGGCGGCTTTTATGTAATAGAAGATTTAACAAAAGATCAAATATACGAAGTACAATCCTATATATCAAATCTAAAAGGATATAAGGTAAGGTATGCGATTATGGATGTTAACGGGAGAGCTGACAATAATTTGGTTATAATTACGAAATAATCCAAATATTGTCAATTGTTTGCCAAATTTGAGTAATTTTACTCTATCGCCCGCAGTGCCTGTGTGGTAAAATGTAAGTGCTGTCATAATTTGTGAATTCGATTTTCCTAAAAAAACTTAAAGGAAAGGAAAATCTTTATGTCAAAAAAATCAAAAAGCAAACCAAAGGTCTACAACCCTTCTGCTGCAATTACTGTAAACGGGAATGTTAAAAGTTCCGCAACAAGCACCAAAAATGGTGCAAATGTAACTTATAATATGGATCCTTATGAACAGGCTGCATATGATTATGCCGGAAAATCTTTCTATGATAATTTGGGTAAAATTAATGTTTTTTCTAATGATACGATTAAAAGCCTGAATGATCAGGTCGGGGCATATTTAAACCAGGGGCTTGATGTGGTGAATAATACGTATACGCCAATGATTCGCGATATGCAAAATGACATTGCAAGAAGATTTGGAAACACAAGCAATTCAATGTTTATGGATAATTTAAACGACATTGAATCCAAAAGAGCAGCTGCAATGAGTGATTTAGCCCAAGATGTTATGGCAAAAAGGAATGAACTTATAAATAATGAATTATCAAACAGGTATAATTATTTGAATTTCCTTAACAATTATCAAAATCAGGTATATTCAAATATGCTTCAAACCCTTGGTGTGACAAACAATTTATTGAATACTAATAATTCACATTTAAACAATAGAACATCATCAAGTAATTCTTCTTCGGGAAATACTTTTAGTAATACTCTCGGGGATGTTTTAAACCTGGCCTCAAAGACTATGGGGTTTTTTAAATAGAAATGGTTTTTTAATTTTTGTTAAGGCGGGAAACATTCTCGCCTTAATGTTTTTTCCACTTTAATATTTTATAGTATAATAAACTTGGATATACATGCTTATTAGTTTAAGGAGAGCAAATTGGGATACAAGATTTTATATAAAAAGGAACTTTGCACAAATCAGTACGAAATCAGAATTAAAGCACCGTTTATTACAAAAAACGCCAAAGCGGGGCAGTTTATAATTCTTAGAACTGATAAAAATTCTGAAAGAATACCGCTTACAATTGCAGATTATAACAGGGAAACTGAAGAATTAACTATTGTTTATATGGCAGTTGGCTATACAACCAAAAAACTTGCTTCTTTAGAAGTTGGTGATGAAATTGAAGATATTGTAGGACCTTTAGGCCAGCCTACTCATATTGAAAAATATGGAACGGTTGTTTGCTTAGCAGGCGGATATGGCGCAGCACCTTGCTATTTAATTGCCAAAGCCTTTAAAGACGCCGGAAACAAGGTTTATATGATTATGGGCGCAAGGAATGAGAATTTAATTTTCTGGCAAGAAAAAATGAAAGACGCTTGTTCTGAATTATTTATTACAACAGATGATGGCACCCTTGGCAGAAAAGGTTTTGTAACTGATGTTATGAAAGAAATTATGGCAAAAGAAACTGTAAATTATGCAATTGCAGTAGGGCCAATGCCAATGATGAAGGCCGTTGCAGACCTTACGCGCGGCACAGGCATTAAAACCGAAGTTTCAATGAACCCTATAATGGTGGATGGAACCGGCATGTGCGGTGCTTGCAGGGTAACTGTCGGGGATGAAGTAAAATTTGCTTGTGTTGACGGTCCTGATTTTGACGCTCATCTTGTTGATTTTGATGAAGTTATGAATAGAACAAGAATTTATAAAGATTATGAAAAAAGGTGCGATGAAACAAGCTGCAACCTTAAAAAACAAGCAATTGAATTGGAAAAATCACGTTAATAGTTTAATAATTTAGAAAATGAGGTAAAAACAATGGCAAATGGTGGCTCAATTCCTATATGTCCGCTTATTTCAGCAGGCAAAGATGTTAATTCTGTATGCGCACAAGAAAACTGTGCTTGGTACATTCAAAACCTTAAAACTTGTGCTGTGTATGTAATGGCACACAATGCGCTTTTGGATGTTAAAGCAAAACAAGGTGCGAAATCTGCAGAATAGTTAAACAGTAATTTTAATCACAGGAGAAAAACAATGTCCAGACCAATGACCATAACAGAGAAGATTTTTGCCCATCATGCCGGCAAAGATGAAGTTAAAGCGGGAGATTTAATCAGTGCAAAGGTTGATATTACCCTTGCAAACGATATTACAGGCCCAGTTGCGATTAATGAATTTAGAAAAATCGGTGTGGACAAGGTTTTTGACTCTGAAAGATGTGTCTTTGTGCCGGACCATTTTGTTCCAAATAAAGATATTAAATCTGCAGAACAGGTGAATTTAATCAGAAAATTTGCCCGCGAAATGGGGCTTAAGTTCTTTTTTGAAGTAGGCAGAATGGGGATTGAGCATGCTCTTCTTCCTGATTCTGGGATTGTAACTGCCGGAGATTTAATTATCGGTGCGGATTCTCATACTTGTACATACGGTGCTCTTGGTGCTTTTTCAACAGGTGTTGGTTCAACTGATTTGGCTTGTGCTATGGCGTCCGGTGAAACTTGGTTTAAGGTTCCAAGTGCCATAAAAGTTGAATTTAACGGAAAGTTAAATAAATGGGTGAGCGCAAAGGATTTAGTACTCCATTTAATTGGTGATATCGGTGTAGATGGTGCCTTATACAAGACTTTAGAAATAACCGGAAGCGCAATTTCAGAAATGCCGATGGATGGCAGGTTTACAATTTGCAATATGGCAATTGAGGCTGGTGCTAAAAACGGTATAATTCCGCCTGACGCAATTACGGAAGAATACCTAAAAGGCAGATCAATTCGTCCTTATAAATTCTACACATCAGACCCTGACGCTGAATATGAAAGGGTTATAAAATATGACGTGGCGGATATTGAACCCACTGTTGCTTTTCCGCATTTGCCCGAAAACACAAAACCGATAAGCAAAGTAGGCAATGTTGAAATCAACCAGGTTGTAATTGGAAGCTGTACAAATGGGAGGCTTTCAGACCTTAAAATTGCGGCCGACATTTTGAGGGGCAAGAAAGTGAATAAAAATGTTCGTTTGATTGTTTTCCCTGGCACGCAGGATATTTATTTAAAAGCAATTGAGCTTGGGTATGTTCAGACAATTGTTGAGGCTGAAGGCGCTGTTTCAACGCCGACTTGCGGTCCTTGTCTTGGCGGCCATGCCGGAATTCTTGCAAAAGGCGAGAGGGCGGTTTCAACCACAAACAGAAACTTTGTAGGCAGAATGGGACACCCTGAATCTGAAGTATATTTGGCGTCGCCTGCTGTTGCTGCCGCAAGTGCGATACTTGGAAGAATTGCTTCTCCTGAAGAGCTATAGAGGTTTGTGGGCGGGCTTAGTAAAGTTAGAAAGAGGCTTTTGAATGAAAAAAAACATTTTGGCTGTTCAAATGAGCGCGCTTTGCGCAGATTTTGACTCAAATTGTTCAAAAGTCGCGTCTTTATTGGAGCGTTTTTATGCCGGATTAACTCCGGGTGCTAAAGGAAATAAGCCCGATATTATATTTCTACCTGAAGTTTGGACACTTGGTTGGGATACTGAGTGTTTCCAAAGATGTGCAGAAAAAAACGAGACTGCTCTTGATTTTTTGTCAAATTTGGCAAAAAAATACAATACAAACATTGTGGGTGGTTCTTATATAAGAAAAACAGATGATGGGTATAAAAATACGTGTCCTGTGATAGATAGAAGCGGCGCTGTTTGCGCTATGTACGATAAAATCCATCTATATTCCCCGGATGGCGAAGCAGAGGCTGTAAGGCCGGGAGATAAACCTTTAATTGTAAATATTGAGGGGTTAAAAATTGGGCTTTCAATTTGTTATGATATTAGATTTCCTGAATTATTCAGAAGCTATATTGCAAGTAAAAATGTGCCGGATATGCTTGTAAATCTTTCCGCTTGGCCAAAAACAAGGCGAGCGCAGTATGAAGCTATGGCAAAAGCGCGTGCAGTTGAAAACCAATCTTATTTTTTGGCGCTTTCCCAGACGGGGCTTATAAAAGACGCTATCTATAATTCCGGTTTTTCTCTTTTGGTGGAACCATTGGGGGAAACAGTTGCCGTTTTGGGCGAGGAAGAAGGCTTTATATACGAAACGGTTGATACAGATGTTGTAAAAAAGACAAGGGAAACTTATCCAAACCTTTTAAACAGGAGAGTGAATGACTTTGGTTTTTGTCCGAAATATGCTGAAATTGGAGTTTCGTGTTTAAGATGAAGCGGCAAATTGTAAATTTAATAATATTTTTGTCCATGTTCTTTTTTGGAGCAAGCGTATTTGCTGCGCCTTTGAATTCTATTGCAAAGGCTATTGATAATACGGAACTTAGCAGAAATTCAATAATTTCAGTGGATGTGGCGGATTTAAAAACAAATAATACTGTTTTTTCTAGGCGTGCGAACACATTTTTAAACCCAGCCTCTTCTCTTAAGGTTTTTACGATGGCCGCGGCCCTTGGAACGCTTGGTGATAAATATCATTTTGAAACCGTTGTTTATATCGATGATGATAAAAATATTTATTTAAAACTTGGCGGCGACCCGCTTTTAACAACTGCAGACTTGAATACTCTTGCAAAAAGCCTGAAAGTAGCTTATGGCGGTAAGATTAAAAATTTTTATATCGACGATTCAATAATAGACAAGGTTCCTTATCCTGATGGCTGGACTGTGGATGATTATTGGCCAAATGCACCCAAAATTTCTCCTTATATTGTGGATAATAACACGGTTAAGGTGAATTTTGCGCTTTCAAAAAACGGCAAGGGCGTTGATATTTTTCAAAATAATGATTATCGGTTTTCCTTTATTAATGAGCTTGAAATCGGAAATAAGACAGAGATTTTGCCATCTCTGAATTATGGTGAAACGTCAGGAATTGTTTCTTTAAACGGCACCCTTTCAAAAGACACTGTAAAAACTTTTCCTGTTTTAGACACGGCACGTTTTTTCACGGTTAAGCTTCGAAAGGCGCTTGATAATAATGGAATTTCTTATTCAAAGCCTTTTTATCCAAAAAAAGTTCCAGAAAATGCTAAAAGAATAGCCTCATTTAGGCGTCCTTTGGGTGAGGTTTTAACCTATATTTTAAAAACGAGCAATAATTTTGCAACAGAGGTGACGTTTAAAGTTGCCGGCGCAAAATGGCTTAGTGAGGCCCAAAAAGCTGAAAAAGCAAAAGAAACCCAGGCGGGTGACAACAAAAAAGCTGCCGCTAAAGAAGGCGTTACAGTTAATCTTAATGGCATAAAAGGGGGGAGTTTTGAAGCGGGCAGGTTGATGTTTTTTGACTATTATAAAAACGCAAGCCTTGATACTCATAAAATAAATCTTAAAGACGCTTCAGGCGTTTCAAGGTATAACACTTTAAGTACGGCTTGGATGACTAAGGCACTTTTATATTTGAATGAAAACTCTTCAATTAAAAGCTATATGGCAACTTCGGGTGAAGGGACTCTTTCTCGCAGGATGAGAGATTTGGCTGGAAATTTAAAGGCAAAAACCGGGACAATTTTTGGGGTAAGCTCTCTTGTCGGGTATATTACTGCTTTAAATGGCACAGAATATGCCTTTGCAATAATAATTCAAAACTTTGAAGAAAGGGCTTCTGTTGTAAAAGGCCTTGAAGATGACATAGTTAACGGTATTCATTTGTTTGAATAATTGCCATCAGCCGTTTTACTGTACAAGCACGGCAGATTCATTTTCCGGTTTTAGCTCTTTTGTTTTTTCGCTCAAAATTGTGATAAGTTCTTTACATAGGGCCTTTACAAAGTGAATTTCGCCAAGTGCATAGCCATTTAAAAACAAGAATTTTGAGATTTTATAGTTTTCTTTAAATATATTTTTGAAATTTAAAATTTTATCGTAGATTTTAATGTCGATAAATTTTTTATTTTCGCAAAGAAAAGACATTAATTCCATCAAAACTACATATGCGGCCTTGATTTTATCTCCTTCAATAAGTTTTTGTATTTTCATCATAAGAAGCTCAATTTCGTAATATGTGTCAAAAAGATGTTTCTTTTTTGTGGGATAGGTTTCTGTAAAATATTTTATTGTGGTTTCATAGCCAATTTGCGCCATATTTGCTTTTTTGTCAGCTGAAATCATAAAATCCACAACAGAAACATCCGGCAAGTTGATTTTAATATAGTCAAACTTGTCTTTATCTTTGTATAAATCTATAATATAGTCTGTTGCAAAGCCTGAAACCGTGTTATATACGGCGTTTAGGTAGCTTGCAGTTCCTGTTATATTTTTTTCTGTTTCATTGTCTTCAAGGCGAAATTCTAAAATTCTTGCTTCATTGTTTCTGATTGTTTCGCTTACGCGCCAAAGTGGGGCGCACTTTATAAGGTCGCCATCCACAAGGCAATCGCTGCCATTCATTACGGGTTTATATAGCCCTGGCATGCTCACAGAAGCTCTGACCGCGCCTGCAACTTCGGCGTTTGGAGTTTTTTGTTTTGAAAATTCATGGAAATCTAAATATCTCAAATTGACAGAAAAAATCACAAGTTCTTTTCCAAGCTTTTCAAAGGTCACAGGTTCCATTTTGCCTTTGACGTAATTTTCTTTGTAAAATTTGCTTTCGATTTTATCTTTTATCCATTCGTAAAAATAATCGCCTCTTGAAAGCGCAAAGTCTTTGCCAAAGCTGAAGTTTATGTCTTTGAAAAAGTCCATATTTAAATCTTCAAAAACTTTGTTAATCTCTTTTGTGTTATATCCTGCAACATGAAGCGTTGCAACAACTGCACCTATGGATGAACCAGCCCAGCCTGTAACGTTAAGGCCTAATTCTTCAATGGCTTTTAAGGTGCCTGTGTAAGAACAGCCCCTTATACCGCCGCCTCCTAATATACAAAAATATTCAGTTTTTTTCTTTTCCATTTTCTTATTCTATACTTTTTTTAAAAAAATTCCTATCCCATATGAAGTGCATATTTTAAAACAATTGTATAATTTGCATTTTTTACCCTTTTTTAAATATAATAGTTACAGTAAGAATTTTATAGAGGAATTTAAAAGTATGTCAAAGACTTTGGCTCAAAAAATAATTTCAGAACACGCAGGGCATGATGTAAAGCCTGGCGAGCTTGTCATTGCAAAGGTTGATGTTGCCGCAGTGCAGGATGGCACAGGCCCCTTAACCATTCAAGAATTTAAAAAGCTTGGTAAAGAAAAGCTTGCAAATCCAAAAAGAACAATCCTTTTTATTGACCATGCTGCGCCAAGCCCAAGGAAAGAGCTTTCAAATTCCCACCTTGTTATACGTGAGTTTGCAAAAGAATATGGCGCTGTGCTTTCTGACATTGGCGAGGGCGTTTGCCACCAAAGATTGATTGAAAGTTTTGTAAACCCCGGGGAAATTCTTGTGGGGGCTGATTCTCATACTTGTACATCTGGCGCATTGGGCGCTTTTGCAACAGGTATGGGTTCAACGGATATTGCTGTTGCTTTTGCCCTCGGTAAAACCTGGTTAAAGGTTCCTGAATCCTTTAAAATTGTTGTAAATGGTGAGTTTCGCCCAAATGTTACAAGCAAAGATTTAATGCTTTATTTAATAGGAATGATTGGTGCAGACGGTGCAACATATAAGGCACTTGAATTTACAGGTTCCACCATTAAGAATATGTCAATGGCCGAAAGGTTTACGCTTGCAAATATGGCGGTTGAGGCCGGTGCAAAGTGCGGTCTTTTTGAAACGGATGAAAAAACTCTTGAATTTTTAAAGGATAACGGCAGAGAATCTGATTTTAGAGAAATTAAAATGGACGCAGACGCTCAATATGAAAGGGTTATCGAGATTAAAGCGGAAGATGTTCCCTGCACTGTTTCATGCCCACATACGGTTGATAATACAAAGCCTGCAAGCGAATTGAACAATGTTAAGGTTAATCAAGTGTTTGTCGGCACTTGCACAAATGGCAGAATTGAAGATTTGAGAGTGGTTGCAAATGTTTTAAAAGGAAAGAAAAAACATCCGGATGTGCGCTTGATTATTGTTCCAGCTTCGCCAAAAATCTTTAAACAAGCGGCGCAAGAAGGTTTGTTGAATATTTTTGTAGAGGCTGGTGCTTCGTTCCTTCCATCTGGCTGTGGCCCTTGCGTTGGTGTGCATGGCGGAATTCTAGGGGATGGAGAGGTTTGTCTTGCAACGCAGAACAGAAATTTCCAAGGCAGAATGGGCAATACGAACGGGTTCATCTACCTTGCTTCTCCGTATGTTGCGGCTAAATCTGCAATTGCAGGGTATATTACAGATTAATTCCTGCCTGTTGTGCAAGTATAGTGACACATTTAAAATTGGGATTGCGAAACGGGATGATAAGAAAAATCATCCCGTTTGCCCTTTTTGACCTTAGTTTAATTCTTTTACAGTGTTAACATTACACTTTTTTCACTTTCTAATACAATTCCACGAAAATATTTTTTATAACACATGCTTTATAAAATTGTTGTTTTGTGCCTATATCCTCTGAATTTTCGCCATTCTAAGACTTGCTTTTTGAATATTTTAATGGTATTTTAGTTAAGGAAATCGGGAGATTTGAAAATAAACCGATAGACTTTAAGTCGTCACGGGCCTGTGGCACTCTGCCGAGGCAGAAGTTGACTAAATGTCAAGTTTTGCCGAGAGGAAAGGTAGCGCAAGCTAACGCGAGCCCAGGGCGGTCAAATAGAGATAGAAGTCGTCACGGGCCTGTGGCGCAGCGGTAGCGCAGGGGACTCATAATCCCTTGGTCGTGGGTTCGAATCCCTCCGGGCCCAATTTTAAAACTCCCTTGTACGGGAGTTTTTTATATTTGGAGAGCAGGGAGATGGCGCTGGATAAGATAGATTTAGTCTATACCTGGGTGGACGATAAAGACCCTGTTTGGCGCGAAAAAAAAGCAAAGTATGACCCGGAGGCTCAAAACTGCGATAAAGACGCAAATTCTTCGTATAGATATTTTAACAATGACGAACTTAAATATTCTCTAAGGTCTGTTCAAAAAAATATCCCCTGGGTGAATAAAATTTTTATAGTTACGGATAATCAAAGGCCAGAATGGCTTAATTTGAATAACGAAAAGATTAGAGTTGTAGACCATACAGAGATTTTACCAAAAGAAGCTCTTCCAACATATAACGCTTGTACGATAGAAAATGCAATTGTAAATATAGCTGAACTTTCGGAATATTTTATCTATGCAAATGATGACATGTTTTTTTGGAATCCAGCAGAGTCTGAATTTTTCTTTAAGGACAGCAAGCCTGTTTATCGTGTAGATAAAAAACTGTGTTTAGGTAAAAAATATAAACATTTGTATGGCTCTATGGTTTTTATGGCTTATTCTCTTGTGAAAGATAGATTTGGTGCAAGCTTTCCCTATTTTTCACATCATAATGCCGATCCTTATAAAAAAAGTCTTTTTTACGAATGCTTAAAAGAATTTGAGCACGAAGCAAATGTGACAATGAGAAATCGTTTTAGAAAGCTTAATGATCTTCAAAGAAGTGTAATTGCGTTTTATTCCCTCTATAAAAACGAGGCGGTTTTGAAAAAAATTGGAATAAACCCGATAAAGCGTTTTTTAACAGGGGTTTCTCCTGATTCTGAATATTTTGATATGCGTCCTTTGAATGTTAAGAAAATTGCAAATTCAAAGGCAAAATTGATGTGTATCAATGATTCAAGAAAATCTACAGACGAAGCTAGGGCGAAAATTAAAGCGCTTTTAGAAGAAAAGTTTCCAGAAAAGTCAGAATTTGAAAAATAGTTGTTCTATATTCTAACACTAGGACCAGGAGAGTTGAATGCAGCCAAAAATATGGAAAAAAATTAAATCCAAATTAAATAAGTTTTCTGATATATTTGTTTGGGGCAAAAAAACTCCAATAATAAAAGACAATACTTTTATTGTCTGGGAGGCTTGCAGCGCTTCGCATTCAGAGGTTGTTCCGGGGTTTGTAAAATATTTACACGATTTTGGATTTCACGTTTCTGTTTTAGTTGAGCCCAAAAGGCTTAAGGAGGGCTTGTTTTCGAGGTTTAATCTTGAAAATGTTTCGTATAACAAAATGACCTCAAAAGAATCAAGGAAATTTTTTAAACACGGAGATTTATCCAAAGTTAAAGGTATAATTGTAACCACCGCAGGAAAGCTTTGTGATTGTATTCATTATGAACAATGCTATGAAGCTTTTAATGATTCAATTGATAAAAAGCACCTGCTTTTTGTGGAACACGACTTAAAAGATTCTGTGGACGCGGGAACTTTCGATGGCAAAATTATAATGCTTCGCGAGATGGACTACAAAGGGGCAAAGCCTGTGGCTGTAAATCCGCATTATTTTGGCAATATTGATGTGACATTAAAAAATGTGGATATTGTAAATTTTTTAACAGTTGGGGTAATTAAACCAAGAAAGAAAAATAATGACACAATCATTGACGCTGTTTTGAGGCTGCATAAAAAAGGTGTTACAAATTTTAAGGTGACAGTTGTTGGCAAAGGAAAAATAAAAGACATTCCAAAAGAAATCCGAAAATATTTTGATATAAAAGGAAGATTGCCGTTTGACAAGATGTACAAAGAAATTGAAAAAGCAGATTTCCTTTTAACTTCATACGATGATGATAACGAGCGGCACTTAAGGTATATTACAACTGGCACAAGCGGTAATTTTCAGCTTATTTATGGTTTTTTAAAGCCATGTTTAATTGCGGAAAAATTCGCCCCAATAAATGGTTTTGACACCAATAATTCAATTATATACAAAGGTGCTGAAAATTATTCTGAAGCTATGGAGCAGGGAATTAATATGAGCGCGGCTGAATATGCCATTATGCAAGATAATTTAAAAAAATATGTCGATAAATTGTATGAAAAATCTTCAAAAAATCTGAAAGAGGCCATAGATGGAAAATAAAAATCTTAAAGAAAATCCAAATGCGGAAAATGGCGCAAAAATGACAATTCCTGTTGTTTTTTGTTTTGATTCAAGAATAATTTTAGGGGCCTCTGTTGCAATTAAAAGCCTTGTTGAATGTGCAAAAGATTCTACAACCTATGATATCAGGATTTTTCATTCAGACATCGGCCTTAACGATCAGAAAAATTTATCGACCTTGGTTCAAAACACAAGGCACAATATGGCGTTCCATTATGTTGACCCGCACATTTTCGACGGCGCCCCAAGAAACAAAGGTTCCTGGACGGAAATTGTGTATTACAGGCTTTTGACGCCTGAAATTTTAAAGGAATACGACAAGGCTATTTATTCTGATGTCGACGTTTTATTTAAGGATGATTTGTCCGAAGTTTATAATACCAATTTAGAAGGATATGAACTCGCCGCAGTAAGGGCGGAGAAAAACCATTCCGGTGCTATTGGGCACAGGTATTTTGAAGAAAATAAGAATGAGTTTACATTTTGGTCCGGTTTTTTGCTTTTTAATTGCGAAAAAATGAGAAACGAAGATTACTTTAAAAAATTCCTCGAAACAATAAAAAATTTTAAAGGCAGGCTAAAATTTTTCGATTTAGATGTGATTAATATTACATGTGATAATATTTTGCCGCTTTCTTTGAAGTATTGTCTTCTTGAGCCTCTTTATGCGTTTGATGATTATAAGGTTTGCAAAAGTTATAGATATTTAAAAGATGTTTACAATGAAGCTGAATTTAGTGAGGCCATCAAATCACCCGTAATTATTCATTACGCAGGTGAACTTGGCAAACCCTGGAGAAGAAAAAATACGCCATTGTATTATAAAAAATATGCGGACGAACTCCCGAAAAGCCTTAGAAAATATACCTTTAGGGATTTTAGAAAATGGTTGTTCAACAGGAGATAAATATTTGATGTTTACTCTGTTTTGAAAAAAAAAGTTTATTATTGTATTTGATTTAGTGTTTTATATTTAGTTTGGAAGAAAAATGTTTGATATTTTTAAAATTGAAGAAAACTGGGTTGTATTTAATGATTTATTTTCAAAAAACTACAATGGCGATAGCATTAGACCTGTTGCTCAGGAGCTAAGAGCTAGACGTCCCGATTTAAAATTTTTCTTTTGTTGCAAGAGAAAAAATAAAGTAAAACATATTGATATGGCGGATGAAGTTCTTGTTGAAAAATCTCTTTACGCAAATTATATTACTTCTAAAGCAAAATATATAATATCCCCTATGGGAATGCCAAGACATGGTGAGAAACGGAAAGGGCAAATTCTTGTTGAAACTTGGCATGGAAGCCCGATTAAGAAAATTTATCTTTCTCGTGATAAAAAGTCCAGAAAGTTTCAAAGATATGTAAAACAGTTTGCCAACGTTGATTTATTTTGCAATCAGGGTGATATCCATGCGAAAAATCTTATTGAAGCGCTTAATTTAAATGAAAAAAGCATAATAAATTGCGGACTTCCAAGAAACGATATTTTATTCAATAAAAATGATAAATTTAAAATGCAGTTAAAAGAGAAGCTTGGACTTCCTCCGGACAAAAAAGTTATTCTGTATTGTCCAACTTGGCGAAGATATGACCATAAGGCTGTATTACCTTTTTCTTTAGATAATTTGAGAAAAGAACTTAAAGACGAGCACGTGCTTTTAATGCGCTCTCACGTTGGAAAACACGCTTGGGTTGATGAAAAGAATAATAAAATTGACATATATGATGGAAAATTTGTATTCAATGGTGGTGAATATCCTGACATTACTCATCTTTATTTGATTTCCGATATTTTGATTTCAGACTATTCTTCTGCAATTTTTGATTTTGCAATTACAAGAAAACCGCAGATTCTTTTTATTTATGATTATGAGCAGTATAAGGAAGAATTTAATCTTTATTACGATTACAATTCTTTTTCACCATTCCCTAAGGTAAAAAATGAGGCAGAGCTCATAAATGCAATAAAGAATTATCCTGATATTCAAAATAACTACGAAGATTTTGTATCTGAATTTTTGCAATATGAGAATGGAAGCGCTGCAAAAAACTTAGTTGATAAGATGTTTGCAATAGATAAATTTGTACTAAAAGGGAGTTTTTAAATGTCTAATAAAATGGTGGTTGGTTATACATCGGGCGTATATGATTTGTTTCACATAGGACATTTGAATTTGTTAAAGAATGCAAAAGGTTTGTGTGACAAGTTGATTGTGGGTGTAAGTGTTGATGAACTGGTTAAGTATAAAAACAAACACCCTGTAATTCCTTTTGAGGAAAGAATTGAGATTGTAAGAAATATTAAATTTGTGGATGTGGCAATACCCCAGGAAGAGCTCGATAAGTATAGAATGTGGGAAAAGCTGCATTTTGATGTACTTTTTGTTGGGGACGATTGGTATAATTCGCCTAGTTGGAAAGAAATGGAAGAAAAATTTTCAAAAGTGGGTGTTAAAATCATATATTTTCCATATACAAAGAGTACAAGTTCTACACTTTTAAATGAAACGCTTGATAAACTTAAAAATGCGTAATCTTTTAAGAATGCTAATTTTCTGTGTTTCCCTTAGCTGCTTTGGAATTTTGCTATATTGATAGCAGTTATAGTATAATAATCAATGGAAGGGGCTGTCATGTCGTTTGAATTTGAAAGTCAAAAGATAAAAGACGTAATTTTAGTGAAACCAAGAGTTTTTGGGGATAATCGCGGATTTTTTATGGAAAGTTATAAAAAATCTGAATTTTTTGAAAATGGAATTGCTGTGGAATTCAACCAGGACAACCATTCTAAGTCGTCTGCCCATGTTTTGAGGGGTTTGCATTACCAGGCCGCTCCTTACAGTCAAGCAAAGCTTGTAAGGTGCTCCAGGGGCCGAATTTACGATGTGGCTGTTGACATTCGTCCAAATTCACCCACTTTTAAAAAATATGTGAAGGTAGAATTATCCGAGGAAAACAAGCACATGCTTTTTATTCCTGCGGGTTTCGCACATGGGTTTGTGGTTTTGTCTGAAGAGGCAGAACTTTTGTACAAAGCAAGCGGTGAATATAACCAAAATGCAGACAGGGGCGTTCATTGGCAGGATGAAGATATAAATATCGATTGGGAAATTGATTTTGACCCGATACTTTCTGAAAAGGATAAAATCCAGCCAAGGCTTAAAAATATAAACAAAGAGGAAATAATTTAGATGAAAATATTGGTGACAGGCGGAGCAGGGTTTATTGGAAGTTGTTTTGTTCGCCATGTTTTAAAAAAACACCCCGAATATAAAGTTTTAAACCTTGACGCACTCACGTATTGCGGCAATATTCAAAACCTTGATGATATCAAGGATAATTCTAATTATGAATTTGTTAAGGGTAATATTTGCGATAGAAACCTTGTGAAGGATTTAGTTAAAGATGTGGATTGGGTTGTGAATTTTGCGGCAGAATCCCACGTTGATAATTCCATAAAAAATCCGGGAATTTTTGTTGAAACCAATGTGCAAGGAACTTTAAACCTTTTGCAGGCTTCTTTGAAAGCAGGAGTGGAAAAATTTTTGCAGGTGTCAACAGATGAAGTTTATGGAACTCTTGGAAAAACCGGATATTTCTACGAAACAACGCCGCTTGCGCCAAACAGTCCGTATTCTGCAAGCAAAGCAGGTGCTGATATGCTTGTTCGCGCATACCATGAAACTTATGGAATGTTCACCTTAAACACAAGGTGTTCAAATAATTACGGGCCGTATCAATATCCTGAAAAGCTTATTCCATTCTTTATTTCAAAACTTTTAAGGGGCGAAAAGGTTCCCGTGTATGGGGATGGGTTAAATGTTCGCGATTGGCTCTATGTTTATGACCACTGTGAGGCGATTGATGTTGTGCTTCATAAAGGAAAATCCGGTGAAGTTTATAATATTGGCGGACACAACGAAAAAACAAATATGGAAATTACAAAGCTGATTTTAAATTCTATGGGAAAAGATGAAAACTCGATAGAATTTGTAAAAGACAGGCTCGGGCATGACAGGCGATACGCAATTTCAAACGATAAAATCACGTCAGAGCTTGGCTGGGCGCCATCCATCACTTTTGAAGAAGGCATAAAACTCACCATAGACTGGTATTTAAATAATCAGGAGTGGATGAAAAGCATTTTTGAAAAAGGGAAAGTAAACGCATGACGATTGAAAACTTTTTAAGAAAACATTTTCGTGCTTTTTTTCCGCCTGATAGTGTTCCGGGGTTTGTTAAGAAATATTGTAAAGGTAAAGGGCTTGAAATTGGCGCTGCTGCGCACCACGACTTTAAAATTAACGCTTTAAATGTTGATTATACATCTCATGAAGAACCAGGGGATGTGTATTATGAAGAGCAGATGAAATATGCGGGGTGTGTAAAAAAAGTGGATATCATTGCCCGGGGGGACAATATTCCTTTAGAAGATTCCTCTGTGGATTTTGTTTTTTCTTCTCATTCTCTTGAACACTTCTATGATCCTGTTAGTGCAATTGATGAGTGGTTAAGGCTTGTAAAGCCGGGCAAATATGTTGTGATGATTATTCCCCACAAGGAACGAACTTTTGATTCAAATAAAGCTTGTACGTCAATTGCCGAATTTGAGAAAAAGCATAAAGAATATGACAAGAATGCAAAATACATTGATATGCACCACAGTGTTTGGACTACGGAAAGTTTCATAGAATTTGCCAAACATTATAATTATAATGTAATTAAAGTGTTTAATCTTGTTTTTTCCTGCTATTCCAATAGCTTTGGTGTTGTTATACAAAAAGGGAGGCAGAGCAAATGAAAGGTATAGTTCTTGCAGGGGGAAGCGGCACAAGGCTTTATCCAAGTACGATGTCTGTTTCAAAACAACTTTTGCCGGTTTATGATAAGCCGATGATATATTATCCGATTTCTGTCTTAATGCTCGCTGGAATTCGGGAAATTCTAATTATTTCAACTCCGCATGATTTGCCAAATTTTGAAAAAGTTTTGGGTGACGGGAGTCAATTTGGTGTAAAGTTTTCATATAAAGTACAGCCGAGCCCGGACGGCCTTGCGCAAGCCTTTATTTTGGGTGAAGAATTTATCGGAAATGACAATGTGGCACTCATTTTGGGGGATAACATTTTCTATGGGCCGGGTTTTTCAGGCATGCTAAAAAGCGCTAAGCAAAATGCAAGCGAGAAAAAACTTGCAACAATTTTCACCTATTATGTGAAAAACCCTGAAAGATTTGGCGTGGTTGAATTTGATGAGAATGGAAAGGCAATTTCGATTGAAGAAAAGCCGAAAAATCCAAAATCATCCTACGCTGCAACAGGCCTTTATTTCTACGATAATAAGGTTGTAGAATATGCAAAAAGCTTAAAACCTTCCGCACGGGGCGAGCTTGAAATTACGGATTTAAATAAAATCTATCTAAAAGAAGAACGCCTGAATGTTCAACCTCTTGGGCGCGGCTTTGCCTGGCTTGATACAGGAACGCATAAGTCTTTGTTGCAGGCGGGGCAATATGTTCAGACAATTGAAGAAAACCAGGGGATTAAAATTGCCTGCCTTGAAGAGGTTGCATACAGGGTTGGTTTTTTAGAAAAAGAACAAATTCAAAAAAATGCCGAAAAATACAATAATAACGAGTATTTTTCATATGTAAAGAATATTAAGTAGTGATTAGTGACAGAAGGGCACGCAACTGTCTAAAAATAAAGGAGAATAATGAAAAAGGCACTTATAACAGGGATTACAGGACAAGATGGAAGCTATCTTGCGGAATTGCTTCTTGAAAAAGGCTATGATGTTTATGGAATGAAAAGGCGCTCCAGTTCTTTTAATACAGATAGAATTGACCACCTTTATCGCGATGTTCACAACCAAAATTCCCGTTTTCATTTAAGCTATGGAGATTTAACAGATTCTACAAACTTGATTCGTCTTGTTCAAGAAATTCAGCCGGATGAAATTTATAATTTAGCGGCCCAATCCCACGTAAAGGTTTCGTTTGATTCCCCTGAATATACTGCAAATGCGGACGCGCTCGGTACTTTGAGGCTTCTTGAAGCGATAAGAATTTTAGGCTTGGAGAAAAAAACTAAGTTTTATCAGGCTTCAACGTCAGAACTTTACGGCCTTGTGCAGGAAACTCCACAAAAAGAAACTACGCCTTTCTATCCTCGTTCTCCATATGCCTGTGCAAAACTCTACGCCTACTGGATAACAGTGAATTACAGAGAGGCCTATAATATTTTTGCTGCAAACGGCATTCTTTTCAACCACGAATCTCCAAGAAGGGGCGAAACCTTTGTAACAAGAAAGATTACACGTTCTGCTGTTAGGATTAAACTTGGGCTTGAAGAAAAGCTTTATCTTGGAAACCTTTCTTCTAAGCGCGATTGGGGCCATGCAAAAGATTACGTTGAGGGTATGTGGAGGGTGCTCCAGCAGGATAAGCCTGAAGATTTTGTCCTTGCGACCGGTGTAACCACAAGTATTCGTGATTTTTGCAAGATGGCTTTTAACGAAGTAGGAATTGAGCTTGAATTTAAAGGCGAAGGCCTGGATGAAAAAGGATATGATAAAAACACCGGCAAGGTGCTTGTGGAAGTTGATTCAAGATATTTTAGACCAACGGAAGTTGAATTGCTCTTGGGTGATAGCGCTAAAGCAAGGGAAAAGCTTGGCTGGGAGCCAAAATATAATCTTTCGGAGCTTGCTTTTGAGATGGTAAAAGAAGATATGGAGCTTGCAAAGAAAGAAAAAACGCTAAAAGAAAATGGTTACGATGTTTTAATTCCGCAAGAGCCATAAGAGCCATTTTTAAAGGTGTATTTTTTAATCTTCATAACATTTATTTTTTAATGTTATGTTGACTTGTGTTGCCGTAATCCCTTTTGTTGCGGCAGTATTGTTAAGTTTATTGTAACGATATTTTTATTTTTTTTTTTTTGACATCATGCCGGTTGTTCATGATACCATTATTCTTGGCGCCTCTTTGCGTTTTTATATATAACATTTTGTATAAAAAGTTATATTGTTAAAGCAAATGCTGCGTTTTAGAAATGCCCACAAGGCTAGTATACGGGTAGATAATGTACAAAATATATTGCGAAATATTTAATAGTATAAGTAAAGCATTTAGAAAAGCGGAAGGTGTCTAATGCCCAAATTATCTATTATCGTTCCTTTCTATAATACGGAAAATTTCCTCTCCCGTTGTCTTGAATCTCTCATTAATCAAACCATAAAAGACATTGAAATAATTTGTGTTGACGATGGTTCAATTGATAATTCAAAAGAAATAGTGAAAACGTTCTCAAAAAACGATTCAAGAATTAAAATAATTGAACAAAAAAACCTCAAACAAGGTGCCGCACGAAACAATGGAATTCACCACGCCAGTGGTGAATACATAGGTTTCGTTGATTCCGATGATTGGGTAGACCTTGATTACTTTGAAAAACTATACAATTCAGCTAAAAAATATAATTCAGA